>CAIXFN010000110.1 GCA_903918755.1 uncultured Pedosphaera sp.
CCCCCGCCGGCGAAATAGAGGATCCATCCGACCTCCTGTTCGTCGTCGAAGGCCGCCCACCCCGCCCTTGGAAAGAACTCAGCATTTGGGAACAGGACCTCCTCTGGGCCATGAGCCAACCGCCCGAGCCCGACGAACCGGAACCACCCTACCTCGAATCCATCGCCCCCCAGGCTGATGCCGTCACCGAAAACTCCGACGCCTCCCCCGCTCGGAGTCCCACGTTCACGCGGCCGGGTGCCAATCCAGAACCCCCACCCACTCCGCACCAACAGCGCCCGCACGAAAAAGACGAATAGCCACTCCCTCCGCCCCAAAAACCACCCCTCGTCCTCCCCAATTTGCGTCCGCACCAACCGGTGCCGGGCTCGCTCTTTGACATATTAATCTCCAAACAAACGCCTGCCGGGACCCGGAACCTCCCGGCAGGCCCGCCGCCCACGCCCTTGCGCCAGCCCAACCAATTGTAGCAGAAGAGGTTACGGCCTGCCCTGCGTAGCTGCCAGCGAAGCACGGGAGGCTCTGACTTCTCCCCCTGCACGCCTAAGATCTCCGAACCAACCGCCTTCCAGACACCGGACGCACTCACCAGATGTCGGGGGCCACACCTCCGCGCCAGCCCAACCAATTGTAGCAGAAGAGGTTACGGCCTGCCCTGCATCCTGTCCGGCGTATCAGCGAAGACGGAAGCCTCTTGGCGACGCGGGGAGGCACTGACTTCGTTTCTCCTACACCTCAAATTTCGCGCAACGTAAGACCCATCGGGCCTGAGCGTCCCATTTGCCCTAATCCTCTCCGTCGTCCAGGCTCCGGACACTTAATCCAGTTTCCCGCCCTGCCCCAAAATCCCCGCAACCGGAGCGCTTCCCATCCCATAAGCCCGATTCGTCCCCTGGCTCCCATGATTACCATCCCCCCCGGCGTCCAGCCTCCGGACACTTAATCCAATTTCCGGCCAACCTCACGCCTCCTGGGCCGCGCTCCCGTCACACCGCGCCGCCGTCCCATCGCCCCCAAACCGCGCCGAGGAGACGCTTGCCAGCGACCGGTGGGATTGGGTATGGTGGACGGATGAATCGCATTTTCGCTTGGGCGCTGTTGTTCCTGTTCGCCGCCGCGCCGCTGGTCCGGGCCGATGGCCCGGATGACGCGTATGTGGGCGTGTACGGACTCATCCAGCAGGCGGACGAGTTTTATGACAAGGGCCAATCCGCCCCCGCGATGGCCAAGTATTTGGAGGCGCAATCCGCCCTCAAGAAATTTTCAACCAGCTATCCGGATTGGAACCTGACGATCATCAAATATCGCGGCAAATACGTCGCGGAAAAGATCGCGGAATTGACCAAGGGCGCCCCGGCCCCCGCGCCGATCGTTCCGGCGGTCCCGGCCACCACCGGCACCGGCACCCCGGCAGCACCGACTACTCCCCCGGCTGCCGTCGTCCCCGAACCCCCGGCCCAGTCCCTCCAGGACCAACTGGCCCGGCTGAGCGCGGAAAAAGTTTTGCTGGAAGCCAAATTGAAGGAAGCACTGGCCGCGCAACCGGCCGCCGTGGATCCCCGGGAATTGGAAAAGGCGCAGGCCGCGGTGGTCCAACTCCAAAAGGAAAAAGAATTACTGCAGGTGAGTCTGGATGCGGCCAAAGCCGCGTCCACGGCAGCTCCCGGCGTCGTGACGACCGGCGCGGGCAAGAATAATAATAGCAACGGGACGAAACCCAACCGCCAGGCCGCCGAGGCGCAAGCCAAGCTGGACGCCCTGCAAACCGAGCGGGATATGCTCCGCGTCAAAAATGCGGCGTTGGAAAGCCAGATCAAGCAAGTCAGTGCCGGGGCGGCCCCGGTGGCTCCGGCGGTCACGGCGGTGGTGCCGATGACGGATGTGACCGGCGCTGAGCGGATCAAGGGTGCGGATTTGCAAATCGCGACGTTGCGGGCGCGCATTGAGGCCCTGGAATCCCCCCGCGTGCCCTATACAGCGGAGGAATTGGCCCTGTTCAAAGGGTCGGAAGCCAAGCTCGCAGCCGCGACCCCCACGCCCAAGAAGCCCAAACCCCTGCCCCCGGGCGCGGCCACGATCATGGCCGAGGCGAATCGCTATTTTGTGGGTCACCAATATGACAAAGCCGAGGAAAAATACCTCGAATTGCTCAAAATGGACGACCAAAACGTCGGCACCCTGGGCAACCTCGCCCTCATCCAACTGGAATTGAACCACCTCGAAGACGCCGAGAAGCATCTCCAACAGGGGTTGGCGGTGGATCCCAACGACTCGTTCTCCCTGGGTGTGCTGGGTCGGGTGAAGTTCCAGCAAGGCAAATACGAAGAGGCGCAGGACACGCTCAGCCGCGCCGCGCAATTGGATCCCAAGAACGCGGAAGTGCAAAATTATCTCGGCATCACTTTGGACCACAAGGGTTTGCGCGGGCCGGCCGAAACCGCTTTGCGCAAGGCCATCCAGATCGCCCCGGAATACGGCGCCGCGCACAACAACCTGGCGGTGGTTTATATCACCCAGAAACCCCCGTTGGTGGAATTGTCGCGCTGGCACTATCAAAAGGCGCGCGCTGCCGGCCATCCGGTGAACCCGGAACTGGAGCGGATGATCGACGCCGCCACCGCCAAACCGGCGGACGCCGCGAAATAATTTCTCCCGTCCCCCGAAGCCCATGTCCGGTTTGCGCCAGGCCACCCGGGAATTCCTGGTGCGAACCCGCGGTCGGGGCTTTTACGAAATCACGACCACCGTCACCGACTGGGTCCGGGAAAGCCGAATTTCCACGGGCCTGCTGACGCTGCACCTCCGTCACACCTCCGCCTCGTTGTTGATCCAGGAAAACGCCGATCCCGGCGTGCGGGTCGATTTCGAACGCTTCTTTGCCCGCCTGGTGCCGGACGGAGATCCCCTGTTTGAGCACACCGCGGAAGGTGAGGATGACATGCCAGCGCACATCCGCACCGCGCTGACGGCGGTCAACCTGAGCCTGCCGATCGTGGAAGGGCGGGCCGCTCTGGGCACCTGGCAGGGAATTTACGTCTGGGAACATCGCCAGATACCGCATACCCGCCGTGTGGCGGGACACATTAATGGGGAATAAGCTGGCCAAATTTGCCAACCAGTGGCAGCTTGCGAGGCAATAACTTGCGATGATGATTACCTCAACTTCCAGCAAAAACACGCGGAAATACCTGCTTGGTTTGATTGCGGTGACCGCCCTCGTCGGCGGCGCGCAGGCGGAAATCGAACCGGCCACCAACCGCTTTGGGTTCACCGGCCCGGAGATTTTCCCCATCGACAACCAGATCACGCTGCTGCATGCGGCGGATCTCGACGGCGACGGCCGCAATGACCTGATCGTGGTCAATAATGCGCGTTCCAAGATCAATCTCCTTTATAATCAAACCGGGCTTACCAATCGCGCGACCGGCAAACCCGAGGGCAAAAAGGAATTAAACGAATTGCCGCCCGATGCCCGGTTTCGCATTGAATCCATTGCCTCGGAGAAACACATCGCCTCGCTGGTGGTCACCGACCTGAATAACGACGGCCGGCCAGACATCGCCTATTTCGGA
The DNA here is from genome assembly GCA_903918755.1 of uncultured Pedosphaera sp. GTDB lineage: Bacteria > Verrucomicrobiota > Verrucomicrobiia > Limisphaerales > Pedosphaeraceae > CAIXFN01. The sequence continues at coordinate 3,573 of CAIXFN010000110.1, forward strand.
GGCGATCCCAAGGAACTGATCGTCCAATACAATCTGGGCACCAACGGCTGGAGCGCCGCCAAGCGCTGGTCGATTGAAGACGGGCAATTCAGCCCCAATGCGCTGGTTGCGGGCGATCTCAACGGCGATCATCTCACGGACTTGATCCTCCTCGGGGATACGCAAATCCATTTCCTGGCGCAAAAGCCGGACCACACGTTTGGCGAGCCGGAGAAAATCCCGTATTCCGGCAGCGTAAAGGCCATTCACCTGGCGGACATCGACGGAGACGGCCGGAGCGATTTGCTGCTCATCAATTGGGAGAGTCCCACGCCGTTCCGCTTCCGGTTGCAAAACAATGCTGGCCAGTTGGGACCGGAGATGTATTTCACCCTCCCCCCGCTCCGTTCCTTCACGGTGGATAGCCTGGAGGGCAATGAAAAGACCCAACTGATCACCATCGCCCAAAACTCCGGACGCGCGGCGATCTCGGAGTTCATCCGCAAGGAAGCCGAGGAATTGTCCGGGGCGTTCAAAAAGGGCCAGTTTCAAGTCATGCCCTTGAACAAGACCGACAAGGCGCGCCGCGGCGAATTGTGGGCGGATGTGAACGGCGATGGCCTGCCGGACCTGCTGGTGGCGGAACCGGAGAGCGGACAGATCTCGATCTTCCTGCAAAAAGCCGACGGCTCCCTGGATTCCCCGCGCAAGTTCTCCACCCTGACCGGCGTCAGCCAGTTGGCCGTGGCGGATTGGACGGGCGACGGCAAACCCAGCATTTTCCTCCTGAGCACCGATGAGCGCCAGGTCGGTGTCGCGCAGATGGATGACAAAGGCCGCCTGCCCTTCCCCACTTTGATCCCCATCGAAGGCAAGCCGCTGGCCATGAGTGTGGGGCGCTTGCAACCCGATGGCAGACCGACGCTGGCGGTTATCGTCGATCAGGACGGACGCCGCTCGCTGGTGACGCGCACCGCGGACGGCCACAGCCACAGCCAGAAGCTGAATGAGAATTTCAAATCGAACCCCACTTCGATGGCTATTCAGGACGTCAATCAGGATGGCCTGAATGATCTGGTGGTGTTGATTCCCTACGAGAAGATCAAAGTCCTCCTGCAGGTGCCGGACCACGATTTCGACGAACAGGACATCGCGCCCCCAGGCGGCAGCGTGGAAGATCCCTGGCTGAGTTCGGCGGACGTGGACGGGGATGGCAAGGCCGAGTTGCTACTGGCGCAAAAGAATTTCCTGCGGGCCGTGGTGCTGAAACAGGAGGCGGACGCCAAAAGTTCCACGAACCATGGTGGCTGGGTTTTCAGTGTGAAGGAACAAATCAACGGGGCGGGCAGCAATTCCCGACTGGTCGGCGCGGCCGCCATTCCCAATGGCACGAACGCGGTCAATTCCCTCTTCCTGCTGGATGCGGAACGCAAGCAAATCACCGTGGTGGAGCGCGACAGTTCCGGCGTGTGGCAAGTGATCAAAAACGTCGCCCTGCCCTACACCGCATTCACCAGTTTGCAGGCCGTGAGTTTGGGTGGAAAACAGCCGAACACGGTCGCGTTTCTGGGCCGGGACGCGGTGGCCTGGATGCCGTTGCAAGGATCGGTCTGGGAATTCAAGGAACTCGACAGCTACGAGACCCCCATCAAGGACGGGCACCTGAATGACGTGGTGGTGGGCGATCTGGACAATGACGGACGCAAGGATTTGGTGTTCCTGGAAACCGGCAAGAATTACCTCGACCTGGTGGCGTTTGATGCCGAGCGAAAACTGGTTCCGGCGAATCGCTGGCCGGTCTTTGAGGAGCGCACCTTTCGGAGCCGCCGCAGTGAAGCGCCGGAGCCGCGGGAAGCGTTGATTGCCGATGTCACGGGCGATGGCAAGAACGATCTCATCATCATCGTCCACGACCGCATCCTGGTTTACCCGCAGGACTGAAATCCCCAACGCCAAGCCCCCAACGCCTCATGGCCAGTGACACCACCGCGATCTCCAGGAAATTGCTGGCCGGATTTTCGTGGCTGATGCTGGCGGTGGCCCCGTTGGCCGGCGCCCAGACCAGTCCTCCCCTCCCCGCGGCGGAACCCGGCCTGAGTTATACCAATTACCGAATCGCCAGCGGCCCCTGGTCCGTTCATGTGGTGAAGCTGGACCGTTCCGCCGGCCAGTTGGAATTGCGCTCGGCCCACGCGACGGGACAGGCGGTGGGCCTGGCGAAACTTTCCGATTTGGTGACCGGCCTGAATCCCGCCTGGGGTAAACCGCTGGCGGCCATAAACGGCGATTTTTACCAGATGGAACGCGCCTTTGCCGGCCACCCGCGCGGTTTGCAAATCGTGGACGGGGAATTGTTCAGCGCGCCCAAGGGCGGTGTGAGTTTCTGGCTGGATGCCCAGGGCCAACCGCACGCCACCAATGTGGTCTCCCGCCTCCACGTCACCTGGCCGGGTGGCAACTCCCTGCCGATCGGCTTGAACGAAGAGCGTTTGCCCACAGCAGTGGTGCTTTACTCCTCCGCGGTGGGGGCCACCACCCACACCTTGCGCGGCCGGGAACTGGTCCTGGAAAGCGCGCAGGGGACGGACCCGTTGGTCCTGCGCCCCGGTAAGACCTTGTCCGCGAAGGTGCGGGAGATTCGCCCGGTGGGTGACACCCCGCTCACCCCGGACACGCTTGTCTTGTCGCTCGGCCCCGCGCTGAAGAATTTGCCGACGCTCACCACCGGTGCCGTGGTGCAGATTGCGCTGGAGACGCTGCCCAGCCTGGCGGGCGCCAAGACCGCCCTGAGCGGCGGGCCGGTGCTGATCCGGGCCGGCCAGCGGCAGAAGGCGCGACCAGACGAAGCCGGGTCTTACGAATCCACTACGATGTTTGAACGCCATCCCCGCTCGGCCGTGGGTTGGAACGCACGAGAGTTCTTTCTGGTGGAAGTGGACGGCCGCCAAAAGAACCTTTCCGTGGGAATGACCCTCGATGAGTTGGCGGCGGAAATGGCGAAACTGGGTTGCACGGACGCCACGAGTTTTGACGGCGGCGGCTCGGCGGCACTCTGGTATGGCGGGGAAATCCGCAGCAGCCCTTCCGAAGGCCATGAGCGAATCATTGCCAACGCCCTGGCCATTGTCCGCCGCGAGCCCGGTTCCCTCGCGCCGCCGTCGACAAAATAGGGCCCCCGGGGGCCTGGGTGTCCCGGCCGAATTCATGAAAGACCACCTCATCCGGAAGCCGGCTGGTAACCGGCTCCGTCATTGGCTGCTGCTGGTGCTTGGCGTTTGGATCAGCCTGGCGGGCGCTACCGTCCAAGCCCAAACAAACAGTGCGCCCCTGACGAACCACTTACCCAAAATCCGGGTCGCAGCCGGCAAACGGGCCTTTGTTTCCGAAACCGGCCAACCGTTTGTCCCCTTGGGCGTGACCTATTATCGACCGGGAACGGGTTGGGCGCCGCAGGTTTGGACCAAGTGGGATGCCGAGGCCACGCGCAAGGATTTTGCCGCGATGCGCCATGTGGGAGTAAACTGCGTCCGCGTGTTTCTCTCCTACCACTCCTTCTATTCGCAACCGGGGGTTTTGAATCCGGAGGGATTGGCCAAGTTCGATCAGTTTCTGGAAATCGCCGAGGCCGCCGGTATTTATGTGCATCCCACCGGACCGGACCATTGGGAAGGCCCGGCGGTCGGTCAACCGGTGGCCATCGAAGACCCGAACACGGTGGCAGCGTTGGAAAACTTCTGGCAACTCTTCGCTGCCCGTTACCGGGGTCGTTCGGTCATTTTTGGTTATGATCTGAAGAATGAGCCGGAACTCGCGTGGGACGGCGACATCCTCCGCCAACGCTGGAATACCTGGCTGGCCAAAAAATACCCGGGAGAAGACGCCCGCAAAGTGGCTTGGGGAACCAATGGTCCCCAGCCGGACGCCAAAGGAATACTGCCCCCGCCCTCCGATCAGGACGCGCTGAAGAGCCGGCCCTTGCTGGATTACCAGACCTTCCGCGAGGAGATCGCGGATGAATGGACTGCCCACCAGGCGACCGCGATCAAACTCGTCGATCCCGACGCGCTCGTGACGGTCGGGTTGATTCAGTGGGCGGTCCCCGCCCTGCTCCCCGGGCCGGTGAAATACTATGCCGCTTTTCGTCCCGCCCGGCAGGCGAAATTCCTGGATTTCCTGGAAATTCACTTCTACCCCTTTGCGCAGGGGGCGTTTGAATACCGGACGGAGGCGGAGGAAATGCACAACCTGTCGTATCTGGAAAGTGTGGTCCGGGAAACCGTGTGTCCTGACAAACCCACGATCCTGGCGGAATTTGGCTGGTACGGCGGCGGCAAACCGCGCTTTGACAATGGCCAGCATCCGGCCGCGACGGAAGAGCAGCAAGCACACTATTGTCGTCGGCTGGTGGAGACCTCCGCCGGATTTGTCTGCGGCTGGTTGAACTGGGGATTTTACGACACCCCGGAGGCCACCGATTGCAGCGAATTCACCGGCCTGGCGAAGCCGGATGGCCAACTCAAAGCTTGGGGCAAGACCTTTCAGATGCTCGCCCAACGGTATCAGGGTCAAGCGCTGGCGCTCCCGGCCATCTCTCCGCGCCCGACCATGGATTGGGACGCCTGCCTCACCAGTCTCGCGGCCGCCCGCGAATTTCGGGAAAAATACCACACCGCATTTGCCGCTGATCCCGCCCGGAAAGAAAATTAAAGATGACCAAAGGCCAAACGAAAGAAACCCCCAGTCGCCATTTTTTGGCGGCCGATAAAGCTTGGGAACAGGGGGACCTGGCGCGCGCCTTTGAGTTATTCCGGCAGGGTGCGGAATCCGGCGACCCCTCGTGTTATCACAACCTGGGGTATTTTTTTCACTGCGGCCTCCACGGGAAGCGCGACCAGAAGTCCGCCCTGCGGTGGTATCAAAAAGCCTATCAAAATGGCGAAGCCAGTGCCGCCAACAACATCGCGACCATCCACCGGCAACGCGGCGAATCGGGCCGGATGATTTGGTGGTACCGCCGGGCTCTGAAAATGGGGGACATGGAGGCGCTGTTTGACCTCGGCATGTGCTATGAAAAAGGGTTAGGTTGCGATCTTAATCTGGCGAAGGCGGCCGCCTGTTACCAAGCCGTGCTGGAATCCGATCAGGTTTCGGAAGAATGCTCGGTCCGGGCGGCGCAACGGCTGTTCCGCCTGCAGCGTCGTCGATCCCGGCCGCCAGCGGCAAAACCCGGCGCCGGCATCACTTCCCTGCGGAAGGGCGGTTCTCGCGGTCGAGTTCGTACCGCAACTTGAGATACAGGGTGAACTGCACCACGGGTTCGCCGTTGCCGGGATTGATCACGGTATCATATCCGTTGGCGTTTAACGGGTTGAAATAGAAGGTGCGGCTTTTGCGCAAATCCTGGACCGTATACTTGGATTGGTAAGCGGAGCGCTCCACCCGTTCGCCCTCAAAGGCGGTGTAGCTCTCGTACGACTCGGAAGGATAGTAAACCCCCGGCTTGTGGGCGACCACGAGCGGCGAGGCGGCGAGATTGATACCAAAGAGTTGGCGGTACGCCGCCGCCTTGCCCTGAATGATGGCGGCGGCTTCGACGAGCAGCCGGCCCTGCACCGGGGCGGGATTCCGCACGACGTAGTCCACCTTGATAAGGTCGAAAATCTGCTGACGCGCCGCAGCGATCACCACCCGGTCCAGCAGCGCCTTGTCACGATAATGGATCGAGACATTCTTCTTCAGTTCAAACCCGGTCAGTTCTTCCTTGGCCACGCTTTCCTGCACGCGATAACCATAAATCTTCTCCTGCGCGATGAAGTCCACGAAAACGTCGTTGCTGCCGATTCCCAGTGGCTTCAACGCCTCCCCGAACTGCTGCAGGACGGCATCCATTTTCTGGAGGCAGGCCACCGGCGTTTCGCCCGATTGCGCGAGCCCGAATACGGCGACGAATTCATCCGCCGGCACGTTGATCAGCACGCTGGCGTCCAGAAACATCGCATTACTGCCGGCGGGCACTTCATTGGGAACGGGCAGGCGCTTTTCGCGTTCACTCTGCTCCGGCCGCAGCCGCCCGCTCCCGTAGGGTTGGGAAAAACCAATATTGCCGCTGACCTGTGCGGGACAATTCTCCCGGGAAATCAGCAGCCCCAAAACCAGGAGGCAGGCGGGGATTTTAGTCATGCGGGTACCTTGGCCCATCACCGCCTTTCCAGCAAGGTGGAAGGCAGTTTCCCGGCAAGGCCTCTCCCCCGGTGCCATACCCACACTTGACGGGCAAATGCCCCTCCGTTAGGTTGCGCTCAGATTCGATCCTTAATCAATAGCTATGCAAAACTTTTTGGTACCAATGGTGGTGGAGCAGACCGGCCGCGGCGAGCGGGGCTACGACATTTATTCCCGGCTGCTGGTGGACCACATCATTTTCCTGGGCACCCCGGTGGACGACATGGTGGCGAACCTGATCATCGCCCAGTTGCTATTCCTCCAGATGAAGGATCCCAAGAAGGACATCCATCTTTATATCAACTCCCCCGGCGGCAGCGTGACAGCCGGCCTGGCGATTTATGATACCATGCAATTTCTGACCTGCGATGTGAACACCTACTGCATCGGGCAGGCGGCCAGCATGGGCGCGGTGCTCCTGGCGGGCGGGACCAAAGGCAAGCGGTTTGCCCTGCCCAATGCCAACATCATGATCCACCAGGTGCTCGGCGGCGCCGAGGGCCAGGCCAGCGACGTGGAAATCCGCGTCAAATACATGCTCAAACTCAAGGGCCGGCTGAATTCCATTCTCGCTCATCACACCGGGCGCTCCATCGAGCAGGTGGAGAAGGATTGCGATCGCGATAATTTCATGTCCGCCGAGGAAGCCAAGGCGTACGGCATCGTGGATGAAGTCGTGCAGTCCCGGAAACAGATTCCCGGCTTGATCGAGAAAGCCGCCGCCCCGGTTGACAAGAAGGACTAAGGCATCACCATGGCCCGCCCCACCAACATCACGCTGTGCAGCTTCTGCGGGAAATCCCACGCGGAAGTGAAGAAATTGATTGCGGGGCCGGGCGTTTACATCTGCGACAACTGCGTGGTGCTGTGCAAGACCGTGCTGGACAAGGAGTTGTCCACCCAGATCCGCAAACCGCGGCCGAAGGTGAACATCCCCAAACCGGCGGAGATCAAGCGCCTGCTGGACCGTCAATGCATCGGCCAGGAGCATGCCAAGCGCACCCTGGCGGTGGCCGTCCACAATCATTACAAGCGCATCCAGCATGAACCCGCGGGGGCCGAGGGCGAGACGCCCGAATTGCCCCCCCTGGGCCGCCACGCGGAAGTCGAGATCGAGAAAAGCAACATCCTGATGGTGGGGCCGACCGGCTCCGGCAAGACCCTGCTGGCCCGCACCCTGGCCCAAATCCTGGACGTGCCCTTCGCCATCGCCGACGCCACGACGCTGACCGAGGCGGGCTACGTGGGCGAAGACGTCGAAAACATCATCCTGCGCCTGCTGCAAAACTCGGATTACGACGTCAAGCGCGCGCAACGCGGAATTGTTTACATCGACGAAATCGACAAGATCGCCCGCAAGACCGAAAACGTCTCCATCACGCGCGACGTCTCCGGCGAAGGCGTGCAACAGGCCCTGCTGAAGATTCTGGAAGGCACCGTCTGCAATGTTCCCCCGCAGGGCGGTCGCAAGCACCCGCAACAGGAGTATATCCGGGTGGATACCAGCAACATCCTCTTTATTTGCGGCGGCGCCTTTGTGGGGCTCGAGAAAGTCATCCAGCGACGCCTGGGCAGCCAGGTCATGGGCTTTAACGCGGTCGAACAGAACCGGCGGGTGGCCGAAGGCCACGCCCGGTTGGAAGTCCTGCAGCACATTGAACCCGAGGACTTGCTTAGTTTCGGTTTCATTCCCGAATTCATTGGCCGGCTGCCAATGATGACGGTGCTGTCCGAATTGACCGCGGAACAAATGGTTTCGATCCTCACGGATCCAAAGAATGCGCTGGTGAAGCAATTCGCCAAGCTCATGGCCATGGAAGGGGTGGAGTTGGAATTTTCTGACGACGCCCTGGCCGAACTCGCCTCCCAAGCCCTCAAGAAAGGCACCGGCGCCCGGGCGCTGCGCGGGTTGCTGGAACGCATCATGCTCGATGTGATGTATGACGTGCCCAGCAGCGAGGACGTCCTCCACGTCAAGATCACCAAGGCGGCTGTGACCGGGGCGGGCAAACCGATCATCCGGCGTAAACAGGATCAGGCCGCCGCCTGAACGGCGCCCGGGAAAAGGCTCGCGGACCGCGCACCTTCCCGGCAAGCTTTCGCCGTGCATCTGGCTCAATTGAAGCTGCGCGATTTCCGCAATTACGCGCGGTTGGATGTCAGTTTTACCCCCGGATTCCAGGTTTTTCTCGGCGACAACGCCCAGGGCAAGACCAACATTCTGGAGGCCATTTACCTTATGGCCACCCTGCGCTCCTTCCGCGGCGTGGGCGGCGCGCAGATGATCCGGCACGGCCAGAAGGGCTATTTTGTCGGCGGCACGGTGGTGGGCCAGGGGGAACGGGATATCAAAATCTACTGGTCCGCAGCCGAGCGTAAACTGAGTCTGGATCAGCAACCCGTGCGGCGCCTGACGGATTATCTCGGCGCCCTGCGCGTGGTGGTCTTCTGCACCGAAGACCTGCAACTGGTCAAAGGTCCCGGCCGCGGGCGACGAAGATTCATTGACCTGCTGCTGTCCCAAACCCATCCCGGCTACCTCACCTTGCTCCAGCGCTATGCCGGGGCCTTGCGCTCGCGCAACGCGCTGCTCAAACAACGGATGCCCGACGAAGCCGCGCTGGACAGTTTCTCCATCGAACTCGTCAAAGCCGGCGAGGAAATTATCCGCCTGCGCCACGAACTGGCGCCCAAACTATCCCCGCTGGCCCGACTGGCCTACCGGCGGGTATCCCATGACGCCGAGGAGCTGCGCCTGACCTACGCCCCGACGGTCAAAGCCGATTTCGCGGTCGAACTCGCCCAATCCCGAGCGCGCGAACGCACCTTCCGCTCGACCCTCATCGGTCCGCATCGCGACGATCTCGACTTCCGCCTGAATGACCGCCCCGCCGGGCAGTACGGCAGTGAAGGCCAGAAGCGCACGCTGGCCATCGCCCTCAAAATGGCCCAGGCGGAATACCTCACCGGCATCCATGGCTCGCCCCCCATTCTGCTGATTGATGACGTCATGGGCGAACTGGACGCCAAACGGCGGGCGGGATTCATGCCCCTCTTAAACCGCTCCGAACAGGCGCATGGCCAGGTTTTCATGACTTGCACCGAAGAAACCTGGCCGCGCGAACTCGTCCGCGACGGCCAGCGGTGGGACGTCAAATCCGGGATCCTGGCCAAAGCCGGATAAACGGCGGAGCCATCGACAGCCTAAAATCCCCCCCACGAGGCAGAACTCCCCTCCCGGGGAGTTGATTTTGATATTTTCTTAATACATTCCGCCCCCCTTTTGATTACCGGCCCGGGGCAACCCGTTCCATATTTACCTTGTGAATATGGTTTATTCAGAAGGGTCGGTTTGGTTCGCCCAAACGGCGGGAGTCCCGGTGCTGGAGCGGACCCTGGCGGAAGGACTACCCCGATGGACCGCGAAAACCGGGGCGGTTGACATGGAAGCGCCCGGGAACCTCGCCGAGCAAACCCTGGTTGCCCACCAAGCCAACCTGCATCGCCGGAAAGTAATCCTGGTGCCCGTCGACTTCACCCCCGGCTCCACCCGGGTGACCGAGGCGGGGATTGAAATGGCACGAAAAATGGATGCTTTGCTGACTTTGGTCCATGCCATCCACCTGAATTTGAGCCCGTACGGTCCGGCGAGTCCCGACCGGCTGAAAGTCGAACTTTTTCGGGAATCCGTTGCGCAAGCCGAGCCGCTGTTGCAAATGGCGCACCGCGCCGGGGTGCCGGCCACTTGCGCCATCGCGGAAGGCGCGCCCGCGGAAGTCATCACCAAACTCGCGGAACATTGGCAGGCCGCCGCCGTCATTCTGGCGCGGCCTCGCCCGGGATTCCTGGCCCGGTGGCTCGGAAAACGGACGGTGGAACGGGTCATGGAACGCGTCCGTTGCCCCGTCGTCACTTTGGCAGTCACGGAATAATCAACTCGCAAACTTATGATCGACCTTCTCTATCTGGCATTGACGGTGGGCTTCTTCGTCGCCGCCGCCGCTTACGTCGCGTTTTGCAACAAAATCTAGGAAACATATGGAAAACATTTTTGTCGGACTGATCGCGGTGGCGGTGTGCGTTTACCTCTTTTACGCCATGATCCGCCCGGAAAAATTTTAATCAACCACGGAAATTTATGCGCAATATAGACTGGCTGCAATTGACGGCTTTTGTCGGTATCCTCCTGCTCCTTACCAAACCCATGGGGCTCTACCTGGGTCAGGTGCTGGATGCCAAGGGCAAGACCTGGCTGGACTGGCTGATCCGCCCGGGCGAACGGCTGACCTACCGGGTGCTCGGAATCAACCCCGCCGAAGAACAGAACTGGCAGCGTTACACGCTGGCGATGCTCTGGTTCAGCCTCGTGGGCATGATCTTCAGTTATGTCATCCTCCGGGTGCAGCAGTGGCTGCCGTTGAATCCCCAGAAATTCGGGGCCCTCACCCCGCATCTGGCCTTCAACACGGCCGCCAGCTTCACCACCAACACCAACTGGCAGAGCTACGGCGGGGAATCCACCATGTCCTATCTGTCTCAGATGGTGGCGTTGACGATTCATAACTTCACCTCGGCCGCCGTCGGCATCGCCCTCGCCGCCGCCCTGGTGCGGGGCATCGCGCGGCACACCGCCAAGACCATCGGCAATTTCTGGGTGGATCTCGTGCGGGTGACCTATTACCTGCTGCTCCCGCTGTGCTTCATCTATGCGCTCGTTCTCGTATCGCAAGGGATGATTCAAAACTTCCAGCCGAATGCGACCGCCAAACTGACCGAGACCTATACTGTCCAGGTGGCGAAGGTGGACGACAAGGGCCAACCCGTCACCACCAATGTCCCGGTCATGATCCAGGTGCCAAAGCTGGACGACCAGAAACAAGCGGTCCTGAGCAATGGCGCGCCGGTGCTGGTGGATGCTCCCAAGCTGGACGAGAAGGGGCAACCCGTCATGACCAACATCACCGTGATGGTGGATCAGACCATCACCGAACAATCCATTCCGGAAGGACCCATGGCTTCGCAAGTCGCCATCAAGATGCTGGGGACCAATGGCGGCGGTTACACCAACGCCAACGCCGCGCATCCCTTTGAAAACCCCACCCCGCTGGCCAACTTCCTCCAGATGCTGTCGATCTTCGCCATCCCCACGGGGCTGACGTATTACCTCGGCCGCATGACGAAGAATCAGGGTCACGGTTGGGCCGTCTGGGGCGCCATGTTCGCGCTTTTCCTCGTGGCGGCGCTGGTTTGCTGGTGGGCGGAGGCCGCCGGCAACCCCATCCATCAAAAAATGGGTATCGCTGTCGCGGACGGCAACTTTGAAGGCAAGGAGGTGCGTTTCGGCATTTTTAATTCCGCCTTGTTCGCCACGGTAACGACCGACGCGTCCTGCGGCGCCGTGAACTCCATGCATGATTCGTTCACCGGGCTCGGGGGCCTGATTCCGATGCTCAACATTCAACTGGGCGAACTGGTGTTCGGCGGCGTGGGGGCGGGCCTCTACGGCATGCTGGTGTTCGTGATTCTCGCCGTCTTTATCGCCGGGCTGATGGTGGGCCGCACGCCGGAGTATCTGGGCAAGAAAATCGGCGCCTACGAGGTAAAAGCCTGCCTCCTCTCCATGCTGGTGCTCGCGTTATCCATCCTGGGCTTCACGGCCTGGGCGGCGGTGACGGATTGGGGCAAGGCGGGTCTGAACAATAGCGGACCGCATGGTCTGTCCGAAATTCTCTATGCCTTCACCTCCTGCACCGGCAATAACGGCAGTGCGTTCGCCGGCCTCACGGCGAACGAACCTTGGTACAACACAACCCTGGGGCTGGCCACTTTGATCGGCCGGTTCCTGATGATTGTGCCGATCATGGCGCTGGCGGGTTCCCTGGCCGGCAAGAAGATCTCGCCCCAGAGCGTGGGCACCTTCCCGGTCTCCGGTCCCACCTTCACCATTTTGCTGATCGGCACCGTGCTGCTGGTCGGGGCGCTCACCTATCTGCCGGCCCTGGCCCTCGGGCCGGTGGTGGAACATTTCCTGACTGCGCAAGGCAAACTCTTTTAACCAACTGGAATTACCATGACCCATAAAGCTCCCTCCCTCTTTGATTGGAATATCGCCGGGCCGGCCATCCTGGATGCGTTCCGGAAACTGAACCCGCGCGCCATGGTCAAGAATCCCGTGATGTTTGTCACCCTGATCGGGGCGATCCTGACCACCGTGGATGTGTTCCTCCCCACCACGGAACGCGGTATCATCGCCCAGATCGCGCTCTGGCTCTGGTTCACGGTGCTCTTCGCCAACTTCGCCGAAGCGGTGGCGGAAGGCCGGGGCAAGGCGCAGGCCAATTCCCTGCGCAAGACCCGCACCAACACGGTGGCCCAGAAGGTGCGCGCCGATGGCAAATTGGAACAGATCGATGCCAACAGCCTGCGCAAGGGTGACGTGGTGCTGGTGCATGCGGGCGAAATCATTCCCGGCGACGGCGAGGTGGTGCTCGGGGCCGCCACGGTGGATGAATCCGCCATCACCGGCGAATCGGCGCCCGTCGTCCGCGAAAGCGGCGGCGACCGCAGCGCGGTCACCGGCGGCACCCGCGTGCTCTCCGACGAAATCCAGATCCGGATCACGGCTGATCCCGGCCACGGATTCCTGGATCGCATGATCTCGCTGGTGGAAGGCGCGAAGCGGCAAAAGACCCCAAACGAGATCGCCCTCACCATCATGCTCGCGGCGTTGACGCTCATCTTCATGTTCGTGATCATGGCGTTGAAACCGATGGGAATTTATTCCGGGGCGGCCTTTTCCATCCCCGTGCTCATTGCCCTGCTCGTGTGCCTCATTCCCACCACGATCGGCGGGTTATTGAGCGCGATCGGCATCGCGGGCATGGACCGGTTGTTGCAACGGAACGTGCTGGCGATGAGCGGCCGCGCCGTGGAAGCGGCCGGCGACGTGGATGTGCTGCTGCTCGATAAAACCGGCACCATCACCCTCGGCAACCGGCAGGCCACGGAATTCATCCCAGCCCCGGGTGTGCCGGAACAAGAACTGGCGGACGCCGCCCAATTATCTTCCCTGGCGGATGAAACCCCCGAGGGCCGAAGTGTCGTGGTGCTGGCGAAAAAGTTTGGCATCCGGGCGCGGGAAATCCACGAACTCCCCAATGCGCAATTCGTCAAATTCACCGCCCAAACCCGCATGAGTGGCGTGGACCTCGGGGGCGTGCAGTACCGGAAGGGCGCCGCGGAGGCCATCTACAAATTCGCGAATTGCGGGGCGGCCCCGGAGGTGATGCAGGCCGTCGAACGGGTGGCGCGCGGCGGCGGCACCCCGCTCCTGGTGGCCACACGTGATAAAATCCTCGGCGTCATCCACCTGAAGGACATCGTCAAAGGCGGCCTGCCGGAGCGGTTCAAACGGCTGCGCGCCATGGGCATCAAAACCGTGATGATCACCGGCGACAACAAACTCACCGCCGCCGCCATCGCGCTGGAGGCCGGGGTGGATGATTTTCTGGCCGAGGCCAAGCCCGAAGACAAACTGGCCCTGATCCGCAAGGAGCAACAGGGCGGCCGGATGATCGCCATGATCGGCGACGGCACCAACGACGCCCCGGCCCTGGCCCAGGCGGATGTGGGTGTGGCCATGAACACGGGCACCCAGGCCGCGAAGGAAGCCGGCAACATGGTGGATCTGGATTCGAACCCCACCAAATTGCTGGAAATCATCGAGATCGGCAAACAACTGCTGATCACCCGCGGGGCCTTGACCACCTTCAGTATCGCGAACGATGTGGCGAAATACTTCGCCATTATCCCGGCGATGCTGATGACCACGTTCCCGGCCATCAGTTCGCTGAACATCATGCACCTGCAAAGCTCGGGCAGCGCGATCCTGAGCGCGGTGATCTTTAACGCCCTGATCATTGTCTTCCTGATTCCCCTGGCCCTGCGCGGGGTGAAATTCCAAGCCATCGGGGCTCTGCAAATCCTGCAACGCAACCTGCTCATTTATGGGGCGGGCGGCGTCATCATCCCCTTCGTGGGCATTAAACTGATCGATATCCTCATCACGTCCCTTCACCTTGCTTGATCCTTTATGAAAGCTATTCTTCACGACTTGCGCGTTTCCTTTCTGGCCACCCTGGTCCTGGCCTTGGTCTGCTGCGGGCTCTATCCACTGGTGGTTTTTGGCGCGGCCCAATTGCTCTTCCCGGCCAAGGCCAATGGTAGCCTCATCACCGATGCCGCGGGCGTCACCCGCGGTTCGGCTCTGCTCGGTCAATTGTTCACCGGCGACAAATACTTCAACTCCCGGCCGTCGGCCGCGGGCAACGGTTACGACGGCACGAGTTCCGGCGGAAGCAACCTCGGACCGACCTCGCAAAAACTGGCGGACTCCATCAAGGACCGGATCGCGGATTACCGGAAACGGAACGGTCTCAAAGATACGGATGCCGTGCCGGCAGACGCGGTCACGGCCTCGGGGAGCGGCTTGGATCCGCACATCAGCCCCGCGAATGCGGCATGGCAAATCGCCCGCGTGGCCAAGGCCCGGAACCTCAAGGAGGAGCAGGTGCGGGAAATGGTCCGGCAATATACGGACGCCCCCAACCTCGGTTTTCTGGGCGACCCCGGGGTGAATGTGCTGCGACTCAACCTGGCGCTCGATCAGGTAAAATGACGTCCCCCCTCCCGGGCAGACGCAACCTTGCTGGCGACCACCGCCGGCAAGGTTTGGACATTTCCGGCATGGCCGCTACGATAAGCCGGCGGCGGAACGCGGGAAAAAGACACGGACAACAACGCAGGACTAATCATCATGGATGGACTGACACTCTTTGGCTTATTCGCCGTCACGGCGATGCTCGTGACGTATGCGCTCGAAGACCGCAGCCGTTGGTATGTGCTGGGTTTTGCCGGCGCCTGCGTGCTGGGCTCCGCCTACGGTTTCCTGCAAGGGGCCTGGCCCTTCGGGCTCGTCGAGGGGATTTGGTCCATCGTCGCCCTCCGGCGCTGGTGGCGGATGCCCGCGCGCCCGGCTCCATCGGCAACGAAATCCCCGCATCCCTAACCCGCGACCACGGCGGATAGCCGGTCGCAAACCGCACCCTCCTCTTTGATTTTGTGAACGACGACCTCCGACCCGATCCGGACAGCCTGCTGGAAGCCATCCAACGACAGGACGACACGAGCAAGCGCGGCCAGCTCAAAATTTTCTTAGGGATGGCCGCCGGCGTGGGCAAGACCTATGCCATGCTGGAGGCGGCTCGCAAGCAGTTATCGCAGGGGGTGGATGTCGTGGTGGGTTACGTCGAGACTCATGGGCGCAAGGACACCGACGCCTTGAATCAGGGCCTCCCGGCCATCCCCCGAAAAACCAGCGAGCATCGCGGCATCAAACTTTCGGAGATGGATGTGGACGCCTTGCTAGAACGGCGCCCGAAGCTGGCCCTGGTGGATGAACTCGCGCACACCAACGCCCCCGGTTCGCGGCATCCCAAACGCTATCAGGATATCCTCGAACTGCTCGACGCGGGCATCGATGTTTACACCACGCTGAACGTCCAGCATGTCGAAAGCCGCGCGCAAACGGTCGAACAAATCACCGGCTCCACCATCCACGAAACCGTGCCAGACCGGGTGCTGGACCTGGCGGAAATCGAATTGATCGATATCTCGCCCGATGACCTCATGCGGCGCCTGGATGAGGGCAAGGTGTATATGCCTGACCGTGCAGCCGTGGCCATGGTGAATTTTTTCCGCGAGGGCAATCTTACGGCCCTGCGGGAAATGGCGTTGCGCCTGGCCGCCGAACGCGTCGGCCAGGACGTGCGGGATTACCACCAGGTGATGCAAATCCAGCAACCCTGGAAAACCGGTCACCGGTTGCTCGTCGCCGTGAGTGCGAGTCCCCTCTCCGCCCAATTGGTCCGCTGGACGCGGCGGTTGGCGGACAGTCTGGACGGCCAATGGCTGGCGCTGCACGTCGAAACTTCCCGCCCGATCGGGGAGGCGGAACAGGCGCAACTCACCCGGAACCTCGCGCTGGCCCGGGAGTTGGGGGCCGAGGTGGTCACGTCGGTGGACGAGGACGTAATCCGCGGCGTCCTGCGCGTGGCCCGGCAGCACAACGTCACCCAGATTGTGGTGGGCAAGCCGGCGCCGGGTGGTTGGCGGCAGTATTTTGGCGGTGGCCCCCTGCCCCGGCGGTTGGTGGAGGAAAGCGGCGACATCGACATTCATGTGGTGCGCGCGGGCAATGCGGACGGCGCCCAACCCCCGCGCGAAACCCGCCCCCGGAATCCCCAGGCCTGGAACCAGTATGCCCTGGGACTGGCCGTCGTCGGCGGGGTGACGCTCTTTGGCCACCTGCTCAATCCGCTGGTCGTCAACTACCGGGCCGTGGCGCTGCTCTACCTCCTGGCGGTGGTCGTGCTGGCCCTGTTTGTCGGCCGGGGTCCGGTGCTCGTTGCCGCCACGGTCAGCGCGCTCCTCTGGAACTTCTTTTTCCTCCCCCCCGTTTACACATTTTGGATCACGACGTTTGAAGACGGCTTGATGTTCGGGATGTACTTCGTGGTCGCGGTGGTCATGGGACAATTGGTGTCGCGCTTCCGGGCCCAGGAGCGGGCGGAACGCCGGCGGGAGGAACGGACGGCCGCCCTGTATCTCCTCACCCGGGAGCTCGTGGAGGCGGTGACCGTGGACGCGATCGTCAAGGTCATCGTGAACCACATCGGAACGCTGTTCCGGGCCGAAGCCGCGGTGCTCCTGGCCAATGGCAACGGCCGGCTGGCGACCGCCCCCCGGCCGGGCGGCACGCTGACGTTGAGCGATAAGGAATTCACCGTGGCCGCCTGGGTCTTCCAGCACAATCAGAAGGCCGGCCAATTCACCGACAATCTACCCTCGTCGGAAGCCATCCATATTCCTCTGGCGACGGCGGGAAACCCCGTTGGAGTGCTGGCTGTTCGCTGGCCGGGACGGGTGTCACCCACTTTTGAGCAAACCGCCCTGTTGGATTCCATCGCCCGACAGGCCGCCTTGGTGCTTGATCGGCAGCGGCTCCACGAGGTGGCGCAACAGTCGCAATTGGCCGCCGAATCGGAACGCCTGAGCCGAACGCTGCTGGATTCCATCTCCCACGAATTACGGACCCCCATCGCCGCCATCGCCAGTGCCGCCGGGGTGTTGGGGGAGACTTCCGGGGCAATGCCCCCGGGATTTGAGAACGTCCTGGGTGAAATCCGCGAAGCGGTCGACCGGCTGAACCGGCTCGTGGGAAACCTGCTGGACATCGCCCGCGTGGAATCCGGCCAGGTCAAACCCAAGCTGGACTGGTGCGACGTGGGGGACCTGATTCATGTCACCGTCAAGCACCTGGAGCGGGAACTGGGCGGCCGCCCGGTGGAAATCACCATCGAACCGGCATTGCCGCTGGTCTGGCTGGACTTCGTGCTGATGGAACAAGCGCTGACCAACCTCCTGCTCAACGCCGCCAATCACACCCCCGCCGGTCGGGCCGTGCGGTTGACTGCTGCCCGGGTCGGCCGCCAACTCGTCCTCACCGTGACGGATGAAGGTCCGGGCATCCCGGAAGCGTCCCTGCCGCGGTTGTTCGACAAATTCTACCGGGTTCCGGGCACCGCCACCGGCGGCACCGGATTGGGACTTTCGATTGTCAAAGGCTTCGTGGAAGCGCAGAATGGCAGGGTGCAAGTGGAAAACCAATCCAGTGGCGGCGCCCGGTTCACCATCTCGTTGCCCTTGGGGGATGCTCCCGCGGTGCTGGCCGAGCCGGCATGAAAACCGAACCCACCCCGCCCGCCCCGGTGGTGCTGGTGATCGATGATGAGGTGCAAATCCGGCGGCTCTTGCGGCTCACGCTGGAAGGCAACGGTTACCGGGTTTACGAAGCGACCAACGGCCAGGAGGGTCTGGCGGAGGCCGCCCAGAGACGCCCGGACGCCGTCGTCCTCGACCTGGGATTGCCCGATCTGGATGGAGTCAAGGTCCTGCAACGCTTGCGGGAATGGAGTCAGGTGCCGGTGATTGTGCTTTCGGTCCGCGATCGAGAAGAGGACAAGATCGCCGCCTTGGACCAGGGCGCGGATGACTATCTCACCAAACCGTTCGGCACCGGGGAGTTGCTGGCTCGCTTGCGCGTGGCGCTGCGGCATGCCCAACCCACGGCGGATGCCGCCGTCTTCAAATCCGGCCCGCTGGAGGTGGATCTGGTGTCGCGAGCGGTGCTGGTGAAAGGCCATCCGGTGAAATTGACCGCCACCGAATACAGCCTGCTCGCGTTGTTTGTACGCCATGCCGGAAAGGTGCTCACCCACCGGCAGATTTTGCGCGAAGTCTGGGGCCCCACGTATGTAGAGCAAACCCACTATCTACGCGTTTACATGACCCACTTGCGCGAGAAAATCGAAACCGTTCCCGCCGAGCCCGAATTGTTGATCACCGAGTCAGGGGTCGGCTATCGGTTGATGATCAAGTAACCGGGGAACTACTCCTGGCTCAGCGTTTCGAGCGCCCACACTGTGGCGGCATGGCGGCTTTCCACGCCCAATTTTTCAAATATATGGCACAGGTGCTTTTTCACTGTCAAGACGCTGAGGCCGAGAATGGCGCTGACATCGGCGTTGGCCTTGCCTTGGGCCACCCAAAAAAGCACCTCCGCCTCGCGGGCGGTGAGTCCGGATTTTTCCAGGGGCGCCGGGGAGGTGAATTGCGGTTGCAGCTTCATCGCCGCCATCCGCTCCTTCAGCCGGGCAATCTGTTGCTCCTGTTTTTTTAAGCGGGCGCTGATGGCCCCCAGCAGTTCCTCCCGCATCATGGGTTTGGTCAGGTAGTCATCCGCCCCACAATCCATGCCCGCGCGCTGATCCTCCCGCTCGCCTTTGGCGGTAAGGAAAATGAACGGAATGCCGGAGGTGACATCGTCCGACCGCAGGGCATCCAGCACTTCATAGCCGTTCAATTCCGGCATCATGATGTCGCACAGGATTAGATCGGGCGGATTGGCCACCGCCATCTCCACCCCCACGCGACCGTTGACCGCGCCTTCAGCCAGGTAACCTTCATGCTGGAGTATCACCAACAAATTTCGCCGCATCTGCGGCTGGTCTTCGATCACAAGGATTCGTTTCATTCGAGGGCGGGAAGTTTTTCCAGGGTGGCACGGTGGAGGGTGGTGGTGAAACCGGTCTTAATGAACAGCGGGAGGCGGACGACCACCGTCGTCCCCTGCCCTTCAATGCTGTCGATGTGGATCTGGCCACCGTGCAAATCCACGCAGCGTTTGACGATGACCAACCCGAGTCCGCTGCCGGGCAACTGGCCGACATTCAGGCCGCGATGAAAGGCCGTGAAGATGCGCTTCAAATCTTCCGTGGGAATCCCAATGCCACGATCCCGCACGGTCAGCACCGCCTCGCCGCCTTCGCGGTGAGCAAAGAAGGTGACTTTCTGGTTGGCCCGGGAGTACTTGACGGCGTTGGTGAGCAGGTTTTGAAAGATGTGACGCAAAAGGCTCTCATCGCCCCGGGCCGGCTCATCCACGCCATCCTCTCCAAATTCGATCGGGCACTGCCCGTTGGTTGCCGAGCGCACATCTTCCACCAGCCGGCGGCAAAAACTGGAAACATCCAGTGCGGTGGGCCGGAAATGCGTTTTGCCCGCTTCCACCCGGCCCAGGACGAGCACCTCCTCCATCATCCCCGCCATGTAACGGCAGCAGTCCTGGATGTCGCGCAGATGTTCGGCCCGTTCCGCGGGACTCAGCGTGTCCAGGTAGGCCCCCAGGATTTCCGAAGACGACAGAATGATACTGAGCGGCGTCCGGAATTCGTGCGAAACCAAATTGACAAAATTTCCCTTCAACTCATTAAGTTCCCGCTCTTTCTGCAAGGCGGTGCGCAATTCGGATTCGACGCGGCGGAGTTCCGCGTCCGCCATTTGCCGCTCCGCGACCTCACTCACCAACCGCTCATTGGTCGCGGCCAGGCTGGCGGTGCGCGTCGTCACCCGTTGCCGCAGCACCTGAATCCAGACCAAGGCCGCCAGCATTACCGCCCCCCCCACAAAGCTGACCCGCACAATCGTTCCCACCGTCCACAGCGTGGGAGTGTCCAGAACCGCCAGGTCGGCGGGACCCCGCATCAGCAAACGGAAGGAGCGGGCCCTGGCCCCCGGACCCGCTTCCTGTTCGATGATCCCCGTGACCCGCACGAGGCTGTCCCGTACCACCGGGAGGGCCGGAGCATCCTCCAACTCCGCCTCAAAAATGGTCACCCCGGCCTGCAGCGAGAGCACCTCATTGGTCCGTCGCCCAACCAACCGGAGCGCCGTTTGCAAAACCCGGGCCTCCAGACTCACCAACTCCGAATCGTTATCGGAATTCAAGGCCGCGGCGGCCGGAATGGCTTTGGCCAGCGGGGCATTGGTGGACGGCCCGGCCAGATAATACTCCCCATCCGTCAGCACCGCCCGGGGCAGGCCCGAAGCGGGATAACCGATGACTTCGACCCGGTCCCCGGGCTTCACCTCGGGAGGGGGCGGGGGGTCAAGGTAACGACCACCCGGATCCTCGTGCCGCCATGGCTGCCGGGGAGTGACGTGCAAGGCTCCCGAGGCGTCCCGGATAAAAATCTCCCCACCGGCCCGGCGCAGGGTGACCACCCCGGCCACCTTCACCCGGTCGCCATAACGGGCATTCAATCCGTAGGTGATCAGACTTTTGACCAACCGTGGCGGTTCGGAAAAAACCCCGAGATCCGCTGGACGCAGCACCGTGATCGCGCCGAGGTTTTGCACGAGCAACCAAAAACCGATGATCTTGCCCTCCCGGTCCAGATTCATCGAACAAACCCCGCGGGCGGAAACCCGCGCGCCGATCAAATTGGTGGGAAACTGTTTGTCTTGAAAGTCCGGCATTGAAATGGGGATGTGATCATTGCCCACCGCCAGGTCCAGCCGGAGGAAATCCTGGTGGTACGCCATGGAGTGCACCACCCCCTGGACCTCCAGCAATTGGCAATCCACCTGACCGCTCGCCAGTTGCTCGTAAGTGGTGGGCAGCGCCGGCGGCAAAGGCGCCGAGCCCAGGATCCTCAACGATGACGGCCGCGCATGAGAACCGAACTCCCCATCACTCACGCCCGCAATCTCCAACAACTGGCCCATTGCGAGATTGGTTTCCGTGAAAGTCCGGAACAACCAGAAACCAGCGGTTTCGTCCTGCACGAACAAAGTCTTGAAACGGGCATCGTAAAAGGTCACCACGCCGCGCAGGCGCAGGGGGTAATGCCGTTTGGTCTCGGACACCGGTAGGGACAACAATTCCCGTCCCGTGGTAATCACCGGCAGGTTGTTCGTGCCTGCGGTCACTCCTTGCGCACTTGACCGCGCGACAGCGGCGAGCAGTAATCCGGCAAGCAACCAACCGATGACGACCCGCGGTAACCTGGCCAAGCCATGGCCGATCCCCACTTCCCGTAAACGGAAAGGGACGCGAAGCGGGCGGCAGAGGTGATGCGCCAGGCGGAGGCGGCTCGTCATATTGAAACGAAGATATCCCGGATCCAGCCCAACACCCAATACTCCCAAAGAGGTATGGCGCCGGGTGCAACCATTCCTTGGGACCGGTCAGGCTTCCCGCGCCACCATCTCCTTGATGGTTTCGCCAATGGCCAGGGAGGCCGTGGCCGCCGGGCTCGGGGCATTGATGACATGCAACGCGTGACGCCGACGCACAAAACAAAAATCCTGCACGAGCGTTCCATCCGGCGACATCGCCTGCGCGCGCACGCCCGCACCGCCGGTTTCCAGATCATCCACCTGAACCTCCGGCACCAGCCGTTGAAGCGATTCACAAAAGAGTCGCTGGCTAAAGGAACGGCACAATTCCGCCCAGCACATCCGCTTGTGCTTTTGCAAAAAGCGCCACAACCCGGAAAACGTGACGGCATCGATGAAATCGCCCACATTGACATCCGCCTTGCGATAACCCTCCCGCGCGAAGGCCAGGACCGCGTTGGGCCCCGCCTCCACCCCACCCTCGATCAGGCGCGTGAAGTGTACCCCCAGAAAGGGAAATTCGGGATCCGGAACCGGATAGATCAAATGCCGCACCAGCGACTGTCGGGCGGGTTTCAATTTGTAATACTCGCCGCGGAATGGAACGATCCGCACTTCGCGCTCCTCCCCGGCCAACTGGCTCACGCGATCGCTATGCAGTCCCGCGCAATTCACGATAAAATCCGCCTCGTAAGTGGCCGTGGCGGTTTCCGCCACCCAATTCCCGCCCTGTTCCCGCAAAGTGGTCACCCGGGCATTCGTAATCACCTGACCGCCGGAGCGTTGAATTTCGCGGACGATGGCCGCAGTGACCTGGGGATAATCCACGATCCCCTCTTGAGGCACGTGCAACGCCGCAATGCCGCCCACATGCGGTTCGATTTCCCGCATTTGTTCGCGATTCAGCATCCGCAGCCCCTGCAGGCCATTTTGCGTTCCCCGTTCGTGGAGGTTCTTGAGGCGGCCCAATTCGGTTTCGTCCACCGCCACGACCAGCTTGCCACAAATCTCGTGGGCAATATCGTGCTCCCGGCAAAAGGCCACCATTTCCTGAATACCGGAGACGGCCAGCAAAGCCTTCGCGGAACCAGGCTTGTAATAAAGTCCGGCGTGCAGCACCCCGCTATTGTTGCCGGTCTGGTGGCGACCCACCCCGGCTTCCTTTTCCAGAACCGTCACCTGCGCGCCCGGAATGCCGCGGACCATCTTGTAGGCCGCGGCCAAACCGACGATCCCACCGCCAATCACCAAAATTCGTCTGATAGCCATTTCAGCCGGGACAGTAAAGGTGGGCTTGCGCGGGATTCAATGGAATTCTGTCAGAGCAGAGGGGTGCCGGTGGCCCCCTCCCTGACCGAAGCTCGAACGGTTTTGCCGGCTGATTTACGGGTGATACAAGCGGTAGTAGCGCTGCGCGCCGGGAGTGACGGTCAGGGTCACGGATTGATCCAAGCCGTCGGCCGCGGGTGTGGCAGCAACCGTGGTCCAGGTGCCCGAACCGAGGTTCGTACTGATTTGCACAGTGTAACCGAGCGCGTTCGCGGGCCAGGTCAGCACAAGGCCCGCTGGCGAGGTGGACGCCCGCAGCGTCGGCGGGGTCTCCGGGAGGCACTTACCAAGGCTGCCGGCGGCGTAAATGCTGTAAATCTCGTCCAAAGACAAAGCGCGGTGGTAGATCGAAACCTCATCTTCCGCGCCATTGAGGAAGAATTGCCCCTCGGCCGAGCCCAGAGTCAGCGGCACACCGGGATTCGGAATGTTGATGGAACTACTCACCGTGGAACTCACCGCCCCATCCGCATAGAGGGTAAACGTGTTGCCACTGCGGGTCACCGCCACGTGATGCCACTCGTTGAGCGACGGGTTAAAAGAACCCGAACCAAGCTTAAGCAGCCCGCCGCCGACTCCAGTCACCGCCAACTGCAGAACGCCACCATTGAGCCAAAATATCCACTTGTTGGCGTTCCCAGGTCCCGCATCATCGGCCAGGAAAGCGCAGGTTCCATTCGCTGCCAGTTTCACCCACAATTCAATCGTGAAATCGTTCGTGCCCAATCCCCAGGCGGAGCTCGCCGCAGCCTGGGCATACTGACCTGTGCCATTGAAACTGAAGGCCTGGCCCACTTCACCAGAAGTATAGCCGGCTCCGTTCACCAAGGTAAGCGCGTTGGTGCCGGCCAGATCTCCGCCATTCCCTTCCGCCGTCCACCAGGACACCAGTCCATTCGTGATCGCAGCGCAAATCGGCGGGTTGACCGTCAAGGTGGCGACCGCACTAGTGGCAATTCCATACGAATTGGCAACCAAGCAGATATAACCGCCGGCATTTGTCAACTGAAGGTGGGTCAAAGTCAACGTGGAGTTCGTCGCCCCCGTCAAAGGG
Organism: uncultured Pedosphaera sp.; assembly: GCA_903918755.1. Lineage (GTDB taxonomy): Bacteria > Verrucomicrobiota > Verrucomicrobiia > Limisphaerales > Pedosphaeraceae > CAIXFN01. Next base: position 27,736 of record CAIXFN010000110.1, read on the forward strand.
TTGCCATTAAAAAGCCATTGATAGCGCAAGGGCGCGACCCCGGAGGCGATGGCGGAGAGATTGACGGTGACATCGACAGCTACACTTTTGCTGGCGGGTGGCAGCACCACAACGGGAGGCGCGGTAGTCACGCAACGCCCGAGATAGCCGGCGTTGTAAACCCTGGCGATCTCGGGCGCACTCAGCGACCGGTTGTAAAGGGCGATCTCATCCTCGGCGCCGCGAAAATAGGCGGGCGAATAGCCAGCGTAGGAATTCAAGAGCCGACCAAAGGCCAGGGCCGTTGCCGGGTTGGGCATCGCAACGGAGTTGGTGACGGCCGAAAGTAACACCCCATCGCCATAAAATGAGAACACTGTTCCTTGATGAGTGAGCGCCACATGATGCCACTGGTTCAGGGCGGGCGTGAAAGCCGAGGAATGAATTACCACCAAGGGACGGGGCACGGACGCCACCGCGAACTCCAAGACACTGAAGTTCCATGACAATGCCCATTCATTGGCGGAGTTCCCGCCCCCTTCGTTAGCCACCAGTGGCTGGAGCAGGAAGTCCTGGACGGTGGGCCGCATCCAAAGTTCAATGGTGAAATCGTTACTGGCCACGCCCAAAGCCAGGGCAGGATTATACGGCACAATCACGCACTGGCCCCCCGACGGATCAAAGTTAAAGGCCTGGCCAACTTCCCCGGCCATGAAGCCAGCCCCATTGACCAGCGTGCCATGATTGGTCCCAAAGGAATCCTGCGCCGTGCCTTCTCCGCCCCACCAACCGAGCAGGCCATTGCTCACCTCGGCACAACTGCGGGGATTGACCGTGAGCGTGGCCACCGCAGAGGTGACCATCCCATAAGCATTGGAAATCACCAGCACATAGGACCCTGAATCCGTAAATTGGACGTTGGTGAGCACGAGCGAGGAGGCCGTGGCGGAGGCCAGATTGGTGCCGTTCAAACCCCATTGATACACCAGTGGCCCGGTACCGGAGATCAGGCTGTTGAAGGTAACCAAGGCGCGCTCATAAACCGTCTGGCTCTGCGGTGGAGTGAGCACCACGGGCGTAATCGGCACGCTACATTTGCCCAAACTGCCCGCCCGATAAATGAGATTGATTTCGTTGTCGGTGAGCGCGCGGTTGTAGAAGGAAATTTCATCCTCCTCACCATTCAGAAAAAACGTGCCTTCCGCGGAACCGAACGTGAGGGGCGCAAGGGCATCCGGAATCACCACGCTGCTGGTTGCTCGCGAAATCACGGCGCCATCGGCATACAGTGTAAAAGCACTGCCACTCCGGGTTATGGCCAAATGGTGCCATTCGTCCAGGCTGGGACTATACGCGACGGAGCCCAAATGCGACGGCCCCACGCCGGCGTTATATACGGCCATTTCCAAAGTGCCATTATTAAGCCACAAAACCCATTTATTGTGGCCGTTAGCTCCGGCATCACACGCCAGAAATGCCTGGCTGGAGGCGGCCGAGGTTAGCTTGACCCAAAATTCAATGGAAAAGTCGGCCGAGCCAAACGCCCATTTGGAACTGCTCGGAACCTGGGCATATTGATCGATCCCATTGAAGGCGAAGGCAGTTCCAACTTTCCCGGCAGCGTAACCGGCGCCGTTCATCAGCGTGGCGTTTTGACCATCGATGGAATCCGCGCCATTGCCATCCCCGGACCATGAAGCAAACAATCCGGCGGGGGTGGGAGCGCAGGACTGGGCCAGGCTGTTACGACCGGACAGCCCGAAGGCCACAGCGGTGAGAACAAGTATTTTGGCAAGGGAAGCAAAGCCAACCTTGGCTACATTTCGGCAAGAATTTTTCATGACGTTTTCCTTGGTACAACTCCGACCGTCATGGTCGATAGTGCGAAGCTTAATGCGATAAACCTCTATTATTCAAATATCTTAACAAATGAATTAACATAAGTCAAACAAAAAATGAAGTAGGAATCGCCGCTATCAGAGGAGATCTGGATTTTGACGGTCAATTTCAATCCGCGCGCCGACGCGAAACTGGACCCGTCTTCGCTGAGAGCAGCTACGCCGGGCAGGTTAAATGTCCGGGACCTGGACTCGGGGGGGGAACCCCGGGGATTGATTGACCACAGATGGCTCAGAGTGCACAGATGCGAATCGATCAAACTGGGGACACGGTTGGCGAGGCGAACTCGGCCAGTGGTGGCGCGAAACTGGACTAAGTGTCCGGAACCTGGACTCGGAGGGGGGAACCCCGGGGATTGATTGACCACAGATGGCTCAAAGTGCACAGATGCGAATCGATCAAACTCGGAGAACAGTTGGCGAGGTGAATTCTGCCAGTGATGCCCGCGAAACTGGATTAAGTTTGTTTAACCTGGACTCGGCGGGATATGGTCCCGGGGGTAGCACCAATTACGAGGTCGGGCGAGCGGATTAAGAAACGAGTTTATCGATAACGGATTAGGCTCAACGTGCTGTCGGTGGGGCGGGGCCGCGCTTCGGTTGAGACGGCACCTGGCGACGGCCACGATCGGGACCCCACCCCGGTTGGTCCGGCGGAGGCAGGCAGCCGTAGCAATATGTCAAAGAGCAGGCCGGGCGGAACCTTGGTTCCAGAGGGCCAAAAACCAGGCGTTGCCGAGCAGGCGGTATGGCGGCAGCCGAAACAGGATCGACCCCCCAAGCATTTTAGCACGAATTGGGGGGCTTTGAATTGCTACGGGAGGAATTTAGGCGCATTTGGTTGGTAACGTCTTGGGCGGCAAACAGCCCGAATTTGGAAATCACGTCCGTCTTGACCTGGATAAGGCGTCAGCAAAAAAAAGCCCCCGATGATGCCATCGGGGGCTTTGCTCCGCTTCCCTTATCAAGGATGGTAGAGACGGTAGTAGCGCTGCGCGCCGGGAGTCACGGCCAAGGTCACCGATTGATCCGAGCCATTGGCAATGGGGGTCGCCGAAACCGTGGTCCAGGTGCCGGATCCGAGGTCCGTGCTGGTTTGCACGGTGTAACCGAGCGCATTGACCGGCCAGGTCAGCACAAGGCCCGCGGGCGAGGTGGCGGCCCGCAGCGTCGGTGCATTCAGCGTACCCACGATGATCACGCCGTTTTGATAGGTCGTGGACAAGGCGATCGCGTTGGCGTCGGTGACCTGGCTGACGGTCGGTCGGTTGGTGAACAGGAGGTTGGTGCTGTTGGAGGCGGTGGGCAACACCGTGAAGTTCAGGCGCGCCACTTCGTTGGTGCCGGCACTGAATACGGTTCCGGGGGGCAAACTCAGGAGCACGGCCACCACGCCATTCGTGGCGGTGTGGTTCGTGTTGACGATCAAGTTGGCACCCGCGTCCCCGCTGCCCAAGGTCACCCCAGTGAGTTGCACCTGCGCGGGATCCGATTGCAGGCTGAAACCGATGCCGTTCTCGTTGCCCAACGCGGTCAACTGCACGGATACCTGGCAGGTCTGAGACGGCAACGCCGCGGCGTTGACCACTTTCAAAATGCGCCCGGAATCCGCCGGCCCGAAATCCAACCCGACCGGTTGCTTAAAGAAGCCCAGCGGACCATTCACATCCACCGTGGGACCGCCGGCCACTGTCAAGGGATCGAGACCGGCGGCGTAGCGCCCCGCCTGCACCCAATCCGCGACGGTCAACTGCCCGTCACCGTAGGTTGAGCGCGGCGCGCAATCCACGCGCTGGAATTCGCTGGCGTTGGTAATCGTGTCCAAACCGGCCACAAACCGGCCCACCTGCACCCAGTCGATGATGGTTACCAGCCCATCACCGTAGGGCAGTGGCGCCGCATCGCCTTCAGAACCCAGGAAGGGGATGGTGACGGTACCAGCAGCAAATGCCGAAGACAGTTTGTTCGCCAGCGGATCGGAAATCTGGCGCGCCGTCGGGAGGTCGCCAAACGTGATGGGTGTAACGATTGGATTGGTGCCGGAATTTACAAAGAAGCTGACTTCCGCCACTTCCTGGGTTCCAGCCGCAAAGGTGCTACTACCCGCCATCGCCAGCGCGATGCCGATCCGGCCCACCCCGGCAGAATTAGTATTGAAAATTGTGGTGGCATTGGTCACGTCGGTCCCTGCGACCACGTTGGCAAATGTCAATAGTGCCGGGTTAAAGTTAATCGTGCAACCCAAGGCGTTCTCCGTACCCAGGGAACGGAGCGTGATGGGCACGAGGACAATGCCTGAAGTCGCCGTAACGCTACTCACCTGCACCAGGGAGGGTGGCGGCAAAACCGTGAGCAAGGCATTGCTACTGACGACCGAACCGCTCAAGTTGGTAACGATAACGGAATAATTCCCCGCATCGGCGCCGGTGACATTCGTCAATGCCAGGAGGGCATTGGTCGCGCCGGGGAGGTTGACACCATTCAGTTGCCACTGGTAATTCAGGGGCGCCGGGCCAAAAACTCCCACCGTAAAGCTGACGTTAGCCCAAGAGGGGACAACCTTGCTTAGCGGTTGCGTGAAGATCGTAGGCGGGATTGGCGGCAGACACTTACCAATGCTCCCGGCTACATAAATACTGCTGATCTCATCCAAAGACAAGGCGCGGCTGTAGATGGCAACTTCATCTTCCGCGCCGTTGAGGAAGAATTGACCCTCAGCCGAGCCAAGAGTCAGAGGCACTCCAGAATTGGGAATGTTAACAAAGCTGGTCGCCGTGGAACTCACGGCACCATCCGCATAGAGCGTAAAGGTGCTGCCGCTGCGGGTAACGGCCACGTGATGCCATTGATTCGAAGGGTTGAAGGAACCGGAACCGAGATAAACCGGTCCGCTGGCCGGTCCGTTCACATGTAACTGCAACACGCCCCCGTTGACCCAAAATATCCACTTGTTGGCGTTATAAGTTCCCGCGTCATCGGCCAGAAGCGCGTAGGTTCCGTTCGCTGCCAATTTCACCCACAGTTCAATGGTGAAATCGTTCGTGCCAAATCCCCAGGCAGAATTGGCAGCGGCCTGCGCATATTGATTTACGCCATTAAAACTAAAGGCCTGGCCGACTTCGCCAGCGGTGTACCCGGTGCCGTTCACCAAAGTAAGCACGTTGGTGCCCGCCAGATCTCCGAGATTTCCTTCCGCCGTCCACCAAGATACCAAGCCATTCGTGATCGAGGCACAAGTTGGCGGATCGACGGTCAAAGTGGCCAGCGCACTAGTGGAACTCCCAAATGCATTGGAGACCAGGAAACTGTAGCCGCCAGCGTTGGTATATTGGAGACCCGCCAAGATCAGCGTGGAGTTCGTTGCTCCGGCCAAGGGGCTGCCATTAAAAAGCCATTGATAGGAAAACGGGGCCAACCCCGAGGCGCTTGCCGAGAAGCTGACAGTGGCGTTTACGGTCGCACTCTTGCTGGTTGGTTGCCCCACCACCACGGGGGCTGCCGGGGTCACACAACGCCCGACATAACCGGCGGCGTAAATCCCGGCGATATCCGTCCCGCTCAGGGCCCGGTTGTAAAGTGCTATTTCATCCATAGCCCCACGAAAGTATTTGGTCGCGTTACCGACATAAGCATTTACCAGTCGACCAAAGGTCAAGGCCGTTCCCGGATTGGGCATCGCCACGGAGTTTGTGACGGCCGAAAGTAGCACCCCATCTCCGTAAAATGAAAACACTGTTCCATTATGGGTGACCGCCACATGATGCCACTGGCTCAGAGCTGGCGTAAAGGTAAACGAACGAATTATCGCTGAACCACGCGTCGGATTCGCAGCTAGCAACTCCAGAACATTATCGTTCAACGAAAATGCCCAGGAATTATTTTGAACCCCGCCACCATCATTACCCACCAAAGGCTGGAACCCCCCGGCCGTCGGCCGCATCCAGAGTTCAATGGTGAAATCATTACTGACCACACCCAAAGCCAGGGCCGGACTGTAAGGCACAATGACGCACTGCCCCCCCGACAAATTAAAGTTAAAGGCTTGCCCTACTTCGCCGGCAATGAAGCCAGCCCCATTGACCAGCGCGCCATGATTCGTCCCGAAGGAATCCTGCGCCGTGCCTTCCCCGGCCCACCAACCAAGCAGGCCATTGCTCACATCAGCACAACTACGGGCATTGACCGTGAGCGTGGCGACCGCGGAAGTGATCATTCCATATGCATTGGACACCACCAGCGAATAAGCACCCGAATCCGCAACTTGGGTGTTGGTAAGCACCAGTGTCGGGGATGTGGCGGCCGGCAAATTGGTCCCGTTCAAAACCCATTGGCAGGCCAAAGGCCCTGTTCCGGAGACCAAAGTGCTTAAGGTGACAAGAGTGCCCGCATAAACGGTCTGGCTCTGCGGTTGCGTGAGCACCACAGGTGCGATCGGACCGCTACATTTGCCCAAACCGCCCGCCAGGTAAATGAACTTGATATCAGCTTCACTCAGCGCACGGTTATAGATGGCGATTTCATCCTCCGCCCCTCCCAGAAAAAACGTGCCTTCTGCGGAACCAAACGTCAGCGGCGCACCGGCATCCGGAATCACCACGTTGCTCGTCGCCCGGGAAATCACCGCGCCGTCGGCATAAAGCGTAAATGTACTGCCGCTGCGGGTTATGGCCAAATGATGCCACTGGTTCAGCGAGGGACTGTAAGCTACGGAGCCCACATAGGACGCCCCACCACCGGCGTTGAACACGTGCATTTCCAACGCCCCATTATCGAGCCAGAAAATCCATTTGTTATTGCCAAAGGCTCCGGAATCACAAGCTAGAAATGCCTGACTCGCCGCTGGCGAAGTCAATTTAAACCATAATTCAATGGAAAAGTCCGCCGATCCAAACGCCCATTTGGAGCTGGCCGGCACCTGGGCATATTGATAGCTACCGTTGAAGGCGAAGGCCGTCCCCACCTCTCCGGCTGCATAACTGGCGCCGTTCATCAGTGTGGCGTTTTGGCCACCGATGGAGTCGAGGCCGTTGCCTTCGCCTGACCACGAAGCGATTAATCCGGCAGGAGTCGGTGCGCAGGACTGGGCCAAGGTGGTGCGCCCGAACAGCCCGAAGGCGACAGCGGTGAAAGCGAGCATCTTGGCAAGGGAAGCAAATGCAGCCTTGGATGAATTTCTGCCGAATTTTTTCATAGCGTTTCCTTTTTTTACGATTCCGCCGACCTTTGGCAACAGGTTTGAAGTAAAAACAACAAAAATTTGATTGCCAACGAAACTACCCAATGAAGCGGTGGCAAGCAAGCAACTTTTTGACTCATCTGCGAATTCGGCTTATTCCCTCCGCTAATGCTCCCGGGGCAAATTCCACCCAACGGAGTCGCGAAGGATGGTGTCGTTGTCCGGGCGACGGGCCGATTTGTGGAAAAAAATCGGCAAGTTGGGATTGGCGACTTGCCGCCACTTCTCCCAGTCCAGGAAATCGGCGGGTTTACCAGCCTGGTTTGGCCCAAAAAAAGCCAGCAAGCGGCGCTACTCAAACCGCCTGCTGGCAACAGCCCACGGCAGGAAGGCACCGATGGCCCCCCTGCCGCAACAATCAAGGATGATAGAGCCGGTAGTACCGCTGCGCGCCGGGAGCCACGGCCAGGGTGACCGATTGATCCGAGCCGTTGGTGACGGGCGTGGCCGCCACGGTGGTCCAGGTGCCGGAACCCAGGTCCGTGCTGCTTTGGACCGTATAACCGAGCGCGTTCACCGGCCAGGTCAACACCAGGCCCCCGGACAAGGCGGTTGCCCGCAACGTCGGCGCGGTCAACGTGCCCACGATGATGGCCCCATTTAGATACGTCGTGGACAAGGCGATCGCGTTGGCGTCGGTGACCTGACTTACCGTCGGACGATTGGTGAACAAAAGGTTGGTGCTGTTCGAGGCGTTGGGCAACACCGTGAAGTTCAGGCGCGCCACTTCGTAAATGCCGGGGCTGAATACTGATCCGGGCGGCAGGCTCAGCAGCACGGCCACCACGCCATTGGTGGCGGTGTGGTTAGTATTGACAATCAGATTGGCGCCCACGTCCCCACTGCCCAGGGTCACCCCCGAGAGCTGCACCTGCGCGGGATCCGATTGCAGGCTGAAACCAATGCCGTTTTCATTGCCCAGCGCGGTCAATTGCACGGATACCTGGCAATTCTGGGACGGAAACGCCGCGGCACTCACCACTTTCAAAATGCGACCGGAATCGGCCGGGCCGAAATCCAGTCCGACCGGTTGCTTGAACGACATCGGGCCATTCACATCCACCGTGGGACCGCCGGCGACCGTCAAGGGATCCAGTCCCGCCGCGTACCGACCGGCTTGCACCCAGTCCGCGACCGTCAACTGCCCATCGCCGTAAGTCCCACGCGGCGCACAATCGACGCGTTGGAATTCGCTGGCGTTCGTAATTGTATCCAAGCCGGCGACAAAGCGGCCCACCTGCACCCAGTCGATAATGGTCACAACCGAATCACCGTTGGGCAGCGGTGCCACATCGCCTTCATACCCCAAGAAGGGTATCGTGACGGTGCCGGAAGCGAAAGCCGAGGCCAACTTGTTCGCCAGCGGATCGGAAACCTGGCGCGCCGTCGGGACATCACCAAACGTGATGGGAGTAACGACGGGATTGGTGCCAGAATTGACAAAGAAGCTGACCTCCGCCACCTCCTGGGTGCCGGCCGAAAAGGTGCCACCACCCGCCAACGCCAGCGCAATGCCAAGCCGGCCCGCCGCAGCGGAATTAGTGTTAAAAATGGCCGTTGCATTCGTCGCACCCGTCCCCGGGGCAACGGCGGCAAACGTCAATAACGAGGCGTCAAAGTTAACTGAGTACCCCAGGGCATTCTCGGTCCCCAGCGAACGAAGCGTTATGGGCACCACGACGATCGCGGAAGTCGCCGTCACGCTACCGGCCTGCACCAGCGAAGGCGGCGGTAAGACTGTGAGCACGGCATTACTACTGGCAACCATGCCGCTTAGATTCGTGACGATCACCGAATAATTCCCGGCATCCGCACCGGTGACATTGGTCAGGCTCAGGGAAGCATTGGTCGCGCCGCTGAGGTTGCCCCCGTTCAACTGCCATTGATAAGCCAGCGGCGGAGGACCGGCGGCCCCCACCACAAAACTGACATTCGTCCAGGAGGGCACAATCTGGCTTTGCGGTTGCATCAGGATCGAAGGCGGAACCTGCGGCAAACACTTGCCCTGGTTTCCGGCCAGATAAATACTGCTGATCTCATCGAAAGACAGGGCGCGATTGTAAATCGAAACCTCATCTTCCTCGCCATTGAGAAAGAACCGTCCTTCGGCCGCGCCGAGGGTCATCGGTACCCCAGGAGTCGGAATACTTTCACTGGTGTAGAGCGAAGAACTCACGGCCCCATCCGCATAGAGAGTAAAGGCGCTGCCGCTGCGGGTGACCGCCACGTGATGCCATTGGTTGAGCGAAGGGTTAAAGGCACCGAAGCCAAGGGCCAGCGGTCCGGTGGCGGGCCCATTCACATGCATTTGCAGAATGCCGCCATTGAGCCAGAATATCCACTTGTTGGCGTTCTCCGTTCCTGAATCGTCGGCCAAAAAAGCGACATTTCCACTTGATTTTAGATTCACCCAAAGTTCAATGGTGAAATCATTCGTGCCAAATCCCCAAGCTGGGCTCGGCGCAGCTTGGGCGTACTGATTTACGCCATTGAAACTAAAGGCCTGGCCTGTTTCACCGGAACCGTAACTGGCACCGTTCACCAACGTAAGCGTGTTGGTACCGGCCAGATCTCCGGTATTTCCTTCCGCCGTCCACCACGACACCAAGCCATTGGTGATCGAAGCACACGTAGGCGGATTGACCGTCAAGATGGCCACGGAACTGGTCGTGGTGCCATACGGATTGCTAACCAGGATGGTATAGTTGCCGGAGTTGGTTAACTGAACGTGGGGCAAAGTCAACGTGGAGTTCGTCGCCCCCGTCAAAGGGTTGCCATTAAATTGCCACTGATAACCCAACGGTGCCACCCCGGAGGCGACAGCGGCCAGACTGGTCGAGGCGTTCTCGGTCACGCTCTTGCTCGTTGGCTGGCCTACAACAGTGGGGCTCGCGGGAGTCACGCAACGTCCGAGAGCAGCCGCGTTGTAAATGCCGGCGATATCAGCCGCGCTCAGGGCCTGATTGTAGAGGGCGATTTCATCCACCGCGCCATTAAAGTAGTAAGGCGAATGATTATATCCAGGCATGGTGTTAATCGCGCGGCCAAACACCAGAGGCGTGGCCGGGGTCGGCATGGCAACCGAATTTGAGACCGTCGAAAGCAAGACCCCGTCGCCATAAAATGAAAAAACTGTTCCATTCCGCGTCACGGCGACATGATGCCATTGGTTCAGAGCTGGGGAATAAGCCCCGGAGCGCAGAGAAACGGCTGCACCGGAGGGATTCGCCACAAACATTTCCAAGGCCCCAAAGTTCCATGAGAATGCCCATTGATTGTATTGCGCGCCACCCGCATCGTTCGCCACCAAAGGCTGCCCCCCTCCGGCGACGGGCCGCATCCAAAGTTCAATGGTGAAGTCATTGCCGCCACTCCCCAACGCCAGCGCTGGGTTATAGGGCACCATCACGTATTGGTTCGTATTCGCATTCAGGTTAAATGCCTGGCCAACTTCCCCGCCAACGAAACCCACCCCATTTACTACAGCGCCGTGGTTGGTGCCAAAGGAATCCTGCGCGGTTCCCTCCCCGGCCCACCAACCGAGCAACCCGTTGGTCAAACTGGCACAAGTGCGGGCGTTGACCGTGAGGGTGGCCACCGCAGTGGTAACCATGCCATAAGCATTTGATACCACCAGCGTATAGGCCCCCGAATCCGTGAGTTGGGCATTGGTCAGCGAGAGGGAGGAAGCGGTGGCGGCTGGCAAATTGGTGCCGTTCAGTTCCCATTGGTACACCACAGGCGCGCTGGCAGATATCAAGGCACTCAAGGTAACAGCATTCCCGACAAATACGTTCTGGCTTTGGGGTTGGGCGATCACCACGGGCGAAACCGCCCCGGTGCATTTGCCCAAACGTTCCGCCAGATAAATGAGGCTAATTTCATTATCCGTCAACGCGCGGTTGTAGATAGTGATTTCATCCTCCGCCCCGTTGAGAAAATACGCGCCTTCCGCGGAGCCGAACGTCAACGGCGCCCCGGCATCCGGAATCACCACGCTGCTGGTCACTCTCGAAATGGGCACTCCGTCCGCATAAAGGGTAAAATTGTTGCCACTGCGGGTAATGGCCAGATGATGCCACTGGTTCAGACTGGGGCTGTAGGGTGCGGAACCCACGTACGTCGGCCCGCCGCCAGCGTTAAACACGTGCAATTCCAAAGCCCCATTGTCGAGCCAGAAAATCCATTTGTTGTTGCCGTAAGCTCCGGCATCACAAGCCAGAAATGCCTGGCTGGCGCTGGAGGAATTGAGTTTGACCCATAATTCAATGGAAAAGTCCGCCGTTCCAAAGGCCCATCCGGGGCTGCTCGGAACCTGCGCATATTGATTGGCCCCGTTGAAACCAAAGGCCAGCCCCACTTCCCCGGCCACATAACCGGCCCCATTGAGCAGCGTGGCATTTTTGCCGCCGATGGAATCCGCGCCATTGCCTTCGCCGGCCCACCAACCCAGCAACCCGTTGCTCAAACTCGCGCAAGCGCGGGCATTGACCGTGAGGGTCGCCACGGCGCTGGTCACCATCCCATAAGCATTGGACACCACCAGCGCATAGGCGCCGGAATTCGAGACTTGGGGATTGGCGAACACGAGGGTGGACGAGGTGGCGGTTGGCAGATTAGTACCATTCCACACCCATTGATACGACAATGGCGCGCTGCCCGAGACAAGGGTACTTAAAGTAACGGGAGTGCCCGCATAAACCGTCTGGCTCTGCGGTTGCGTGAGCACCACGGGGGGGACCGGTCCGCTACATTTGCCCAAACCGCCGGCCAAATAAATGGATTTGATTTCCGTGTCGCTGAGCGCGCGATTGTAGATGGCGATTTCATCCTCCGCCCCATTCAGAAAATACGCGCCCTCGGCGGAACCGAACGTCAGCGGCACACCGGCATCGGGAATCACCACGCTGCTGGTCATTCTCGAAACTACCACCCCGTCCGCATAAAGGGTGAAATTGTTGCCACTGCGGGTGATGGCCAGGTGATGCCACTGGTTCAGGCTGGGGCTGTAAGGCACCGAACCCAGGAAAGTGGGCGCGCCACCAGCGATATACACGTGCATTTCCAAAGCTCCGTTGTCGAGCCAGAAAATCCATTTGTTGTTCCCGTAAGGTCCCGCATCACAAGCCAGAAATGCCTGAGAGGCCGCGGAGGAATTTAATTTGACCCACAACTCAATCGAAAAGTCCGCCGAGCCAAAGGCCCATTTGGAACTACTCGGAACCTGGGCATATTGATTGCTCCCATTGAAGGCGAAGGCCGCTCCCACTTCCCCGGCGCCGTAACCGGCACCGTTCAGCAAGGTGGCGTTAAGCCCACCGATGGAATCAAGGCCGTTGCCTTCCCCGGACCACGAGGCAATCAACCCGGTGGGCGTGGGTGCGCAGGACTGGGCCAAGGTGGTGCGATCTGACAACCCGAAGGCCAACGAGGCGAAAGCGAGCATTTTGGCAAGTGAAGCAAATGCAACCTTGGATTGATTATTGCCGAACATTTTCATAGCGATTCCTTTTACAACTCCGCCCGCCTTGATGAATAAGTTTCGAGCGATAAACCTGTATTTAACCCCAATTTAACCAATGAATTTCTCTGAAGCAAGCAACAAATGCACTTCAATCTTTTTTTACTGGAACCTCCGCTAAGCATTATGGCACAATCACTTCCACGCGAATCCGAGCGGATGCGGGGACGCACGGGGCGGGGCGTCGACAAATCCTCTAGCAATCCGCAGCCCAATTTGTTCGTCGCGGCGAACCAGGCTAGTGCGATCGGAATCCATTGGCGCGCCAGCGAGGGGATCTGATGAACAAATAATCGATGAATCCGGGGTGTAGAATTCTGCTCCCGGGAGCGTGGTTAAATTTGGCTGAGTAGGGGTTGGGGCTGGTGGCACTCGCCGTCCTGCCAAGCGCACTGCATGGATTCTGACAAAGGTTGTCGGTACATGAAAAGCTTCATCGCCGCCGATATCGGCGGCCTCATGAATTGGGTTTCACGAGCTGATGCAAATCCTAATACGGATGCACGTGGTCAGTTCCGGTCCAAACAACTGAATTTGAACGTCCGATGGTCGCCGTGATGTCTCCCCGGTAACTGGGCTCCAGGTAAACGTCCGCACTGGCCAGATTGGTTTTGCCGGTCGCATCCAGAAAGGAGATGGCCAGATCGGAGTCGCCTTCCGGTTTGACATGTAACGTGACGGATTTTCCGGGGGTAAGTCTCCCCACGATGGGGCTTTTTCCGCGGATGATCACGGTGAGCGCAGTGATGGGAGTGGCGGTGGCATTTCTAATTCTCAATGATACCCCGGGTTCAGCAATGAAGCGATGCCAGAAGGCAAATCCCAGGACAGCCAAGACCGCCAAGTTGAATAGAACGAAAAGTTTTCGCGACATTGCAGCAGTGATTTACGAAATAATGGGCAGCGATTTGCGGTGAAGGATACCAGGATATCGGTAAAAGGCAAACGCCCGGGGCCGACTTGTCGAATGCCTTATGCAGGGGTTGGTGCGGGCAGGCTTGCGGATGCGAGATTAGACAGGAGGGACAGGATTTTCAGGATGGCAGGTGGGGTGCCGCGCCGCTGGGGCTTGGTACTACTAAAGAAGGTGGCGGGCTATAAACATGGCGCGCCTATGGCGCTTTTGACGACATTCCAGGTCTGCCGACTAGTTTTTCGCGTTACGGATGGTTCGGCGGTTGGCAGGAATGAGAAAGGAGGAATCCGAATGCCGCTTCAGCTTCGCGCGCTTCGCGATCTTCTCTTCAAAAATCCCACAATTCCTTTATTCAGCCCGCCGACGTGCCTTTGTGGTTTTTACCGCGAAGGGCGCGATGGAACGCAAAGGGCGCGGCGGATGCGCCGACCGCGTCAACGCGGAACTCCAAGCCGGGGACTCCTAACCTGGGAGGAGCTACGGAGTCGGGAGGTTCACCAGAGCGGTTTGGTCCAGAAACGGTTGCGCATCGAGGAAGTTTGCGAGGTTGGTGGTGGTGACGCGCGCGATTTCCCGCAGGGCTTCCTCGGTCAGAAACGCCTGATGGGCGGTGATGAGCACGTTGGGAAAGGTGAGGAGGCGCGACAGTTCATCGTCCAGGAGGATTTCATCGGAATGATCCTCGAAAAAGATACCCTCCTCTTCCTCGTAAACATCCAGCGCCACCCCGCCGACCTGGCCATTTTTCAGGGCGTCAATCAGGGCGGCGGTGTCCACGAGTTTTCCCCGGCTGGTATTGAGCAGGTAGGCGCCCGGTTTCATGCGGGCAAAGTTTTCCGCGTTGAGCAGGTAACGTGATTCGGGCGTGAGGGGCAGATGGAGCGACACGATGTGACTGCGCCCCAGCAGCGTCGGCAGATCGACGTATTCCACTCCGCGAGCGGCCGCCCACTCCGGAGCGGGGAACGGATCGTAGGCAAGCACCTGGGTCCCAAAGCCCTGGAAGATTTGGGCCACGATCTTACCGATTTTGCCAGTGCCGATGATCCCGACGGTTTTGCCAAACAGGTCAAAGCCCACAAGTCCGCTGAGGGAAAAATTATGTTCCCGCACCCGATTGTAAGCGCGGTGGATTTTGCGATTGAGCGCCAGCAAGAGCGCGAAAGTATGCTCAGCCACGGCGTGCGGCGAATAAGCGGGCACGCGGATGACGGCCAGGCCCAATTTTCGCGCCGCGACGAGATCCACGTTGTTGAATCCCGCGCAACGGAGCGCCACGAGCCGGACGCCGGCCTGCTGGATCTGCGCCAGGCACGCGGCATCCAGCCGGTCATTCACAAAGACGCACACCGCGCGCGCGGCCCCGACCGTGGCCACGGTTTCACTGCTGAGCCGGAATTCATGGAACTGCAGTTTCAGCCGGCTGGCGGCAGGGGCGGCTTCAAAATACTGCCGGTCGTAGGGTTTGGTGTCGTAAAAGGCGATGGTGCTCATAGTTTGACGGACCGAACGGCAACCGCCGGCGCGGAATGGGTGAACTTCAGCCCGCAAGCCCAGCGAAGTGGCCCCGGCGGAACAAGAGAAGGGTAGTTTGATTCTGCCGGGTGGGCAAGTTTATGTGGAGCACCGCCCCAGCGCCGCTGAATGCAGGAGTGGCCGCCAAATCGGAGTCCGATTGGCCGCAGGCTCGAATCTTGCCAACGCTCCCGTCGGCCCACATCCGACCGCCTGAAGGCGGAACTCCCAGCCTGACGCGGCTCCCTCCCGGGTTCGTAGATCCGCCTTCAGGCGGTTGCCGCGTCCTATTCGCCAGAAAGCTGTCAGCCGGCCCACGATTCCGGCGTCCCACACCCGACCGCCTGAAGGCGGAACTCCAAGCCTGACGCATTCCCGCCTTAACCATCAAGGATGGTAGAGGCGGTAGTAACGCTGCGCGCCGGGGGTGATCGGAAGGGTGACCGATTGATCGGCGCCGCTGGCGACGGGGGTGGCAGAAACGGTGGTCCACGTGCCGGATCCCATGTCCGTGCTGGTTTGCACGGTGTAACCGAGAGCGTTCAGCGGCCAGGTCAGAGCCACGCCCGCGGGCGAAGTGGTTGCCCGCAGGGTCGGCGCCGTCAGCGTACCCACGATGATCACGCCATTTTGATACGTCGTGGACAAGGCGATCGCATTGGCGTCGGTGACCTGACTTACCGTCGGCCGGTTGGTGAACAGAATGTTGGTGCTGTTGGAGGCGGTGGGCAAGAGCGTGAAGTTCAGGCGCGCCACTTCGTAGGTACCGGCACTGAATACGGTTCCGGGCGGCAAGCTGAGGAGCATGGCCACCACGCCATTGGTCGCAGTGTGGTTGGTGTTCACAATCAAATTGGCGCCCGGATCGCCACTGCCCAGGGTCACGCCCGTAAGCCGCACCTGCGCGGGATCCGATTGCAGGCTGAAACCGACCGCGTTTTCATTGCCCAGTGCGGTCAGTTGCACGGATACCCGACAAGTCTCGGACGGCAGCGCCGCGGCATTCATCACTTTCAAGATGCGGCCGGAATCCGCCGGGCCAAAATCCAGACCCACGGGTTGCTTGAAGCCCAGCGGGCCGTTCACATCCACCGTGGGTCCCCCCGCCACTGTCAGGGCATCCAGTCCGGCGGCATAGCGACCGGCCTGTACCCAATCCGCCACGGTCAACTGGCCGTCGCCAAAGGTGTCGCGGGGCGCACAATCAGCGCGCTGAAACTCGCTGGCGTTGGTGATGGTATCCAAACCGGCGACGAAGCGGCCCACCTGCACCCAGTCAATCAGCGTCACAGCGCTGTCCCCGTTCGGCAGCGGCGCGACGTCGCCTTCATAACCCAGCCAGGGAATCGTCACGGTGCCCGCCACGAAGGCGGAAGGAAGAATATTGGCGAGTGAATCGGAAACCTGCCGGGCAGTCGGGGTATCGCCGAAGCTGATGGTCGCCGTCACGGGATTGGTGCCGGATTTGACAAAGAAGCTCACGTCCGCGACCTCCTGCGTGCCCACCGGGAAGGTGCTGGTGCCCGGCAACGCCAGCAACACCCCCAACCGACCGAGGGAAGCGGCATTCGTATTGAAGAAAACGGTGGCCGTGCCGCCAATGGCCGAACCAGAACTAATTCCGGCGAACGTCAGATAAGCCGGATTAAAGTTCAGGCTGAATCCCAGACCGTTCTCGGTGCCGCGCGCCAGGAGCGTCACCGGCACCGTCACCACGGCCGAGGTGGCGGTGACGCTAGAAACTTGCGCAAGCGACGGCGGGGGCAAAACCGTCAGCACGGCGTTGCTGCTCGTCACCGCCCCATATTGATTGGTGACGGTGACGGTGTAAACGCCGGCGTCCGTGGCCGTGACGTTCGTTAGCGAGAGCACCGAGTTGGTGGCATTCGCCAGCAGATTAGTCCCGAATTGCCATTGGTAAGCCAGGGGAGCGTTACCGGAAACGGCAACCGAGAAATTTACGTTCGTAAACGTGGGCACTGTCTGGCTCGCCGGTTGGGTGAGGATCGCGGGCGGGAATTGGGGCAAACATTTGCCCGCGCTGTCGGAGTTGAAAATGGCGCCCACTTCGGCGGGTGCCAAGGCCCGATTGTAAAAGGAAACCTCATCAATCTGGCCCTTGAAGTAGTCACGGATGGAAAAACTGGCATAGGGCCCCGCCCCGATCCCAATGGGATTGGGCGCATTGAGCACGGTAAGCGGCGGATCCGTGCGCTGGGCAACCAAACTGCCGTTGACAAAAATCTGGCGGGTCCCGTTGGTCTGGTTGTAAACCGCCGCCACATGGGCCCAAACCCCATTGGTTACCGCATTATTCGGCGAATTGAACACATGGAGCGAACCGTTGCCCTGATTCGCCGCATCCGCAATGCCGAATTGGAGAATGTTGCCCGGCACAAGCACGAAAACGTAGCAACGCTCATTGGCATAATCGCCGGTATCCCCCCATTTGCCGAAAATCATCTGGGCGCCGGAAGCCGCTTGCGGCAAGACCCAGGCTTCAATGGAAAAACTGCCGGTGGGGCTCAGGCTGGGTTGGCTGGGAATCCGGAGATATTGATTGGTGCCGTTAAACTTGAATGACTGCCCCACCTTTCCCGGAGCAAAACCCACGCCATTGACCAGCGATCCGTTATTGCCGCCGACCAAATCCAGGGCGCTACCCTCCCCCGCCCACCAACTGACCAGGCCATTAAGAACCGGCGCGCAGACCGCCTGGGTTACAGTCAGGCTGGCAACCTGACTGGTCATGGCACCGAAATAGTTGGTGACCACTGCGGAATACCCCCCGGCCGCCGACAACGGGAGATTGGTTAAAACAAGACTTGACGCAGTCGCCCCATTGAGTATGGCGCCATCAAATAACCATTGATAGGCCAGGGGCGCGGAGCCACTTGCGGAAATACTGAACGTTACATTGCCGCCTTGAGCAAGAGCCCGGCTCAGCGGTTGCGCGACGATAACCGGGGGCTGGCCAGTCACAGTCAGGGTCGCCACCTGACTGGTTGCGGAACCGAACAAGTTGGCGACCACGGCGGAATAATCGCCTGCGGCCGAAAGGGGCAGGTTGGTTAAAATCAAACTTGCTCCGGTTGCTCCATTGATTACGGCACCATTGAACAACCATTGATAGGCCAACGGCGCGGAACCGCCCGCGGAGATATTGAAAGTCACGTTCGCGCCCAGAGCAAGGGCCCGTCCCAAAGGCTGGGCGATGATGACCGGGGGCTGGCCAGTCACAGTCAGAGTCGCCACCTGACTGGTTGCGGAACCGAACAAGTTGGTGATCACCGCGGAATAATCGCCCGTGGCCGACAGGGGCAAATTGTTCAAAACCAAGTTTGCGGAGTTGGCGCCATTGATTACCGCACCATTAAACAACCATTGATAGGCCAGCGGCGCGGAACCGCCCGCGGAGATATTGAAAGTCACGTTCGCGCCCAAAGCGAGCGCCCGGCCGAGCGGTTGGGAGATGATGACCGGCGGCTGGCCGGTCACAGTCAGAGTCGCCACCTGGCTGGTCACGGCCCCGAAAAAGTTGGTGATCACCGCGGAATAATCGCCCGTGGCCGACAGGGGCAGATTGTTCAAAACCAAATTTGCGGAGTTGGCGCCATTGATTACCGCACCATTAAACAACCATTGATAGCTCAACGGAGCGGAGCCGCTCGCGGAAACATTGAAGGTCACATTCGCGCCCAGCGGAAGCCCCCGCCCCTGCGGCTGGAGGTTGATGACCGGGGCCAGACCGGTCACCGTAAGGGTGGCGTTGCTGCTCAAGGCCATCCCATAGGCATTGGTCACGAGGACGGAATAAACGCCGTTGTTCGCGGGCACGGGGTTGGTCAGGGTATAGGAGGAACCGGTGGCACCCGCCACCGTGTTCCCGTCAAATAACCATTGATAGGCCACGGGTCCCGAGCCCGTCACGGCGACGCTGAAACTGGCCGACTGCCCCGGGATCACCGACTGATCCTGGGGCTGGCTGATGATTTGCGGGGGGGCGGGTTGGGTGCACTTACCTGCCGCCCCGGCCAGATAAAGTCCCCGCACCTGAACAGGGTTCAAGGCCACATTGTAAAAAGAGACCTCATCAATCTTGCCGGTGAAGAAATCACGAATGGAATCGCTAGCATAAGGCCCCGCGCCGATTCCCACCGGATTGCCGGCGTTCAAGATGGTGATCGGCGGGTCCGTGCGCTGAGCCACGACCACCCCATTCAAATAAATCTGCCGGGTGCCGCTAATTTGATCATAAACCGCCACGACATGAGACCAGACATTGAAAGAAATAACGTTATTGCCCGTTTGCAACCCCTGAAAAGCACCATTCCATTGGTTGGCGAGATCGGAAATCGCAAAAATCATCGCATTGCCCGGAACAATCGCGAAAACGTAGCAACGTTCATCGGAATAATCACCGGTATCCCCCCACTTGCTGAGAATAATCTGGGCTCCGGCGCTGGGTAGCGGGTAAATCCAGGCCTCGATGGTAAAACTCCCAGTGGGGTGGAGACTCGGGTTATCCGCGATTTGCACATACTGGTTGGCGCCATTGAAAGTAAATGACTGCCCCACCTCGCCGGCGGCGAAGCCCACCCCGTTGACCAACACCCCGTTATTGGTCCCGGCAAAATCGTTGGCATTACCCTCGGCCCGCCACCAACTTACGAGTCCAGGGGGCGTCGGCAGGCAGTCCTGAGCTCCGGCTGGGAAACTGGAAAACAGGAAAAACGCCAACGCGGACACTCCGGCCAAGCCATGAAAAGAACGGGAAAACGGTCGAAGCAGCGTGCGGCAAACATGCATAATCAGATTCTCCAATGATTCACACCTAGCCCGAGATCCCCTTGAACAGATAAAACCGGCCCGGATGCGATTTATTTGATTACTAACATAACCCAAGGGTGGGAAATCACAAGGGAATTGATTGACACTATTCAGACTTCTGGCTTTTCGGACGCCGGATTGGGACGAAACCGTACGACCGCCCCATTTCGCTGTAGTTTCCCTTTCCGTGCGGATTCAAGATCGGGCACCCCGGTCAGTTAGAACCCCAAAACTGGTTTCTCACCCCTCCGAGCATGACCTCCCCGCCCCGGCCTGCCCCGCAGGCTGTCCACCATGGCCTCGGCGAACGTGGGAGGCCTTGACGAAGACCGAAGATTCAGAGCGACGCAGGGAGGAGGCGGAGTCCCCTGTTTCACCGGCCCAAAACGACGGACCGATAAGGGATTCTCCCGTCGAACCAGCGCAAAGCCCCCCCCCTCGCCCGCCACCTTACTCCCAGTTCCCGGGAGCCGGAAAGCTGAGGCACCTCAAATTTTTTGCAGGACCATCAAATCCTGAAGGGAAGGATGCCGGCCACCGGTCACCTGGCCTTCAATATGCGCCAAGACTTTGAACTTGGGCGCCAGAAACTTCAGGAGCACATCATGCTCGATCCCGATGGCGTGCTCGGGGCAGTTCACATTGCTGGTGTACCACCCCGGGGTGAGACGATGCTTGAATTGGTAGGTGGTATTGGGATTCTCGTACCCGCGAACAATGTGGAAACTCAGAATGGCCAAGCCGCCCGGGGCCAACACTTCGTAAATCTTGTCCCGATACTGGAAGGCATCCTTTTCCTGCAAATGGGTGAAGACGGACATCGCGGTGATCAAGTCCTGGGACCCGTTGGCCACCGGCCAATCAATCTCGCCCGGTTTGGGCTGCGGGGTGCCGCTTTGTGGATACCAGGCGTTTTGGTCACGCGTCAGGTAAAATTCACAATTTTGGAGATCTCCGTAGGTATTGCGGCAGGCCGCGATGGACTTGGCGTCGGTATCCACGCCGAGGTATTTCCCGCCATTTTTGACGAAATAATGGCTCACCGGCGCCAAGCCCCCCATTCCGCACCCAAAATCCATGATGTTGGGTTTCTCCTTTTTGAGGTACAGGCTGAAGAGGGCCGAAAACATCCCCTGGTTTTGCAGCCACCCGGCGTAGCTGGCATAAGTGGCCGGCGTGAACATGGCGTTGGGCAGATGCGCAATCCACCAGCGCGTTTCCCGCCAGGAACCGATCGTGTCCAGTTTCCGCCAAACAAAGGAGGCGGGAAAATAGATCACGTAAAAAATCCGCTTAAAAATTTCTCTCATTCTGCAAAATTGGCCCGAGGCTCGTTTGTGCCGGTCGTTGCCGATAGGATTAATTCCCCGGGGCCTTCCGGCCACGGACGGTTAAAAATCTGGCAAACGCTAGCAATCCCGCCACTGATGAGCAAACAAATTCTGGATTTAGCTCCCCACGCCAAGGGTAGTCCTTGCCACCCTCACGCTGTGACAAAAGGCGTTGACCTTGTCCGGAAGATTGCGCACGCTGAAAAAATCACGGTCGGGCAGCCGCCCTGATCGGGCGTCACGATTATTTACGGTTTGCGTTATGTTTTCAAGTTTAGTCAAAAATCTCAAGTCCGCGCGGGAAAAGGGCTTTCGGGCGTGCGTCCGTTTCGGGGTGGAAAAATTTGACCCGTACCTGAATTACCCCATCGGCCGGCTCGAGTTTCTGCTCCAAGTGGCGCGCAACGAGCCCTATTTCGGCCATTTCTGCGCGGCCGGCCAAGGCGTGGCCGCCGGAGTCCACAATCAGCTCCGGAAGCAAATTCGCGAGGCCAACATGCGCCGCCTGGTCTTCCAGGGCTGCTCACTGCCCGCCGGCAACGCCCGGATTGTGGAAGTGGGTTCCTGGGCCGGTTGGAGTGCCATCGTCTGGGCCAAAGCGCTGGTGGATTGCCAGCAAAAGACGGGCGAAGTAGTCTGCGTGGATCCGTGGGTAAACTACCTGGATCTGACGGCCAACCACACTCCGGTCTATCGCGCCATGGCGGCCGCCACCAAACGCGATGCCATCGTCCGACTTTTTTATCACAATGTCCGCGCCGCCGGTCATGCGGCCACCGTGCACCCGTTTCGCGGGTCTTCTGACCGTTGCCTCCCCCTGCTCCGCGACACTACCTTTCATCTGGCGTTCATTGACGGGGACCATTCCTACGAGGCGGTGAAGCGCGATCTGCAAAACGCCGGCCGCCTGGTTGCGGAAGGCGGGCTCCTGTGCGGCGATGATCTGGAGCTCCAGTTCGAGGATTTGGACGAGGCCAAGTTGCGGGAAAACCTGCATTGCGACTACCCGTTCGATCCCAAGACGAACCAACATTACCATGTCGGCGTCACCCTGGCCGTGTGGGAATATTTCGGCCGCCGGGTCTCCGCCTGGGATGGATTGTGGGCCATGCGCAAGGTGGGCAACAGCTGGCAACCGGTGAACCTGCCCCCAGCCTGACCCGGGCGGCTTTTTTCCCACCGGTGGTTGCTGGCTGAGATTCCCGCTGGCCCCACCAGAACAAAGGGTCGTTTTCGTGCTGGATGTATCCTTTCTGGCGAGCCCATAAGTGGGCGACTCCCCGCCAGACCAGCCAAATTTGCCAGATTCTTGGTTTGGGATTAGATTTGGGGGATGAAAGGTAGGACAAACCGGGAGCCTTATTGCCTGGGCTTCACTCTCGTCGAATTGCTGGTCGTCATCGCCATCATTGGAATTCTGGCGGCATTGCTGCTGCCAACCCTTTCGGCCGCCCGGGAAAAAAGCCGGCGGGTGGCCTGCAAGAACAACCTGCATCAATTCCATCTGGTGATCCAAATGTACAGTTCCGACTTCCGGGACGTGCTACCTTCCGGCATCCGTGACAATGGCGACCAATGCGCGACTTTTATTTCTTCGGACACGCGAGACTCGCTCGTCCGTTACGCATCCGGCAATGAAAGATTTACGGTTTGCCCAAACCTTGATCGAACCCCGGCCTGGGGGACCAATGGTCCATTTCAAATCGCGGGAGTCGGATATTCCATCGGTTACTTCTACTTTGGCGGGCACACGGACACCCCGTGGGGGAGCTATGGCGGGAATCCCGGCTGGATCTCGCCACTAAAGATGACAGACCCCGGAAACCTCCTGCTGACCGCCGAACTCAACGAATGGTCCGCTAGCGAGCATTGGACTTACGCTCCGCATGGCCCGCGCGGTTCCATCTTTCGCGGCACCCCCTTCAACCGCCTCGCGGGCGGAATGACCGCCCAGCAGGCCGGCGCTGAGGGTGGGAACATCGGTTACTTGAATGGCGGCGTGGAGTGGCGTCCGGTTGTCCGAATGGGGCAGTACATTACGACCGGATTTGGCACGACCTACCTCGGCGCCTGGTGAATTTGCAGATTGAGCTTCCCCCCCGACTTGCCGTATTTTCCGCCGTCGTACCGCGTTGAACAAATGCCGGATTCGCTGGTCGGATTAAGAATAATATTTTATGATGTCAAACTCACCGGGCGGGCCCGGGCGCAGGTCTTTGGGCCGGGACTTTTGCATCGCCTTGCTCATCGTGGCCGGCGTTCTGGCGGTGTTGTTTTTCGACTCGTTCAGCCCGGAAAAAGTCCATTTTTCGAATGATTCCCCGCTGGGGGTGATGAAGAGTCATTCCCCCTACGTGGTCGATTATCTTTCCGGGGCATGGTATTCGCTGAATTGGTTGGGCACCGAATTGGTCGCGGCGGCACCGGACATTTCCTGGTTGATATTTTATTTGTTGGGCCCGGTGTACAATGCCAAGTTTTTCGCCGCCCTCGCCCTCTTGACCCTCGGAATGTGCGCCTGGCTGTTCTTCCGGCAATTGCGTTTCGCACCGGGGGTCTGCGTCGTGGGCGGACTGGCAGTGGCCTTGAATTCGGATTATTTCTCACTGGCGTGCTGGGGGGTGGCCACCCACACTTTGAGCTTGGGGGTTAACTTTCTGGCCCTCGCCGCATTGGCGGATCCCTCGCCCCGGCGGCGTTGGGTGCGACTGATGCTCGCCGGCTTCGCCGTCGGCTGCGGCATCATGGAGGGCTTCGATGTCGGTGCCCTCTTCAGTTTGATCGTCGGTTCCTATGCCCTCTTTCAGGCGGTAAATGGCCAACCTGGTCCCTTGCCCGGCCGATTGATACGCGGTGCTTCCCGGGTGGCCTTGGTGGCCATCTGCGCCGGGGTCATAGCGGCCCAAACCCTCACCTCGCTGGTCGGCACCCAAATTCAGGGCGTGGTGGGCACTTCGGAAACGGAAAAGGAAACCAAAGCGCGCTGGGAATTTGCCACGCAATGGAGCCTGCCGAGGATTGAAACCCTGCAGATCATCATCCCCGGACTGTTCGGTTATCGGATGGATACCCCAAACTCCGGCCATTATTGGGGCATTATCGGCGGCCAACCGCAAGTATTGGAAATGATGACCTCGCCCGACCCGGCGGCGCGGGCGGAGGTTGCCCGCCTGGGGGCGGACCCCGCCAATTCCAACTATTTCCGATTCACCGGCGGCGGCGATTACGCGGGCGTGCTGGTGGTGCTCGTGGCGCTGTGGTCCGGGCTGCAATCGGCCCGGCGGCAGGGTTCGGTTTTCTCGCTGGAGCAACGGCGGGCAATTTGGTTTTGGAGCGGACTGGCCCTGATCGGCCTCCTGCTTGCCTACGGAAAATACGCCCCGTTTTACCGGTTGTTCTATTCCCTGCCATACGCCTCCACCATCCGCAACCCGGCCAAATTTCTTCATGTTTTTAATTGGGGTATCCTCATCATCTTCACCTATGGCCTGCAGGGTCTTTACCGCAGCTATCTGGTGCCGTCCGCGAGCGGCTCCGGCGGGGTGCTGACCCGCTTCAAGACCTGGCAAGCCAAGGCCCCTGCCTTTGATCAGAAATGGATAACTGGCTGCTTTGTGGCTATCGGCGCCAGCCTGGTGGGCTGGATGGTTTACGCCGGCTCCGCCAATGACCTCAAGGCCTACCTGCAAACTGTGGCTATCGGCTCGGGCGAAGCGGCCCAGGTGGCGGCTTTCAGCAGCCATGCGGTGGGTTGGTTTGTGCTTTTCCTGATCCTGGCGGTGACCGCCCTGGCCCTGATTTTCAGCGGACAATTTGGCGGTCGCCGGGCCAATGCGGGACTGGCTCTGCTGGGTCTGCTGGTCGTAACGGATCTCGGCCGCGCCAATCTGCCGTGGCTCATCTTCTGGGATTACCCTTACAAATACGCCACCAACCCGGTCATCGATTTCCTGCGCGAAAAACCCTATTTGAATCGCGTCGCCGTGCTGCCATTCCGGGGGCAGGATGAGCAATCCCAACTGTTTGGCAGCCTCTATGGTATTGAATGGAATCAACACCTGTTCCCCTATTACGACATTCAGACCCTGGACATCATCCAGGAACCGCGCGAAACCACGGACAATAACGCCTTCCGCAGCGCCATCCCGGTTCCCGGCCGCGGTCATCCCAAAGCCGATCCCAAGAATTTTCCGCGCCTCTGGGAATTAACGAACACGCGGTATCTGCTCGGCGCGGCGGGATTCGCCGAGGGCATGAACGAACAACTCGATCCCCAGCATCGTTTCCGGGTGCTCCAAAGATTCTCGATTGCGCCCAAAGTAACGCACCCCGGTCCGTTGACCGATTTCACCGCCCAATCGGATACCAACGGCCCCCTGGCGATCATCGAGTTCACGGGCGCCCTGCCCCGGGCGCGGCTCTATGCGAACTGGATTGTAGAGACCAATGCCACCACCACCCTCGCCCAGTTGAACAATCCGGCGTTCCAGCCGGCGGAGACGGTTTTCGTGGACCGCGCGCCCCCCGTGCCTCCCAGCGCCACCAGCAAGGAGGCCCCGGGCACTGTGGAAATCAAACCGAATTACATCCCGAAACGCGTGGAACTGGCCGCGGACGTGAAAGCCCCCGCTGTCCTCCTGCTGAACGAGAAAGTGGATCCGCGTTGGGAAGTCTTCGTGGATGGCAAACCCGACACCCTGTTGCACTGCAATTTCATCATGCGCGGGGTATTCCTCTCGCCGGGCAAGCATGACGTTGTCTTTCAATTCGCGCCCCGTTACCGGGGTCTGATGATCAGCCTGGCCTCCATTGCCGTGGCGCTGGGGTTGGTCGGTTTTCTCCTAATCTTTCCCGGGAAACCGGAGCCCGGGGAAGCCACCGACGGGGTGACAGCGGCCAACCCGTCGCGCAAGGATAATTCCCGCCGGGACCCGACGTCGAAGAAATAGCACCGCGAATCGCCCCCCGCCAGGGACCACCTGTTGAATGACGACTGAGATCGCCGCTTTTGCGGAGTTTGCGGAAAAAATGCGCGCGGCCGGTTACAGCGCCGCGGCCCGCCGCGCGTTTCAAAACAACTTCGCAAACCTCCGGGCCGGCCACACCGGCCTGATTCCGGAAGCAGAAATTCAACCCGTCACACAATTGCCCCGGCTGGCGGACCTGCCCGCGCAGGCAGGCGGCGACGCACTATTGGCCCAGACGGTGATGCTCAAGCTGAATGGCGGTCTGGGCACGGGCATGGGCCTGGACCGGGCCAAATCCCTGCTGCCGATCAAGGACGGGCTGACCTTCTTGGATTTCATCGCCCGGCAGGTGCTTCATTTGCGCCAACGCCACGGCACGCCCCTGCGATTCCTGCTGATGAACAGCTTCAGCACCAGTGCGGATACGCAGGCGTTCCTCCGGAAGTATCCGGAACTGGGCGCGCCGGAGTCATTGGAACTCCTGCAGAGCGCGGTCCCCAAAATCGATGCCGCCACCCTGCGACCGGCGGCCTGGCCGACGGATCCGGAATTGGAATGGTGCCCGCCGGGTCATGGTGATATTTACCCTTCCTTGTTGGGCTCAGGCTGGCTGGATCGATTGCTGATAGCGGGAGTCAAATACCTCTTCGTTTCCAACGCGGACAACCTCGGCGCCAGTCTGGATCTGGATTTGCTGGCCTGGTTCGCCGCTTCGAACCAACCTTTTCTCATGGAAGTTTGCGAGCGCACGGCGTCCGACCGCAAGGGCGGACATCTGGCGCAGCGGAGCGGCCGGTTCCTCCTGCGCGAATCCGCCCAATGCCCAGAGACGGACTTGTCGGCCTTCCAGGACATCCAACGGCACCGCTTTTTTAACACGAACAATCTCTGGATCCGACTCGACCATTTGCGCGCCCGCCTCGACGAAAACGACGGCTTCATTCCCCTGCCGATGATCAAGAACGGCAAGACGGTGGACCCGCGCGACAAGCGGTCCCCCAAAGTCTGGCAATTGGAAACCGCCATGGGCGCGGCGATTGAATGTTTCCCGGGTGCCGGGGCCATCATTGTGCCCCGAACCCGTTTTGCGCCGGTCAAAACCACCGGCGACCTGCTGGCGCTGCGCTCGGATGCGTTTGTCGTCACGGATGACTGGCGTCTGCTACTCGCTCCGACCTGCGGGGGAATCCCTCCGGCGCTCGACCTGGATCCCGAGCATTACAAGCTGGTGGACCAGTTGGACGCGCTTTTGCCGGACGGTGTGCCGTCCCTTATCGGCTGCCGGGAATTGAGGGTGCGCGGGCCGGTGAGGTTGACCGCCGGCAATGTCCTGACCGGCCGGGTGACGATTACGAATGCCGGCGGCACGGCTCAAACGTTGCCGGCTGGTGACTATTGTGATCGGGACGTGGCGCTGCCGGTGGCGGTTTGATGACGGGGGTGGAGGGGCCTCAACCTCAAAGAGGTTGAGCCATGAAGCCCGGGGTTGCGAGGCACGAGCTACCCCGGGTAGGTGTAGTAAAATCTGGCAACCTCAACGAGGTTGTGGCAAAACGGATTTGCCATGCCACAAGCCCTTTCGGCCGTTTACGTGCACTTGGTCTTTTCCACCAAGGAGCGACGTCCATTTTTGCGGGATCCGGAGATTCGCGATCAGTTGCACATCCAACTCGGGGCGATTTCAAAATCGTTGGAATGTCCACCCATTTTGACCGGTGGCGTGGAAGACCATGTACATCTCCTGGCGCGGTTCGGTCGTACGATTACTCAAGCCAATTGGGTGAAGGAACTGAAACGCATTTCAAATATATGGTTGCACGTTCAGGGCTGGGAGTATGCGGATTTTGAATGGCAGAGCGGTTACGCGGCATTTTCGGTGAGTCAATCCAGCCTCGAGAGAGTAAAACATTACATCGCCCAACAGGAAGACCATCACCGCAAGATTGGTTTTCAAGACGAACTGCGGGCGCTTTTACGCAAGCATGAGCTCGAATGGGATGACAATTATCTGTGGGAGTAAATTGCCACAACCTCGTTGAGGTTGATGGGGTTTTTTGCATGCTTACCCAGGGTAGCTCGTTCCTCGCAACCCATGGGCTTCATGGCACAACCTCTTTGAGGTTGGGGGACTTTTTTGAAGATTACCCGGGGTAGGCGCTCGTGCCTCGCGCCAACCCCGGGCTGGAGGACACAACCTCGTTGAGGTTGATGGGGGTTTTTGGGCGCGTACCCAGGTTAGCTCGTTCCTCGCAACCCATGGGCTGGGTGGCACAACCTCGTTGAGGTTGGAGCGCGCCAAAAGCCACGTCCATAATCCGACCCGGCGGTTGCCGCGGACAATATCCCAAACCAAAAGGCCCGGCTGCACGCACCAATTGCGGCAACCGGGCCTGACAACCGCCGCCTCCCGCCGAATGGCGGGAGGCGGGCGGCTGGCTGTTAGTTCAATTTCGCGACTTCGGCTTCGAACAATTCCCGCGTCTTGGCCTGCAGTTCGGCGAGTTGGAGTTCGCCTTTTTCCAGCTTGGCCAGCAGCGCTTTCTGTGCCAGGTAGTCTTTGTTGACCACGCCGGCCTTGCTCTGCAGCATGCGCCAGGCTTTGCGACGTTCGACCGCGAACAACACCATCTGGCGGCTGACCGCGAAGTGCTTCAACTTGCCATTGATTTCGGCGGTGATGTAGCAACCGAAGTTGGTGACATGACTGCGGTGCGCGGGGTTGAAAACCCGGCGGTGAATCACGTCGTCCTGAGTGATGAACACGAGCATGTCATCCAGCAGGATGAGTTCGCGCGCTTCCTCTTCCTTGATGGCCTTAACGTGCTTGCGGAAACGGCCTTCGGTGAGAGCCCAATGGGCCACGGTGAAGTTGTAAACCGCCCCGGTGGTCGAGTACTTGGCCTGCCACCAGTCACGATTGGGCGTCGGGTTACCCTTGAGGTCGAAAATCTCCTGCGAGGTTTCGCCATTGCGGGGGTTGAAGACAAACTCCGGCATGCCGCGCGCGTCGCGCACCATCTTGGCCTGGTCGGCGCTCATGTTGTCAGACACACCATGTTCCGGCTGGCAGGTGGTGTACGATTGGAAGAAGGCAGTGCCGCGGTATTCCAAACCGTCGAGCATGGCTTTGTAGAGTTTCGCCGCGTTCGCCATGGAGACCTGCGCGATGAAGGGGGAACCGTGGCCGCTGGTAAAGGCTTCCGCGACGTTCTTCTTCTCGATCAGTTTGCCCTGCGAGGCGACCCCGAACTGGTTCATGTCGTAACCGCCCAGCATCGTGGAGGAATCCGAGTTTTGACCGCCGGTGTTGGAATACACCTGCGTGTCGAGCATCAGAATTTTTACGTTCGGCCGGTTTTGCAGAATGACCTTCGAGACGTTCTGGAATCCGATGTCACCCAGCGCGCCGTCGCCACCCACAACCCACACCTTCGGCAATTCCCGGATTTCCTGGTCCGTCATCAACGCGTCATCCAAATGCGTCCATTGGAAGTAATCCGCGGCGGTCGCCACGTTTTCTTCGCGTTCAAGGAGCGCGTCGCAGATGCGTTCGGGCACTACCGAGCGGCGGGCGTGGTTCAGGACGAGGGACTCACCCAGCAGCCAGCTGATCGTCGCACCGTCCTGGAAGAGCGAATTCATCCAAGGATACGGATGCGGGTTGGCGGGAGGCGTGGAACCGTAAACCGTGTTACAGCCGGTGCTAGCTCCCATGAACATGACACTCATGCCATTGGCATGGCGTCCATCAATGGCCTGCAAATCCCGGTGGTTGAAGGCATCCGTCCGCATGACCGCCGCCAGGGCGTCGATGATTTGTTCATCGGTGACCGGACCGTGCTGGGCTTCATAAGCCGCAACTCGGAGCGCGGTGTCCGCGTCGTTCTCGCCCCCGAGTCCCATCACGGCATGTTGTACCGCCTGACGGAACCGGAGGTACTCTTCCTCGCTGCGGGCCTTGATGGCTTGCAATTTGGCCAGGCCGGAATTTTCCAGGTGGGTGGCCTTGGCACGCAGGCGGTCGGCCTTGCGGTGATACATCGGCCGCATATAGGCCTCGGTCACCGAGGCGGCGGCGCGCAGGATGCTCTTCTCGCCGCAACCGGCGCAGGCACCGTCGCCGGAAACCAGCGCCTCGTAATTGCGCCGCACCATGAGATGGTTGCGGAGCGCCGCTTCGCGGGAACCCGCGGCATCCTGCTCGTTGAACAGGCCGAGGTATTTCTGCGGGGTATCGGGCAGCAGGCGCGAAAAAATCTGCGCCGTGGTCAGTTCCGCGTTGAGGTGCTCGGTTTCGGTCGTCATGCGCAGGGCGTCATGATCACCGCACACTTGCACGCACTCGCCGCAGCCCTTGCACAGGTCGGACACAAAGATGGAGAACAAGCCGCCCGCGCCCGCGGTTTTTTGCTCCAGTGAGCGGAAAATCGCCGGCACGTTCGAGTAGGCCAGCGGCAGTTTGTCGATGATGTTCGTGAACTGCGCCCGGGCTTCGGCACCCACGGTCGTCAGCGCTTCGAGTTCCTGCCGGATGATGTCCTTGAACGGCATCTTGGTGCGGGACTTGACCGCCTCGTTCATCTTGGCCCGCGCGCGATCTTCGACGCCCTTCAACTCGGACGTGAGCCGGCCGCGTTCGGTCGGATCG
This sequence comes from uncultured Pedosphaera sp., assembly GCA_903918755.1. GTDB lineage: Bacteria > Verrucomicrobiota > Verrucomicrobiia > Limisphaerales > Pedosphaeraceae > CAIXFN01. Next base: position 58,577 of record CAIXFN010000110.1, read on the forward strand.
GTGACATAGTAATGCGCCGCCGTCCGGAGCACCGTGGCCACATCCTGCGAGGTGTTGGGCAGCGCGGTATCGGGGCACGCCGTGATGCATTCCATGCACTGGGTGCAATTCTCGGCAATGTAAACCGGGGTCTCCCGGCGGGCCACATATTTGGACTGCGTGGCGCCGCTACCGGATCCCATCACGCCCAGCGAGGCGAGCGCCCCGGCGGGCTGATGATAGCCCAGGCCGTTGCGGAATTCGGAGTCGAACTTGGCCAGCGTCTGGAACGAGTACCGCGGTGTTTGCTGCGCCGGGGTCGGCACGCCGGTGCCGCAGGCCGTGCCGCAACCGGCCGTGGGGATGAGCGTAGGGGCGCCCAACGGACGAACTGGCGGGTTGCGCATGGAGGAGCGATCGGCTTCGTCGAGGTCCCCGTAACGAATCTCCTGCACGCGCGCAAACCCGCCGGTCATGACCGTCATGTTCGAGATGACGACGTCATCGCCGAACCGGCCGAATTTCTTCTTGTACTGGTTCCGCACCGTGAGCTCGAATTGTTCCTCGGTGATGCCGTGCTGCTTGAGAAAGGGCGAAACGCGGAAAAACGCCCCGAGGAAGGTATTGCCCTGCATGCGCAACTGGAGATCACCGCGGGCCGTGGCCTGCCGGGCGATTTCAAACCCGGGCAGGATGTAAACCCGGATATGATTGTCCCGGACAAACTTCCGGTGGTGGGCAGGAATCCGCTGCCACGCATTTTCCGGGGTGTCACTGGATTCCCAGACCAGGCAACCGCCGCGCTTGATACCTTCAAGCGGGTTCGTGTGGGTAAAAGCCTTGGGATCGCAGCACAGGACCACGTCCACGTGGTTCAACTCGCAGTTCACCTTGATCTGGTCCGGGGCTACGGTGAGGTAGTAATTCGTCGGCGCGCCCTTTTTCTCCGAGCCGTATTTCGGGTTGGCCATGATGTACAGCTTCTCTTTGAGCCGCCCATCCGCCTCGAATTCCTGGTCGCGGTGCTTGATGAGATCGCCGAATTCGCCCACGATTTCGCCGAGGTTTTTCCCGGTTGTAATCATGCCCCAACCGCCGATGGAATGGAAGCGTACCGCGATCGCGCCCGCCGGCAGCAGGGACGGCGTGTCCTTGCTGATGACCGCGTACGGGTGATCAATACCCAGGGTGAAAAGGGTTTCGCCATCCACCGCGCCTTTGCCGTCCTTGCGGCGGGTCATGCCCGTGGCAAATTCATAAGCGCCAAGCGTGTGTTCGGGACGGAAATCGCGCGAACCAATCCCGTAACTACCCCGGAAAATGCGGGGGGTTTCCGCGGGAGTGAGCACCGGCGCCCCGGTGGGCGTGGCAAATCGGGCCGCTTCATTGGCCTTGCCGATGGCCACCCGGATGTCCCGCGCCAACGGATTGTCCCCGGCCAATCCCTCGTCCGTGCGTTCCAGAATGATGACGTTTTTCTTGCCGCGCAAGGCTTCCACAATGGCCGCCTCGGGAAACGGGCGGATCACATTCACGTGAATCGAGCCGACCTTCTCGTTGCGCTGTTCCCGCAGGTAGTCACAGGCCGCCTCAATGTTGTCGGCGGCGCAACCCAGCGAGACAAACACCGTTTCGGCATCACTGGTTTTGTATTGCGTCAGAAAACCATAATTCCGCCCCGTGAGCCGGCCGAATTCGGCAAAGGACTCCGCGAGGAACCCCAGAATGGGTTCGTTGAAGTTATTGCGGCGGGCAATGACGCCGTTCATGTGATGTTCCTGATTCTGCACCGGTCCGAGGAGGAGCGGATTCTTCAGATCCATCATTTCGGGCAACCGACGACGCTTCGGGCCGAACAATTCCCGTTGCGCGGGCGTGGGGCAGTCAATCTGGTCATCGGCAGCGCCCAGAAATTCCCGGAGCAATTCGGCTTCCGGCGCCAGGTAGGTGCGTTCCGAATGGGTCGTGAGCATGCCGTCCTGGATGTTCATTCCCGGATTCAACGCCAGTTCCGTCACGCGCCGGAGGATGATGCCCTGATCGGCCGCCTGCTGGGCGTCCTTGCTCATCAACATGATCCAGCCCACGTCCAAGGCCCCGCAAAAATCATCGTGACCGCAATGCACATTCAGGGCGTGCTTGGTGAGCGCGCGGGCGCCAATTTGCAGCACCATCGTGGAAAATTTGCCGGGGGCGTGATAGTACTGCTCCATCGCGTACGCAATACCCTGGCCAGAAGTGAAATTGACCGTTCGCCGGCCGGTCACGGCGAACGCTGTGGCGCCGCCCTGCGCGGCGTGCTCGCCTTCCGTCTCCACGGCGATTTTTTGCTGGCCCCAGACGTTCAGTTCCCCCGCCGCAAACGACCCCTGATAAATTTCCCCACCTTCGGTGGAGGGCGTGATGGGATAAAAAACTCCGCCTTCGGTGATGCGGGTTTCCACATGCTGGGCCACCAATTGGTTGCCGTTACATGTGACGCGGACACCGGGATACTTGGGAGCGCCGGCGGCTCCATTGGCCGCGCTGGCGTCGGATGCTTTACCTGAGGCAGTCGAATGGTTCATAAATCAGCTATTCTTAAATCGTGTTCCGACCTGATTCCCGGTCGTTAAAATAAATCAGCCCAAAAGACCCGAAAATCGTCAGGTCTAAGAGATGTATTTTGGCAGGTCATTCCGGGCACGACAAGCGAAATTCCCACCCGGCGGGGGACCGAATTCCCGCCCGCCTTCCCCCGAAATCCGCTTCCCTCGCCACTGAGGATTGGCTGGCTGGCCAAGCCCGACCCGCCCTTGGTCTGGTCAAGAATAAAGCTCCTGGAGCGGGGTTGCCGACCTTTTTTATCACCGCGGAACTTTCCGCAAACACCCAATTCGATCGGGAGCCGCGAGCGGCAAACCATTCGATCACCCTCCCTGCCATGCCTAGCCAGATCTTGGCATTTACAGCTCCCGACAACGTGGTGCCGTCTCCTCACCTGGCCTTCGGCGCGGGGGCAGGTTCCGGCGGGCCGAAGCCGATCTCGACCAGCAGCCATTCGACCCCGCCCACTTCTGCCCGCAAGGTCAACGGAATCTTTCGCAGGACCCGCGCATCCATCCGGGTCAACCATTCCGCCACGGTGCCGGGAAAAACCAGCGAAAATTTATCCTGGCTTACCAGCACATACTGAACCCCGGCCGATTTCAGAACGGCCAGCGAATCCGCCGGCAACACATGTCGGAAACGTCTGCCTCCCAAAGGTTTCCACAAGGCGAACTCCGGATCATCCCACGTGACCAAACCGACCAAGCCGGCGTCCGTGGGCAGGGCTTCCAGGGCCGCGGCAAACGCGTCCGGCCGGTGGGCATAAACGGAATAAACCGTCCGCGCACGTTGCCACAAATGCCCCTGCCGATCCGCCCCCACCCGGGAAAGAACGGTTTGCACGGGCCATAGCGGCCGGGCCGGGGAGATGATCAAGACCATGGCCGAAAGGGCGAAAACCCCATAGGCACTCCACCGCCACCAATTCCGTCGGACCACCGTGCCCTGAGCGCTCCCTCCGAGGAGAATGGGCGCCAAGTACCCGTAGTAAGGATTGAACAGGCGTGCTGTGGTGGCAAAAGCACCTTTGATCAGGAACGGGAACACCGCAACGAGGGTGCCAAGGTGGAGCAGGACGAACTGACGGGGTTTCCCCACCGCTGGGCTGCGGGCCCGCCGACCAGCCAACCAACTGGCTCCCAGCAACAACATCAACCCGCAACCAATCCCGGCATTTTCCTCGATTTGCATTTCCGGCAACCGCAATTCCGCTGCGCCCGTTTCAAAGGATTTTGCCATCGCCGCCGCCAGGCCGGGCGGAATCAACCGAACCATCAAGTGGTTCCAGGTAGACGCCAGCGGAAAAACGGGAGGAACCAAATTCTCGGTGAAAAGAACGAAAATATTGTGCCCAATGTGCAACATTGCATCTCCGTTACCGATAACAAGATGCTCCGCCGCGTTCCCCGTCCAATCCCCGCAATTCTTGATGTTGAGGGCCGCCATGGGCAGGAAGGAGGCCAGCAAGGCGGCGCCCCCGACCAGAAGAGTCATCGTCAACCGACGGAACAACAGCCCGATTACCGGCAGGACCACGACCAGCCAGGGCAACCCCAGGGGAATGGTGCTGGATTTGGCCCCCGTCATCATGGCTGCAGCCAGAATGGAACACCACAAGTCCGGCAGGGAACGGTTCGCGCGCGCCCGGAGCCCGAAGTCCAGCGCCATCAGGGCGAGCATGCCGCTGAACAGGTCGTTGGCAATGCTGGCAGCTTGCAGGGTGTAGCAATAGCCGCTGGGCAACAACCACATCCAATACCAGGCCGCCCGTCGCGACACCCCCAACCGCGTCAGCAGGCTGAAGAACAACCCCGGGAGCAGTAAGAACGAAAAACCGTTGATCAAAAACAACAGGCGGTCAGTCCGCGTGAACAAGAGCAACGGGGCCGCCACCCATTCCCAACCGCAGGAGCGCGTATTGAGACGGTGGAAATTGGTATGAATCCACTCCCAGTGCCCGGCTTGAAACCAATAAAGAATCCGCGGCACCCGATAAGCCAGACCATCATAATTGGTGGGCGGATGCAGCGCCCCCCCGAGCAACGCCAACCCGGCCAGCACCAGAAAAGCCGCCGCAAACGGACGACGAAACCGTTTCCCCCAATTTCGTTTCCTTGCCCCACCGGCAGGCCCCTCCGGGAATAACCGGCGCCGGAATCCGTAGCTCAAGGCTGCGCCCAGTAGCAAGCCAGCGGCATACCCGGCGAAATTTAATTGGCTCACCGCCGAGAGCACCCATCCGAGGCAGTTCAGATAAACACACACCAGCAGCCAGACCGTGACCGCGCGCGGAAGTTTTGCCGTAGAGGGTGACATGGATCGGGATGCCAGGTTTAAGCGCCGGTTTCGGAGCCGCTGCCGGGGGCGCACGAGGATTCTGTGAAGTTCCGGTTCCGCATTGAGCGGCGCATCGTAGGTCCCTCCCCGCCGCCAGGTCAATCCCGCCTTTTCTTTTGTCTGGCATTGGCTAGAATTCGCCCATGCCTTCATTCGACATAGTTTCGAAAGTGGACTCGATGGAAATCGAGAACGCCGTCAACCAGGCGAACAAAGAACTGGCCAATCGCTTTGACCTCAAGGGAAGCAAAGCCGAAATCTTGCTCGAGAAAAACGAGATCAAACTTAGCGCCGAAGATAATTTTCGGGTCAAAATCCTCGTGGAAATCGTCCTCGGCAAACTCTCCAAACGCCAGATCAGCATGAAATGCATCGACAAAGGCGAACCGGATATCTCCCCCCTCGGACATGCCCGCCAGGTGATTAAAATCAAACAGGGCCTGGAATCGGACGTTGCCAAACAGATCACCGGTTTCATCCGGGAATCCAAATTCAAGGTCACCACCCAGATTCAAGGCGACGCGGTCCGCGTCACCGGCAAGAATCGAGACGATTTACAGGACGTCATCGCCGCCGTCCGCGCCAAAGATTTCCCTGCCGCGGTCCAGTTCAATAATTTCCGGGAATAAAGTCGCTCACCACCGAGGGGCTGACGAGCATAACCGGCTTCGGCCAGGCTCAACCCGCCTTCCGCTTCCGGGCTCGCGGCCGGGAGAGCAGCACCGCCCGCACTCCGACTGGCAACTCCGCCCCCACTTCGGCCGGCCGTTCCGCCCCAGCCGCGAGGAGGGCGGCCACCACTCCCGGGTAATCCGCAGCTTGATTCCGTGGTTTCCGGGTCCGGGCCAGGCAGTGGTTGGAACCATGCAAAGCCCATCCCAAAGGCCGGGCTTGATACGTCGGCTCCATTGCGTTGACGGGTGCACGCGCCGCCAGCAGCAGCTGCACCAGTGGCACATTTCCCATCCAGCAGGCGTTATGCAAAGCCGTCGCTCCCTCGATCCCCCGCGCCGCCGGATCAAATCCCGCGGCCAGCATCACCCGGACCGCCCGGAATTTGCCGTTCCAGGCCAACCGCGCCAGTAGTCCGCGATCGGCGGCGTCCACTTCCCGCACGATTCCCGGGAACTGTTTCTGCCACGCCGCCACCGCCCGCGCATCCCCCCGCGCGGCGGCGGCGATAAACTCCTCTTGAGGAGTCAATTTTTTCGCCACGCCCCGAGCGCGCAGCAAGGCTAGGGCCGGCCCATGCCCCAAGCGCGCGGCTTGTTGATAAGGGGTCCAGCCATCGCGGTTCCGCAGCCGCAAATCCGCCCCCCGATCCGCCAGCAACTCCAGGATGCGTCGCCCACGCCCCTGCTCGATGGCGTGGTGCAACAGTGCGTCCCCGGAGCTGGGAGACCGCAAATTCGGATCGGCGCCATGATCCAGGAACACTTGCAATCCCGCCCGATCCTCAAAATCCAGTTTGCGATGGACCGCGTTCGTCCCGGGGATTTTCGCCCCGTGTTCCAGTAACAACCGGGTGCAGGCGGAGTTTTTGAATTCCGCCGAGTGGTAGAGCGACTCCCCATCGTCGGGATTGGCCCCGGCTGCCAGCAGGAGTTTTGTCACGCCCGCATGATTGGCGGCGCCGGCCGCGCCATACAGTGCTGACAACCTATATTCATCGGGCTGGCCTGGCTGGAAGGTATGCCCCGCATTGGGGTCCGCACCATGGCGCAACAATTCGCGCACCACCCGCATGAAGTCAACTTGACGGGTGCGGTCCGTGCGAAAAATGTCGGAAAAGCAGGCATACAACAGCGGCGGCCACTGCCGCGGTCCGCCCACCGTCACCGCGAGGAGTGGTTGCCGGCGAAGTTCCTCCGCCACAAATCCCGCCTCCCCCACGGCGCACGCCGCGTAAAAACCGGCCCGGCCCAGGCGCGGTTCCCGGCGCAGCATGGCCAGGGCGCGGGCGGGCTCATTGCGACAGGCGTAGTCAGTCATTTGATCCGCGCGAGCCAGCTGCTTCCGGTTTGCCGCAGTTGATTTTACCATCCCCTTTTTTAGAAAAACTACTGGCCCACGGCAAGCTCCCGGTGGGCGTAGAAGCGATCGCAAGAATTGATTGCCCGTTTCCACCTGCTCCGCGTAAACTGTCCTGCGTGACGCGCCGCCCCATGCTTCTGTCTTTGGTGCCCTGGCTCGCCGCCGCGGCTTGCGCGGCCGGTGCCGGGACGGAATCGGCGATGGCACTCTGGAGCGGCAAGGTCCAGCCCTTGCTGGATGTAAACTGCGTCAAATGCCATGGCCCGCTCCAGCAAAAGGGCGGTCTGGAACTCGATAATCTCGCGATGGTGCTGAAAGGCGGGGACGATGGCACCGTCGTGAAGCCGGGCCAACCGCAGGACAGCCGCCTCTTCAAGAATCTCGCCCCGGATACCGATCCGCACATGCCGCCCAAAAAGCAGCTGACGGACGGCGAACGCGATGTCATCCGCGATTGGATTGCCGCCCTGCCCGCCACCCCGGTCACGACCATCACTGCGGCGGCGCCCGCCCAATCCGCGCGCCAATTCGATTCTCCTACCCTGGCCATTGACACCTTCCTCGCCGAGGGCTGGCAGCAACGCGGCGTCACTCCCGCCCCGCCCGTGGATGAGCGCACTTGGGCCCGGCGGATGTACCTGGATGTGGCCGGCCGCATCCCCACTCCGGCGGAGTTGGCCGAATTTCTGGCCGCCCCGACCGAGACCCGGCGCGGCGCCCTGGTGGACCGGTTGCTCGCGTCAGACGATTACCCGGTGCGGATGCGGGAGCTTTGGGATGTTTTTCTGATGGGCCGCCCAAGGCGGGAAAGCAACAGCGAACAGCGCAAGGAAAAGGGTTGGTGGCCGTTTCTCGAACACGCCTTCCACGCCAATCGACCCTGGAACGAAATTGTCCGGGATTTCCTCATCGCCCGCCCGGATGCAAAAGAGGAGAAGGGTGCCGCCTGGTTCCTTTATGAGCGCCGCGATAACCACCAGGCCATCGCCGAGGCGGTCGCGCCCGTGGTTTACGGCACGCGGATCGACTGCGCGCAATGCCACGATCACCCGCTCGCCCGCGAAATCAAACAGGCACACTACTGGGGACTCGTAGCTGCCTTCAATCGCGGCAAAAACGTCGAGGGCCAGACCGCGGTCAGCGAATCGGCGGTGGGCGGCTTCATCAATTTCACCAACCTCAAAAAGGAATCCCAACCGGCCATCGTCACCCTGCTCTCCGGCGGCACCATTCCGGAAGACCGCCCCGCCGCCGACCAGAAGGAAAAGGATGACGACGAGAAATACGTGGACCCCCAGTCCAAGGTCCGCGTGCCCAAATTCTCCCGGCGCGCCGCCTTCGCCGAGGCGGCCACGCACGAAAACCCACTGCTGGCTCGCGCTTTCGTCAACCGCATGTGGGCCGCCCTGCTGGGTCGCGGCATTGTGCAACCCCCGGACCAAATGAACGCCCGCAATGCCCCCAGCCATCCCGAATTGCTGGACTGGCTGGCGCAGGATTTTGCGACGCATCATTGCGATATCCAGCGTGTGGTGCGCGGCATTATTTTGAGTCGCGCTTACGCGCTCGCGGGTGGCGACAGTCCGCCCGAAACCTTCGCGGCCGCGGCAGAACGCCCCCTGTCGGCGGAGCAACTCGCGCGGTCGTGGCGGATCGCCGCCGGTCTGCCGCCGACCGACGACGCCCTGCGCCGCGCGGCCGTCACCGCCCTGCCCGCCGTGCTCTCGCAGGATTATAACCCGACCTACCAACAGGCGCAGTTCCTGGCCAATTCACCATTGCTGGCCGGCCTGCTCAAAGCCGAACCCGGCGGCACGGTGGCCCGGATTGTCGCGCTGAAGGAACCCGCCGAACGCGTGCGGGAAGCCTTCCTCGCCGCCTATCAACGTCCCCCCACTCCGGAGGAAATGGCGCCTGCCACCGCCCTGCTCGCGACCGAAACTGGCGATCCCGCCGCCGCCGTCCGCGAACTGCTGTGGGCCTTGCTGACGAGTGCGGAATTTTTGACCATGCCCTGACCATGAAAACCGAACCCGCCAATCCCGCGCCAGGCGCCTGTCCGGTGGACGAACATCGCCTGCACCGGCGACTGTTCATCAAGGGCCTGACGGGGGGCGCCGCCGCCACCGTCGCCAGTTTCACGGGTTTGTTCCAAAATCCCCTCTTCGCCGCGGCCACCAAGAAGGCGCAAAAGCATTGCATCCTCCTCTGGCTGTGCGGCGCGCCGAGTCAGTTTGAGACGTGGGATCCCAAACCCGGTCGTCCGAGTGGGGGACCCTTTGGCAGCATCCCGACAAAGATTCCCGGGGTCCATTTTTCCTCCCTGATGCCCCGCTGCGCCAGCATCGCGGACAAGCTGAACATTGTCCGCAGCATGAAGACCGCGCAGCCGGAACACCTGCAGGCCATCACTCTCTTGCAACGTGGCAATCCCGAGCGCGCCGGGTTCACCCGCCCCACCCTCGGCAGTGTGTGTTCGCAAGCCATGGGGCAACTGGATTCGCCGCTTCCGAATTTCATCTTTCTGGATCCGATTCCGGGCGGTAATGAATTTGAAACTTTCAAGGCGGGCAATTGGGCCGGCTGGCTGGGCGCCGAACACGCCCCGGTGCGGCTCGGCGGCGATTACACGCAGTTACTCGGGACCGCCGCGGAAAGCATCCCCCAGCACGACCGGGAATCCCGCGAAACGCTGCGCCGTTTCCTCACCGCCAAATTCGAACGCGACCGCCGGAGCACTATCGCCCGGGGACAAAATGCCGCCTTTGATCGGCTCAAGGGCATGGCCGCGAGTGCTGATCTCTTTGATGTCAACAAACTCCCGCCCCAGGACCGGGAACGCTACGGCCCCGGTAGTTTTGCGCAGCACTCCCTGATGGCCCGTCACCTCGTGGAAAAGGGCGCACCCTTTGTCATGGTGGCCAATGGCATGAATTGGGATAATCACGTCTTCCAGCACGAAATCCACCAGATGCTCGTGCCGGAACTTGACCGCGTCCTGTTCCACCTCATCAACGACCTCGAAGAACGCGGGTTGCTGGACAGCACCCTCGTCGTCGCCATGGGTGAATTCGGCCGCACCCCCTGGCTGAATGCCGCGCGCGGACGCGACCATTATCCCCACGCCTGGAGCATGATGATGACCGGCTGCGGCCTCAAACGGGGCGTCGTCACCGGCGCCACGGATATTGACGGCGTGGACGTGATTGAATCGCCGTTCAACGAACAAAATCTGTTCGCGACCATTTTCACGGCGCTCGGGCTGGACCCCTACGCCGAATTCGACCTGCCGGGAATGCCCACGTTTCACCGCGTGGAAAACCAGGCTGAACCCATCCGCGCCATTCTGGCCTGAACGCCAACATGAAGCTCACCCACACTCACGATCACAAGCTTCCGACCGGCGTCCTCGGCCTCGCCGTAACACCCGATGGCAGCACTGCCTTCGCCGCCTGCGCGGACGGTTTGATTCACCAGGTGGACACCACCAGCGGTAAAGCTTTGGAATTCACGGAAAAGCACGCGACGTATGCCAGCGGCTGCGTTCTTTTGCCGGATGGACGCACCCTCATCTCTGGCGGCTATGATGGCATCCTGCTTTGGCACGATGTCGCCACCCGCCAATGTGTTCGGCGGGTGGCCGCCCACCAATTCTGGAACTGGCAACTTGCCCTGTCCCCCGACGGACGCCACGTCGCCACCACCACTGGCCAGTATCTACCCGGCGGTTGGAAATACGAACCCGCGGCCGAGACCGAACCGTCCGTCAAAGTGTTTTCCACCGAATCCGGGGAACTCATCGCCGCCTTGAGTCACGTGCCCCCCGTCACCAGTTGCGCATTCAGCCCGGACGGAAAGCATCTGGCCACCGGCAACCTGATGGGCGAGGTGCGGATCTGGGAACTCGCCACCGCCGGAAATTCCGCAACTCGCCACGGCGAGCCTGTGGCCCAATGGACCTCCCCGGACTTCACTTCCTGGGGCACGGTGAAAACCCATCATTATTGCGGCGGCATTTACGCGCTTGCGTTTGCCCCCGATGGCACCACTCTGCTCGCCTGCGGCATGGGGCCCATGAGTGATCCCATGGCCGGCAACGGCAAGATGACCTGGCAGCGCTGGAACTGGCGGGAAGGAAAGAAAATTGATCAGATCAAGGACGGCCAACACGGCTCCGGCCTCATGGAAGCCCTGGTCTGGCACCCTAACGGCCAACACTTCCTGATGGCTGGCCGCCAGGCCCAGGGCACCTGGAACGCTGCTGTTTTCAACGCCCCCGATGGCAGCCTGGTTACTTCGCTCGACACCAAGAAGCGCATCACCCACGCCCGCTTCACCCCCGACGGCCAAACCCTCATCCTCGCGGGTGCCAACGGGCAACCGGAGCGCAAAGACGGAAAATGGCCCGCCTGGGGCCGAATCCAGGTTTTCCGGGTGGAGACGTAAACAAGTCAACGCTCCATCAGTCGGCCGATCACCCGCCTTCGAAGAAATCCAAGAAGAACGCCGCAGGAATTCTCCTTTTCGGCGTCTTTTCTTCGTGTCCTCCGTGGCTTCGTGTGAAATCTCCCGGTCCTATTTCTCCGGCTTCGCTTTCCGTGCGCTCGGATCTCCCGTAGGTGGCGGCGCGTGATCTTCCTTCGCTGGGGGACCCAACCACTCGGTCAAAATCGGCTTCAGCCCGTCCGCCCAAACCTGATAACCCGGCAACGCGGGATGCAGCTTATCCCGTGCGTTCATCATCCCCGGAAACAACCGCCCTTCCCCATCCGCCAACTTGTCATTCACATTCAAGAAGCGCACCGTTGCTCCGTCCGCCCATTTCGCGAGGTTTTGATTAATGTGGTTGATGGTCGACATCATTTCCATGTGATCGTTCCGCGGAAAAATTCCGGTGAGAATGATCCGTGCCCCGGGTGCCTTGCTTCGACAAAGTTCCACAATGGTCTGGATTCCCCGCGTCACCGCCGCCACCGTCTCGTCCCCCGCCGGCAGGCTTCCCACGTTGTTCGCCCCCGCCAGCACCACGATCACCTTGGGATTCACCCCATCGAGTTCACCGTGACTGAGCCGCCACAGGATGTGCTGCGTTAGGTCCGCCCCCCAGCCAAAATTCCCGGCGTTCCAACCAAAGAAATTAGTCGTCCAATTGGCCAAAAAATCCCGGTATTGGACATCGCTGGTGCCCCAGCGGCGCGTGATGGAGTCGCCAACAAAATAAACGTCAATGCCACCTTTTTTGGCCTTCTCCAGCAGTTCCAAATGCGCCTGTTGGGAATTTGCGTCCGTGCGCGGCGCGGGCTGATCCGGTGCCGCCATGGTAAACCCGCCTCGGGCTGGGCGGTTCGTGGATATCCCTTCGGCGGGAGGCACGGTCTGGCCATTAAGGCTGACGACCGAAAACCAGCCCGCCAGCAACGCCACCCACTGGCCGCGGAAATAGTTTCGCATGACGGAATCCCGGGATTACGGCGTTTTGCCAGCTTCCGCAGCCGCCGCCGCCGGAGCTGGCGGCGCGGTGTGATGCAACATCCGGTTGGCCCACTCGATGAAATATTTCATGTTCGACTGATCCTCGTGCCCGCCGTCATGCTGCCGCCAGCCAAGTTCCCCGTCCAACATGGACGTCTTCATCGGCGGCATTTTCGCCACGTGATAATCCGCCTTCTCGCCGATATCCCGCACTCCCAGCAAGCGGAAAACCGGACCCGCCGCCACGGTGGCCATGTAACTGCCCTGTTGATCCAGCCAGTTCGCATCCCCCCGTTCCGGAATACCGTAACTGATGAACGTATAGCGCGGGGCGCACAACGCAATGAGTTCGTGCGCATCCACCGGCATATCCGCGGCGGTCTTGCTGCCAAAACTGGATTCGGCCGCCCCATATTTCAGAAAATTTCCCGCCATCCAGTGATATTCGCCGGACCCGGTCAAATTCTCCACCGCCTCGCCAAAATTGCGCCGATGCAACTTGGCACCGCCCTCGCCCGACGAACCCACCAGGACGATCGCAAACCGCGGCTCAAACGCCATCGTCACCAGCGCGGCTTTCCCGTAACGCGAAACGCCCTCAATCCCCACCTTCTTCGCATCCACCGCCGGATCCGTCTCCAAATAATCCAAGCCCCGGGCCGCGCCCCAGGCCCAGGCCCGCAGCGAACCCCAATCGTCCGGTTTGCGGGGTTTCCCTTGGTTTACCAACCCGATAATCCCCTTCGTCAGGCCCGCGCCGTTGTCCGCCTGAATACTGCCGGGATTGATGACCGCGTAGCCCCACCCCGCCGCGATGAGTTGTTCCGTGGACGAGGGACCGGCATTGGTCAACATCCCAAAGCCGCCGCGACCAAACGGGCGGTTGGTAGTTACCGGGGCACTCGCCGATCGCGGCAATCCCGCGCCGCCAAAACCGCCGAACATCATCAACACCGGCACTGGGCCCGGGGCATTCGCCGGCGTCACCAAAGTCATCTGCATCTCCACCTTCAAGGCGGGGAACGACGAGTTGTCTACTTTCCCCAGCAATTGCTTGCCCACCACCGGAAGCTTGCCGACCACCCCATCCAACACCTGCGTCACCACCAGCCAACTCACCTTGGGTACCTTGGCCGGCACCCGGCCCACGATCTCCCGCTCAAAATCCTCCACAATCTCGGGCCGCCGTTCCTTCCACCAACCTTCCGCGGAGGTCACCTTGCGCCCATTCTTCAAAGTAAGCACGTCCGGCAAATTGGGATACGGATTGGCCTTTTCCTGGTCATAATTGGCAGAATTGGTAGTCCCCGGTGTCCCGCTCGGCCCGCGCCGCAGCACCTTGATCCCCAACTGCTCCATCATGTTTTGATGATCCTGCGCCGCCGTCCAATTCAGCAACTCACCCGCGCCGGTCGCAATCGCCGGGGCAGGTGCCGGGGCAGGCACCGTCTGCGCGGCCACGCTCCCGGCCGCCAAAACCACCGCGATTCCCAATCCCAACGCTCCCGGCCGCCAATATTGGATGATTCGCTCGCCATGAGTGATGGACAAGCTGAACTTGAAAACAGTCCGCGCGATCAAGCGGGCTTGCAACAGCCAGGTGGAGTTCATGCTGGGAAAACTAGCACCGGTATCTCCGTGCTGCCAATAATCAAATGAAGGCGAGTATCCCGTACCTTCACGACCTCTCTACCTGCCGGGAACTGATCTTAATTAGCGGGCGGTTCCTGCCACCCGCCAACCCCAACGCAACTGGTTTCGGGTTCATCGGTCGAGTTCTCCCGGAGTTCAGTTCAGCAACTTTCCGTACCATCGCTTTTCTCATCCGGAAGGCCCGTTCCCGCTGCTCTATGTGGGAGCCAGCCTCTCTGCCTGCCTCTGGGAATATTTTGGGGATGATGTCTTCCGCGGTCGGCGGGTGATTTCCGCCGCCAAGTGGAATGGTTGCCAACTGAGCCACATGGTGATTCCGCAACTGAAAGTTTGCGCGCTCAGCCAGGAACCCACCCGGGATTTGCTGAAGGTTGATAAAGCCAGCTTGTTGGCGACTGACTTGAACATCCCCCAGGCCTGGGGCCTTGTGATACAAACCCACCCGGCCAAGTTTGACGCCATCAAGTTTACGAGCCGGTTCATCGATTTGCCGTGCTTGGCCCGTTTTGATCGCGGCGGAATGGCGGCCAGACTCCGCGCTACGACTCTGGGAAACTTGAAGGACCTGGATGTGGCGGTGGACTGGATTGATGAACGCGAGGCGGCGCTGGTGTGAATGGGTGGGCCTTTTCAACCGCGAGGCATTGCGCCTCGGCCCCGTGAATTCATGAACGTGGAGCGGAATCGCCGCACGCAGCATCAACGCGCCTTATCGCCCACGCTCTTAGCTTCCGGCAGGGCTTGTTGGACCAGTTTTTCCAATGCGGCCAGGCGGGCTTGCAGGGCGGCGATTTCAGCATCCTTGGCGGCGAGCTTCTGATTCAGACCCTGGATGGCGGCAAAAGCAATGCCGTCGGCATCCACCGTGGTGATGTGCCGGTCATCCGTGCCGAGCCCAAAAGCGGCGTGAAAATCCTGGGCCATGGGGCCGACATGCCGGGTGCCCTCCTCGCTTTTGAAATTCCATTCCTGAACGGAAAGTCCACAGAGTTTTGTCAACACGGCTTGCAGATCGACCGGCGCGAAATGTTCCTTCAGATTGCGATCACTGCTGGGGGAAAAACTGGTGGCGCTCACCTGTCCACTGAAGCCATTCAAGGTGATGACCGCACTCCCATTGGTACCGCGCACATCCAGTCGGCCGGCCCGGACGCTGTCATCACTGGGCCAGATTTGGAGTTCGTTCCGGAATCGCATGATCCCGGCGTTGCCACCGAGGGACCTGATTCTGATTCCGGGAACCGAGCCACCGTCCGACCGGAATTGAATGGTCTGGTTGACGGCGACCTGAACATCCAACGGATTCGCCGGAGTCGTGGTTCCAATGCCGACATTTCCGTTATTGGCGATGCTCAGGCGCGGGGAGTAATCGGTGTAAAAATCCAGCCCGAACTTGTTATTGCCCCCGTCCATTCGTTGGGAGGAAACCCCCTCTCCTCCGCCCCCGAAGTTGAGTCCGGGCGCGAAGGTGCCGGTGTTGGCGCCATTCTGATCAACAGTTAATGAATTCGCCACCTGCACATTCCCCAGGTAGTCCCAAGTGAGCGAACTGGTCTCGGGCCCGGAAGTACCGAGGGAGCCTCCCTGCCAGCCATAAATGAACGGCCCATCCTGGGCGGCGCGCCAACCCAAACCCGAGGTGCGGATTGTTCCCTCACGCAAATAGATGTCATATTTGTTGAGGCGGGTATTACCACCCAGGTTCAGCGTGACATCCGCCGCGGAATTCGTCCCGACCGCGACCCCGCCCGCCACCGGATTCAAGGCCAAAGAACCCCCGTAACTTTGCACCCAGCTGTAGCTGTTGCCACCCACGGAACCAAGCACGAGTCCGTAATCCAACGGCAGCACATTTGCCGGCGCGGGCGGAACATTGGTGGGGCCGCTGAGGTGAAGCGCGCCCGCCGGATTCGTGGTGCCCACCCCCACGCCACCGCCGGCCCGGATTAGGAATTGATTGTTCGCGGAAGAGGTCAGGTCTGCCGATTGGGAATCCGCCCAGACAAATGCGCCCGGGTGAAAAGCCTTGGCCCGTTGACCGGCAGCGAATGAATAAGCGCCACCGGCGACGTTTTGGGAACCGCCTGCCACCGTAGCGTAAGAATTGCTCGCCACATTGCTGTCGCCGCCCACAATCGTGCTGAGCCGGCCATAGGCGCGGTTGTTGTAACCGCCCCCCACCGCGGCGCGATCGTTCGCGACCAGGTTGTTGTCCCCGCCGGCAATGGTGGCACTGCCGCCATACGTCACATTGGCATAGCCTCCCGCCACCACATTATAATTACCGCCCACACGATTGGTGAACCCGGTCGTTCCGCCTCCCCCGATCACACTCCCCACCACGATGTTGCTGGCAAGATTGCCCACGAACCCACCGATCAAATTGGGGCTTATGGCATTCGGCTCCAGCCGGAGCGCCCGGCTGCCGTTGACCTTCATTTCCAAGGGCTGGTTGTCAGATGTGCCCAGAAAACTAGTGCCCGGCGTCGTGCCCGGATTGCCCGTCAACCGCCAGGCATTGAGGTTTTGGAGGCCGGAACCGTCCCCGGCCAGGATGTTATTGACGTTGGTGAGAAAGCTCGGCCCGGCAAAATAGTTACTGCTGCCAAAAGTCTGCCGGGAGTTGCTCGGCGGGGGCGCGATCACCAACCGGGCCCCGGTGGAATAGTTTGCCCCGGCCAGGGCCACGTTCAAGGCGGTCACCACCCCGTTGTTGACCGTCGCGTTGACCTGCGCGCCACTGCCAGTGATATCCGCCACCGTCACCTGGGGCGCGATGGAATAACCGGAACCACCAAAAGTCACGTTCGCGGAAGTGATGAACCCGCTGGTTATCACCGGCGTCCCGGTGGCCTGTTGGGCGGTATTAGGCACCGTGAGCTGCGCCAGATTGGTGCCAGGAACCCCCGCGAGGTTGGCCGCCGTAATGGCATAGGGCGCCGGGGTCAGGCGGGAGCGCGGGGCCAGCGCGACGAAAGCAGTGGCGGCATTGTTGGTCCGCACGGCGACTTCCAGCCACCGGTCCGGCCCGTTGAAAACGGCGGAGCCGAAATCCAGATTCACGGTGAAAAGCCCGCCACTTATCGCCAGGCTCGCGTTAGTGATCGGTCCGGCCAACAAAAGGCCTCCGGTACTAGCATCATATAGGTTGAAGCGGAGATCGTATGTCCCGGTCACGGGACTCCCGCTGGAATTTAAACGCCCCTGGTAAGTAAAGGCCGTGGTTTGGGCGGCGATCCGTACGGAGCCGCTGGCAATCAGGATTAAGGTGAGCCAAACCCGCACGCTAGGAATTCTTTTCATAGTCTTTCCCTAAATGATTGGCACCAGAAATTCGCAACCGGAAAGTGGTCCCCGCTGGGCGAGCGAAGAACGATCCACGGCGCGCGACCGCCTGGACTGGTTCCCTAGGCAGCAAGCAGACATTAAATCCGCTGCCCGTTGGCCGCCAACCCTTTTTCCTGAGCAGCTTCGCGAAAATCTACCGCAAAAAAAGGCTAGTGATTTCCCTTCGAGCTCCTTTTGTTCGCCAGGAATCTTCGCTTAACTAAAACAAAACCCGCGCACCGGGGCGAATCCGGGTTGCGCGGGTATTCTGGTAAAAAGCACTCCGTCTCTAACCAAGGATTTGGTGTGCTTAATAATTCACTGGAGACGGCCCACCCAGAGCGGAGCGAAAAGCTCCGCCCGGGGCTTTAAGGGCGCACTCCGTGGCTAATCGACACGAATCACTCCAAGATCATTTAGTGTCTTCCAACAGGCGGAAATAGAGCGCTTTCCGCAGCGAGATATAAGATTTTTCCAGGTCCTGAAGGGCTTCTTTTTTATGGCCGCCAAAATTGTCCGGGGCATCGTTCAGGGCTTTGATGGCAAATTTGATCTCCATCATGGCCTTGGCGAGGTTCGGGTGCTTTTGTTCCTCAACCCGCAAGATAGTGAATTCATTCGCGCTGGGCGGCTTGGCACCGACAATGACTTCCATGCTGATTTTTTGTTTGACCTCGACCTTTTCCTGCGGTCCCGCCAGCAGGAGGGAATTGGTCAGTAAGCCGATGGAAAGGGACAAAAGGACAAGTTTGGACTTTTTCATAATATACGTGTTGTTTAATGTTGTTCTGCCGGTAAACGGCTAACAGAAAAACTCGAGGACTTCAAGTTTTAGAAATCCGTCATCCGGCGCGAGCAAGGCCGCAAAAGTCGTGGGGCCGCAACCACGGGCGCTGGATGGGCACCCGACGGTGGGTCACGGTGCGCCATTTTAACCTCCGCGGGAAACTGCTTTCCACGGGGAGCAACCGCATGGCTGAGTCATTCAAACATTGGCGGCCAACTCCTTCAAACGGGCTCGAAAAGCCTGGACGATCTCGCCCAACCAGGCGTTTTGGAACCGTTTCCGGATCGTGAGGGCATAATAGCGCTCCGTTAGTCCGGGCACCGGCAGCATGAACTTGATCTTGCTGGATTGCAGTTCCCGTTCCACCACGATTTTGGAGACCAATGCCAACCCTTCCCCCGATAAGGCCAGCAGCCGCAGCAAAGCCATATCGTCCACCTCGGCATGAACGAAGGCCTCCACCCCGGCATCCGCCAACAGTAGTTCAAAATCCGCCCGGACATCGCTCTGGCGACTGGGAAGAAACAGGGGCACATCCTGCAGAAACCTGGGAAATTCCGGCGGTGCTCCGGACCACTTTTTTCCGCCCACCAGGAATACCGGCACCTCACCGAGGAGATGATTGAAAACATTCTGTTCCTGGTCGCCCCGCAATGGAATGTTCGAAAGCACCAGATCGATTTTGTGCTCTTGCAACTGGCGCGTCAGGTCGTCCAGCGGTCCGGCCACCACCACCACTTTCGTCCGCGTATCTTTCAGAATGGGTTGGATGAAATCGAACTGGAGGTTTTTGGACAATGGGCCGACGGCTCCCAAACGCAGAACGCGCTGCCGCTTTTGATCGGACTGCCGAAATCGTGTGATCAACTCGTGACCCGTGGCAAATATGGTCTCCGCATGCTCCAGCGCCACGCGTCCCGCCTCGGTGAGATGGAGTTGGCGACCCCGCCGGTCAAAAAGCGACTCCCCCAGCCACTCCTCCAATTCGGCGAGCTGCTCGCTCAAGGTGGATTGCGAGATTTTAAGTTTCTCGGCAGCGCGCGTGACACTTTGCAGCCGCGCAATCATCCAGAAGTGTCGGAGGTGATGGTAGTTCAGCCATTCCGGGTTTTCAAACGCCGCATTCATTCCATCGGGATAACCGAACGATAGAATCGTAACAATCTATTTTTACGGAGGCTACTTCCACCGTAATTTCAAGGCATATGAGCTTGCAAACTCGTCGCGGTCGGGCGGACCTGAATCCCGCGGCAGCACCAGCTCCGCTTAACAAAATGAACTCAGACCAAGCCAGTAAAAGTGGGTCAACGAGCAGGGATCCGGGGAGCGGCAGCCGGGAATTACCAGATTGCCCGCTCCAGCTGGACACTCTGTCCAAATTGGAAAACCGGAGCATTTACATCCTGCGGGAAGCTTTTCAGCACTTCGAGAAGATCGCCCTGCTCTGGAGTGTCGGCAAGGACTCCAACGTCATCCTGTGGCTCGTGCGCAAAGCTTTCTTCGGGCATGTCCCTTTCCCGCTGGTGCACCTCGATACCGGATACGAACTTCCGGAACTGATCGCCTTCCGCGACCGGTTGGTAGCGGATTGGCATCTCAACCTGGTCGTGGCCCGCAATGAAGCGGTGCTGGCCGCCGGGACAACTTTTCCCAACGGAATACTAACCCGCGTCCAATGTTGCTCCCTGCTCAAAAAGGATGCCCTCAAGCAAACCCTGGACCGGCAGGGCTTTCGTGCCGTGATTGTGGGCGTTCGCCGGGACGAGGAACCCACGCGAGCCAAGGAGCGGATTTTCAGCCCCCGAACCGCGGCCATGGAATGGAACGTGGAGGACCAACCCCCGGAATTTTGGGACCAGTTCAACACCGGCTTCCCCCGGGACGCCCACTTGCGGGTCCATCCCCTACTTGACTGGACGGAGACCAACATTTGGGAGTACATCGAGCGGGAGGGTATTCCGGTACCGGATCTTTATTTCGAACAAGGCAGTGGCGAGCGCTACCGTTCCCTCGGTTGTTGGCCCTGCACGGGCAAATTTGCCTCCCGAGCCCGCTCAGTAAGCGAAATCATCGCCGAACTCCGGAAAACGCGGATCGCGGAGCGGGCGGGACGCGCGCACGATCATGAATCCGAGGACGCCTTCGAAAAACTGCGGCGCGATGGTTTCATGTGAGCAGGTGCCCGCAGTAAACATCCCGACACTCTCCCAACGCGTTTTGACAACCCCATGAGCAACGAACCACCGCAAATCCTGATCGCCGGGCTAACCGCCGCCGGACCACTGACCCTATTGGCCTTTGGACTCCTGCCCGCCAAATGGCTCAACCATCATTCCCGGATCGCCGCGCACACTGTCGCCCAAATCTCCCTCACGACGCTGACTTTGACGCTCGCTGCGCTGGTAGCAAGGGTTTACGTGGGCACGGTGGATGTCCACTACAACGTGGCGGGACCGCTTCACCTCGGCGTGTATTGTGACAATCTTTCCGCCGTCGTGCTGACCTTGGTGGCCTTTTTGCTGGCCGTGGTGACGCGTTATTCCGTCCATTACCTCTCCGGCGACCCGGGGCAAGGAAGGTTCTCCAAGTGGCTTGGCCTCACCGGTGGATCCGTGCTGGCCATCGTGATTTCCGGCAACCTTATCCAATTTGCCCTGGCCTGGAGCGCCACCAGCTTGAGCCTCCACCAATTGCTCCTGTTCTATCCGGAACGCCCGGGTGCGGTCCTCGCTGCGCGGAAAAAATTCATCATCAGCCGGATGGGTGACGCCAGCCTTCTGGCGGTCATCGTTTTGGTGTTTCACAAGTTCCAAACCTGGGATTTCACAGGCATTTTTGCGGCCGCAAGGCAGTTGCACGCCTCGGGCCTGCCTTCCGACGCCGGGGACATCAGCGTGATTTGCTTTTTGCTGGTGGCGGGGGCAATGCTGAAATCCGCGCAGTTCCCCTTTCATAGTTGGTTGCCGGACACCATGGAA
This sequence comes from uncultured Pedosphaera sp., assembly GCA_903918755.1. Taxonomy (GTDB): domain Bacteria; phylum Verrucomicrobiota; class Verrucomicrobiia; order Limisphaerales; family Pedosphaeraceae; genus CAIXFN01. The sequence continues at coordinate 79,733 of CAIXFN010000110.1, forward strand.
ACACCCACGCCGGTATCCGCGCTGATGCACGCGGGCATCATCAACGCCGGGGGGTTCCTGATCATCCGACTGAGCCCGCTGGTCACGCTGTCACCGGGAGCCATGTCCACCCTGGCTTTATTTGGCGCTTTCACCGCCCTGTTTGCTTCGTTGGTGATGCTTACCCATGCGAGTGTGAAGCGGTCACTGGCTTTCTCCACCGTCGCCCAGATGGGGTTCATGATGCTGGAATGCGGCCTCGGCGCATTCGGCCTTGCCGTGCTGCACCTGGTAGCGCATTCCCTCTACAAAGCCCATGCCTTCCTCGCCTCCGGCAGCATTATCAGCGCGGCCAAATCCGCCTGGGCGCCGCCAGAAAGAGCGACTTCGGGCAGGTTGCCCCTGGTCGGCGCGTTCGTCATGGCCGGCGGAATGGCGCTGGGCGGTGCGTGGGTTTTCGGCCGGGATTACCGGCAGGAACCGGCGTCGCTGCTGCTGGGCTGTGCGTTTGTCATGGCCCTGGCCTACGCGTTGTGGAATCTGTGGAGCCGGTCGCTGAATCGCAAGCTGGCCGTGTTCGGCACCGCTTTGACAGGTGCAATTGTGGTGGTCTATTTCTGGTTGCACAAAATCTTTGACAGTGTGCTCGGGGAAAAGCCCTGGGAGAATACACAATTGCATTCCTGGCCGGGCCTGGTCTTGATGGCCACCTTGCTGCTGCTGTTCCTCTTTGTGCTCATCATTCAGACGGAACTACCCAATTGGGCGCACCGGCCCTTCTTCCAGACGGTCTATGTCCACGCGCGCAACGGATTCTATTTTAATACTCTGGCCAACCGCACCGTGACCGCGCTGTGGCCGGTGAAACATACCAATCATGAACCCAACCCTTGAAACCGCCATGGTGGAACTGAACCAGTCACTGCGTGACACCGTCCAGTCCGTCGGTCAGCGCATCCCGCCGCTGTGGTCGTTAAGAAACTTCGTCGCCGTAAATCCATTCCTCGGCTTGCGAGATCGGCATTTCCTGGACGCCGCGCGACTGATGCAGCGCGTAGGGCACGGCGACATCCTCATGCCGGCAGCATATTATCAGGAACAAATCGCCTCCGGCCGGATTCAGGAACGGGATTTCGCGGCGGCCATGGAACTGGCCCCGCAAACTTTGCCGACCGAATGGGCACAGGCAGTTGATTTCCGGGGATTCCACGACTGGCAGCGCGCGCTGGCCAGGCCCCCGGCGGACCCGAGCGTGGCCCGGGTGCTGACCTTTGCGGATTTTTTGGACACCCGGACGGGAAGCGCGTGGGCGGGATTGGTGGTCGAGGAAATATCCAAGTGGTGCTCGGCGTATTTCGATCAGGGGCAATCTTCCTGGCGGATGCCGTGGCGACACCTGAACTTGTTCGCCGCTTGGAAGGCCGCCGCCCAACTCGATGCCAATCCCGAATTGTTGGGTTTAAAGGATTTCCGGCGAATGGTGGCGGAATTGCCCGCTGACCATTGGGAAGTAATCGACGGGGCATTGGACAAATTGGCCGTGCCGGAACGGCTGCTGCCGGACTTTCTCCATCGGCAATTCCTGAGCCTCCCGGGCTGGAGCAGCTACGTGCAAAATGTAGTGCGGGGTAAAGCCGGGGACGCTCCGGGCGACGATTCCCTGGCGCAATTACTCGCCATCCGACTGGGGTACGATCTCGCGCTGCGGCAACAGTTGGGGAGCGACAGCCACACCCACGCCGATTGGGAAAGCCATTTGGCAGGCCTCGCCAGTGCCGAGGCGGCGATCAACCCCGACCTGCTCGCCCGTTACATAGCCCAACAGGCTTTGGAATGCGGCTTTCAAAGGGAATTGCTGGCCAAGCTCAAAGGCCAGTCCGACCCGGCCAAAGTTGCCAACCGGAAATCCTTGCAGGCGATTTTTTGTATCGATGTGCGGTCGGAAGTGTTTCGGCGGGTCCTGGAAGCGCAGTCGGAGGAGATCGAGACCCTCGGATTTGCCGGGTTCTTTGGCATGCCCATTGAGTATTTGAAATTCGGCCAGGCCAGTGGCGGCGCGCATTGCCCGGTCTTACTCTCACCGAAATATAGGGTGCGCGAAGCGCTCCGACCGACCGTAGCCGGTGACGAAGGCCGGTGGTTGCGCCGGCTCGGTTTTTGGCGGACGGTGAGCGACGCTTGGAACTCATTCAAGACCTCGGCGATCTCATGCTTCTCTTTCGTCGAAACGGCGGGACTTTGGTTTGGTGTCAAATTAGTCAAAGATTCCCTCGCCCTGGCCGCGCCGGAATCCGATTTTATGCCGGGTAGGGTACCCTCGCGGTTTGGCCCGAAGATCGAGCGCGAGGTTTGCTGCGCCACCGAACACGGCCACGACTCCGCAACGGGGATTCCGCTCCCTGACCAAATCAGCCTGGCCGCCGGCGCGCTCAAGAACATGGGACTCACCGCCAACTTCGCCAGCGTGGTTTTGATCTGCGGTCACGGCAGCACCACGACGAACAATCCCTATGGATCGGCCCTCGATTGCGGCGCATGCGGGGGGCATGCCGGTGACGCCAACGCGCGCGTGGCGGCGGCGATTCTAAATCAGCCAGCCGTGCGCGCCGCCTTGCGACAGCAGGGAATTGAAATTCCCGCGGACACCTGGTTTGTCGCCGGATTGCATAATACCACCACCGATGAAATTCAGTGTTACGAGGGGGACAAGCTTACCGCGCCGCAGCGGACGGAGTTGGCCAAAATCAAAGCCTGGCTGGCGGCCGCTGGGATCCAGGCCCGCCAGGAGCGCGCGGCTTCCCTGGGTCTGGGGGGCGTGCCCCCGGCGCAATTGGCGGAGAAGGTATTCCAGCGCAGCCGCGATTGGGCGCAGGTGCGGCCGGAATGGGGCCTGGCGGGTAATGCCGCGTTCGTGGCCGCGCCGCGCCCACGAACCCAGGGCCGGAATCTCGGCGGCCGGGTCTTCCTGCACAATTACGAGGCCCGTTTGGACGTCGACCACACGGTCGCGGAACTCATCCTGTTGGCCCCGATGGTCGTGGCCAGTTGGATTAACCTGCAATACTATGGCTCCACCGTAAACAACCGGTTGTTCGGCAGCGGAAACAAGGTCCTTCACAACCTGGTCGGCACCTTCGGCGTCTGGCAGGGAAACGGCGGCGATTTGCAGTCCGGACTCCCGCTGCAATCCCTGCATGACGGTGCCCAATGGGTGCATGAGCCGTTGCGCCTGAGCGTTTTCATCGAGGCGAATCCGACCGTGCTCCGGGACCTCCTCGCGCGGCACCGGGACGTCCGGCAATTGGTGGCCAATGGCTGGGTGCATCTGTTTGCGATGGATCCCTCCGACCAGAGATTTTGGCGGTTTTGCGGCGATTCCTTTCGCGAGGAAACGTCCCCTTGCGACAATCCGGCCTAGCCGGGCCAGGCCAGGCGGACATTTCCACCCGCCTGAATCCCGGTTGACAGCCCGGTCCCGAAGGCCGTTAATTTGCGTGACCGCCGATGCTCCAAGCCGGGGAAGCTGACTCGTTCAGACTTCTTCTCTCCGGGGTTACCCCGGGGCAACTCGACAGTCACCCGTAACATCGCGCGAGCGACTCTGCGCTATCCTCGCAGGGACGCTCACGCACGACCAGACGCGTTGGAGCATCGGCCGGTCATTGGGGTAATGAAACCGCGGCAACAACTGGCGGGCCTGCTCGCCGAGACAATGCTGGCCGGCCACCTGGAAGAGGCCGGCCTGGTGGATCGCGCCGCTGCGATCCTTGAGCGCCGCCCCCGTTGGTTGCGCCCCATGGTCCGCCGCCTCCTCGCGCACTTTGGCCCCGGCCGTCGCCCGCGCCGATTCCGCCTGGAAAGGTTCATTGCCGCCGACCAGGGATTCGCCGGGGATGTCCTTAAGTTTAAATCATGTTGCCATCCCAACCGCGACGTCCGCCCCCAGATGGTTCCCGCCCTCGGCCCGCCGTGCTCCTGGCCGCTCCCGCCCCTCTGCACCCCGGGCGAACTGGCGCGCTGGCTGAACCTGGATCTGAATGAACTGTTCTGGTTTGCCGACCTTCGCACTCTGGAGGGCCAATTACCCCCCGGACCGCTGCGCCATTATCATTACCGTTGGCTGGCGAAACGCGACGGCAGCGCGCGTCTCATCGAATCCCCCAAGCAACGATTAAAGGCTATTCAGCGCCACCTGCTCACCCGGATTCTGGACCAGATCCCGCCCCATGAGGCGGCCCATGGATTCCGCGTGGGCCACTCCGTGGGCAGTTTCGTCGCCCCCCATGTCCATCAGGCCATGGTGCTGCGATTGGATCTGCAGGATTTTTTTCCCACGATCACGCGAGCCCGCATCCTGGCTATTTTTCTGACCGCCGGCTACCCCGAGCCGGTCGCCGCCCTCCTTGCCGGGTTGTGCACCAACACGAGCCCGCGGACGGTGCTGGCCGGCTTTTCCAGTTCGCCTACCGCCGCCGTCGGCCGTTCGTTGGAACTTATCTATCGTCGCCCTCACCTTCCTCAAGGGGCGCCCACCTCCCCCGCGCTGGCTAACCTGGCCGCCTACCGGCTCGATTGCCGTCTGGCCGGGTATGCCCGGGCGGCGGGAGCGTGCTACACGCGCTACGCCGACGATCTGGTCTTCTCCGGGGGACCGGAGTTCGCCCGCGGCGTCGAACGCTTTTACATTCGCGTCGCCGCGATCGTGCTCGAGGAGGGCTTTGCGGTCCACACCCGCAAAACCCGCATCATGCCGCCGTCGGTGTCCCAGCGCGCCGCGGGGATCGTGCTCAATGCGCATCCCAATCTCCCCCGTCCCGCTTTCGACGAACTCAAAGCCACGCTGCACAACTGCGTCCGTCATGGCCCGGCCGGTCAAAACCGGGCGGGATTGCCCGATTTTCACGCGCACCTCGCAGGCCGGATCGCCCACTGGGAATCGATCAACCCCGCTCGCGGTCAAAAACTGCGCCGGGAATTTGACCGGATCGTCTGGCCGGCGGATCCCGCGGGCGGAAGTTGATGCCGAGCGTAAGAAATACTTTTAACCTGGCGGACTTTCGCTACCATACCCGAAATGCCCGTCGTCGTTTCCCGGACAACCAAACCGGACGGCCCTGGCCAGATACTGAATATATGAAATCAGCATTTTTGCGCGCGCCTGCCCTGACTTCCCTTTTCCTGGCCCTGGGCGGCCTCACCACTCTACACGCCACGGAAGAACCCCGGCCCAGCATTGACCCGCTCAAGCTCAATGTAAACACCATCCGCACGCTGGAAAAGAACAAGCTGCGGCAGTTGGAGGAGGCCAAGACCTGGCAGGCCTTCCATGATTTCCAGTTTGCGGATCAGCGGGAGCAGAGCGGTATCACCTTTGAACACCACGTCGTGGACGATGCCGCCAAGAACTGGAAGCCCGCGCATTATGACCATGGCTCCGCCATTGCGGTTGCGGATGTGGATGGGGACGGCCTGCTCGACATCTATTTTGTGAACCAGATCGGCGGCAATCAACTCTGGCGCAACCTCGGCCACGGCAAGTTCGAAGACATTACGGCCGCGGCGGGCGTGGGCCTGGCGGACCGCGTTTGCGCGGGCGCCTCCTTCGCCGACATCGACAATGATGGACTCCCGGATCTGTTCGTCACGACGGTGAACATGGGCAATGTCCTTTTCAAAAACCTGGGCCACGGGCGCTTTCAGGACATCACTCAGTTCGCCGGGGTGGGCTATGTGGGGCATTCCTCCGGCGCCGTCTTCTTTGATTTTAATAATGATGGACTCCTGGACCTTTTCGTCGCCAACATCGGCGTCTTCACCAGCGGGGAAAAAGGGGCCGGCGGGTTCTACCTGGCTTACCAGGATGCCTTCGCCAGCCACCTCAAGCCGGAGCGCAGCGAACAGAGTCTGCTCTATTTAAATCTGGGCGGCGGCAAATTCAAGGAAGTCAGCGCGGACCTGAATTTGCAACACCGGGGTTGGAGCGGGGACGCTTCGTTCTGCGATCTGAATCAGGACGGCTACCCTGACCTGTATGTGCTGAATATGCAGGGCGACAACAAATTCTACCTGAACTCCGGGGGCCGCAAGTTCGCCGAACAAACCGCCGCCTACTTCCCCAAAACCCCGTGGGGCGCGATGGGAATCAAATTCTTCGATTGGAACAACGACGGACTGATCGACCTCTATGTTACGGATATGCACTCGGACATGACCGATCTGCAGACCAAGTCCGGCAAGGCGGATTTCAGTCGGAGTTTTGAGAAACGGAAAAGCGAGTCCTGGTGCGGGGTCGAATGGTCGGATGCCTTCCTCCAAGGCGCTGCCAACAACATTTTTGGCAATGCCTTTTACCAGAACCCGGGCAGCGGCGGCGCCTTCAAGGAAATCTCCGACCAGAACGGTTCCGAAACTTACTGGCCCTGGGGCATCAGCGTCGCGGACCTGAACGCCGACGGCTTTGAGGATGTGTTTGTGACCGCCGGCATGGGTTATCCCTTCCGTTACGCCATCAATTCCGTGCTCTTGAACGAAGGTGGCAAACGTTTCCTGGACAGTGAATACGTGCTCGGCGTGGAACCCCGCAAGGATAACCGGATCGAAAAGGTTTACTTCACGCTCGATTGCTCGGGCGCCGATAAGAAGCACCCCCTGGCCTACCACAAGAAGGGCCTCCTGGATGTCGTCGGGTCCATTAGCTCCCGCTCCTCGGTGGCTTTCGACCTGGATGATGACGGTGATCTCGATATCGTTACGAATGAAATGAATGACCGGCCCATGGTGCTCGTCAGCAATCTCGCCGAGCGGAAAAAAATCCACTTTCTCAAAGTCAAGCTGGTGGGCACGGTCTCCAATCGCGACGGATTGGGCGCCACGGTGAAAGTGCATTGCGGGAACGCCACCTATACCCGCTACCATGATGGCAAATCGGGTTACCTGGCCCAAAGCTCCCTGCCGCTCTATTTCGGCCTGGGGGAGGCAACCAAGATCGACCGCATTGAAGTCACCTGGCCCTCCGGCAAAAAGCAGTCGCTTGCCGAGAGCCCGACCATGAATGGTCTGCTCACCATCACCGAACCGCGCTGACCGGGGCGGGTGACGGTCGGTATCCGGCGGCGCGGTACTCCGGCGCCGCCGGCACAAAGTCGCTGTCAAACTGCGGTCCCGGAGCCTGCAGGAGGTTTTCCGCCGACCTCACCACGCCACGCGGATCCGGGAGCGGACTGTGAAATACGCAACCGGTCACCCTGGCCCCCGCCGGCAAGTCCATTTCATAGCGTTGGGTGCCCGCCAAGCCATTGGTCATCCCGTTGTCGACGAACACGCAGTTGCGATAAACGCTGGCTCCCCCCATGTCGTCCACGGCATTGCGATTTCCGGCAAAGGTACAATTCTGCACCAACGCCACGGAATGTTGAAAAATCGTCAGCACCCCGGAATTGGTAAAATGTAATTCCCCGGAACGCTCCCCCACCACATCGATCCCCTGGTTGGAGGCATTACCGGTCAGGAGGCAATTCTGAATGCGGGCCGCACTGCCCGCCAGCAGGTCGATGGCCGAACCCGTCACCTGCGCCAGGTTATGGCGAAAAATACAGTTTTCGATTACCACCGGCTCCTGGTTCAGTCCTTCCTGCTGCACCGAAATACCGCCGGCGCAGGGACTGGCGTAATTATCCACGATCTCCAAATTGCGCAACGTTGGCGACGACCGCCCAAAGACTTTGATGGCCCCGCCATCGGTATAAAAGAACAGGTTCTTGGGCACGACGGTGTCCGGCTCCATTTGCCGGGTGAATTTGTCACTCACAAAATGGTTCGCCCCGGTCAGTCGGAAGCCCTGGATCACGGTGTTGGAGCCCACCCCGTGACCGAAATAAACCACATGATTCACCACCGCCGGGTAGCCTTCGGCCCGCGGGCTGGTCAACGCGGGATTTGCCGCGGTCAAGGTCACCGCTCCCACCGCCTCGAGCCGCACCCCATTGTGGCTGGCATTAAACCAGACCAGCGCCTGGCGTTTGGCTGCCGGACGGTATTCGCCCGCATGCACTTTCACCATTTTGTTCGTGGGATTCCGCCCAGCCAGATCAACCGCTTCCTGGATGCTTTGCCCGGGATACACATGGTAACCATCGGCCAACAGGTCCGCCGCCGGGCTTTCGGGCGCAATCCCCAGGCCGAGCACCCATCCGATCAGCCAAAGAATCAGGCTTAATCGGCCGTGCGCCGGTCGTCGGGTGGTTGACCCCGCTGGAAAGGTGAATGGCATGGTTCTCGTGTTTCTTAGCTACCGCCCGCCGGGCATCAGCGTCAACGCAAAAACCGCCCGGCGCGCGCGCCCAGCCGCCCGCCGCCGCCATTCTTTTGTTACCGGGGTTTTACCGCCCCGAAACTTGCATTCCATGGGACCGACGGTAAACTTTCTGAACTGATCATCACAATTATCCGATGTTCTAAACCTTTGCACCCGTGGGCGAAAAGAAAGTCGAGACATCCATGAAGTTCTTGCGCGAAAAAACCGGAACCCAGTGCGCCCAACCCTCGGCCAAACCGAAACGATCGGCGGTCAGCGGGTTCACGCTGATCGAATTGCTCGTGGTCATCGCGATCATTGCCATCCTCGCCGCCATGCTGCTGCCGGCCCTCGCCCGGGCCAAGGCGCGGGGACAACGCACCGCCTGTCTGAACAACCTCCGCCAGATCGGGCTTTTCATGCAATTTTACACGGATGAAAATAACGAAACCTTTCCCGCGCACCGGAATCAGAATGTGAACTCGACGGACGGCGCCATTTCCCTGACCAACTGGTGGGGCGTCACCATCGCGACTTACGGCGGCGGCCGGAGCAACCTGTTCCACGACCCCGCCATCGCCGGCAAACGACTCGATAATGGCACCGCCTGGCAATGGGCTTTTGACTGCAATCTGGTGGGGTATGGTTACAACGGTTACTTCCTTGGCCGTCATCCCTACGGGGCGGACAACATCAGTGTGGGAGGCATTGCCTTCCCGGTGACCGAAACCTTCAAACGTAACCGGATCGTCAATCCCTCGGACAACCTGGTAATCGGGGACAAGGAGCCTTATGGCAACCCGGCGAGTTGGAGCAGCAGCCTGTGGTGGGAATCCGCCTGCATGATTCCCTCGGTGGTGGCCGCCAGTTCCTTTCCCACCTATGAGGGGGTGGAACCCAAGCGACACCTGGGTCTCGCCGTGGTTTCGTTCAACGATGGCCATTCTGCCGCCGAAAAGAGCGAGAACATCAACCCGCCTGCCAATCCCGCCGATGGCAGCACCCTGGCCCTCGTCAACTCCCGTCATTGGGACCCGCTGCAACGCGCCGGCGCGCGCTGAGGTCCCGGCCTCCCGCGCTTAGTTACCGCCCGGCGGCAGCACGCGCAGGCGATAAAAGACCGACGCGGAAGCGTCGGGAACCGAGCTCTCCACCGCCACGGAATTCCCGGTTGCCACCACCACGCTACCGAGGGCAGCCCACTCATTGGCAGTCAGATCCGTGGTGTATTCCAATTGGAATCGCTGCCCCGCCGTTCCGCCCCAGGAATAGAGTAATTGCCCATCGGCTAACGCCTGCACCGTCAACTCCGGCACCGGCACCACTTGCACGAAAAACGTCTGGCTGGCGCTCAGGTTGGGCGTGCCATTGTCCGTCACCACCACCGTAAAACTGACCGTATCCGGCCCGTTGGTGGCGGTCCAAACCAGCGCGCCCGTCACCGGATCGATCAGCGCCCCCGCGGGAGCCCCCGCTCCCAGAGAATAATTCAATTGCTGCGGCGGCTGGTCGAGATCCACGCCCCCCGCCAGCAAGGTAAGGGTCTGCCCCACCGTCATGACTTGGTCGGCCATCGGGGGTAGCACCGGCGGGGAATTGGGAATGATGTTCGCCCTTCCCGGAGTCGGGCTGTTCATAAAATACCAGTTGGGCCCACCCTCTGGAAACCGGCCTTGACTGATGTCCGGCCCCTGCGCCGCAAAGGTCACATAATCCACCACCTGCCCGTCCCCGCGAAACAAACCAATGCTCGCTCCCACCTTGGACAATTTGAAATTAACATGCAGGTCGGCGCTGCCCGCGGTGTTCTTCTTGTCTGCCCAGACCAGGAGAAATCCTCCCGGGGGGATGACGTAGCCCGCCGGAATTTGAAACATAAACGGAGTGGTCAGCGCCGCGGTCAGATAATAGCCGGCCAGATTCGCCGGCGTGGGGCCATAATTGTAGAGTTCAAACCAATCGTCGGCTTTGTTGCCGTCCAATGGATCTCCCAGCGTATGCTGATTGCTCGCCATCCATTCATTGATGACCACCGTCAGCGGAGCGGGTGCCGGATTGTTCGCGGCGCCGGGAGTGGTGAGATAGAATTCCTGCCGGTTGAAAATCTGGCCATCGGGCACCGAACCAAAGGAGTGGTTCACCCCCAAATTCGTGTAGTTAAGATAATCAATGACCTGCGTCTGGCCCAGATAGGTGCGGCTCAACGCGACCGATCCGGAACCACCGGGCAGGAGGAAACTGGTATGCAATTCCGCCGGCGTGGAAAGATTGTCCTGTCCGTCGGCAAAGATCACCAAAAACTGGCCCGGATTGATCACGGCGCCGGGCGGAAAGGCCCACTGCGTGAGGTTGGAGTAATTATTGGCCAGAAAAAGCCCCGTCAACGGCACCGCGTTGGAACCGGGATTGTACAGTTCCAGCCAGGCGCTCCGCCCCCCGAGTCCGTTGGTGATGCCCGTCAGATTATCGGCCTGCACTTCGTTGATCCACAGCGACGGAAAAGCCGGCAGATTTTCCAGGGCCTGGCTGATCTGGCCCGGGCTGGGGATCGCATTCGTCCAATTGCCCACCCGCCAATTGTCGCGTTGCGGATCAATCAAGGCCAGGACTGGTCCCGGCACGCTGCCGGCTGCCGGCCACGGTGCGGCCGCTTCATATTGCACTTCGGCAATGACGGGAGCCGCGCTGCCATTCGTAGCTATCCCCAGCAGGACCAGATGCTCTCCCCCCGCGGATAGCGGCTGCGAAAAGGTGTCAAATACGCGCTGCGTCGCCCCATAAACATTGGCGAAGACCACCACATCTAGCGCCAGAACCAGATAGCCGCGGGGACCGAGGAGGGAACCCGCCGGGAAGGTGTAGCCCAGCGCGGGCAGCGACCAGCCAGAAAGATCAAAGGTATTGGTCAATGAATTGTTGAACAATTCCACATATTGTGCCCCGGCCACGGGGGGGCGGGGCTGCAATTCGCTGATCACCACCTGCCCCCCCGGAGCGGGCGGCGTGCCCTTGTAAACCACCGTCGCGGAATTGCTCATCCCCGTGATGGGCTGGCCATGCATGTCCACCGCCAGAATGCTGAAATGGTTTGTGCCGGCAACCAGGGGTACGGCCACCACCCAGTTGGTCGTGGTGGTCCAGGTGAGCGGATATTGCGTCCCGTTGACCAGGACGGTTTTCACCATCACCGGCGCCTGCCCGGAAAGGTAGGTCACGTCGTTGCTCCGCGCAGCTGCGAAATTCACTGTGAATGCCGCCGCATCCTCCAATGCCAACTGCGCCGCGATGCTGTCATGCGCGGCCCCCATCCAGGGCAGGATATTGCCCTGGGGATTTTCCACGCTCAATCCGTTCGCCACAAACGCGTTGTATTTGGCCACCGCCAGCGGCGTGCTGTTGGCCGGCGTCAGGGGACCGTTCACCAACTCCTGCAGCGCCCGCCAATACATCCGGCGAAATTCCGGCTCCGCAAACAAATTGGCCGTGGCGGGATCCTGCGGATTGACGAAAAACAGGTTCTGGCCCGGCGCCCACGCGTAGGCACTCCCGAACACCATGTTAAAATCCCAGGTTATCAGGGAGAATTTTGTGCCCTGCGTGCCCACATAGGCATACACATTCTGGCCGTTTTGGGCCCCGTAGGAATCGCCATTTCCCGACGCATGATTAGCCGCGAAGAGCCGGAGCCAGTTCTCCATGTTCGCGAGGCTTTCCAGATTGGCCACATAGTTGGCGCTCCCGTAGGAATTGGCCGCATCCACCAAAGAAAAGACATTGGTGAAATTATTCGCGGAATCCGGCGTGCGGCGAATCAACCAATTATACCGGTAGCGCGCCGGCTTTTTCACATTCCCCGTGGTGGTGTACGGCACGATATCGCACCAGGATTGATTGGCAAACGGGATCCCGATCCCCTGGGCGACCGGCGCGAATTCGATCCACCCGGCCATCTTATAGAGAAAACCATCGGGATCGTTGGGAAACCGTTCCTTGACCACATCGGCGTCCGGGCATTGGGTATCCTCCATGAGTACCCCGCGGCGGTTGCCGTTCACCAATACCACCACATACCGCCGATTCAACCAGGGCACCCCCAGCGCGCGCAGCAGCGTGTTCGCGATTTGTTCCCGTTGCAGGCTAAAATCATCCCCGGGAGAATTGCCGGGTTGGTGGATTTTGTTGAACGAGGTCGCCCCCAGGAATTTGTCGTCATCCGGGAAAATCCACTTGTAATGGCACAGTGTCCCGTTCGGCGCATCAAAGGTTTGATGATAAGGACTCCCGGCAAACCGCCCCTGCGCGTTGTAAATGATCCGGTTGCCATTCACCATGGTGGCGTCAATCGGCTCATTGCTCAAATCCGAGAGGCTGCTCCAACGCGTCACATTGGCCTGCGTGAGCCAAAGATGATACGCGCCAAAGGAACCCGTCGGATTGTTGTCGCCAAAAAGCACCACACACTCCCGCACCGGCGCATTGTCATCCACCAGGGCCGGGAAGCGGGTGCCGGCCCCTTGTCGGTCCGTCGCCGCCACATAAAAGGCCACGATTGTCCCCCCCGGTTGGGCCGGAATTGTTGCCGTATACAAACCGTCCCCGGCCACCGCGTCACCGCCGTTGCCGTCATCGGTCATCGGAACCACGACATAACTGGTGGCCGGATCCACCCGGTAATTCAGCACCAAACTGGCCACCCCGTCCGCATCCTGCGCCCGCGCGGTCACCAGGACGGGTTGCAGCGGCGGCGGCACTGGCGGCAGATGGGCCACCTCATAGATCGCCGGCCCCGCGTTGGCCGTGGCGATGCTGTTGGGCAATCCCGGGGTGCCCAGGTTTCGCGGCACCGGCAGGGTTCCCGTCGCTTCGAGCCAGTTGCCGTTGAGCCGCATCAGTACCTCTGGCCAACCCCGCAGCCAGCGGGCTTGAAACCGCAAGGTGGCGGTCTGGCCCACGATGAGGCTGTTGGGCCAGAGCGCGGCCTGGCAGGAATTGACCCCCGTCCACAACCGGTCACTGCAACGGACGCGCAGGCTGTGCCCGCTGGCGTAACCCTTGAGTTCCCAGTTCGAACGCGCGTGACAGCCCTGCATTGTCCAATTGTTAGTCCCCCCACTTTCAAAATCGGAATTCATTACCAAATTCGTCCCCTCCGTCCCCAGGACGGTCACGTTATCGACCAGGCATTCCCCCACATCCAGCAAACCAAGCTGCGCGTAATCAATCGAGGGATCGTAATTCACCCCGTTATCCAGCACCCCGGTGGCCTCGATCGTCGTCCACTGCGACTTGTGCGTTTCATCACTGTCGCCCCAATTGGCGGCGAACCGGTGGTTGGCGCGGGGATCGATGAGTTCCAGACTGCTGCCCCCGCCTTTGGCCCACTGGCCCCAACGACCACCCGTGCCCCAGGTGACCTCGTCTTCCACCACGTAGATTGTGCGGTTGGTCTGCCCGCCCCGGCCATCGGCCACGGAAAGCACTTGCGGCATGGCCAGGGCCAGTCGTTCCCCATTATGGGATAACCGGCCGGAAAAATTGCCCACCGTGTTGCCGCTATTCAGGTTGGGGTACTTGGCCCACAGATTCGTGAGATTGCGCGCCACCACCAAATAACCATGCGGAGCCAGCACGGAGTTCGAAGGAAAGCTGAAAGTCACCCCGGAATTAAACTGCCATGCGCCCAGCGGGATGGCATTCGTCCCCTTGTTATAAAGCTCGATATATTGGTCATCATCGTTGCCGCTGATCGGATCATACATCAGTTCGTTCAGCACCACGTCTCGCACCAGCACGTCACTATTGTTGGTCCCGGGCGTTGGCGCCTGCAGAGGTTGGATATTCACCGCGCCATCCGGCCATCTTCCTTCCGCCACCCCGTCCGCCTGGGCTTCATACTGCACCACGTCGAGCACCCGGGAACGATCCGCCTGCCAGAGGTAAAGCACCCCGCCCGCCCCATTTAAGGCGAAGCCCAGTTGGTCCGAGCCGAATACGGCAAAGCCACCCGGTCCGATCAGGGTGCCGGCAGGAATGACAAATTTGTTTGCCGCCGCCTCATCCGTCAGAATGCAGCCCGAAAGGTCATTGGTCCGATTACCGTGGTTGTAGAGCTCCACATACTGCCCCCCGGCGGGGCTTTCCACATGCGCCAGCCATTCGTTGATCACGACATCGCGCAACGGCACCGCCCGGAATGCCTCCATTTGCCCCGGGGAGCCTCCCACCAAATCACTGCTGTCCCAGGCGCGCGGGTCCCCCTCGCCATAGGTGGGATAGGCCAGCACCAGCGAATGACCGGCGCCATTGGCGGCGACCGGCCAGGGCGGGGTATTCGCGTAAGGCACGCTCAACAGCACCGCGTCTTGCTCGTCATGGAGTTCCACCAGGTCGCTGGACTTCAGGCTGCCCGTGTACGGCCCCATCACATTGGTGATGCCATACGCCGTTTGTAAATCGGCCGGGGCGGATGCCACGACCAGATAACCCCCGCCGGGAATAATCGTTCCCGCCGGAAAAGTGTAGCCCAGATTGGCCCCCACCAGCCGGTAGCCGCTCACATCGTGAAACCAGGGATTGGAATTGTAGAGCTCCAGATATTGCAGATTCAATCCGTCCGGCCGGGGCGCGGGCCGATACATGATCTCCGATATCGCCAACGGACTTTTCCGGCTGGAAGGTCCGGGTTGGTCATGCGGATTGGTGATGACATTGACCACCGCATTCGAGCCGACCGCGGTGATATCGACGAATTGCGCGACGGCGGCTTGATTCGCCGCCAGACTGCCGACGGCCAATCCGAAATAAACCTCGGAAGGCATGGTAATAGTGGCTTGGCCCAGCCGGGTCCAGTTCAGCCCATCGTAACTACCATAGCCGCTGAAAACATTCCCCGCCCGCCGGAGCCGCAGCCAGGTATTGGGATAATTCGCGGGAAAAGACCCGGCGCTCACGGCATTTCCCGCGGTCGGATCGCGGTATTCAAAAAAATCGCCATTCATGCTCGGCGTCGCGAAGGTCGCTGCGAACCGACTGTTCGCGGCCAGCGATTCGCGCGCCATCAGTCCGGCCTTCGCCCAGGCGTCGGAATCCGTCATACTCGCCAGTCGCGCCGCCACATCAAAATCGCCGGCCAGCCGCCGGCTACTCAATTGTAACTGGTCACTGTTGCCCCCGATGTCGCCACTGCCAGCCACCTGCCAGCCATTCGTCAACTCCACCGCGCCACCGGCCAGCGGCGGTCCCCCGACGTCCAAAGCCGCATAAGTATGGGCTATGAAGTTCGTGGCGGAGTTCGTGATGATTAGGTTGCCCGTCGCTGTTTGATCCCGCAATCCGTTGATGGTGAGCTGATAAAGCGCGGCGTCATCCATCTGGCTGACGCCCAGGAGGACATTCGTCTGCGTGCTGTCCAAGGTCGCATCGCCCACCAACAGCTTTCCCGTGGGCCCGGTCAGGACGTAATTGGCCGGATTGGTCGCTGTGGCGGCGGTCAACCGCTTGGAAAACCACGCCAGCACATTACTCAATCCCAGCGATTGCGCCCCAACCAACCGGGGGGGCGTCGTGTCGGGGATGACCGTCAACGTCACCACGGCACTGGTGACATTGTATGCCACCCCATTCGCCAGGTTGGTGGCGGTGACAAAAACCGGCGAGCCATTGTCGGCGAAAGCCGCGCTCGTGATCGTGAAAACAGCGTTGGTCGCCCGGGTTACCGGGCTGCCGTTCCGATACCACTGCAAGGCCGGCGCCGGCAACCCCGCGGCCCCCACACTAAAACTCGTGGTTCCCGCCTCCCCGACGGTTTGATTGACCGGTTGGGTGGTGATAATGGCCGGGGACTGGATGACCACCTCGCCGCTGACCGCATAGATGGCGGTCGCCCCTGCCCCGGTCGCCTTGGAAAAAGTCAGGCTCACAATCGGCTTGTTGTTCGGCAACAGGTTTCCCAGCGCCAAAGTGGTCTGATAGAACCGGGGATTGGTGGGAGCGCCCGCGACCGCCCCGCTGGACAAAGAGATCCTTTCACTGCCCTGCAAAGCAATGTTTCCGGCGGTGTTGAACCAATCCTGGGCCACGTAGGTGGTGGCATACGTGGTGCCGTCGCTGAAGCGGATCGTGAGCGTGGCCGACCCGGAGCCGCCACTGGCGGAGTTGGCGAGGATCGCGATCCGTTTGTAAACCAGCGGAGTCGTCAGGGTCAGGGTCCCGGAGGTCAATCCGGTTTCACTGCTGAGCACCAGCGCATTCGGCCCCGTGTAGGCCTGCAGTTGGAAGGTGGTGCCATCCGCCAGCGCACTGGCAAACAACCCCGAAGCCGGCAACCCATGATTTTTCCCGGCCAGTCCCGTTTGATAATAGGCCGTACCTTCGCCCGGATTGTATTCCAGCGCGGTCGAGTAAGGGGAGCTCCCGGAGGTCTTTTCCACCACCACGTCCCGGTTAAATCCCGTCACCACAATGGGCGTCATGTTGGCGGACCACGCACTTCGCGTGACCAGCGCGCACACGAAAACCAGCCAGTACAGCCATCCCGGGCGCCAAACCCTCCCGGCGGTGGCGCGGCGAACACCCGGCGGCGTCATCCTGACGATCGTGCTCATGACCATGATTTCATCCGGCTGATCCTTTCCCGCGGGAATTCCTGCCCGGCATTTGGACTCAGCGATTCGCGGATGAAGGAGTTTGGCAGCGGCCACAATCAAGATCTGCCCGCGACCCCGGAATCCGGGGAAATTCGCGCTCCACATTCGAACTGTAAAAAAAGAGTATCTAATCTCACAATTATTGTCTTTCTGTTAATAAATGCTGATAATGGGTTACAATGCTCCCCATTTATCAGCTTGGCCACTCAAATAACGAGCTACCCCTCTCCGTCAGCAGCTTACGTACCACAATGCCAACCGCCGCCCGTTATCGCCGGAGCCAGAAAACCCCTTCTTCCCCGGATTGGGCCAGCCATTGCCCCGCCAAACTCAACCCCTTTTTCCCCAGCATCCCACTCAAAAGTTCCGGCGTATACCGGTAGGAAAAGAACAGCCGCAGGCGTTCCCCGGTCCGGTAGCGTCGGCTTTCGTCATAAATCCGGACCTCCACCGGCTGGGAAAACCGAAAATAAACGGTAATCCGGCGCAGACCGCTGGCTTCGGGGCAGGGTTCCACAATGGTTTGCAACTGGCCGGCCGTCGCGGGAATTCCCAGATCGCTCAAGAATAATCCCAGCCATTCCCGGGTCAGGGGATTATCATATTGCTGTCGCAATCGTTCCCAATCCTGCCGGCTTCCCCGGCCCGGAATGAGATTGGCGCTCAACAATAGCTGGTCGCCCGGGCGCAGGATGTCCGCCAGGCGCGTCGCCACCAATCGCGGCGAAAAATTCGGCACCGCGCCGAAAAAAGTGACCAATCGGCGAATCTGTCGGCCACCCGCCGCCGGAGCCAGAAAACTGGCCAAATCTTCCGCGTTTTGAAAATCACAAAGCTGGGGATGAATGGTCTCCCGGGGCTGGATCTGGGCGGCGGCCAGCGCCGCCGCCAGCACCAGGGGCAGGCTCCCGTCACAGGGGCGGTAAACCACCGCCTTCCCGGCCCGCCCCAAGCCCGCCAGCATTTCCGCTTCCTTGGAGCCGTCGCCGCAGCACAGCCCCACCAATTCCACCCGGCGCGCCCGGATGGTGCCCGTCACCACCCGGTACGCCTCCGTTAAGGCGGAACCGCAATCCGGATCCCGGGCGGAAGGAGCATAGGCTCGGTGGAGGTCGAGCCACTTTTGCGCCTGCCGCAGACTTTCATAGTGGCACCGGGAGGGAACCCGCCGGGCCTTCAGGGCCGCCAGCAAATCGTGACGGACGGCGGCGGGAAAGAGGCTCGGATGGATGTTAACGCTGAGGCCGGATGACATGGGTGACAATTAGCGCGCGACGGGCAGAATGTCGATGCTGCAAGATCGCGGTCCCCCGTGCCAAAATAATCAAAATTTGCACGCTCGCCGCGTTGACTTGACCCTGCCACTCATTATATTCGCCTTATGAACTTTGACATTTCACACCTGTTGGAGCAATGGGATTACCAGCCCGGCCAGGTGGTGGTCAGGAAATTCACCGGCAAAGACGGTCTGGAAAAGATCCAATTGCGGGTGGATCTGGGCTTGCTGCAGTTCAATGCCTCGGGCCGTCCCGATGGCAAACGTCCCCTCGGCCATTCGTCGCTTTTTGAGTTTTACCAGGCCCGGTTTTACAAACATCTCGCCGACCACGGCGGCAGCGACGAAGGCTTTGTGCTCAAGGCGGAAGATTGCTCAAAACTCCAGATGGAGGCGGTGCAATACCACCACCGTTATATCTGCCTATTGCAATTGGAGGATTACGCCGGTGTGATCCGCGACACCGAACGCAACCTGACGGTTTTTGATTTTGTCACCAAACATGCGGAAAACTCGGAATTGGCCTGGACTGTCCAGCAGTTCCGGCCGCAATTGTTGATGATTCACACCCGGGCGCGCGCCACCGAATCCCTCCGGGTCAACGACTTCAGCACCGCCCTGGAGCAAATCGACGAGGGCATCAATAAAATCCGGGATTTTTACCGGGAGCACGGTCGCGGCGATCTCGTGGAGCAAAGCGGTGAATTGAACTCCTTGAAAGCCTGGTATGATGAAGTGGCGGCCAAGCGGCCGCTCAGCCGCCGCGAAAAGCTGGAAAAGGCCTTGCACGAGGCGGTGACCAACGAAGAATACGAAAAGGCGGCCCAAGTCCGCGATGCCCTGAAAAATCTAAAACCTACTGAATGAGCACCACTTTGCAGGAACGCCTCGGCCAGGAAATCAAAGCCGCCATGCTGGCCAAAAACGCGGACCGCCTCTCGGTCCTGCGGATGCTGAAATCCACCCTGGGGTACGTCCAAATCGAACGGAAAACAGAAAGCCTGCCCGATCCCGAAGTCGTCGCGGTGGTGCAAAAAGAGGTGAAAAAGCGGCGGGACTCGATGGCGCAGTTCGAACAGGGGGGTCGCCCCGAACTGGCGGAAAAGGAACGGCAGGAGGTCACGATCCTCGAGTCTTTTTTGCCCGCCCCCTTCACGCCGGAGGAATTGGAAACTCTGGTCCGTGCGGCCATCCAGGAATTGGGAGCCACCAGCAAGAAAGACATGGGCCCCGTTATCAAGGCGGTCCAAACCAATGCCGCCGGTCGGGCGGATGGCAAGACCATCAGCAGCCTGGTCGGCCGGCTCCTGCCTTGAGTCATTGAGTTTTCCCGCCGCCGCCGTTGGTCAGAAGCCGCCGGTGAGCAGCGCCATGGCTACCCGGCCCTCGTGGATTTCCACCTCCAGGTAACCGGAATACTTGGACTCCCGACAAATCACATAGATGTAGTTGCCATCAATCTGCGCATCCGGTTTGCCCAGCAGCCTCACGACCTGTCCTTCCGTCAGCACATAGGAAGGGTGCTCGTAATCCAGCACCGTGATATGCCCCGTCCCCAAGGCGGCCTGTTGCCGCACTGGACAATGCGGCAGCAGCCCTGCCATCCGCTCCCCCACTTCGCAACGGCAGGCCGGCGCCACCGCCCGGAAGACCTCCGCCGCCTGCGCCAATTCCACCGGCACCCGATCCGCTCCGCCTCCCCTCGGGGCACAACCCCAGGCGCCGCAGGAGGCAAGCAGGGCCGCCCACCAGGTTCCGTTACAAAACAACCGGTTCCATTCTGTCATGATTTCTCCTTCGCTAACTTGCCGTTGGCGGCCGCGACTCCGCACCAACCGCCCATCTGGCTCCCGCGCTAAATTCACCCCAAGTTCACGTCAACGTCATTCGTGCGTAACAGTTTCAGGAAAGACTGCCCCTGCCAATGCGGATTTCGGGCGGTGATTTGGGGGCTGCGGCGCCCCCTGTTTGGTACAATGCGGTGCGGCCCGTTTAAACCTTGGACAGTTGCGCGGGCCGCACCAGCCCGCCAGCGGCCGGAGTCAACCCCGGCGCCGGCCCTTTCCAGGATTGAGTTTCCTGGGCTTACCCCTTAAAACGTCGGCATGACTTGGCGAGGATTATTGGCGTCCATTGGGCTGGAAGCGTGCCTGCTACTCCCGGCCACCGCGGCCGAACCGCCTGCCGGCACCTCCCCCAACCAATCTAAACCGGTAATCCTGTACAGCCGTTACTTCAATGCCCTCGGCGAAAACCGCTATTTGCCGGACGGAAATTACCATGACCTCCTGAACCGGCTGCGGACGGAATTTACGGTGCAAGTGCACGCCGAACCGCTGACCGATCTCACCCTGGCCGGCGTTAACGTGGTCCTGATCGCCAATCCGAGCGACCTCGCCGTGCGCACCAACCCGCCCCCCCACCATGTGAGTTCCGCGGATATCGCCACGCTGGGCCGCTTTGTGGAACGGGGCGGCGGCCTGGTGGTCATGGGCAATCAGGAGAACCATAATCTTGAAATTACCGACCTGAATAGGTTGCTGGGCCGCTTTGGCCTGCAATTCACCAACCTCTATACCGATGTCAAACAATTGGTATTGCCGGCGGAAACTCCCCTGATCGGCGGTTTGCGCTGGGGTTACTACACCGGCAATCTCGTCGTGATCACGCCGGGCCACCCCGCCAACCCCCGCCCACTGATTCTCAATGACCTGACCCAAAAACCCCTCGGCGGAACGCGGGACACTCCGGGGGCACTCCTCGCCATTGCCGAGCCCGGAGGCGGACACGTGGCCGTGGTCACGGATTCCGGGTGGCTCAGTGACGACGCCCTGAGTGGCAAGGGAATTGGCGGGGTGGCGGTTCGCGGCCAGGATAATTTTGAAATTTTCCGTCGGCTCAGCCATTGGCTGGCGGCGGGCTCCCCCCCGTAAACCCGGGCGGCCGGCGGGGCGCCGGCCAGCCCCCATTCCTCATGGACCAAACCGAACCATTGTTTACCTATGTAATCATTGGGCTGACCATCGTCAGCTCGGCGACCGGCTTCCGCGATCCGGTGTGGCGGGATCGTTTTATTTTCGCCCCCGAGAGAATCCTGGCCCGCCAGGAAGGTTACCGGCTGGTTACTTCCGCCTTTCTTCATGCCGACTGGCAACACCTGGCCCTGAATCTTTTGAGTTTCTACTCCTTCGGGACCAGCCTGGAGTCTTTTTATGGCCCGGGATTACTCCTGCTCCTGTACTTGGCGAGCATCATCGGCGGCAGCCTGCTCTCCTTATTCCTGCACCGGCACCATGAATACCGGGCTTACGGGGCTTCCGGAGGGGTGTCCGGGATCATCTTTGCGCACATTTTTCTCCTGCCCGGCGGGGTCGGTTTTCCCTTTTTCCCCCTGATCGTGCCCGGCTGGCTTTACGCCATCGGCTTTCTCCTGATATCCGACTACGCACTGCGTCGTGGTCGTGACAATATTGGCCATGACGCGCATCTGGGCGGCGCGATGGCCGGGTTATGGGTCGCCGCAGCAGCCCACCCGGATGCAGTTGTCGCCCGCCCCTATTTCTTCGCCGGCGTGTCCGGATTGGCCCTCGCGCTCCTCTTCCTGCTGCTCCGGCAGCCGGTGATCCTCCCGGGCCATTGGTTCTCCCATTGGCTGCCGCGCCGGCGGCGTCCCCGCTCGGCCATCGAGGAAATGCGCCAAGTAAACACGATTCTGGAAAAGATCTCCCGTTCCGGCATCCACAGCCTCACCACGGCCGAAAAGCGCCTCCTCCGCGAGGCCTCGCAGAAGCATAACCGGCCTCCCCGCAACCCGGACTGAAGCACCCGAATCAACGCCCCCGTCGGCCCGCCGGCGGCTAAGCTGCGCAGTCTAGCCAAACGGCCGGGCTAAAACTTGACTATTCCAGCTTAGTGAATTACGAGTGACTATATGATAACCAATGATTTGTCTAACATTTCGGTAGTAACATTAAGAAGGGCCGTCGCGTTGCGTGAGCAAATCGACGCCTTGAACGGGGAATTGGCCGCCCTCCTCGGCGGCACTCCGGCGGCAACCGCGCCGGCCGCCCCGGAAGTTTCTGCCCCCGCTCCGGCGGCTTCCCCGGCTGGCAAGAAATCCCGCCATATGAGCCCCGAAGCCCGGGCGGCGATCGCGGCTGCGCAAAAGGCCCGCTGGGCGGCCTATCGGAAAAGCAAACCCGCCGACAAGACCACGAAACCCGAGCCCACCCGCAAGATCAGTGCGGCTGGCCGCGCGGCGATCGCCGCCGCGGTAAAAGCGCGCTGGGCCAAAGCCAAGGCGCAAAACCGCAATTCGCTTTAAGTTCCCCCGTTCCTTCTTTTTCCGGCCGGGCACCCGCATTCAGGAATCCGGTTTGGTGCCTGCCCATCCCGGCCGCTGGTCACCTCGCGCGGCTGGGGTCGGTTCAGGTCGTGGGGCGGAATGCAACTTTGCGGCCGCCCCACGGAATTACTTGTCCAGTTGATGGCAAAACATTGCGTCCCGTAGCTTCGGCTCAAACCAGGTGCTCTTCGGCGGCATGATGCCCCCGGCATCGGCAATGGTCATCAAATCCTCGATTCCGGTTGGAAACATCGCAAACGCGCAGGCATAGTCGCCCCGGTCCACCAACTTTTCCAATTCGGCCGTCCCGCGGATCCCCCCCACAAAATTGATCTGCCGACTCGTGCGCGGATCGTCGATCCCGAACAACGGTGCCAGCACGTATTTCTGCAGCAGCGTCACATCCAGCTTCTCGATCGGGTCGCTTGTGGCCGCAAATGTGGGCCGGAAATGCAGGTTGTGCCATTGGCCTGCGACATACAGGCCCAACTCGTGTTTGCGCGTCGTCACCCCGCCGCTGCCCGGCTTGCGAATGAAGATCGGCTCCAGTTTTTCCAACAACCCCGCCGCGCTGCCTCCCGGCAAGTCTTTTAGGACCCGGTAATACGGCAGGATTTGCATCTGGTTGTGCGGGAAGATGACACTCAGAAACCAGCCACTTTCCCCGGCTCCCTGCCGGCTCTGATAAACCCGGGCTGCCGCGGCGCTCCGGTGATGACCATCGGCAATATAAAGGGCCGGCAGACTTTTGAACTCCGCCCGCAGCAAATCAATAGTCGGGGCGTCATCGATCACCCAGGCGCTGTGCCGCACCCCGTCCGCCGCAGTGAAATCCACCGCGGGCTCCCCCGCCGTCCGCCGGGCCACCAGTTCGTCCACGGTCGCACTGGCCCGGTAGGTAAGAAACACCGGACCGGTCTGGGAATTCAACACCTCAATGTGCCGCACACGGTCATCTTCCTTGTCCGGGCGGGTAAATTCATGCTTCTTGATCCGGTTGTGCAGGTAGTCCTCGCAACTGGCGGTGGCCACCAACCCCACTTGCGCGTGCTGTCCCATGATTTGCCGGTAAAGGTAGAAGGCCGGACGGGCATCCTGCGCCAGCGCGCCTTCCCGGATAAGGCGGTCTAAATTCTCCCGACCTCGGGCGTACACCGCCGGCGCGTACGGATCGGTGTCCGCGGGCAAATCGATCTCCGGCTTGCTGACGTGCAGAAAACTCAACGCATTGTCCCGCGCCAGTTCCCGCGCCTCCGCCGTGGACATCACGTCGTACGGTAATTCGCAAATCCGGGCCGCCAGTTCAGGTCGCGGTCGCAATGCCGCAAACGGTTTTATCTCAGCCATAAGGCGGGCGAAGATAGTCGCGCCCGCCGGGGAACGCACGCCCAATTTTCCATCCAAACCTCAGATCAGCGATTGGCCGCGCGGCACTTTGACAATCACCGTGCCGGCGATCATGTCATGCCACGACTGTTTACTGCGGCTTAATCCCGCCCAGAAAAACCCCAGGCCAAGCACCGTAAAGGAAAGGGAACTGGCCAACCCGCGCACCAGCGCCACCGGAAAGTCCAACGGCCGGCCATCCAGTCGCACCACCCGCAAACCCATGACGATTCCTCCCACCGTGGTGCCTCTCCCGGTCCACAAGGCCACGTGATAGCCCAGCCAGAGCAGTGACGTCAATTGGAAGCCCGGCGGGGAACCACGGAAGATGAAGAGGATCGGAATCATGAACACGATGCCATCCAGGAATAACGCGCCCAGGCGGATCCAGAATCCCGCGCGCGGCAGAAGCGTCAATTCCAACAGCGCAGGCACTGCCGCCGCCGGGGGTGCCTGCGTCGGAGGCACGCCCAGGGTTTCGCCCGCCGTTTCGCCCGCCACTCCGGACGCCGGATTGGCCGGTGGGACTGTCTGGTTGGCCGGGTTCACTGCCGGCGGCAGGGAGGGCGGCAGCTTCGGCCGTTCACGCCGGAACTGCTGCATGGCCGCCAGCACCACGGCCCCGAGCCCAAACAAACCGGTGCAACTCCACACAAAGATCCCGAGGAACGGGATGGCGTAAAGGAGGTAGAAAATCGCCGTTCCCATCACCAGAGCCACGGCCGGACGCGCCGTGGCCGACCACCCTGTGTGCCGGCCCAATTGCTGCCCGGCGTATTGATACACGGTGATTTTGCCAAACAGAAAGGCAACGATCAGCGCGGCCGAAAGAAATGGGACCACGATGAGTCCCACCACGGATACCACCAGCAGCAAGGTCACAAACCCGGTCAATATTTTGGTGAGAATCCCCACAAAAAGCGAACTAATGGGGCGTTTCTCCATGGCATCCACCGAGGCCTGGATGGGCCGGGGGAAGAGCATTTGCAATACGAGATTGAACAGCAATAGAATCGCCGCCACACACCATGGCCAGCCGGTGTCAAAGGTCAGCAGCCGCCCCCAGAGCAAGCCGTGGGTGACCCACGGAATCACCCGGGCCAAACCGGGAATCTCGTCCGGGCTGATAATCGTCTGATCCCCAACGATCTTGGCACTTTTCGCCCGCTTCGAGCGCCCGAGAATGTCCACCAGTTCACCCTCCACGACCGCTTCCGGTCCCAGTTCTGTCCCGCCCAGGATCACCACGACTTCACCCGTCACTTTGCCGTTAATCGTGGCATCGCCGCCGATCACTACCAGGTCGCCATCCAAGGTGCCATCAATCCGGGCTGATCCGCCGATCACGACCTTGCTATTATGGTAGGTTTCACCTTTTTCGAGCAGGTAGTTGGAACCGATGGTCGGCCGGTCACTGCTGTGATCGGACACTTCCTCCACGGTGTTGGTCTGGGCCGGCAGCAATCCCGGCCCGGCCAGCAACCACCCAAGCATCGTCACCAGCAGGAAAAATCGCGCTAAAAAACATTTCTTCATAAGGTCAATCAATTGATTGGTTTCCGGCGGCCACACGGTAGAAAACGGCCCCGAGGCCGACCGTACTGAAATACACCAGGGCAATGAGAATACCCCCGGCGATGAGATAAGGCGTTTTGATCATACCGAGCGCCGCCATGGCGGCGTCTCCCAAGGCTCCGGCCACGCTGCCGAAGACATGCAAGATCGGGGAATGCCCGATGGCTGGCCCGGTCCAATGGGACGCTATTTCGGTGAGGTTGGGTGCCCTGACCCCGACCACCGTCAACAGCCCCAACAACAGCAATCCCGAAAGCACCTGCATTCCCCGCGGCCATTGGAACCAGGGCTTGCGCCACCAGACGCGGGCCCGCGCCTGCGTGATTCGTTCCCAGACTTTGGGGACGAGATCGGCGGGGGCCTGGGGTTCCGGCAGCGCTCGCAAGCGCTCATGGAGCACCCGCTCCCACGGCCGGTTGGGTTCTTCATTGTTCATTTTCATACGCATCCCAACAAGGTTCGGCGGGAGGACACCGGGGCCGCAAAGCTGGGCTTCAATTCGCCCTCCGCCGTGCGCTGCAATCGCTGCCGGAGGGCTTCCCGCCCGCGATGGATGTCCGTCTTCACCTTTCCGATCGACACATCCAACTGGCGCGCGATCTCCTCGTAACTCATCTCCTCAAAGTGATAAAGCACGAGCGGAACGCGTTGCGCCACCGGCAGCTTCTGCAGCGCCGCTTCCAGCACTTTTTGTTGTTCCACCGTTTCCGCCCCCAAGTCCTCCGCTTCCGGTGCCGCCAGCGTGGCGGAAAAATCCTCGTCCCCCTCGTCGGAGCTGAACATCTCCGAAAAAAACTTCCAGCGGGAACGGTAGCGCGAGAGATGGTTCAGGCAAAGATTGGTGGTCACCGTCTTCAGCCAGCCGCCCCGCCGGACGTTGCCCGACAATTCAGTAAATCGTTCATAAGCCCGCAGGAAGACTTCCTGGGAAATGTCCGCGGCGTCCGTCTCATTACCCAACAGGCGCACGGCAGTACCATAAACCATGTTCTGGTAGCTTTGCATAAACTCGACAAATTCTTCGTCTCTCGTCATCTTTCAGCCGGGACCACTCGCGGCCCAGCTTACTGAGAAAACCCGCCACCCGCACGAAAGTTTCAAATCTTTGCCGCCCGGTTTCGCCGTGCCTTTCCGGCGGCCGGACCGATCCCGCGCGCGCCAACAAAAAAGCCCGCCGCCGGAGAACTCCGGCGGCAGGCCTGATCGGGGATCGCGGCCAGCGGGCCAATCACGGCCCGCCGTTGCGTCACTTAACGCGCGAGGCGATAAAAGAGGGTGGTGTGCGCGGCCGTCGCCGTGTAGGGGCTGGCGCTGGCCGCCGTGGTCCACGGCCCGGTCAGCGAAGCCGATGTTTGCAGCACGCTTGGGCCCGTCCAGGAGTAGGTGACCTGGTTGCCCACGGTGGTGGTGAACAAACGGGCCACGACCTTGAACGCCAGCAATCCGTTGTTCGTGTCCAGGGCGAACAACCGGCCGCCCTGCACGTCAAAGGCCAGTGCGCCGGTGCCATTGCCGTTATCGTTGTCCGTTCTGAAGAAATCCTGGTCAATCAGGGTGGGTTCCGCCGCCGTGCCGTCGAGCACGCCCTGCACGTCGTAAAGCTCGACATCGTCCGGCGTGACGTAAGGCGCGGTTCCCGCCAGCAGACCATTGATCGGATCCACCACCACCGTGGAACAGGTGGTCTGGCCGGACGCAAATGTTTGGAGCAACCCGTTGGTGCCGTTGGCGAGATCATAGGCGAGATGCCGGAATTGGTAGCCGGTGGATTTCGTCCAGAAGGTGTTCCCCGCGCCAAAGGACACGCCCAAGCCCGCCAATCCCGCGGGTTCGGGCGCCGTGTCGATCACGTTCGGACTGAAACTCAATCCATCCGCCGTGTTGAACAAAACCACCAGCGTGCCGTTCCGGGTCCCGGCCAGCAGCTCGGTGTTGACGCCGGCGCCGCGCACCGCAAAACTATCGCCGATACGCTGCCCCACGCCGGGATCCCCCGGTCCCCACGCCAGATTGCAGGTGGTGGCCGGATTCTCGTCCGCCCAGCTGTAAATGGTGTACGCCGCGCCGCTGGTATCCAGATTGGCCACATAGATAGCCCCGTCGTCGCCCACTCCCACCAGGTTCACTTCAAAAGTGCCGGTTCCCGGCACGAACAAGCTGGTGTCGAGCGAGGAAATATAGGCCCCCGTCGTCGCGTCGAGCACGTGCACCCCGTTGGTGGGCGAGCGGCCGACCACGATCAAGTGTTTCGTCACCGGGTTGTACGCCAACCCGCGTTGGGTGTTGTCGTTTGACAACAGGAACAGGTCGCCCACGCTCTTGCTCCACAGTTGCGTGTCGGCGGCGGAAAGCACGCTCGGGAGAACTCCCAGGGCGGCGTTGGAAGAAGTGATGGACCCGGCCACATTCGTGATGACGCAGCGATATTGTCCGGCGGCCGCGGCGGAAATATTCGTCAGCGTCAGGTTCGCATTGGTGGCATTGGGAATCAGCGTGGTGGTGTTGTAATACCATTGGTAACGCAACGGCGTGGTCCCGTTGGCGGCGACCGCCAGCATGGCGTATCCGCCTTGGAGCACGTTCGTGGTGTCGAGCGGCTGCGTCACAATCGAGGGCGGCAGGTTGGTGACGAAATTGATCGTCATCGCCAGCACCCCGTTATCCGTATCCAAGCCCACGACCATGTTGGCCCCGATATCGCTGGCCCCGGTGATGTTTCCGTTGTTGCCCGCCACGCCGCCGGGGGCCGGAAAGGTGACATCCGTCGAAACCACCGGGGCGGCGGGATTGTTGATGGTGTAGGCCTTGAAATGATGCGTGCCGGCGGTTGTCGAGGTGGTGGTCACCTCCCCCACCACGAAGGACACCCCGTTCGTCACCCCGCTTTTCACCCCCACCAAATTGCTGTCCGGCGCCACATTGATCGTGCGCACCAGGGTGGAGGTAATGTTGACGGGATCGAAGGAAATGTAACGCAGATTGGAACTGCCATTGTTCTTGCAGTAAAAGGCGTTGTTCGTCCCGTCGAAGGACAGGGCCTTGCCATAATCATTCGCCCCGATTCCTACCGTGGCGGGATATTCGGTCGCGGTGAAATTCGTCCCGTCCGTGGTCGTGAAGATCGCAAACTTGGTGGCGGAGGAGCCGGACGCGATGATCTGGGTGTTGGTGCCGGCCCCGCGCAAATCGAAGGAATCGCCATAGCGGAGTACGGTTGCGCCGACCGGTGATCCCGCGCTGTTATATGCCACATCCGGCGGATTGATCAGGCCTTCGGCTTCGCTATTCCAGCGGTAGATTTTGAACGAGGAGCCACTGCCACCATAGAGGTTGCACGCGTAGATCGCGCCGTCATCCGCCACCCGCACGTGCATCAACGCCAGCGTCCCGCCGGTAACCCCAAAGTTGTTCAGCGACCCCAGGTCACTGCCATCGGCGCCGTTGATCACCGCCACATGGTTCGATTGGGCGCGTGTGGCCACCAGGACGTTTCCCGTCAACTTGTTGATCGCCACCCCCCGCTCCGTGTTGCCCGTGCCGCTGAAATCGGCCCGCCCGTTGTAGGGGATGGACCATTTGTTGCTCAATACGAGACTCGGAGTTTGCGCGTGGCTGGCGCCCACGCCCGACATGAGGGCGGCCAACGCGAGCCCGAATCCGGCCCGGCGCATCCGCCACTGGGGAAACTTAAATTGCATTTGCTTGGTTTTTATCATGGGTTTTGGATTGATTGAAACTCCCCGCTGGACTCCGGGAAGCAAGGTTCACTGCTCGGCTGGCGCGGATCTGACCGGTGGCTCGATTTGCCCCGTCCGGACGGCTCCGCGCCGGGCAATGACTGGTTGTTTCTCTGGCTTTCTCTTAATTCGCTCATGGCGAAATCGGGTCGGGCGGCACCGTGGTCATCAACCGCCGGATATCCGGATCGTCCGGATGGCTGTTCGAGTATTGATAAGCCTTGGCGACATAAGCCCCGTGCCAGCGCCAATACTCGGCGTGTCCATCGGCAAAGGCAAGGACGCAGCCGTTGTTATGCCGGCTGGCCGGCACGTTCCAATAACCGAAATCGCCGCTATTTTGCGCGTAGATCCCGATGGCATTATTATCAATGCTGTTTTCCTGTTCATCCAGAAATACCGACGCCTGACTCGGGGTCGGACTCACCACCCCCGCAATTCGCTTCACCATGTTCGTGGGCGCCGGATCCCCTTCGTTCATCCAATTCATCCCCACACTCATCGAAACGCTGCGCGAACGGAGCAGGCCCGGATAACCGCTGACGGTCGATTTGTCCGCCGGGCAGTGGTAAATTGCCGCGCTGGCGTTGTATGGAAAGAGCACCCCGGTTGAAACTGCCAGATTCGTGGGATCCGTCTGCGGATTCCCCGTCCACGCCACCCCTGGCGCCGCGCCGCTCTTGATCCACGCCTGGCTGCCGCACGCCGCGTTGTCCTTGGTGTAATTGTTTACGAGTTTGTCTTGAAAATCCCCCGCATACATCACCCAGCACAAATCGAGTTGTTTGAAATTGCTCACGCAATTGGCCGTCAACGCCCGCTCTTTGGCCCGCGCCAGTGCCGGCAGCAAAAGGGCCGCCAAAATGGCAATAATCGCAATCACTACCAGCAATTCAATCAAGGTGAAACCGGCGTGGTGCTTGGCTGTTGGGATGGAATATCCCCCAGAAATCATCCCGGGTTGGTAGCTCCGGGAGGGGCAAAAGTCAAACCAATTCCCCCCCTGCAGCCCGACTCGCCGCAAAGATTCCTGACGCATCACTTGTCAAAGCCCGTCCCCGGAGGTAAGGTGGCCGCATGTCAAAATCGGTTGTCATGCTGTTGGCCCTGACCCTGGCTGGTGGCACCTATGCCGCCTCGGCGGATGTGATCCAGTTGAAGGAGCGTAGCGCCATCACCGGCAAAATCCTGGCGGAAAAGGCGGACCAGATCGTCGTGGACATCGGCTACACCGTGCTGGTCATTCCGCGCGACCAGATCGCCCGGTATTCCAAGTCCGATGCGCCGGAAACGGTGATTGAACCTGCCGCGCCCGTGGTCCACGTCCCGGCGCCGGTCAACCCGGTGGCCCCCACTCCCGCTCCGGTGGCGGCGGAAAACCGGAATCCCAATTACCAAAGCGCCAACACTCCGCCCCCAATCCGCGATGTCCGCGAATTGGTGAATCTGCTGGGCGAATCCGTCGTCCAGGTGCGCACTCCCGGTGGCCTTGGCTCGGGCTTCATCATCAGCGAGGATGGTTACCTCATCACGAATTTCCATGTGATCGAGGGCGAAACCCAGATTTCGGTCGAGGTTTACCATCAGCGAGCCGGCCAGTTGCAACGCACCAGCTACAAGGATGTCAAAATCGTGGCGATGAACAAGTTTGAGGACATCACCCTGCTCAAAATCGATGACAAGGATGCCCCCCGGTTCAAACGCGTCCTGCTCGGTGATTCCGATAATTTGTCGGTCGGTGAAAGCGTCTTCGCCATCGGCAGCCCATTGGGTCTGGAGCGCACCGTCACCGAGGGCATCGTCAGCACCAAAACCCGCCAGATGCAGGGGGCGCTCTATCTGCAAACCACCGCGCAAATCAATCCCGGCAACAGCGGCGGTCCCCTTTTCAATCTCCGCGGTGAGGTCGTGGGTATCACCAACATGAAAATCACCGCCGGCGAAGGCTTGGGGTTCGCCATTCCCGCGGCTTACGTCAAATACTTTCTCGATCATCGGGACGCCTACGCCTACTCCACTGATAACCCGAGCAACCCGTTCCGGTATTTGGAACCGCCGCATCGACTGAAGGCCTCGGTCGCCAAACCCTAAAGCAAAGGGGCCCCGGGGCGGGGTGGGGAAGAAATGGAACTTTTAGACTAAATCCGTGTTGTATTTGCGGCGGAACCTGTGTGCCGCCCTGCTCATCCCTTAAAATAAAATGAAACGAATCCTGGTGCCGGCCCTTTGCTGCTGGCTGGCTCTCACCACTCGCGCCGCGGTCCCCCCTGCGGAAAAACTTCTGCCGGACACCACCCAGTTTGTTCTTACCATCCCGGATTTCACCAAAGCCCGGGATGTTTATATCCACTCCCCCCAGGTGCAACTCTGGCAGGATCCCGCCATGAAGCCCTTCAGGGAAAAGCTCTGGGGCAAGTTCTCCAGCGATATGCTGGCTCCCTTGGAGCGGCAATTGGGGGTGCATTTCGACGACTTCACCAACCTGCTGCAAGGCCAGATCACGCTCGCCCTCCTGCCCGGCAAACCCGCCGCCGGTGAGCACGCTGATATGTCGGTGGAATTGCTTCTGATACTCGACACCCGGGACAAGAGCGCCCAACTGAAATCCCAACTGGCCGAGCTCAAAAAGAAATGGGTGGATGCCGGCAAGGCCCTGCGTACCGAGAAGATTCGCGACCTGGAATTCGCCGTCATTTCCCCGCCCACCGAAGGCGCCGCCAAGGACGCCAAGGAGGACAAGGACGCGGCGGACAAACTCCCGGCGAAGCCGGCTGAAAAAAACGAGTTTTACATCGGGCAGGCGGATTCGCTGTTGCTGGTCAGCACGGCGACCCAACCGATCGAATCCGTTCTCGCGGCGCTGGCGGGATCCGGCGCCCGGCCCTTGGACGAGCTCCCTTCATTTGCCTCCCAGAAGGGCTCCTTGTTCCGGGGCGCCACCTTCTTCGGTTGGCTCAACACCAAACCCTTGGTGGACGCGCTGATCAAGCAGGATGAAGGCGTCAAGGAAATCGAGGCCGATACCAATCCCTTTTCCTTCAAATGGGCCAAGGTGGTGTCCGCCACCGGGTTGGGCGGATTGAAATCGGTCGCGTTCAGTTACAGCGACAGTCCCGAGGGCGGGCAGTTTAATGGTGCCCTCGGCGTGCCCGAATCCGCCCGTACTGGTATTTTCAAAATTCTCGCCGGCGAGCCAAAGGAAACCAAGCCCCCCACTTTCGTTCCGGCGGATGCGGTCAAGTTCACGCGCTGGCGGCTCGATGGCCAGAAATCCTGGGCCACCCTGCTGAAGGCGGTGGGGGAAATCTCCCCCCAGTGGCTCGGCAGCCTCAATCTCGGCATCACCATGGCCGAGGCCTCCGCCAAGGAGAAAGATCCGGATTTTTCCATCAAGAAGAATTTCATCGGCAATCTGGGGGATGACATTATCACCTACTCCAAAGCCCCCAAATCCAGTTCGGCTGCGGACATCGCCGCCGCCCCCAACCTGATGCTGATCGGTTCTCCCAATGGCGAGCAGATCGCGCTCTCCCTCAAGAGCATTTTTGCTTTGCTGGGATCCGCCAGCGGCACCACCGCCGAGCGGGAGTTCCGGGGTCACAAGATTTACTCGCTCCCCCTCCCCACGATGCCGGGAAGTGCCGGGGGCGCCCCGCTGTCCTTCAACTATTGCGCCAGCGGCGGCTACCTCGCCCTGAGCGCGGATACCGCCATGCTCGAGGAATACCTCCGCAGCAGCGAGAACCAGGAAAAATCTCTCCGCGACAACCCCAGCCTGGCTGAAGCCATGCAAAAGGTGTCCGGCGACGGCACCTGCCTTTTCGGTTACGCCGATCAAACGGCGGACATGCGCGCCCTGTTTGAACTCCTCCGCTCCAATGGCAATCCCGTGAATGCCCTGGGTTCCGCGTCCGCCGCCGCCATGTTGCTCGGGGGCCAAGGTCCTGCCAAGCTGAAGGAATGGTCGGACTTCTCCCAACTCCCGCCCTTCGACCAACTGGCCAAATATTTCTCCTATACGGTTTATGCCGCCGGCGCGAATCAGGACGGGCTGTTCTTGAAAGTGTTCATGCCCACGCCGCCTCAGTTGAAGGGCCATTGAGTCATCATCAACGGGACCGCGCCGCTCACGGGCGCGGTCCCAATCCGCTCAGAAATTCCAGCAAATCCGCCGCTTCCTGCGCGGTCAGGTTTTGCAAAAGTCCCTCCGGCATGAGGGACAACTTCTGCGGTGTGATGCCCTCCACTTCCGCCGCGGGTATCCGCACTTCCCGCCCACTGGCATCTAAGAGCACGGTCTCCCCCCCAGTGGGCCCGCGCAAAAAGCCGGACACGCTTTCGCCATCCCGCAATTTGACCGTTTGCACCACATATTCCGGGGCGATGTTGCGCGAAGGTTCCAGAATGCTCTCCAGGAGTTGCGCCCGGCTCAATTTCGGCACCTGCGTCGCCAGGTCGGGGCCGATCGGTTTTCCCCGGCCCGCGACTTGATGGCAGGCCGAGCACTGCGCGACGTCAAAAAACACTTTCCGCCCGGCCTCGGCGTTGCCCGGTAATTTCAGCAACTCCGCCGCGTGGATGTTGGCGCCCAGTTTCACCACCCGCTCCGCCTCGGGCACGAATCGCTCGAACAAATCCCGCACCACCGGATCCGAAGCCTCGCGCGCTGCGCGCAACACCATGGCCCGCGTGATCGGGGGCACCGCCCCGGCCGGATCATCCAGGGCCAGGGCCGTCAGCAAGGCCAACGCCGGCGACGCCGTGAGGGGAACCAGCACCGCGGATTTCACGGTCCCCGCGCGCAGCGCCATCAGCGCCTCGTCGGCGCGGGGCGCGGAGGAATCCAGGCGGTAAATCCAATCCCGCAACTTCCGCACCATGACGATGTCCGGGTTGCCTGATCCGACCCGCGGCATGTGACCGCTGCCCAACTTGGCCATGCGCAATAAAAGGATCGATCGCTCCGGATGGCCGGGGGCCACCAACCGCGCATCTCGCACTCCAAAATCACCCTGGCTCGGCCGGGCTCCCACCAATCCCATCTTGTCGAGCGGCACATTCCACCGCGCGTTGATGGTTGCCGCCCCCCCCGCATTGGGCCGGTGACAGTGCGAGCAATTCACCTCCAGATAGGCCCGCACTTGTCCCTCCAATTCCGACTCCACCGGGACGTTGGTCCGGGTGGCCGGTTCGGCCAACAGCCCCAGCCGCCGCAATTGCTCCAATTGATCCCCCGCCGCGCTCGCGCCCGCCGCCGGACGGTCCAGTTGCCAGGGGGTAAAACCCAATTGTCCGCCCGCACTCATGCCATGGCACAAGCTGCACTCGGTGGGGCTGGCATAGTGCCAAGTCTGCTGGCGCCGCCCGCTTGACACCGTCGGATCCGCCAGGTTAAACGCGCGATCCGTCCCCTGGTCCTCCGCCAGCACCGCGTCGGTCTGCTCGTCGTTCCAACGGTACACATACGGATGCCAGAGATGCCCGTCGAAGAGCAGCACCTGCGTTTCCAACCGCCGCCGGCTCGCCGGGTTGCCGGGTTGCAGTTCCAGTGACAGGGTCTTCGCCAGGACCCCGTTCGTCGGAAACCGCCAACTGCCCGCTTCCTCGCCCGTCTCCCAATCGGTCGCCGCGATCCGTTGCAACTGCGCCGTTCCCGGCACCCCCACCCAGCGTTCCGCCACCGCCCCATCGGACCACAGTTCCGACCGCACGGCGTAGGGCAGCACTCCGGGCGCGGGCGTCTGGTCCCGTATGCTGCTGAAGAGGCCCGTCCCGCTCAGTCGGCGGGGAAAGTCGGGATTGGCCCCCGTGGCCGGATTGCGCACCAACCGCTTCAACGGGCCACCCGCAAAATCGAGCAAATAAAGTTCCCCGGCCTGATCCTGCCCAAAAGCCACGACGCGCACCGGGGTTACCGCCAATTCCTGCCGGCTGGTCAGTTGCCCGCCCTCGGTGCGGAGCGCCCAAATCCGGCCGGTCATGTAGTCACCGTAAACATAGGCGCCGCGCAATTCGGGCAATTGCGCACCATGGTACACATACCCGCCGGTGATGGAGCGCGCCTCGGTGTGCGGGTGCACCGTCACGGGTGGCAGAATCGGCGTCGGCCCCCGCGGATTGTTGGGTTTCACCGGCTGGGGCCCTTCCATGATGCTCCAGCCGTAATTGCCACCCCGCTGCACCCGGTAAATCATTTCCCACAAATCCCAACCCACGTCTCCCACCCAGAGATCGCCCGTGGCCGAGTCAAAACTCATCCGCCAGGGATTGCGAAAACCATACGCCCAAATTTCCGGCCGTGCGCCGGGGGTGGTGCGAAAGGGATTGTCCGTGGGAATCCGGTAAGCCCGTCCGGCTTCGGGGTGATCCACATCAATCCGCAGCACACTCGAAAGCAGATCACTCAAATCCTGTCCCGTGTTCAACGGGTCGGGCGGCGAAGGATCGGCGGAATCGCCCGCCGAAAGGTAAAGCAGGCCGTCCGGGCCGAAATGAATGGAGCCGCCGTTGTGCCCGCCCGAAGGCCAGCGAATCACCACCTGCTCGGAAGCCACGTCCAGGATCGGTGGCTCCGTCCCGCTGACGGTGAATCGCGAAACAAAGGTTCCGTCTTTGGCCTGCCCTTCGCGGGTGTAACAAACAAATACCTGGCGGTTGGTCGCAAACCCGGGATGGAACGCCATTCCGAACGATTGCCCAAACTGGGGAATCCGCCCGCGAAAATCCACGCAGACATCGGCATGCAAGACATCGGTGCGGTTGCTGAAGGAGAGCACCCGGCCCTGCACTTCCATCACAAACAGTCGCGGCACGCCCGGCGCCACCGCCATTTCCACCGGGCCTTCAAACCGCAATGCCGGAAACACCGCTTCCGCAATATAGGGCGGCGCCGGGTCGGGAGAACCTTGCAGCCGCGAGGTTGTCCAGGCCACGCGCCCGGCGTTCGCTGCCACCGGTTGCGCCCCCAAGCCGTCACTCCCGGCCAGGGCGAGGCCGCCTGCCAGCCCAAGCCCGCGCCAAGCCATCGTGAAGCAACCACGGACCCGTTTCCCAAGCCAATGAGTCATGCCGCGAGACTAGAGCCACCGACTGAAATGGCAAGCGCGCATCCCGGCCGGAAAAGCCTTGTGCGCCCCTCGCCAAACCACGCCCCTTCGGCTATTTTGTTCCCGTCGGGACGCCCCAAATTCTATGACCATTCGTGAATTCACCGCGGAACAATGGCTGCCTTTGCCGCCAGAGGAGATTTTCCCTTTCTTTGCGGATGCCGGCAACCTCAACCTCCTCACGCCCCCTTGGGTCCAATTTAAAATTCTCACTCCCCTGCCGATCACCATGCGCCCCGGCACGTTGATCGACTATCGCTTGCGCATCCATGGCCTGCCCGTTCGCTGGCGCACCCGCATCAACGTCTGGGAACCGTCCCGCCGTTTTGTGGACGAACAACTTCGCGGTCCGTACCGATTGTGGGAACACGAGCACACCTTTGAACCCCGCAACGGCGGCACCCTGGCCCGGGACCACGTGCGCTACGCCGCGCCCCTGGACTGGCTGTCCCATCGTTGGTTTGTGCGCCCCGACATCGAAAAAATCTTCCGCTACCGCACGGAAGCGCTCAACCGGCTTTTCCCCGCCCCGGCCACTGCCTGATTTTTTGGATCCCCTCGCGGGCAAGTTGGTTGAGCTTGAGTTGGATGGGGCTATGCGCGGCATTTAATCCAATCACCAAAAGCCTTGCGAAATTAGCGCGCTGGAATTAAAAACGGGGGCAACTCAATTCCCACTTGCCCCGCATGAACCAACTCTGCCCGCTCCCTGGAAATCGCCCTCATCTTGCACTATCCGCGCTGACGGCCGCGTTGCTCACCGTCGGTGCCGCCCTCGCTCAGGACACGGCCACCACGGTAACGAATGTGCCCGCCCTCACCAACGCCGCACCGCACGCGCAACTGCCCCCCTTGCCCGCCCCGCTCGGCCTGCCCAAGCCCGGACCGACTAATGACGCCCCCTACGCCCCGCAGCCTATTCTGCCAGGTGGGGTGGTGGTGTCGCTTTATCCTCCGGGATCGCCATTCCTGAACCTGAATCGCGTCCGCGAGGCGGAGCAATACAGCGTCAGCCGCAGTTCTCCCGGTCGGATTAACAGCATCGTGAACATCCACAATCCTTCCATCGAGGTGCATACGGTGGAGGGCGGGCTGAACACCGGGGCCGTGGTGATCCTGGCGGCGGGCGGCGGCCACAACACTTTGAACGTGGGCACGGAGAGCGCCGATTTCGTCCCGTTCTTCTACAATTACGGGGTCAATACGGTCATCCTGCGGAACCGCCTCCGCCGGGACGGTTACAATCCGCAAACCGATGAGGTGTATGACGCCCTGCAAGCCATCCGCCTGGTCCGCGCTCATGCGAAGGATTGGGGCATTGATCCGAAGAAGATCGGCATCATGGGCTTCTCCGCCGGGGCGGAATTGTCCGCGCCCGCCGCGATCCAGTATGACGATTTTGATCACAAGAATAACGATCCCAGCGATCCGCTGGCAGGCATCACTTCCCGCCCCGACTTTGTTGGCATCGTTTATCCCGGTCCTTCGCCCTTCACTCGCGATCCGAACACGGCCATCCCCCACAACGTCCCGCCCTCGTTCATCATCTGCGCCGGTTCCGGCGACCAGGGCCACGCGGTGTGGGCGGACCAGTATTTCGCGGCCATGTTGGCGGTCAGCGCGCCCAACCTGGAAATGCACATTTACGGCAATGGCCATCACCCGGGCAGCGGCTCGACCGGGGGGCTGACCGACCGCAACGGCACTCCGTTCGGCACCTGGCAATACCGTTTCATCGACTGGTTCCGCGACCTCGGCTTCTTGCAGAAACCGGGCATCGAAACCCACGCCGCCCAGGATGTGGCCACCTACGAAAAGCAACCGCCCCGCGCTCGGGGCCGCGGCCAGCGCGGTCGCAACGGCGGCCCGGGGCCGGCCAACGGCTCCACCAATGCGCCCGCCAACTCCACCACCAACCAGGCCCCGCGGAATCCTTGAACCTCCCTCCTATTTATGAAAACCAAACATCCCTCCCTGTCTCGTCGTAACTTCCTCGGCCTCTCTGCCGCCGCCTCCGCCGCGTTACTGGCGCCCGGCGCGGCTCTCCGCGCCACGGCGCAACCGCTGGCCGAACCACCCGCCACCCCTGCCGCCAAAAAGAGGCCCATCGGCCTCGAACTGTACTCGGTACGCGGCGAACTCTCCCGCGACTTGCCCAACACTTTGCGCACGGTAGCCAAACAAGGCTATGAGGTCGTGGAGTTTTACTCCCCCTACTTCAACTGGTCGCTCCCCTACG
The DNA here is from genome assembly GCA_903918755.1 of uncultured Pedosphaera sp. Lineage (GTDB taxonomy): Bacteria > Verrucomicrobiota > Verrucomicrobiia > Limisphaerales > Pedosphaeraceae > CAIXFN01. The sequence continues at coordinate 118,314 of CAIXFN010000110.1, forward strand.
CCAAGGACGTCCGCAGCCAGTTGGACGACCTGGGCCTGCGCTGCTATTCCACCCACAATGATTTCCGCTCACTCACTCCCGGTGAAACCATGGCCAAGGCCATCGAACTGAACCAGATTCTCGGCGCGCGTTATATCGTCCTGGCTTCTGCGCCGAATCCCAAGGGAGCGGAAGGCTGGAAAAAGCTCAGCGGACAGCTCACCACCGCGGTGGAAACCCTCAAACCGCACGGTTTGTCTGCCGGCTATCACAATCATCAAAGCGAATGGGCCAAGGTAGATGGCGATCAGCGCATCATGGACATCCTGGCCGCGAACACCCCGCCGGAATTCGTGCTTCAGTTCGACATCGGCACCTGCATGGAAGTGGGCGCGGATCCAGTGGCGTGGATCAAGGCCAACCCGGGCCGCCTCAAATGCGTCCACCTCAAGGATTGGGCGCCGGGCGAAGCTGCGAAAGAAAAAGGCTTTCGCGTGCTGTTCGGGGAGGGCGCCACTCCCTGGCGCGAGGTGGTCACCGCGCTGGAAGCCACCGGCGGGGTGGAATTTTATCTGCTGGAACAGGAAGGCAGCCGCTATTCCGAATTTGAAACCGCGCAGCACTGCCTCGAAAATTGGAAAAAATTCCGCGCGCAGGGTTGATTTTTTTGAACCTAACGGCCGGGGGCGGACACCAGCGTATAGAAAGCTATGCCAGGTCCGCCCGAAAATCCGGCCAATGAAACGCTGCGGCGCAGCGAGGAAACCCTCCTGGTCCTCGCCGCGCGCGCGGGCGATCCCGCGGCGCTCGGTCAGTTGATTCTGCGGTTTGAACGGCCCCTGATCTACTACCTCCGCCGCCTCACCGCTTCGCCGGAGGCGGCTTTGGACGTCCACCAGGAAGTCTGGCTGGCCGTGCAAAGTTCCCTTCCCCGGTTGCAATCCCCGGAGGCCTTCCGCGGCTGGCTCTACCGCATCGCCCACGATAAAGCGGCCCGCTTCGTCCGTCGTGAGATTGCCCAAGAGGGTCGCCTGCTCTCCTGGCAAACCGGGCAGGCGGAACTCGCCGACAGCCCGGAAGACCCCGCCCTCGCCGATGCGGAAGCGGTGCATCGCGCCTTGGACGACCTTCCCCCGCATTTCCGCGAAGTCTTGACGCTTCATTACCTGCGGGATTTGACCCTCGAAGAAATCGCCACCGTGCTCGGCTGCCCGGTGGGCACCGTCAAATCCCGCCTGCACCACGCCCGCCACACCCTGCGGCAAATCCTGGAAAGCCCCGCCCATGAACCCCACGCCTAAACCTCCAACCGAATTCCTCCAAGCCCTGTTGGAGCAGGAACCCACCTTTCGCACCCCGCAATTCACGGAGCATCGCCGCCAGCTTCTGGACCGGCTGAATCGCGCCCAAACGCGCGAGCGGATGTCCCGTTGGATCAGCCTCGCTTGCGTCGCCGTGGCCGGCCTCGGTTTCAGCGTCCTGTATTACCTGGATGCCCGGCAATTGGGCACGGGCAACGACCTGCCGGAGTGGCTGAAATATGCCCTGGTTCTGCTCGTGCTCCTTTTCCCCTTCGCCACCCTGCTCCTCATCGGCATCCACCTTTTCCGCCACCGCCGCGAATTGCTCCGCACCCGCGAACTGGTGCAACAGGCCGCGTTCACCGAAGTCGTCCGGCAAATCGCGGAACTCAGGCAATCCAATGGGGCACCCTTGCCACCCCCGCCCACCCCAACGCCCCATCCTACGCGCCCGCCGAAGGAAGGTGGCTTTACGCTCCTGGAACTGCTCATGGTCATCGCCCTGCTCGGCGTGCTCAGCGCCTTGCTGCTGCCCGCCCTGGCTCACGCCCAGGCCAAAGCGCGCACCACCGCTTGCGCCAACAACCTCGGCCAACTCGGCAAAGCGCTCGCCTTGTATGCGACTGATTACCAGCAATACCCCGGCTCCCGCGGCGGCCCGATCCGCCCGGACAATCCGGGCCTTTCTGCCCCCGGCAAAGCCAAAGGCCCGTGGATTCTCTGGAATGAGCGCCTGCTGCCCCTGGCCGCGCAAATCCCGGCAATCTTCCGTTGCCCGTCCCACCCTCCCTCCCTCCACCCCGCGCTGTTCTGGACCAACTACAGTTATGGCTACAATGCCTACGGGAGCGGCATCCGCGGCCCTTTCCAGAACCTGGGCTTGGGCCGCGTGCAACCGCCGGATGATTTGAATACCGACTCCCCCATGCTCGAAGTGCGCGAATCGGACGTCCGCGCCCCGGCCGACATGCTGGCGATCCTCGACCTGGATGACCACGGTCCCGACCTGCTCACCGCCGTTTTGTTCGTCGGCGATCCCTACTTTGGTCCCGGTCGCTGGCATCGTGGTGGCGCCAACGCCGTCCTGTGCGATGGCCACACCGAATGGTCCACCGCGCCCCGTTGGAACGCCACCAACAACGCCGCCCGCCAACGCTGGAACAACGACCACGCCCCGCATACCGAAGTCTGGTAATCCCGCGGCAACTCTGGCGGCTCACCCACCAGCGGTTTCTCTGGACAAAAGAGTGCTGGATGTTTACACAAAATCCTCGCCAGCCCATTCGCCCGGTCTATTGTGATCCTGCTTATGAACACGACACAAATTGAAAAAGCCGCCCGTTTCCGGGCACTGCACCAGCGGTACGGGGTCTTGCTAATTCCCAACCCCTGGGATGCCGGTTCCGCCCGCCTCCTGGCCCATCTGGGGTTTGAGGCACTCGCCACCTCCAGCGCCGCGAGCGCGGGAACGTTGGGGCGCACCGACGGGAAGATCAGCCGCGACGAGGCCTTGGCCCACGTCCGGCAAATCGTCCAGGCCACCGATCTCCCGGTGTCCGGCGATTTGGAAAACGGGTTTTCTCCGGAGCCAACCTGCGTCGCCGAAACCATCCGACTCGCGGCGGAAACCGGACTGGTGGGTGGTTCAATCGAAGACTACACCGGCGACCCCCAGAAACCGCAATATGACCTCCATCACGCCATGGAACGCATTGCCGCCGCGGTGTCCGTAGCTAAGGGATTGCCCTTTCCCTTCACCCTGACCGCCCGGGCGGAGAACTTCATTCGCGGCAACCCGAACCTGGACGACGTCATCCAGCGCCTTGTCGCGTACGAACAGGCAGGCGCGGACGTGCTCTTCGCACCCGCCCTGCCGGATTTGCAAGCGATTCGGGAAGTGTGCGCCGCCGTGCGGAAACCGGTCAACTTCATGGTTGGCGTGAAAGGCAAATCCTTCACCGTGGCCGAACTAGCCGCCGCCGGCGTAAAACGAATCAGCTTCGCCGGTTCACTCTATCGCGCCGCCATGACCGGCTTACTCAACGCCGCCAGTGAAATCAAGGGTACAGGAACCTTCAATTACCTCCAAAGCACCCTGACAACGGCCGAACTCAATTTTCATTTTTAAGAGCTCGCGTCCAATATAGCCGTCGCCCCATGCAATGACCTTGTTAAAGGGCCATGAAGTATAAGTCGAATTTGGAGGTTCCAGCCAGGCGCTTTTCCTCACTAATCCCTACGCCCATTTGTATTGCTTTTCCACCCATCGAGATATCGACTTTCGCGTCGGGATGGCAGGTGGCAGGTGCTTCCGTCCAAAATGCCTTGTCGGCAATAAAGACTAGAACACCTACCCCACCCCTACCGTTACCTATCAATTCACTGCATCACCGCCCGATAAAAGCGGGACGGTTTGGTAGTGCCAGCCGGGTCGAGGAACTGGTAAGGGCTGGCGCTTAAATTGGAAATGGTCAACACGTTTATCCAATTGGCTTCCGCCAGGTTGGTGCTGGCTTGCACAAAATAGTTGTAGCCCAGGAGACCGTTTAGATTCAGCACCGGGTAACCGGAGAGGACCTGAATTTTCAGGGTTGGCGGAACGAGAACTGAGAGTGTGGCGTTGGAACTGGTAACACTTCCAGCGAAGTTGCCAACGGTTACCAAATAATTTCCGGCGTTGGTTCCGGTCGCCGCCGGAATCACGTAAACGGAACTTGTTGCTCCGGGAAGGTTCACGCCGTTGAATTTCCATTGAAATTGGAAGGGATAAGTTCCGCTGCTCCCCACGTTGAAGGTAACTGTGGATCCCACACCGACGCGCTGACTGATGGGTTGGGACGTGATTAATGGAGGATCGATGATGCTCAAAAAGGCGTTGGAACTGATCGCGACACCGGCGAGATTGGAAATGGCAACGGAATAAGGACCGGCATTGCGGTCATTAAGGTTGGAGATGGTCAGACTGTTGCTCGTGGAGCCGGAAATCTGGCCTCCATCGGAAAGGTTGGTTCCATACCACTTCCACTGGTAGGCAAGCGGTGCAATTCCCGAAGCGACCACGGAGAAGGTGACCGATTTTCCGGCGGCGCCAAGTTGGCTGCTAGGGTGGACACTGATGACCGGGGTTTGCACCACCGTTAAGGTCGCCACAGCACTGGTGGCGGTTCCCTGGCTGTCGGTTACGGTCACAAAATAATCACCAGCCAAGTTGGAGGATGTGGAAACGATGGAGAACGACGTATCAGCGGTGCCAATGGCAGGTCCGCCGACAGGTGAGCCGTTGAAATACCACTGAAAGAGCAGGGGCGGGGGGCCAACTGCGTTGGCGGCGAAGCTCACATTTCCTCCAATGCCAATGGTCTGGCTGACGGGTTGCACAGAGAAATAAGGGGTTTGGTCGACGACCAGGGTGGCATTGGAGCTAATCGTCACGCCAAAAACATTGGTGATCATGACCGAGTAAACGGCGGCCTCTGCCAGGGAAACACTGGCGATTGCTAGCTGCACGCTCGAAGCTCCCGAGATGTTGCCACCGTCCGCCAGGGGCGCTCCATTCTTAAGCCACTGATAAGAGATCGGAACGTTCGGCAGGCTGGTTGCGGGCGCAGAAAACGTCGCCAGCGTACCGAGGTGGTTGGTCCGGATCGCAGGTTGCGAGAGGATTTTGGGAGGATCCAGGGAAAATCGAAACGCGGAAGCGACACTTCCGCCCGGTCCCAGCAGAGTTGTGCCATACAGGTTGCCATCGGGGCCGAGTGCCAACCCGCTGGGGTAGCGCGAATTGGTAAATGATGCAACCGTGCTAAAAAGGCCCTGAGTGGTGAATTGGAAGACGGTGCCGAAACCGCTGGAGCCACCCCCCTGGGTGGTTCCATAGAAATTGCCGTCCCTGGCCAGAACCATCGGTCCAACGGGGCCTTGTCCGGCGCTCAGCGAAACAAGCGGGCGGATGCCGCTCTCCCGGCTAAAGCGAAAAATGACACCTCCGCCGCCAGCCGTGCCACCACTGCCGGTCACGCCGTACATCTGACCATCCGCTCCATAGGCAAGTTCGGATTCGGGGTCGGCCCCGTTGGTAATGGTAAAGGTGTCCAGGAGGGTTAAGCCTCCGTTGGTCGAAACCGAGACAATTGTGCCAGCATCCAGCGTTCCTCCGGTTGCCATGGGCACGTAGAGGTAGCCATCCCTGGCCAGCAGCGGGGCGCCAATGGGGTGGGACCCGTTCGTGTCGCTGAAACTGAAAGAGCTTGCCAAGGGGGTAATTGTTCCGTCCGGCGTGAGCCTGAAGACGCAGCCGAAACCTCCCGCCCCTCCGTAGTATGTGGAGCCGTAGAAATTACCATCGGAACCAAGCGCGAGCGGCCCATTTGGCGAAGATCCGCTCGCGTAATTAAAACTCACGAAATTGGAGATATTGCCGTTGGTGCTTGCCTTGTAAACATTCCCAACCCCGGTTCCGCCGTCATAGGTCATGCCATATAACAGGCCGTCCCTTCCCAACGTTGGACTTGCTTCTGGATGAGCGCCATTTGAACCGGCAAAGGAAGAAAGAGTGGTCAAGGCACCATTCGGAGTAATGCGGAAAAAGGTTCCCACACCGGCGGAGCCACCTTCACGGGTCGTGCCGTAAAAGTTGCCATCATTCGCCAGGGTGAGGCCGGTGGGCATGGAACCGTTTGGATGCACCGAACCGCCGTAAGGGAACTCAAAAATGGTTTGCAGCGTTTGGGCCGACGAAGCCGGCGCGAGCATGAAAAGCAGCAAAATGAATGGTAACACCTCTAGCCTGCGCAAACATCCCATCCCGAGAAGTTTGGGCCTCGACGCCCTTGCGTTCATCCGGCTCGACTGAGATTGGCGTTGAGCAAGTCCTTGCATATGTTGGGCGGAGCATGTTCCGGTTTAGCGCGATTTTTTATATATGACCTCAGAGTGAGGATTATTAAAGCTAAAAGGCCCGCGAGTGGCTTTTTTGCGATTTTATTTAATTGTCCCCTCCTTGTCGCATCTGACCTTACGGCCGAAGCTGAAGGCATTGGGCTTCCTCTTTGGATTGGCGTTTATCGCCGATTTGCTGTCACAATACGAAACGGTCTGCCTTCGTATTTACATAAATAATGACAGTATCCTAGCACATGGTGCCGCACCATGTCAAGTACCGTTCAGACTGGCGGACGGACGCCGTCGTCTTACGGTGGCGGCCGGGGTATTACAAAAAGTATTTCCACAACTGACCATCATTCACCGGCTGGAGCAGACAAGGGTTAAGGTTGCCAGCATATTCTCTTGACTGTTTCTTGAGTCGATGGAGCAGGAATTTCAAGTAGCCAGCGCCGCCCTTGCAGACTCGTTTCGCGATCCATGCCAAAGGCCTGGGCTATTCTCCCCGGAATGCGAGCGCCAGTTTCACCTTGCGTTCGTCGCCCTTGGGCAAGGTGACCAGGTCCCCCTGCTGCCATTGCGGCGCCTGCAGTCCGACGAGCACCAACCGTCCCGCCCCACTTCCCCGGCTTTCCGAACAATCTTTGACTTCATGCCGACCACAAAGTCGCACCGGGGCGCTTCCAGCACCAGATCGACCCCAAAAGTTTTATTTCACTCCCACTCTGGTCGCGCGGCAGCTTCATGCAGTGACAAGGACTCCGTCACGCTCCAGGCGAAAAAGGACGGACGCGGGCTTGGTCTGGTCAAAGAAAAAGCCGGCCACGGCCTCGCGGACGTTCTGGCACAACTCCACCACGTAACCGCCATCCCCCTCCTGCGTCACTTGGAATACGATCTTATTCATGCTGCGCATAGCCTGAACAACCGTGGTCTGAATCGCATGTCTTCGGCGGTTTGACGATTGTCGGCATTCAACCGCGATCTCCCAAAGCGCCAGAGGGACCTTCCAAGCCATGGATCTCAACCCACCAGCCTACTACAACCCCGGCGTGGGCGGCCGCACTGGCGCGTGGGCACTCAGCACTCCCGTCGCCTTGGTCACGCGTTTGTAGATCTTGTCGCCGCAGGTGACATACAGCTCATTAAACTTGGGACCGCCGAGCGCCACGCCGGTCACCAGCGAGCGTTGTGGGGGCGGCAGGATCACGTTCACCCGACCGGGTTGATCGCAGATTTGGACGCCCATCTCCGTGGCCACATAGAGCCAGCCTTTGTTGTCCACGGCCATCCCGCCGCCATAGCTCTGCCCGCTGCCGGGCGCCAGGTGCAGGCAGAAATAGCGCTGCCGCGCCGTGAGCGTGCCGTCGGGTTGGATGTGGAAGGAATAGGCGAACTGCCCGCGCGCATCGGTCACGATCAGCAGGCTTTGATCCGGCGTAAACTGCACGCCGACCGGTTCCGCGATGCCTTCGTCCACCAGCAACTTTTGCCCGCGGCGATTGACGAACCAGATCTTGTGATGCGCCGGGTCGGTGAAATAGATCTCCCCCTGGTGATTAATCGCCAATCCCGCGCAACCGGGCGCCCGCAACACCGGCGTCGGCCGGCCGCTGGCGTCATAAACCGCGATCCGGGCGGCGCCATTTTCGCAGCCATAAAGGTAGCCGCTGGCGCCATAGGCCAGTCCCCGCACGCCCGCGCAGCCCGTGGCAAACACCACCGGCTTGCCATCCTTTCCCACCTTGAAAATGCGGTCACTGCCCGAGTCCCCATAGAACACTTCGCCGGCCTCGTTGACGGCCAAACCTTCGGAATGGCCAACCCCGGTGCCCACCAATTGCCAACCCTCGCCCGGAACCAAAATTTCCTTGGCCTTCGCCGAGCCCAACCCCGCGGTCACCGGCGTCGGGTACCCCTTCCACAACCAGCGCAAGGCGTCGGGAAAGATCGCGCCCGCATGTTTGCCGTTGTGCCCGCCATCGCCCCAGACGTGGTTCACTTCATAGCCGGCAAACTCCAGCGCCGAGAGCATTTCCTGGTTGGCCAGGAACCAGTTGCCGCCGTAGATGTTTTGATCATTCGAGCCGTCCTGCAAAAACACGCGAATCGGCTTGGGGTCTGTCTTGCGGATCAGGATCGGATACTCATTGCCGCCGCGCAGTCCCACAAACGTGCCGATGGAACTGAACACGCGACTGAACGCGTCCGGCCGTTCCCAGGCGGCGGTGAACGCCGCAATGGCGCCGGAACTCGCGCCTGCGATCGCGCGGTCATTCGGGTCCGTGCTTACATTGTATTTCTTCGCCACCTCGGGCAGGATTTCTTCCAGTAGAAACCGCGCATAATCGCCGCCCATGCCGTCGTATTCGTAGCTCCGGTTGTAGCGATCCAGGGCGTTGGTGTCCGCCGCCTTCACCCGCCCGTGCATGACAAACACCCCGATCATCACCGGGATTTCGCCCCGCTGGATCAGGTTGTCGAAAACCGTCGGCGCGCTGTATTGAATGCCGTCCTGGAAAAACATCACGCACGCGGGTTTGGACGCGTCGTATTGCTTGGGCACGTAGATCCAATAATCGCGGGTGGTGCCGGGAAAAATGGTGCTGCGGTCGAAGGTATATTTGGTCACCTCGCCGCGCGGGACGCCGGGCTGGGTTTTGGAATCCGGTCCCAGCACATAATCATCCGCTGCGCGAAGCGCCGGGGTGAAACTCAGGAGAAGCAAACTCGTGGCCAGGATAAATGCGCGCATATTTTAGATCTCTAAAGCGATTATGCGCCGGCCCCCGGGAAATTCAAGCCGCGCCTTCAGCCCAGTTTGGCGCCCTTAAACCCGAGCCGACGGAAGAGCATCGTTCCCATCTCGGCCGCCGAGGCGACGCGCAATTGCAGCGTCACCACCAAATACACCAGAGAGGCGGCGGTCATGGGCACAAAGACGTCGCCCAGTTGCCGCCACAAACCGGCATGCCCGATGGCCTGATTCCACCAACGGTGCCCACCCCAGGCCACCAACCCCGCCAGTATGACGGCTCCCCCGGTCTTCAGCAGGGTCGTGCGCAGGGCGGAAAGTTCCAGGCGACCCAACTTGCGACGCAGGGCATACAGCAGCAGCGACAAGTTGATGGCCGCGCTCATCGTATTGGCCAGCGCCAACCCGCCCTGCCGGTAACGGGTCACCAGCACCATGGCAAACACCAGGTTGACCGCCAGGCAAAACACGCTGATCCGCATCGGCGTCCGGGTGTCCCCCAAGGCGTAGAACGCGCGCGCCAGGATATTGTTCACCGAAAACAGCACCAGCCCCGGAGCCATGAATACCAGCGCCTCCGTCACCCCCTGCGTGGCCTGCTCATCAAATCGGCCATGCTGAAACAGCAACCGGATGATGGGTTCCGCCAGCAGGAACAGTAGCACGGACGCGAGCACATTGATGAAGACCAGGTGCTCCAGGCCATGCCGAAGCAGGCCGCGAAATTCCCCAAACTTCTTGTCCGCCGCCAAGCCGGAAAGTGTGGGCAACAAAAAAGTGGCCAGCGAAATTCCAAACACGCCTTGCGGCAACTCCATCAACCGGACCGCGAAATTGAACGAAGCCAGGATCGAGGGATCCACCGCGAAGGCGATGCTTTGGGTCACCGCGACATTCAGTTGAAAGGCCGCGACCCCGATGGTCCCGGGAATCATCTGGTGCACCACCCGTTTGACCGTGGGTTCACCCCAGGGGGACACCCACTGGTAGCGGAAACCCTCGCCGCGCAAAGTAGGCAGTTGAAAAAGCGCCTGCGCCAGTCCCGCCAGTAGCACGCCGATCGCCAGCCCGAATATCTGCTTATGCAATTCCTGGCCCAGGAGGGGGGCGATCAGGAACACCGACGCGATCAGCACCACATTCATCATCACGGTGCCGGTCGCGGGAATGAAAAAATGGCCGCGCGCATTGAGTATCCCCATGAAGATCGCCGCCAGGCACACCAGCAGCATGTAGGGAAACATCACTCGCACCAGGCGTAGCATCAGGTCGGTCTTGGCGGGAAACACCCCCACTGCCAAAGCGATCGTAATGCCGACAATGGCCAGAACGGTGATGGCTCCGGCCGCGACCAGCAGACCCGAGATCACCGCATTCGCGGCCCGCCACATCTCTTTGGGCGTGGCGGTGCGCTCCTTTTCCTTGAAAATCGGGATAAAAGAAGCCGTCAACGCCCCTTCCCCCAGCAAGCGGCGGAACAGGTTGGGAATTGTGAAGGCCAGTTGAAAAGCGCCGTTCACCCAACCTACCCCCATAAACCCCGAATACACAATTTCCCGCACCATGCCGAGGACACGGCTGGTCAGGGTGGCGGCGGCCATCGCGCCCGAAGACTTCAACATCTGCGACATTGCGGGCGCAGTTTAAAGCCGAAACGTCCGCCATCAAGGGAGAAAGGAATTATCCGGGAAACCGCGCACAATATGCGTCCAACCCCCATTTGCCGATCCTTCCGGCCGACGCGCAAATCATCCGGCCGCTCAGAAGCGATACACTTCGTTGTCGCCCGCAAAAGTGCAGGGAATATCCGGCAAAAGCTTCGCCACCAGGCGCTTGGTTTTGGGCATGTTCGCCCATTGCGCCCGCCCCACATGCATGAACAAAATCTGTTTGATCGGCCGCCCGGCGAGGTAGGCCAGCAAGTCTTCCACTTGGAAGTGCGCCAGTTCGCAAACCAACAAATCCAGGGGTTTCTTCAACAGCGGCTCCAAATCCTCCGGTTTGCCAATATCGGCGCTATGGGCCACCCGTTTCTTCCCCGCTTCCAGCAGGAAAGAAAACGCTTCGAACCGGTGGGGATACCGCTTCTGGAAGGCATGCCGCAATTGTTCCAGATGCGTGGTGGGAAACGGGGTTATCTTGACCTCCCCGACCTCCATCACCCGGGCGACTTTCAGCGCCTCAAACTTCAGCTTAAAATCCAACAGTTCCGGAAAGACCGTGCTGAGTTCCAGCAACCGCTGGATGGGTTTGATGCCGTCCTTGGGCAGGCTAACCGTAAGCGGCTTGGTCCGCGCTTCCAACCAGAATCCCTGCATCAGCATGAAAAACCCGCCCACATGATCGGAATGCAGGTGGGAAAGCAGAATCTGATCAATAGCGTCGTAGGACAATCCCGACGCCTTATAACTGCTGCTGATGGGCTCGCCGCAATCGATCAGGACGGAAGTCTCCCCAAACCGGTATAGAAAGGAAGAATGATGGCGGTCAGCGCAAGGCCAGCCGTCACCCACTCCAAAACATCTGATTGAGCATTCTGCCATGCGTTCGCAATTTCGATAACCATTCCTAATCGAGCATTATCGATGCCAGATTGAGAATGAATTCGCCAGTTTGCGCAAGCGCGTAATCTGGCAGTTTTCGGCCACTTTTCAAGCCGCCGGATGGCCCCATCCTTCCCCGTTTTCGCCCTTCAAGCCGCCAGACCGGTATTGCGGTACTGGATGATCTTGAATTCCGGACCGTCCTGCAATTCCCGCACCACTTCAAATTTTTCCTCAAACGCAGGAAATAATACATCCCCGCTGACGAACAGCTTTACCAAGGTGAGGAACAGCTCGTCACAATGCGGCAGGGCCTGCTCGTAAATTTGCGCCCCTCCGCAAATGAACATTTGCCGCGCCTCGGTCGACGGGTCGAGTTCCGCCAGTGATCCCACCACCCGGATCCCCGGATAGGAAAAACCTCTCCGGCTCAAAATAATGGTTTCCCGGTTCGGCAGCGGCCGCCCGATCGATTCAAATGTCCGTCGTCCCATGATGACGACCTGCCCCGTGGTCTGCTGCTTGAACCACTTGAAATCTGCCGGCAGGTGCCAGGGAATCTGGTTCCCCTGACCGATCACCCGATTCTCCGCCATGGCCGCGATGGCTTTGAAATACTTCATTCGTCACTTCATCCCAACCTGATCTTCGGGATAAATATATTGGTAGCTCACGAAGGCCACCTTCTTGCTGTCCGGCGACCAGGACGGCACATTAATGGTGCCCTGACCACCGAATAGCTTGGCCAGGGTCTGCACCGGGCCACCTCCTACCGGCAACATCCGCAGGACGACATCCTGATTTTCCGGATGGCCTTTGACGTCCTTGGAATAGGCCAGATACGCAATCCATTTGCCATCGGGAGAGAGGTGGGGAAACCAGTTGTTGAATTCATCCGCCGTCACCTGCTCCTGCTCGCTCCCGTCCGCTTTCATCCGCCAGATTTGCATCGTTCCAGCACGCTCCGAATTGAAATAAATGTATTTGCCGTCCGTGGAATATTCGGGACCGTCATCCAATCCCTTCGCCGTGGTCAACCGGTGCTCCTCGCCCCCCTCCACACTGATGGTGTAGATGTCAAACTCAGTATTGCGCTCGCCGCAGAACGCCAGCGTCTTGCCATCCGGCGACCAACCGTGCCAGTACGACGGCCCGTTGAGGGTGATCCGCCGCGGGGATCCTCCGGCTGCCGGCAGGACGTAAATCAAGGATTTGCGTTCCTGCGACTGATCACTGATGGCCAACAGCGTCCCATCGGGCGACAGCCCATGATCATTGTTGCAGCGCGTGGCAAATCCAGTATCGATGGGTTCGGGTGTTCCACCCGTCGCCGGCATTTTGAACAAGTGTCCCTTGCTGTTGTAAATCAAGGACTTGCCGTCCCGGGTCCAGTTCGGCGCTTCGATCCGGTTCGTGGTGTAAAAAATCGCCCGCCGGTCCTTCGAACCAATCGGGATGGTTTCCAGCGTGCTGGCCACGGCCTGGGTCACTCCGGCATTCACCACTGGCGTCGTCAGGACCACCTTGGAAAACACCGCCGTTTCCGTCACCTGATCGTCGTGAGCACATACCGCTAGGCCCACGTAGTAAGGTTCCCGCAAATGAAGGCGGAAGGAACCGCCCGCTGGATGCAGGGATTCGCCCGCCCCCGCCACCGACATGGAAACGTATTCCCCATGCTTTTCCAACCGCACGCGTTGCGGCCCGGCCACACTCGACTGGATCTCGTGCGTCAAATCCCCCGTCGTTTCGCGATATTGCAAGGAAGTCAGCCCATCCCCGTGCACCGCCACATCCGCGTAAGCCGAGCGCGAATCCAGATCCTGGCGGAACATGAGGCAGGCCTTGCGGTGGGCATTGCCACCCGCCTTCGGCCAGGTGATCTCCGCCGCCAGGGTTCGATCCCCCGAGACCTTGGTCCACACAAAATGCATCGCATCATTGGTGAACCACATATTGCCGCCTCCCCCGGTTACGGCGTAGGTCCCCGGCTCCGCAGCAAACACAACGGACCCGGGTTTGCCGACCACCCCGACATCACCCGCCCCTTCAAAAATACCAGGATCGGCCGCCTGCCCCAAAAGCGGGAAGAGCACCCCGCCCAGCCCCAGGCAAATGACCAAGCTAAAAAGGCGGGGTGCGGCTTTCATAATCGTGTTCGGTCGCGCGACAATTTGCGCTCAGAATTTGATCTGGCCCAAATACTTCAAGCTTTCGGGGATTTGCTGCTCGGACACCGGCGACTCATCCTCGATGAAGTAAAATTTGACACCGTTCTTCCGGGCTTCCTTCAAGGCCGCCGGCAGATTGATCTTCCCCGCCCCCAGCGCGGCATCATTGGTCACGTCCGTATGCCCGGTCAGCAGGCCCGTGGGGGTGCTCGACTTCATGTCCTTCAGGTGCATCAATTCCCAACGGTTGGGATATTTCGCCAGCAATTTGACGGGGTCCTGGCCGGGGTGGACGATCCAGAAAATGTCCATCTGGTAGTGCACGAATTCCGGCTTGGTCTCGGCAAACAGCAAATCCAGCAAAGTCCCGTCGCCGAATGGTTGGAATTCAAAACCATGAACGTGATAGAAGAAATGGATGCCTTCCTTCGCCAGAACTTCGCCGGCTTTGTTGAACACCGCAATCGCCTCGCGACAGGTCTTTTCATTGAACGGGTCGGAGTGCGGAATCCAGGCGCACCCGGCATATTTCAAACCCAGCGCCTTGGCATCCCGCGCCACCTGGTCCGGATGATCCCGGTACAGTTCATAGCTGAAATGCCCGCTGATCGCCTGCAGACCATGCGACGCCAGTTCCGTCTTGAACTTTTCCGGCGTCAAACCATACGTGCCGGCCAATTCGACGTATTTCACGCCCCAGCTCTGCACCTTCGCCAGGGTGCCGGGGACATCCTTCCCGAACTGCTCCCGCAGGCTGTAAAGTTGCAACCCGATCGGCCCTTTGAAACTCGGTCCGATCCCCGCATCGGCGGCGCTCGCCACCGGTGAACTTCCCCACGCCAATGCCAGCAGACAGGCGCACGACCGCAAAAACTGGAGGTTGATTTTCATGCTCGGAACCTACCATGCCACTCCCCTCAATGGGAAGTCGGGATTTATTGCCGCCCGCGTCGCCGCCGGGCTCTGTCCCTGCACTCTTTCCGCAAAAATCCACCCCCGCAACATAATTTTGTGCTATTATACCATCGACCCGGTCCTTCCTGCTTCACTCGGGGGCCCGGGGCCTGAATTCATGAAACTGCTGGCGTTCTTGCTCTGCTCGGTCATCTGCGCCTGCCCCGATGAGGGTGCTGCCCAAGTCATCGTACATTACCGACGGCATCCCGCGCATCCGGCACCGGCCGCCCACCACCCCGCCGCCACCAATGCCCCACCGGTGAACCATGACGCAGAAACCATCGCCCAAGTCCATTACTACCAGAAGCTTTTCGTCCCCACGGATCCCTGGCGGATTCTGCACGGCGCCACCAACTACGCCAAGGGACCCGAATGGTTCCAGTTTGAAGGTCGCGTCCTGCAGGTGACCACGGCCGGGATTCTGTTGGATGGTTGGTTCGCAGAACCTTTGGCCTATCAATTGCCAGCCGGCCCCCCGGCAAACCGGCACTTCCTGCTCGAAAACTACCCCCACCCCGTCAGCCCCGGCCAGATCCTTTCCCGCGTCCAATCGCTCGTCGCCCACCATGGCGAATCCGGTGGAGCCATCCCGCGCCTTGATTACGGTCTGGTGTGGACCGGTGTGCCCGTCCTGACGGCGGCGGAGGCCGCCGAAGCCCGGACGGAACGCGAGGCCAAGGTGCTCGCCTACCAGCAGGAACTCGCCGCCAAGGGGGATCTATACGGTCAATACAAAATGGGGATGCGCTACCTCAAAGGGGACGGCGTCCCCCGGGATCTGGCCCGCGCGCGTGCGCTCCTCGAAAGTGCCGCCGCCCAGGGCAGCCCCTCGGCCATCGCCGCGCTCAAGGACCTCGACGAGCCGCCGTAAACCAGGGGGTTGCGCCCCGCACCCCCACCCCTTAGGTTGGCGGTGCCATGAAAACCGGGCGTAAACAAATCGTCGTGCTGGGGGCGGGCTTTGGCGGGCTGGAATTTTGCAAGCAGCTCGGCCACCCCGACGCGGACATCACCCTCATCGACCGCCAGAATCATCACCTCTTCCAACCCCTGCTCTACCAGGTGGCAACCGCCGGACTGTCCGCGACGGACATCGCCCAGCCCATCCGCTCCATCCTTGCCCATTTGCCCCAGGTCACCGTCCTCCTGGATGAAGTCACCGGCTTCCGCCTCGCGGAAAAGCAGGTCATCCTGGGCGACCACACCCGCAGTTACGATTACCTGGTGATCGCGCTTGGCGGCTGCACGAGCTATTTCGGCCACCCCGAATGGGAGCGCTTTGCCCCGGGCTTGAAATCACTCCAGGACGCCCTCCAAATCCGGAATCGCATCCTACTCGCGTTCGAACAGGCGGAGTCGGACGTCACCCCCGAACGGCACTCCCGCTTATTGACCATCGTGGTGATCGGCGGGGGCCCCACCGGGGTCGAGTTGGCCGGAGCTTGCGCGGAACTTTGCCGCCACGTGTTGCAGACGGACTTCCGCCACATCCACACCCGCGAAACCCATATCATCCTGTTGGAAGCCGCCCCGCGCATCCTCGCCCATCTTCCGCCGGAACTCTCCGCCAGCGCCCGCCGGCAATTGGAGGCCCTCGGCGTCCAGGTGCGCACGGACACCAAGGTCAAGGCCATCACCGCGGATTGCGTGGAACTGGAGACCGGTGAAATCATCCGCGCCCGCACCATACTCTGGGGCGCGGGCGTGGCCGCCAACCCGCTCACCCGGCAACTGGGCGTCCCCCTGGATCGCGCCGGGCGTATCCAGGTGAACCCGGACCGCACCCTCCCCGGGCACCCCGAAGTGTTCGCCATTGGCGATCTGGCGGCCGTGCTCACGCCCGAAGGCACCCCCGTCCCCGGGGTATCACCCGCCGCCATCCAAATGGCGCGGCATGTCGCCGGAATCATCGGAGATGAATTGGCCGGCCACCATCTCCACGCCCCGCGCCAGCCATTTCACTATCATGACAAGGGCACGATGGCCACCATCGGCCGATCGGCCGCCGTCGCCAAAATCGGCCGCCTGGAATTCTCCGGCTTCCCCGCCTGGCTGGCCTGGCTCGGCGTTCACCTATTGTTCCTGGTCGGATTTCGCAACAAGGTGACCGTGCTGTTCCAGTGGTTTTACTCCTATCTCACCTACAAACGTGGCGCCCGCATCATCACCCAACTGCCGCCCCCACCGGGACCGCCCCCGGCCGGTTGAAATCTGCTGCTTCGCCACTGCCCTAGGGCGCTTTGGTCCCGGAACCAAGGCGCCACAAGTGCCCCTCCGACCGCATCAAGATCGCGTTGTCAACCACCGCGCACGAAGCCAGAGTCCGCTCGCCCAATTCATTCTTCGCCAGCAATTCAAATTTCCGCCCGGCCCGCACCACGTACCCCACTCCCGTTTCGCTCAAAAAATAAATTCGCCCCTCCGCATAAAATGGCGACGCGGAGAAATCCCCGCCCAAACGCTCGCTCCAAATCACCTCGCCCGAAACGGCGTCCAAACAAGTGGCAATCCCCCCATCGGAAACAAAATACAATTCCTGGTCCACCGCCAGCAGTGACGGCGTCATCGGCACGCCCTTACCTACCTTCCATTTCACCTTCGAATCCGTCACATCGCCCCGCGCGCCTTCCGGGTCGATGGCCAGAAGATAGGCACGATCAAAGCCGGTGGCGATATACAGCAAGCCATGCGCATAAACCGGTCGCGGCACCACGGAATAACCCTCACCGTAACGCACCTTCCAAAATTCCCGGCCATCCGCCGGATCGTAAGCCGCCACAAATCCGCTGCCCGGCAGAATGACTTGCCGCGCGCCCCCCACATCAATCGCGAGCGGAGTGCAGAAGGAAAACTTGCTCTTCGCGCTGGTATTACGGGCCACCCGCCAGCGGATTTCCCCCGTGCGGGCATCCAACGCCACGACGAACGGATCCTTGGCCCCATCGCAACTGAAAATCAAATTGTCTCCCACGAGCGCGGGCGACCCGCCATTCCCATGGATGGGCGGATAATTCAAAGTGGTTTGCCGCCACAGCACCTTGCCGGACAGATCCAGCGCCGCCGTGCCCAGGTGCCCGAAATGAACATACAACCGCCCCCCGTCCAGAATCGGCGTGGCGCTGCATTGCGAATTCTTCTGGTGCCGCACCCCCGCCGGACCAGGTTCCGGCCGGATGACTTCCTTGTCCAGCAACACCTTTCCCGTGCCCGCATCGAGAAAGTAAACCCGCAGCGAAATCCCGTCTCCGCTCGCGTCCGGCACCGCCGCGGTCAGGTAAACCACCCCTTGCCCCACCACCGGCGAAGACCATCCGTTCCCCGGCACGGCTACCTGCCAGACCACGTTGCTGGTAGTCGACCAGTTCACCGGCAGATTGGTGGCCGAAGAAAGCCCCTGGCGCGTCGGCCCGCGAAACTCCGGCCAGATGTCGGCCCCGGCACCCTCCGCCGTAAACCGCCCGCCCAGCATCAGCAGCATCGCCCCCCACCCACCCCATTTTCGCACCGCGATCATTTTGGTCGGATTCATGACAAATCAGGTTGGCAGTCTATTTGGCCAATTCCACGCACCGGGTTTCGCGGATCACCGTGATCCGGATCTGGCCTGGGTATTGCAGTTGACTTTCGATCTTGAGTGCCACATTGCGCGCCAGCGCCTGGGCTTGCTCGTCAGTCACCTGTTCCGGTTGCACCAGCACCCGCAATTCCCGACCCGCCTGGGCGGCAAAACACTTGTCCACTCCGGGGAAGGTCAGCGCGATCTTTTCCAGATCCTGCACCCGCTTCAAATATGTGGCCATGCTCTCCGAGCGCGCGCCCGGACGGGAAGCGCTGATCGCATCTGCCGCACTGACCAAAATCCCCCAGGGCCCGATGGGCGGCACATCATTATGGTGGGAAGCCACCCCGTTGATCACCTCATCCGATTCACCGTGACGCTTGACCAATTCCGCGCCCACCGTCGCATGCGGTCCTTCGATTTCGTGGCTCACCGCTTTGCCAATGTCATGCAGCAGCCCGGCCCGCTTCGCCAGCGCGATGTCCAATCCCAATTCCGCCGCCATCAACCCCGTCAACTGCGCCACTTCCACCGAATGACTCAAAACATTCTGGGAATAACTTAACCGGAAATGGAGCTTGCCCAGCAATTTGACGAGTTCCGGATGCACGGGCCCGATCCCGGTCTGCACCACCGCGTCTTCGCCCAGCCGGATGATGGTCTCATCCATCTCCTGGGTCACTTTGGCCACCACTTCCTCGATCCGGGTCGGGTGGATACGTCCGTCCAGGATCAACCGGGTCATCGCTTCCCGCGCAATTTCCCGCCGCACCGGGTCGAAGCCGGACAACACCACCGCATTGGGGGTGTCGTCAATCAGCACGGTGATCCCCGTGGCGGATTCAAAGGCCCGGATATTTCTCCCGTCGCGGCCTATAATCCGGCCTTTCATGTCTTCCCCTTGCAGGGCGATCGTGGCGGTGGTCGTCTCAAAAGTGTGTTCCCCGGCATAACGTTGAATCGCCACGCTGATAATCTGGCGGGCCTTTTCCTCGGCCCGGGTCCGGGCTTCCTCCACGATATGCCGCGCCAGGTTGCCGGCATCCCGGGAGGCTTCCAACTCGATTTCCTTCAGAAACTGCGCCCGGGCCTCCGCCGGCGTGAGATGGGAGATCGCTTCCAATTGCTGCAACCGGTCACGGGTGATCTGGTCCAGTTCCTTCTGTTGGGCGGTTACCGCTGCTCCCTGCCGTTGCAACTCGGCCTTTTGCTCCCGCAATCCCTTCTCGGACGCCACCAATCCTTCCAACTGCGCGTTCACCAAGGCCTCCCGCTCGCTCAAGCGCCGCTCAATTTCCACCCGCTCCCGCCGCCGCTCGGCAAAAGACTGCTCGGTTTGCTCCCGGATTTTCTGGGCTTCTTCCCCGGCCGCCAGCCGGGCATCCCGGAGCAGGGCTTCCGCCTCGCGCTTCGCGATCTCGAGTTTTGCGTCCGCCTCGCGCATCCGCGCCTCCCGCCCCGTGCGGTCTTTCCACCAGAGCAGCGCAAAACAGGCCGCCGCCCCCACCAGTACCCCTACGCCTCCTTCAGTATAAATGTCCGCCAGCCAAATCATTATCATGTCGCGCGTATCGCTCGGGTTTGCTGCCAGTGTGTTGGCGTTAAAAGCCAATCCATCCGGATATCATGCGGTGCCACGGGCACCTGTTTCACGATTTGCTCGTTAAAAGCCACCCCGCAAGTCGGGCCGGCTATTGTGGCCAGCAACCGGTCATAATACCCTTTGCCCCGCCCCAGCCGCCACCCGTCAAGGTCGAATGCTACCCCGGGAACCAGGATCAAGTCCAGCCGGTTTAATCCCGGCCCCCCCCCCACCGGCTCCCGCACGCCATAGCGCCCCACCCGCGTGTCCCGCACCAAATCATGCACGCGACCTACCTCATACTGTTGTTTGGCCGCATCAAACCGGGGTAACCAGACGGCCTTGCCCAGCGCCAGCGCCGTTTCCACCAGCGGCCAGACGTCCAGTTCGTCCGGCAAGGGGGCATAAAAAAGCACCGCGCGCGCGGCCTGCCACAGCGCCGCCCCGCGCAAGCGCTCCCCCGCCGCCGCCGCTGCCGCCGCCCGCTCGGTTGCTCCGAGCTTTTTCAAATTCTCCCGCACTTGCGCGCGCAGGACTGCTTTCGCCGCCAAACCGGCCGCTTCCGGCAAAGGAGTTTCCCTCGTCATGGCTTTTTCCGGGATGCCGCCAGTTGGGCCCGCCATTTCTCGACCCGTTCCTTGATCTTCTTCTCCACCCCCTGCTCGGTCGGCTGATAATAGTGCTTCTCCGCCCCGAGATAATCCTGCGCTGCAAAATGTCCCGGTTGATCATGCGCGTATTGATACCCCACCCCGTGCCCCAGCCGTTCCGCCCCGGCATAGTGCCCGTCCCGCAAATGCTCCGGCACCGCCAGCGTTCTCCCCGAGCGGACATCCGCCAACGCCGCATCGATCGCCACCATCGCGCTGTTGCTCTTGTGCGCCGTGGCGATGTAGATCGCCGCCTCCGCAATGGGAATCCGCGCTTCCGGCCAGCCCACAAACTCCGCCGCCTGATGCGCCGCCCCCGCCAGCACCAGGGCCATCGGATCCGCCAAACCCACATCTTCGGCCGCGCAAATCAGGATCCGCCGGCTGATGAACCGCGGGTCTTCCCCGGCGTGGATCATTTTGGCCAGCCAATACAGGGTGGCGTCCGGATCGCTGCCTCGCATGGACTTGATGAACGCCGAGATGGTGTCGTAATGCGCGTCCCCCTCCCCGTCATACACAATGGCCTTGCGCTGAATGCTTTGCTCCGCCACCGCCAGGTCGATCCGCACCACCCCGTCTGCCCCCGGTTCGGTGGTCAGGGCGGCGATTTCCAGGGAATTCAGCGCCTTCCGGGCATCGCCATCGGACAGCCGGGCCAGATGCCCGAGCGCCGCCTCTTCCGCCGTGATTTTCAGGTAGCCCAACCCGCGCTCGGTATCCCCCAGCGCGCGCGCCAGCAACTCCCGCAGTTCCACTTCGGAAAGTGGTCGCAGTTCAAAGATTTGCGACCGCGAAACCAGTGGTGAATTGACAAAAAAGAACGGGTTGTGGGTCGTGGCCCCGATCAATCGCACCACCCCGCTCTCCACATCCGGCAGCAGCACATCCTGTTGCGCCTTGTTAAACCGGTGAATCTCGTCGATGAACAGGATCGTGGATTGTCCGGTGTTCTCCCGCCGGTTCGCCGCGCCCGCCAACACCCGGCGCATATCCGCGACATTGGACTCCACCCCGCTCAACCGCTCAAACTTGCTCCGCGTTTGCCGCGCGATGATCTGGGCCAGCGAGGTCTTCCCCGTGCCGGGCGGGCCAAAAAAGATCAATGACTGGATCCGGTCCGCCTCAATCGCCCGCCGCAGCAATTGCCCCGGTCCGAGGATATGGCTTTGCCCGGCATATTCCGCGAGATTCCTTGGCCGCATCCGCGCCGCCAAGGGCGCCTGCCGGAATGACTCCTCCCCGCCCCCTGCCCCGGAAGCTTCCGCCGTCGGTCCTTCCGCCCCCGCCTTCCCGAACAATTCTTCGCCTGCCATTGATCCCAAAAGTAACCGCTCTGCCCCCACTTCACAAAATGATAATTCATCCCCCTCCGCCCCGCCCTCCAAAATCACTTTTTGAGTATTTGACCTGCCCCGGCCCTTTCCCTAGAATCCGCCCCTTGTCTTTATGGAAATAATGATTTGTGACCCGGTTTCGCCGAAGGGCATCGCGCTGTTTCAGCAGCGGTCGGAATTCAAGGTAACCGTGCTAAAAAACCGGTTGTCCGAAGCCGAACTGATCCCGCTCGTCGGGGAGGTCGAGGCTTTGGTGGTGCGTTCGGAAACGAAGGTCACCCGGAAGGTCATGGAGGCTGCCCCCCGCCTCCGCGTCGTGGGTCGGGCCGGCGTGGGTGTGGATAACGTGGACGTCGAAGCCGCCACCCAGCGCGGCATCGTGGTCATGAACACCCCCAGTGGCAACACCATCTCCACGGCGGAATTGACCTTTTCCATGCTCATGTCCCTCGCCCGGAAGATCCCCCAGGCGCACGCTTCCATGAAGGCCGGCGAATGGAATCGCAAGGCTTTCCAAGGCGTGGAGCTGTATAATAAGACGCTCGGCATTCTCGGTATGGGCCGGATCGGCACCGAGGTCGCCCGCCGTGCCATCGCTTTCGGCATGCGCGTGCTTGCCTACGACCCCTACCTCACCCTCTCCCGCGCCAATGCCCTCCAGGTGGAGTTGGTGGAATTGGACGAAATTTACGCCCGTTGCGATTTCATCACCGTCCACATGCCCATGTCCGACGAAACCCGGGGCATGATCAACACCGCGGCTTTCGCCAAGATGAAAACCGGCGTCCGCGTCCTCAATTGCGCCCGCGGCGGTATCATCAACGAAACCGACCTCTGCGCCGCCATTCAGGAAGGCAAAGTGGCGGGGGCCGCGCTGGACGTGTATGAAGTCGAACCGCCGGCCAAGGATTTCCCCCTGCGCGCCCTGCCCCAGGTCATCATGACCCCCCACTTGGGCGCCAGCACCGACGAGGCCCAGGAAAACGTTGGCATCGAGGTCGCCGAAGCCATCACCGATTATCTCCTCAGCGGCGTCGTCCGCAATGCGGTCAACCTGCCGAATCTCGATGCCAAGACCTACGCCCTGGTCAAGCCGTACCTGGCCCTCGGCGAACGTCTTGGCCGCCTCGTTGCCCAGTTGGCCCCCAAGCGCAACGACCGCGTCGTGATCACTTACGGCGGCAAAGCCGCCGAGGTCCCGGCGGATCCCATCACCCGGGCCATCCTCAAGGGTTTTCTCGAATCCGCCGGTGGGCCGGATGTCAACCAGATCAACGTCCGCACCCTGGCGGCCGGACTCGGCCTCCGCGTGGAGGAAATCAAATCCAATCAGGAAACGGATTTCAACGAATGGCTCCATCTGGCGGTTTTCAGTGGCGACCAAAAGATTTCCGCCGGCGGCACGCTTTACGGATCCAAAAAGCAGCCCCGCATTGTCCGCGTGAACAGCCAGCCGGTCGAAATCGTCCCGGAAGGCGTTCTGTTCTTTTTTACGAACAAAGATCGCCCCGGCATCGTCGGATACCTGGGTACACTCATGGGCCAGCACAATGTCAATATCGCCAGCATGAGCCTGAGCCGCGATATCGCCGGCGGCCGGGCGCTGACCGTTTTGAATCTCGACAGTGTGCCTCCGAATGCCTTGCTGGAAGAAATCCGGAAAGACCCGGACATCAGCGATGTGCGCGTCGTCAAACTTTAGTCGGTGCCGGTCTTAATTATCTAACTACCTCCGCTCCTCGATGAAAAACCATTTCACCTTGATCTGTCTGCTGGCGGCGTGCGCCCCGGCCGCCCTGCCCGGACGGGCCGCCGATAAACCCACCACCGCCATCGCCGCGGATCTTTTTCCCGCCCCCGTGCTCGTCAAGGGCAAGGGCTTCGAGGTCAAGCGCAGCGATCTGGATGAAGCGGTCGCCAATGTTAAAGCCGACGCCATCGCCAATGGTCAGGAACTTCCCCCCGACCGCATGCCGGTCGTGGAAACCAAACTCCTGGATCATCTGACCCAGGTGCAACTCCTCAAGCTCAAGGCTACCGACGCCGATCGCGCCAAGGCGAAGCTGGAATCCGACCGCCGCAACGCGTTGATCAAGAAGCAGTTCCCCAACGACGAAGCGCTCTTGAAGCAATTGAAGGCCCGCGGCATGACGCTGGAGAAATTCAATGGCCGCCTGGCGGACGAGGCGCTTTTTGAAACAATGCTGCGCGCCAAAATCTCCGTCACCGAGGCGCAGTTGCAAAAATATTACACCGATCATCCCAGCAAATTCGAGGAAGCCGAAATGGTTCGCGCCAGCCATATCATGCTGCGCACCAAGGATGGCCGCACCGGTACCGAAGTTACCGCCGAGGAAAAGCAGGCCAAGAAGAAGCAAATCGAGGACTTGCTCAAGCGCGCCCGCGCCGGCGAAGATTTCGCCAAACTGGCCCGCCAGTACTCCGAAGATCCCACCGCCAAGGACAATGGCGGGGAATACAAATTCCCCCGCGGCGCCCTCGGACTCCCCGAATTTGATGCGGCCGCGTTCTCCCTCCAGACCAATCAAGTCAGCGATGTCGTCACCACCCAGTACGGCTATCACATCATCAAATTGTCCGAGAAGATTCCCGCCCATCATGTGGAACTCGCCAAGGTCAGCGACGAACTCCGGGTCTTCCTGGAACGCAACGAAATCGAGAAAATGCTCCCCGGCTATTATGTGGAATTGAAAAAAGAGGCCGGCGTGGAATTTGTCGATGAGAAATACAAGGCGCTCGAACAGCAGGTGGCCGAATTGTCCGCCAAAGCCGCCAGTGAAGCCGCCCAGGTCATCAACACTCCCGAGAAAGCGAAATAATCATGTCTTTTGCCTTCCGCCCCCTTGCCACCGCCCTCTCCCTGGCCGTCTTTGCCACCGGCGCTTTGGCCGCCGATGATAAGCCCGCCGTCACGAATGCTCCCGTTGCGGACAGTCTGATCGTCAAAGCCAAGGGCTTTGAGATCAAACGCAGCCAATTGGACCAGGCCTGGGAAGACTTCAAGAAGGAAGCTTCCGGCGGCGGTCAGGAAATCACGCCCGCTGACCAGATCAAGTTTGCCCCCAAACTGCTCAATCACCTCATCCTGATCCAATTGCTGCAGGCCCGCGCCACCGACACGGATAAAGCGAAGGGCAAGGCCGAAGCCGAATTGCGCCTCGCCGAGCTCAAGAAGCAGTTCCATGGCGAAGAAATGTTCGCCACCATGCTCAAGTCCGCCGGCATGACCCCGGAGAGCCTCCGCACCCAATTGATCAGCGAAGGCGTTTCGCACGCTGTTCTCCGCGGCATGGTCAGCGTCAGCGACGATCAGGTCAAAAAGTTCTACGACGAAAACCCCGACAAATTTTCGGAAGCCGAAAAGGTCCGCGCCAGCCATATCCTCGTGGGCACGAAGAACTCCAAAACCGGCGACGACCTTTCCGCGGACGAGAAGAAGGCCAAGTTAACCGTCGCGGAAGGCCTGTTGAAACGCGCCCGTGCCGGCGAGGATTTCGCCAAACTTGCCAAGGAATTCTCCGATGATCCCGGCTCCAAGGACAATGGCGGTGAGTACAAATTTGGCCGCGGCGAAATGATGCCGGAATTTGAAAAGGCCGCGTTCGGCTTGAAGACCAATGAGGTCAGCGAGATCGTCACCACCACCTTCGGCTACCACATTATCAAACTGAGCGAACGTTTTCCCGCCGTCCACACGGAATTCGCCAAGGTCAGCACCGAGATCAAGGACGAGCTTCAGGATCAGGAAATCGAGAAGCAGTTCACCAAGCTTTATGCCCAACTCCGCCAAGACGGTGGCGTGGAAATTGTGGATGAAAAATTGAAGGCCGCCGACGCCGCGGAAGCGGCCGAAGCCGAAAAGGCAGCGAAAGCTGAAGCCGCCGCCAAGGACGCCCCCATCCCCGCTGCTCCGAAGGACGCTCCGAAACCCAAGCCCTGATCTAACCCGGCTTTTCCCCCTCAATCCCGGCCCTTCCTCTGGAGTGGCCGGGATTTTTGCCTTCTGAAGCGACGCCGCTCGCAACCCCCGCCCGCTTTGCGCGGCGTCGCCCCGCCCCTTTCTGGCAGAGTCTTGGGGCTTGAAAACTTGCAAAGGACGACGCCTAAACCTACCGGGCGCCTTTCGGATGCCACGCCCCTACCCCGAACGGGGTTGCGCCATCTAGCCCAGTGTTGCTCGGAACGAGCTACCCTGGGTAACCCGTCCCAAATGGAAATCAACCCTGAAAGGGTTGCGCCAACCGGCTTGCCCGCCCCCAAACGAATTCATCATTCGTTTTCTGGTGCGCCCCGCGACTCAATACTTCTTCGAAAATTTCTTCCGCGATTCCTCCACCACCGGCGCGGTTGCAGGTGCCGTCGGCGTCGGTGCGGGCTTCGGCTCGCTCACGGGCGCCGGCGCACTGGCCGCCGGAGCGCGGCTCGGTTCCGGTTCCCCATGCAATGACTCCGTTTCGGGCCGCCCCAATCGGCCTTCCAAGGCGTGTGCCGCCCCTGCCGGTTGGTTTTCGAGCGACTCCACAAACGCCATCCGTAGCGCCGCCAGTCCCTGTTTGAGCAGACCGTCCTCCTGACGTGAGAGATTCCCCTTCGTCTTGGCTTCGATCATCTCCAACTGATCAATGAACATCTTGGCGGCTTCCAGATCCTGAAAGAACTGGCCGGTTTCCGGATGGGCCACCTTGCCCAGCATCATCATCGCCATGTTCGTCTGCTGGATGACCATGTTCGCGAACAGGGCGGACATGATTTCTTCGCGACTGGCGTTAGCCAGGGAGTCTTCGGCAAATGGAGCAGGAGGATTGGTCATTTTTCTTTGTCCCGTTTCTTTTTGGGTGTTTGTTTCGCTTCCCGATGGCGGCGGATTTCCGCGCGCAGGAAACGGACCAGCTGCTTCAGGCGTTCTTCCAGGCTTTCCGTTTCCAAAATACTTTGGCGCTCCAGCGCCCCCGGCAGCACCGCGCAACTCACCAGGTCCGCCACCTGTTCGGGGTCCACCAACTTGTCCAGGTATTCCAGCACCTCTTTGGGTGAAATCCCCGGCGGCGGGCTGGCATGCGGACCTTTAGACAGCACCGGGAAGGGAAACGGCAACCCCAGCTTGACGCGCTCTTCCAGTAATTCCCGCAAAGTCGCCAGCAATGCCTCCACCATGAATTCATCGCTGACCGTCTCGCGCATCGGCCGGATTCTCTGGATGCGATAGGGCTTGTAGCTCACAGTTTCCGCCAGTTCCACCCGGGCGATCCCTTGCAGGATCAAATGGGAACTGCCGTCCGTATGTCCCACCGCCACGCGGATCAAGCCCAACCCAGCGACCGTCAGCGGCGACTCCCGCTTGGCCCCCGGCTTTTGCATCGCCACCGAAAACATCCGGCTGCTGTTCAAAGCGTCCACCAGCATGCGCCGGTACCGCGCCTCGAAGATGTACAGCGGCAGCAGCGCCTGCGGAAACAGGGTCGCATTCGGCAGCGTCATCACTGCCACTTCGCTGGGCAACTTCATGAATACACTTTAGACCCCGGCGTCAGTAAATCAAGGCGATTAGGCATCTGTGGGCTTGCCTAATCCTGCCCGTTTGCGCATTCTGATTATATGAAAACGAAAGTGGCCTTGATTATTTTGCTGCTTGTTTGCCTGGGTTTGGCCGGCGGGTTGCTCCATTTAAACCAGAAGGCGGAGGAACAGCACAAAGAGGACGTGGTCGTTATCAATCAGCACTCCAACGAGTGGGTCAACACCAGCAAGACCCTCGAGGAAGAGCGCCAGAATAATCTCAAGCTCGCCAAGGAGGTCGCCGACCGCAAGGAAGACATCAACCGGCTCTCCAATGATCTCACCAAATCTTCCGAATCTCTCACCCGCACTGAGTCCGCCCTGAAAGCCGCCCAGGCCGAAACCGCCAAGCGCGATGCCCGCATCGCCGAACTCGAAACCCAGAAGTCCTCGCTGGACAAGGACGCCACGGCTCTCCGCGCCTCCATTACCACCCTCGAAGGCCGCATCTCCGATACCCAGAAGAAACTGGCCGCGGCCGATGGCGACCGCTCCTTTCTGCAAAAGGAACTCAACCGGCTGATGGCGGAGAAGACCGAACTGGAACGCAAGTTCATCGACCTCGATGTCCTTCGGGTCCAGGTTCGCAAACTCAAGGACGAACTGGCCTCCGCCCGCCTCAATCAATGGCGTTTGGACGGCGTTTATGAAAATTCCAGCCGCAAAGGCGCCGAAAAACTCATGCAAGTCGGCCCCACCGCCAACGTCCGGTCCAATGCCGCCCCACAAAGTTCGGATCTCAATGTCGAAGTGAAGAGCACCGGCGGCACCCGCATTGTGCCCCCGGTCCCCGCCACCAATCCTCCGCCGGCCGCTCCCAAGCCGCCGGTGACCCCGGCCCCCGCACCGGCCCCGACGGCAGCTCCCCCGATCGTGATCATCAAGCCGACGCCGCCGGCCAATCCCGCCCCGGCTGCGCCCACGACGAACGCGCCGCCGGTGCCCAAGCAACCATGACCAGCGCGCTCCTCGTGGATTCGCATGGGCGCACCCTGCGCGACCTGCGAGTGAGCGTCACGGACCGCTGCAATTTCCGCTGCCTTTATTGCCTCCCGGAAACCGAGGCCGCCCAGAACTTTTATCGCGGCCGCTGGGCCACCCAGCCGGAATCCAAGCCCATCGCCTGGCAGTGGCAGCCCAAATCCAAAATCCTCACCTTTGAGGAAATCGAGCGGGTCGTGCGCTTGGCGGTCAATCTGGGCATCCAAAAAATCCGACTCACCGGCGGTGAACCCCTCCTCCGCCAGAATCTGGAGCAATTGGTGGCCCGGATCGCCGCGCTCCCCGGCGTGACCGACCTCGCCCTGACCAGCAATGGCTTCCTGTTCCCCCAGAAAGGAGCCGCCTTGCGCGCCGCCGGACTGCAGCGCATCAGTTTCAGCCTGGACTCCCTCGACCCCGCCAATTTTAAACGCATCACCGGCCGCGATGGCCTCGCCGAAGTCCTCGCCAGCATCCGCCTCGCCCGGGAACTCGGCATGCACCCCGTCAAGGTCAATGCCGTAATTATCCGCGGCCTCAATGATCACGAGATCGAAGCTTTGGCCGAATTCGCCCGCGCCGAAGACCTCCCCCTCCGGTTCATCGAATTCATGCCCTTGGATTCCGCCCACTCCTGGCAAAAGGAACTCGTCATGCCCGGTCGCGAAATCCTCGCCCGCCTTCAGGCCCGCCATGCCCTCGTCCCCGCCCTGCGCGTTAATCAATCCGAAACCGCCCGCCGCTGGACCTTTGCGGATGGGCGCGGTGAATTGGGTTTGATTTCCCCGGTCAGCGAACCCTTCTGCGGCCATTGCAACCGCCTCCGCCTCACCGCGGACGGCAAAATCCGCACCTGCCTTTTCAGCGTCACCGAACACGACCTCCGTACCCGCCTGCGCTCCGCCGCCACCGACGACGAACTTTCCGCCTACCTGCAGTCCGTGGTCTGGCAAAAAGAGGACCGCCACCACATCGGCGAACCGGAATTCGCCCAACCCGAGCGCAGCATGAGCTGCATCGGCGGTTGAGCGGCAAGCTTACTGAAACACCACCTTCGCGGCGGGATCGGCGTGATAATCCGCCTCATGCCCCAGCGACCATTCCCCGTTCTTATAATATTCCGCCTTCACGCTGAACGTTCCATCCGCCCGAATCTCACTCGTCGCCCGCACCTTCGTCACGCCCCCGGCGTCGCCAGAGACCTCTTCCAGTGAAGTGACTTTCGTCCCTTCGATCTTCATCGTCCCCGTCGTGCTGAAGCCGGCCGTCGTGAAATAGTGATACACCAGGCTCTGCTTTTTCTCATCCCATTGGATCAACGTCTCGCCCCCGTAAACACCCTCGTTGATCGAATGCTGAACCCGCACCGCTTTGCCATTCAACGCCCGTTCCCACCGCGCCACATCCACCACCGGATGATCCGACGTCGAATTCTTGAAGGTCCCCTTCCACGTTTTCTCCAACAGCGGACGCAACGGCTCCAAATGACTGTCCAACTTCGGCTCCTCCGCCCGGGCGCTCCCCAGCAAAACTCCCAATAAAAGGGCCACGAGCCGCAGCGGATTAAATGCTTTCATAGGCTGCCATAAAACCAATCAATTCTGTTGGCTGTCAACACCGCGTTTGCGGTGGCAGCGGGGATTCTGCCAATATTGAACGCCTACATTAGAAGTTATCGCGTGCGCTATGCGCCCTAACCGCGCCATCCGCCAATCTCAACGGGATTGCGCCACCTAGCCCAGCGGTTGGCTCGACGCAGGAGAGCCTACCCTGGGTAACACATCAAAAAGTTCCATCAACCCTGCAATGGTTGCGTCGAACTTCCTGCCTCAAAACCCATTCCACATCTGATCCCAACGCCGATTTCCCCACACCAATCCGCCGCATCCGCTGCCGCATCCACTAATGCTTGAGTCCGAGAAAAAGAAACACCAAATCAATAACAAACAACAGCACGACGGTGACCTCCAAAACCACCATCAAAAGATTGTTCTGATCATGCTTCAGCAATTGGTAAAGATCATCCAAAGTCTTGAGCTTGCCGTCGATGGACCGGTGCCAGTCCCCCAAATGGAAGCGGGCGGAAATATTTTCGTAAATCCGCGCCAAATGCCAGTCCCCGAAAAACTTCGTGATATTACTCAACTCATCGTTGAACCGTGCCAGGTCGATCCGGATATCCCGCAACTCCCGCAACACATTCCCGCGACTCCGTGTCTTCCGCTCGCTCAAATCCCGGTAGGACCGCACCAGGGCCTCATCCAAAATGCGATCATATGCCTCCAATTCCGCCAGTTGCAGATTCGCCAGTTCCAACACATAGAGCGTCTCGTCAAAATTCTCCGGTTGATCAATGATCAGCGCTGCGTCCCAGTCCATCACCACCAGGTCATGCTCATAATAACTGAGATGCCGTCCCGTGGATTCGTCGGCTTCCTGCGTCGAAAGGTGATCAATATCCGGCTCCTGGGTCAGCAACGCCGCCACTTCGCGCCGATGCTCCTTCAACCAATCCTCCGCCCGGACGGGTGCGCCGTCCCGCCCGCCCAGTGGCGATTGGAGACAAAAAACCGTATAGGCTTCCTCCGGCGCCAGTTCCGTCACTGGCCGGATGTAATACGGCGCCAACTCCCGTCGCACTTCCTCCGCCATGTGCCGCACCTCATCCTGCAAAGTACTACTATGGAATTGGAGATCGTGATAATCCACCAGGTCCCCCACCTGCTGAACCGCAAACGGCACCCGGATCGTGATGCTGATCGCCCCCACGGGCAGAATCTTCACCGTCCGCTCCACCCGCACCGCCCCGCTCGGCCCCAACCGCTCCCAGGCCGGCAACCGTACCATCTGGGGTTTGAAAAAAAACAAGTGCCGGGGACTCCGCTTGCTGGCATCCACCGCAAATTGCGCCACCGGCTGCCCCAGCAATTCCCGCACCGGCTTGCGGGACATGTCGTACGCCAGGTCAAACGCAAACACGTAAACCACCTCCCCCACATAAGGTCGGGTCGGCTTCACCATCGCCCGTCCATCCATCCCCCGCGTCTGGTCCACACCCTCAATCATACAAAAACCATACCCCACCAACCCTCCGAAGTCCAACCCACCAACCCCTTATGGCCCTATCCGCCATCCTGTCCGGCGAAGCCTTGGCGAAGACGGAAGCCGCCCTGGCGACGGCGGAAGCACGAATCAGGAAGCTCTAACTCCCCTCAACTGCCCCGGAGACCCCGGCCATACACCCCGCCTTGAATCGGCTCCAATACCGATCCGGATACGACTCAAAATAGTACGCCAAATCCGCCGCCCCGAACCCCTTGACCACACCCGCAATCCCCGCCAGGCACGCTCTCACCGTGGATTTTTCCAGCCCGCCGGCGCAGCGCAAAATTTCCCCCAGCGCAAACTCCACCGCTTCCTGGCGTTCGCCATCTCCCACCAGTGCCAGCAGAGCCAGATCTTGTACGCAGGTTTCATCCGTATACGCCCCGCCCTCCGGCAGATCCAATCCCTGGGCAAAATGATCCCATACCGCATGGCGCGACCATTGATTCTGAAAGGCGGCCAGCATTTGCAACCGTTTTTCACCACTGGCGGCCAACCATTCCGCCCCCAGCCGCCGCCAGCTATCGGGAATCGGCTTCCCTCCTTCCGGAACTTCATAGTCGAAAAACTCGTAGGCCTGCCGGCACCATGCCAATTCCTCCGCCAGGAAACCGCCGAAAAACCATTCCGCGCCCAAAGTCTGCCGCAGGTCCAACTCCCTCCCGTCGGAAAACGCTTCGCGCCGCCGGCACCCCGCCCGCACCGCGGCTCCCGCCAGCCAGCCAGGTAAGCGGAGTTCGTAATTCGTGCCGCCGCAAAACGCCAGGATGACGTGACTCCGGGGATGCGTGAGCGCCGGAGTTCCGTGCACCAAACACCGGCAATCCGCCGGCAATGTGCGGCCGATCTCATCCCAGACCCGCGCCACCACATCAGGATGAGTGCCGCAATTTTCGTAAGGCTTCTCGACACTGTCCCATGCCGCCAAAACGGGCGCAGGGCGCCGGTTCCAGCTGGCCAGCCAGCGCAAAACCGCCTCATTTCTCGGCTGTTGGATTCCCATCGCTGAGCCTTACTTTTCAATGCACCCGAACTCGCCACCCGCCCCAACTTAACCCTTTGTAGGAGCTGACGTAAGGAAGCTCTGACTCGACCGCGACACCCCGCCTCGCCTCACCGCACGCCAACCCGCTACCCGCTCACCACCTCAACCCTTTGTAGGAGCTGACGTAAGGAAGCTCTGACTCGACCCAAACGCCCCGCCTCGCCCCACCGCCCCCAAACCCACACTCATCCGCTTCCCCGCACGTTTCCTACCTTCCCCCCCTCCCCCCGTCCATGCTATTTTCTTCCTCCGTGAATTGGATCGAACCAACTGGCCTTTCCGGTGGCCGCTGCGTAACCCTATGTCCTCCCCTCTCCCGCTGATCGCCCTCCTAACTGCCCTGCTCCTCGCCGGCTGCGCCGTCCCCCGCCGCGCATCCGCCCCCGCCGTCCGCGCCACCGGGTTTATCGGCCTCCGCGACTTCAGCCATTTCATCCGCACCCCGGGAACCAATGCCGGCGAAATCGTCCTCACCTCCCCGCCTTTCAAAGCCCCGCTCGACTGGGATGAATTGGTCGTCTCCTGGAATTCCGCCCCGGGCGACCACCTTACCATCGAAGCCCGCGTCCTTCGCCTTGACCACTTCACCAAATATTACACCCTCGGCCGCTGGTCCGACGATCCGTCCCAATACCCGCGCGAAAGCGTCCCCCGCCAGACCGACCCCGACGGCACCGTCAAAACCGATACCCTCATCCTGAAGCGCCCCGGCGGCGACGTTCAATTGCGCCTCACCCTCGGCGGCAAGGACACCAACACTCCCGCGAACCTGAAATACCTCGCACTGTCCTTCTGCGACAGCCGCCAGCGTCCTGATCCCGCCGCCACCAATTCCGCCGCCTGGGGCAAAATCCTGCCCGTGCCCGAACTGCGCCAGGGTGATTATCCCGAACAACAAGGCTGGTGTAGCCCAACCTCGCTGTCCATGGTGCTCGCCTATTGGGGCAAAATTCTCAAACGCCCCGAACTGAACCGCCCCGTGCCTGAAGTCGCCCACGCCATCCACGACACCGCATTCGACGGCACCGGCAATTGGCCTTTCAACACCGCCTACGCCGGCGCCTTCCCCGGCCTGCGAGCCTACGTCACGCGCTTCAACGACCTCTCGGAACTCGAAGACTGGATCAACGCTGGCGTGCCCGTCATCATCTCCGTCTCTTCCTACCTCACCAACGACCGCCGCAGCGGCCGCGACAACGGCCACTTAATCGTCTGCGCCGGCTTCACCGCCACCGGCGATTTCGTCGCCAACGACCCCGGCGTCTCCGTCAAACGCAACGAATCCGCCCGCCGTGTTTACCCCCGCGCCCGCGTCATCGAAGCCTGGAAAAAATCCAAAAACGCCGTCTACCTCATCTACCCCGAATCCCTCAAACCACCCCGCAACCGCTCCGGCACCTGGGACGCCAAATAATCGTGCGGCGGAGTTTTTGAAAAATTCCTCCTCCCCAATCTCACTCCCCGTGGGCTGAAGGTGCAATTCCCGCAGCCACCCCTCCTTCCCTCTTCGTTAGCTTCGTTAGCTTCTGTAAAATCCCGTCTTCCCTCGCCCCGTTTACCGCGTCACCTCGGGTCCAAATGTTCGACACCGCTGGAACCCTTTCCCCACCAGTATAGCCCAGTTCCACACCCCATCAAAACCACGCCCACTCAGTTTGCGTGGCTTGCTGCCGTGAAGTCCTCAGTTCAACGGTTTGCGCCGGGTAAAATCAGCCGGTCGATACCCTCCACCAATTTCATTTCGTGAAAGTTGATGAGCAGGCCGACCGGGACATTGAGGAGCTTCATATAACTCAAGAGTTGCGCTTTGTGGATGGGCAGCACCTCGTGCGTGCACTTGAGTTCCAACCCCAGACAATCTTCCACCAGCACATCGAACCGCAGCGACTCTTCAAAAGTGATGCCCTTGTATTCGATTATTACCACGCGCTAATTCACCGCCCGCAGATTGCGCAGACTCAATTCCCGCATCAGACATTTCTCATAAATGCCCTCGATCAACCCCGGTCCTTTCAAACGATGGACCTCGATCGCCGCGCCAATGACAATCCGGCTCAGCTCGTCAGCCTTTTGAAAGAATGGATGCACGAATAAATCCTACTAAACCTGAATCCGGCAACAGCGCCCCCCTGCAGCCCTTCGTTACCTTAGTTTGCTTCTGTAAAATTCCGGCTTTTCCGTCTGCCCGCTTTCCGTTTTGGCTATTGCGGCTCCAACCCCGCCTCCCCGCCCCTACTCCCTCCACGCCTGCCGCGTCGCAATCGGCACATACCCCACTTCCAACCCCTTCGGCGGCGTCAGGATCAACGCCGGATCAATCGCCGCCAATTTACCCCGCGCCGGCGGCGTCAGGTATTCCCGGTCTTTCTTCCAATTCCGATGCAGCTTCTCCACCCGCACTTGCAAATCCTCCCGCTCCCGATCCGTCAAATCGGCGTTCAAAATCGCCGGTTGATCCGCAAAACGATACCAGTAATACGTCACTACACTGCCGTCCCCCGGAAGCGCCTGGAACGGACCCGCCACCGGCCCCGGCTTCTTCCAGCAACTGCCCGGCTCATCCGGCGTGGTATAGGGCTCCGGCCGGTCCTCCTGCGGACGATCAAATTTAAGCGCCGCCAACCCGGTTTCCGCCGGCACTTCCTCCGCCTTCACCGGCACCCAAGCCGGCTTTTTTTCCGGCGCCTTCACCAGATGATAATATTCCGGCAGCGTCACCAGTGGCCCGTTCTTGGAATCGGTCTTGGCCGCCAGCCCGTAGTTCCATTTGTAACCGAAAGTGTTTTCATCGAAGGCGCTGGGTGTCGCGAAGGAATTCCAATCCAGCGGCACCTTCTTTTTGTCCGCCGCCCCCGGAAGGTAAATTCGCCACGTGGCTGCGCCGCGTCCGCTCAGGACATGCGTGTAAGCCCCGGCCGGATTGATCGCTCCGCTGGCGACCGGTCCGCCCGCAAACCAGGCCTGCACGGCCTCCGGCAACGCCGTGCGATTGTAGGATGTAATGTGATGCACCACCATCGAGTCCCCGTCGCTCCCGCGCGGGAATGAGGTCGGCGCAATCCGCGCGTAGGTTTCGCCCTTGGCATCGACGGCTTGCGCGCTGGGCACATACTGGGTTTCCATCTGCAACGCCCGGTTGGGATTGGTCGGCCGGCTGTCCAACAACTGACCCGCAAATCGCGACTCCTTGAGCGCGGCCCGCGCCCAGAAATTCGGCGTGAAAAACGCCAGCGGCCCCTTGAAATTCTCCGTGTTCAGGAATAGCGTCCAGCAATTGCTCCCCGTCGGCACTGGTTTTCCATTGGTGGTGGCTTTCGCCGGCGTCAATGGCAACGGTAGGTAGCCATAGCCGAACAGCTCACCGCAAACCCCCTGCTTGAGATTCAAACCGTCGATGGGAAAGAGCACCCAGGGACTGAGCTGCGCCACGCCGTAAACGCCACGAGGCTTATCCCACTCTCCCCAACCGTGCGCCGGTCCATTGGCGATATCACTGAAATTCGGCCCCACACCGCCCATGATGAACTTCGGCGTGGTGGTGGGAAACCGCGTGTCGCGCCACCAACCCAGCCCGCCTTCGACGTCGGAATAAAGATTGGTCGGGGCCTGCCCATCGTATTGCGCAAACATCCAGGTGCCAAAGAGCCCCGTTTGAAATTGATGTCCGGGGTATTCCTTCAGCAACGGCCAGGCGGCCACATACATGGAGAAACCGGCGTTATAGGTGGTCGGCACCTTTTCGTTGGGAACAATGAGGTATCCCGCCATTTCCCCCTCCTGCACCTTGCCGCCGTCCGCGGCGCGCGCCGGGAGGACGGCCAGCAACCCGGCCAGAAGTTGGAACGCAAACCACCCGCGAGACGTCTTGGAGCGCATAACGAGGAACAATCTAGGAAGCCGCTGCCGTCATGTCGAGATGGCAATTGCCGAAACCAGGCCATTCAGTGCGATCCAAAATGCGAAAGCGGGCCCACTTCCGCACTCCGCCCGCCCCCCCTGCAAACATCCTCCCATCAGATGGAAACTTCCTCAAAGGATTCGGCCGTCGTCGGCTTCTCCCCGAGCAATCCCTTCAAGGCCTCCAGCAATTGATCTTCGGTGAATGGCTTGTCCAGTCGGGTGGACACACCCAGTGTTTTAAGTTCCTTGACCGCTGCGTCGTCCAGGCGACCACTCATCGCCACTATGGGTATGGTGGGCAGGACCTGTCGCACGGCCCGGACAAAGGCCAGGCCGTCCATACCGGGCATGCTCATGTCCGTCAGAATGGCACGCAATTCCGCCCGGTATTGTTCGGCCCGCACCAGCGCATCCGCGCCATCGGTGGCGGCGACCGGGTTGAAGCCCAGCCAGCGCAGGAGTGCGCAACCTACCGTGCGCAGCGAGGCTTCATCATCTACAAACAGGATTGTTTCCCCGCGCCCGCGGAATTTTCCGGCCTTTGGTGGCGGCTTCCCCCCTTCCCCGGCGGCGTCGGGCGCGGGTAGGTAAACGGTGAACGTCGCGCCTTTGCCCGGTTCCGAATCCACTTGGACAAAACCGCCATGGCCTTTCAGGATGGCCAGCACGCTGGAGAGTCCCAGTCCCGTTCCCTGGTCGGGAGCTTTGGTCGTGAAAAATGGATCAAAAACCTGGTCCAGAATTTCCGGCGGTATCCCCGTACCCGTATCGGTAACCCGCAGCAGGACGTAACGGCCGGGCTTGCCATTCAGCACCGTGGCGGCTTGCCCCGGATCCACGGCCACCGGCCGGACCTCGATGGTAATCGTCCCGCCGCCCGGCATGGCGTCGCGGGCATTCACGCACAAATTCATGAGCACCTGGTGCAACTGGGTCGCGTTGCCCGGAATCACGGGAGTTTGGGGATCGCACTCCGTCACCAGCCGGATGTTTTTGGGGAAACTCCCCTTGATCAGCAACTCCAGCTCCCGGATCAACTCCAGGGGCTGGAGCGGCTTGCGCACGCCATCCACCCCCTTGGCGAAGTTCAGCAAATGCCGCACCATGGCCGCCCCGCGTTGCGCGCTGATGAGCACCGTATTGAGGATTTCTGATTCCCGCGGATAATCTTCCCGGAGCATGCCCACGCTCATCAGAATGGGCGCGAGGGCGTTGTTCAAATCATGCGCCACGCCGCCCGCCAGGGAGCCGATCGCCTCCATCCGTTGGGACCGCAGGGCCAGGCGGTCCTGCTTCAGCCGCTCGGTAATATCCTGCCAGGTTCCCAGCAATCCGATGACCTGACCGCTCGCGTCCCGGTAGGGAATTTTATTCGTCTCCAGCCAGCGGGTGGAGCCATCGGCAAACCGGGCTTTTTCCAGAATCCCCAGTTGGGATCGCCCCGACTCCATGACTTCCCGGTCCTTGCGGAGAAAAAACTCGGCTTGCTCCGGAGTGACGGGGAGCAGGTCGGTGTCGGATTTCCCCAAAAATGACGCACTGTCCCGCAGCCCGAAGCTGCGCACCACGACCGCGTTGCAGCCGCGATAGCGGGACTGGCGATCCTTCCAAAAAACGCCTTGCGGAATGTTGTTCAACACCAGGTGCAACATTTCATTCGAGGCTTGGACGGTTTCCTGCGCCCGTTTCCGGTCGGTGATGTCGCGCGCGATGACCGAGATAAAATCCAACTCTCCCTCGGCATTGCGATGGGCCATCATGACCGCCGATACGGGGATCTCCCCGCCCCGCGGTTGCTGCAGCGCGATTTCCTCGCTCCAGGTGCCTGCGCGCGGATCCCCGGCGGCGCCTTCGCGGCGCAGCGATTCCCGCGTCCAGGCCGGAAAGCATTCGGTGATGTTCATTTTGCGGACCTCCTCCGCGTCCCCAATCCCGAGCATCCGCCGGCCCGCCCGGTTCATGTAGAAAACGCCGCCGTCCGCCCGGGTGAATGCGACAAAGTCACTGGTGGCTTCCAGAACACTCGCCAACCGGGCGCGTTCGTCCTGCAATTTGCGATCCAATTCCAGCCGCTCAATTTGTTGCTTCAACCGGGTTCGGGCCAATCGCCAAACGGTCCCGCTCGCCCCGGCCAACACTCCCACCCCCGTCAACAGGCGAAACCACCAGGTCTGCCACACGAACGGCTGGACGACGAAGGCCAGCGTGGTTCCGGTTTCGTTCCAAACGCCATCGTTGTTGGCGGCTTTGATTTGCAGCCGGTAACTTCCGGGTGACGGGGCGGAGAAGACCACGGAATTCCGGTTGCCCAAGGGAACCCAATTCTCATTAACCCCCTCCAGTCGGTAGGCAAACGAAGATTTTTCCGGCGCCGAATAGCTTAGCGCGCTGAAAAATACCGTGATATCGTGCCGCCCCGGTGGCACCACCATTGGCTGGGAGTGTCCATCCGGCAAAAAATCTTGCTGCCCAACTTCGTTGCGGATCTGGAATCGCTCCACAAATACGGGCGGAGGCAGCGTATTCAGTGGGACCTTTTGGGGATCCACCCGCACCAGCCCTTTGAGGGTTGCAAACCAGAGTCGGCCCTCCCCGTCTTTCATGGCCGTGGCCTGAAATCCGCCGACACACTCCACACTGGGCAATCCGTCGCTCAGATTGAAAATCTGGCAGCTCAATTTGTCACCGGCATTCGTGGCGGCTTTTTCCAAAGCGCCCTTCGCCACGCGCACAATCCCGCGATTGGAGCCCAGCCACCAATAGCCCAATCCATCGTCAATCATGGCGCACACGGTTCCACCCGGCCACCCTTGCGCCTCGGTGACGGGCTTTAGGATCCCCGCGCGCAGTCGCCGCAAGCTCACCAGGGAACCGCCAATCCATAAAGTGCCGTCGCGCTCCACCCGCAGGCAGAGCGTCTGCGTCAGTGGTCGGCCTGCCGCATCCTTCATTTCGCTCCAATCACCCACGGCATACCGGAACAAACCTTCCGCGCTGCCGGCCCAGATCACGCCGGTTTCGGGCTCCTCCGCAAAACATCTCACTCCGGCCAGACTGAAGCCGGCTAAATTGGTGAAAACCTGCCACTGCCCCTCCGCAAAGCGGGAAACTGCTTTTCCCCCACCAACCCAGATCCGGCCCCGCGAGTCCTCATACATGGCGGCTGCATCCAGGCAACCCGTCTCCTCCGCCGCCATAATCCGTCCTTCGCCGTTGCGGTCCAATTTCCGGACTCCCCCCTGATAACTGCCCGTCCAAAGATTACCGGAGTGATCCACCAGGAGGGACTCAATGTAGGCCGACACCTTTTCCCCGGAAGCCGCCCGCACCGGGACGTTGGTGCCATCGCGAAGCCGGGCCACGCCCTTGCCATACGATCCTAAGAGGATGCTCCCCGGCGACTCCTCCACCATGGCAGTGACGCGCCGGATCGGCAGGAAACTGCTCAAATTTTCCTCCACAAAGGTGCGCCGCTTCATCCGGAGCAGTCCGCCACCACTGGAACCCACCCACAGGTTTTTCTCGCGATCCTCGAACACGAAGCGGATGCCATTTTCCGTTAATCCATTCGTCATGGTGAAGTTTCGTAGCTCTCCCGCCGGGGAAACCCGAAACAGGCCGCGATCCTGTGAGCAAAGCCAGGCGTTCGTGTGGCTGTCTTCATAGATCTGCCACAAGAGGCTGGGGTTCTGCCTCAAAGTCAACTGGCCGGCAATCTTCCCCTCCCTGATCCGGTACAAGCTCGACCCCGCCACCACCAGCAAACTGCCGTCGCGGCCCGTGCCGATTCCCCGGCATTGATTGGTGATGACCGCGGTCAGGGAACTGGACACCCATTTTTGGCCATCCCAACTTCCATAGTATTGATTGTTGACCGCCCAAATGGTTCCGGCCGGGTCAACATACCCCATATAGGCGTTCCCCTTTCCCGCGGGGGGCAACGGCAGTTCGATGATGCGCTCGCCTTCCACCCGGAAAATGTCCCCCACCCAGGTCGTGAGGCAAAGCACTCCGCCGGCTTCCGCAAAACTCCGCACCAGACCACTCGTGGATTGCGTCGTCTTGGTAACCGTTCTCCATTGGTTGCCAGTACGCACCGCCAGTCCCCGCAGTGTGCTGGCCCACAGCCGGCCGGATTGGTCGAGGTGGAGATTCACGATCCCGTCACTGGGAAGTTCCGGCGTATTCGCCGGCCCGAACACCCTGAATCTCGCCCCGTCAAATCGCACCAGTCCGTTGAAGGTTCCGAACCACAGGTAACCGTCTGGCGTTTGCACCATCGCGAGCGCCGAGTTTTCCGGCAGGCCATCTTCCGTCTCCCACGAATCAATCAAGTATTCCACATCACGAAAGGTCGCGCTTCGGGCGCCCAATGCGGCACCAATGAGCGCCCACAGGACGAACCAGATAACCGGATTAAATAGTAATCGGCTCGCCATCAGCCGGCCTGCGGGCAAGCTGGGAAAGTGCTGGAGTTGCCAACCAAACGGGCCGTTTCGGTAGGGCCGACAGTTTTCAATGTCCACCGCATCACTTTGCCTTTTAATAACGACAGACGCAAGTACCGGCCCGGCGTACTCCGCCCGCGCGGGCGGGAAACCCCATGAGTCGAAAGCTCCCTCCGCAAATCGCTTCGCGTCCTCCTCGCCCTATGCGTGATCCCCGCAGGTTCCCCGCTTAAAGGTCCCCGCCGCCGCCTTTCCCGGCTTCTCTTCCTTCACGCGCAAACCCGGGGCTCACTCTTACCATCCCACCTTTGTCTCCTTCACTATGCAACTCATCGCGTTCGACTCTGCCCCCGCCCCGGCGGTTCCGATTGACCCCTCTCCGGTGCTGTGGTTGAATTTCGGCAAATATTAATCAATAAAACCATGTTTTCTCACGTTGTCATCTTCTGGACCGATCCCGCCAATCCCACCGCCACCGCGGAATTGCTTGCTGGTGCGGAAAAATACCTGCGCCCGATTCCCGGTGTCCTGAGTTTTCACGTCGGCAAGATGGCCACCAGCCACCGCCCGGTCGTGGATCAATCGTACCAAGTCGCCTTGAACCTCGTTTTCCCCAGCAAACAGGCGCAGGACGAATACCAGATTCATCCCCTCCACATCGATTTCGTCGAGAAAGTGTTCAAGAAAGTCTGCCAAAAAGTCGTGGTTTACGACTTCGAGTAAGTGATTTGTCGCCGGCGGACCGGGGCCACCCCCGGTCCGCCCCTTCCAAATCACCCCTCGGCAGCGGGCGGATTTGGCTTCCCCTTCCCCAACTTCGCCCGCGGATGAAATCCGCGGAAAACCTCCCGCAACCGCGACGCCGCCACATGCGTATAAACCTGCGTGGTGCTGATGCTCGCGTGCCCCAGTAGCTCCTGGATCACCCGCAAATCCGCGCCATGATCCAGTAAATGCGTGGCAAAACTGTGCCGCAACATGTGCGGCGTCACGTTGCGCTCGATGCCCGCCCGCTTGGCCCGGCGTTTGATCCGGCTCCACAGCGTGACCGGCGCGAACGCCGTCCCCCGCCCGGTGAGAAAGACATTCCCGGGCGATTTTCGGGACAACAACTCCGGCCGCCCCCCCGTCAGGTAACGCTCGATCGCCGCCACCGCCGACCGCCCCAGGGGCACCACCCGTTCTTTGTTGCCCTTGCCGATCACATTCACAAACCCCGCGGCGAGGTGCAGTTGTTCCAGCCGGATGTGCCGCAATTCCGCCAATCGTAGTCCGGACGCGTAGGCCAGTTCCAGCACCGCCTGGTCGCACAAAGCGCTGGGAGTCTCCGGTGTTTCCGGCGCCAGTAACCGGTCGATCTCCTCGTTGCTCAACGCCTTGGGCAGGCGTTGCCAGCGACGCGGCAGCGACAGGTTCTCTGCCACGTTCAGCGGCAGATGCTTTTCGTTCTCGGCAAACCGGTAGAACGCCCGTAACGCGGCAATTTCGAGGTAAACCGTTTCCGAGCTGAGCCGCTGCGGGGATTCCGGCGGTTCCGGCAGGGGGGGGCGCTGCCGTTCCTGCAGCAAAAACGCCTGGAGATGCCCCAATTCCACCGCCTGCCAATCCCGCAACCCCTGCGCTTCGGCCCATTTGATAAAATGGCCCAGCAGCGCGGCGTACGTCCGCTGGGTAAGCTCCGCCTGCCCGCGCTCGTGGCGCAGGTATTGCAGAAAATCTTCAACCAGCTCTTGCACCTTGGGGGGCGCGACGTCCGCGCGCTGCCACCCGGCGGCGGGACGGCGTCACAATGAACGGCCCGTCAAACGAGCGTAAGCCTCGAGATATTTCGCCTGCGTTTTGGCCACCACTTCCGGGGGCAGGACGGGAGCCGGCGGCGTCTTGCTCCAGACCAGCGTTTCGAGATAATCGCGCACGAATTGCTTGTCAAAACTCGGTTGTCCCTGGCCCGGCTGATAACCATCCACCGGCCAGAACCGCGAGGAGTCCGGGGTCAACACTTCATCGATCAGCACCAATTCCCCGTTGAACAGCCCGAATTCAAACTTGGTGTCGGCAATGATAATCCCGCGCTGCCGCGCATAATCCCGGGCAAAGGTATAAATTTTCAAACTCGCCGCCCGGGCCTGCTCGGCAATCTCCGGCCCC
This sequence comes from uncultured Pedosphaera sp., assembly GCA_903918755.1. Classification (GTDB taxonomy): domain Bacteria; phylum Verrucomicrobiota; class Verrucomicrobiia; order Limisphaerales; family Pedosphaeraceae; genus CAIXFN01. Next base: position 161,233 of record CAIXFN010000110.1, read on the forward strand.
ACCAACCGGGCCGCCTCGGCAAAAGAAATGTTCTCATCATGCCCTGTCTCCGCCTTGGTCGCGGGGGTGAAAATGGGCTCCGGCAATTCGTCGGACTCCCGGAGTCCCTTCGGCAGCGCTATCCCGCACACCGTCTGGCTCTTCCGATATTCCTTCCAACCCGAACCCGCCAGGCAGCCACGCACCACGCATTCAATGACCAGGGGCTGGGCCTTCTTTACGATCATGCACCGGCCCTCTAATTGATCGCGATACGGCAGCAATTCCGCCGGCAAGGGATCGCCCGCCCGGGAAAGCAGATGATTCGGCTGGAAGTCCGCCGTCTGGTCGAACCAGAAATACGATATCTGCGTCAGCACCTCACCTTTGCGGGGAATCCCGTTCGGCATGACGCAATCAAAGGCCGAAATCCGATCCGTGGCCACAAACAGCAGCCGGTCCCCCAAGTCAAAAACCTCGCGCACCTTCCCGCTTTTCAGTTTGCGAAGGCCGGGCAATTCCAATTTTAACAATGGCTCTTTCAACACCCCGCCACTTTAAACCGCCCATCCGCCCATTCAAGATTCAAAGTGTTACGGTTCCATATCAAAATCCCATTTATTCCCATCGACACAATCAACTATCCAAAGCTCTCCGGCCGTCAATTATTTTCAAAAATCCGCTGCCAAATTCGTCTGGTAGCAATTCCACCCCCCGCTTTCGTGCTAAAATATGCGCTGGGGGCTCGCTCTCGCTGGAGTCGCCCCCCGCCCGGAGTATCGCCTCCGTGGCGACGCTCTTTGACAATTTGCCTGCGCCTGGGTTGGCGGACGCCCCGCCCCGCCCGCCAACCACCCGCCGAGTCCAGGTTAAACAAACTTAATCCAGTTTCGTGACTCGCCACTCTTCATTCCTTTGTCGCCCTGTCCGCCAGAGCCGCCCTGGCAACGGCGGAACCATGCGTTAGGAAGGCTCTGACCTCATCCCTGCATCCCTGGGCCAAAACCAGCCGCCCGCCCCCGAGTCCAGGTTAACAAGGTTAATCCAGTTTCATTTCAAACGCCCGATCACCCCACCCCCCACCGGAGCCTCACACAACTTTCACTTTCGCGTCCCCGCCGATTGCGGCATGCTCTCCGCCACCAGCATGAACATCGCCATCCCACCGGCCCGCCGCCGTGCCGCGCATTCATTCACCGCTTTGCTCCTTGGCGGCTTGCTTGCCACCGCGTCAGCCCGCGCCGCCGATCCGTTCGAAGACATCATCCGGAAAACCGACCCCCTCACCCCGGAACAGGAACGCCAGGCTTTTCACCTCCCTCCGGGCTTTGAAATCCAGTTGGTCGCCGCGGAACCCGCCATCGGCAAACCCATGAACCTGGCCTTTGACGAACGCGGCCGGCTCTGGCTCACCCAATCCCGGGAATACCCCTTTCCCGCCCCGGCTGACAAACCGGCGCGGGATGCGGTTAAAATCCTGTCCAATTTTCAACCCGGCGGCCGCGCCGCCACGGTGGCCACCTTTGCGGAGGGTCTTAACATCCCCATCGGCATTTATCCCTACCGGGGCGGCGCCGTCACGTTTAGCATCCCCTTCATCCATTATCTACAGGACACGAATCATGACGGCCGTGCTGATTTGGATGAAACCATCCTCGGCCGTTTCGGGTTTGATCGCGACACCCATGGACTGACCAGTTCCTTCCGGCGCGGTTTCGATGGCTGGATTTATGCCGACCACGGTTTCAACAACAACACGACCTTGACCGCCCGCGACGGCAGTTCCATCACCATGAACTCCGGCAATTGCTACCGGTTCAAAATCGATGGCTCCCATGTGGAGCAATACAGTTGGGGCCAGGTCAATCCTTTCGGCCTCATGTTTGACCCGCTGGGCGATCTCTGGTCCGCCGATTGCCATAGCGCTCCGGTTTATCAACTGCTCCGCGGCGCGTACTACCCCAGCTTCGGCAAACCCGACGACGGTCTCGGTTACGGCCCTTCGGTGATTTCGCACCAGCACGGTTCCACCGCCATCGCCGGCATGGTTTATTATGCCGCCACCAATTTCCCGCTGGAATTCCGCGGCGACACCTTCATCGGCAATGTCATGACCTGCCGGATCAATCGCGATTCCTACGTCGCCCACGGTTCCACGCGGCCCGGCAAGGAGGAGCCGGACTTTTTGAGTTGCGACGACCCTTGGTTTCGCCCGGTGGATCTTCAACTCGGACCTGACGGAGCCATTTATGTCGCAGACTTTTACAACCGCATCATCGGTCATTACGAAGTCGCCCTGGATCATCCCGGCCGGGATCGCGAACGCGGACGCATCTGGCGGATTGTTTATACCGGCAAATCCGCCGGTCCGGATCTGCTACCGGGTTCCTTCGATGTTTCGGCCGATTCCCCTGCCGAATTGGCCCGCAAACTGGGTCACTCCAACATCACCCTTCGCCAGTTGGTGATGAACCACTTGGTGGATAATGTCGGGGCCGCCGCCATCGCCCCCGTGGCCGCCATGCTGCGCGATCCGTCCGCCAATTCTTTTCAAAAAGTCCACGGCCTCTGGGTGCTCCAGCGCCTGGGCCAATTGGATCCCGAACTCCTGAACCGCGCCGCGGTGGATCCCGACCGCCTGGTTCGCACCCATGCCCAAAAAGTGCTGTCAGAAACCGAAACCCTCGACGCTGGCCGCGCAGCCTTGGCGCTGGCGGGCCTCAAGGACCCGGATGCCTTCGTCCAGCGCGCCGCGGCGGATGCCCTGGGCCGCCATGCCCGATTTGAGAATATCGCTCCGCTGCTGGATTTGCTCCGGCGGATTCCCGCGGACGACCAGCAACTCCGCCACACCGCCCGCATGGCTTTGCGCAACCAACTCATCCCCCCCGCGAATCTCTCCCGGTTACAAAACCTCACCGAAGCCGATTCCCGCGCGCTGGCTGATGTAACTGTGGCTGTTTCCTCGGAAGCCGCCGGGGCTTTCCTCCTGGCCCATTGCCGGCAGTATTCCGAACCGCGGGAAACCCTGACCCGTTACCTCCGTCACGCCGCGCGATTCCTTCCGGCTGGCGAAATCGATTCGCTTGCCACCTTTGCCCGGGACAAGTTCGGGGATGCCGTGGATCAGCAATTCGCCCTGTTCAAATCCGTGCAGGATGGCCTGGCCCAACGGGGTGTCGCCCCCTCCGCCCAATTCCGGGAATGGGGCGCCGCCCTCGCCGCGCAACTGCTCGCCGTCGCCAGGGAAACTGCCGGCGGTTGGTATAATTCGCCCGTGCTCGGCCTGAAAATCTCCGCCAACCCCTGGTCGTTGCAGCAGCGCGCTTCGGCGGACGGTGACAAAAACTCCCCGTTTTTTTCTTCCCTGCCCGCGGGCGAAACCCTCACCGGCGTGCTGCGCTCAATCCCCTTCACCGTGCCGGCGGAGTTGCAGTTTTTCATGGCCGGCCACGACGGTTACCCCGACAAGCCGGCCCAGCAGAAAAATGGCATCCGCCTGCGCGCCGAAAACGGAGCCATTTTGGCCGAAGCGCAACCTCCCCGGAATGACCTCGCCCAGCCGTTCACTTGGAACTTGGCGGACCATGCCGGACAACGCGCATATATTGAGATCACCGATGCCGATGAAGCCGGGGCCTACGCCTGGTTGGCGGTGGGACGTTTCCAACCGCCCGTGGTCGTCCTGCCCCGCTCTTCACCCAACGAAAACGGCCACCGGGAACAAACCGCGGCGGAGCTGGCCCGCACGCTTGGTCTAAAAAATCTGGCCCCGGAATTCGTTGAATTACTCACCGCCCCCGGTCGCGATCTGGCCACGCGTGCCGCCGCAGCGCAAACTTTGGTCGCGCTGCAGCCCAATGAAAATCTGGCCGCGCTGGCGCCACTCGTCGGCGACGCCACCTTGCCCCCGACTCTGCGGGACCAAATCAACCGGGCCTTCGCCATCCGCGATCCCGACACCTCCCCGGCGGCCTTGAAGTTGGCGCTGAACACCGTCCCTTACCGGGTCCAAGTCACCCTTGCCCAAGCCCTGGCCGGCAGTCCCGCCGGTGCGGAAACGTTGCTGGGCCTGATCGAACGCGGGGAAGCCGCCCCTTCCCTCCTGTTGAATCGCACGGTCCAGGACAAATTGACCGCGTCCAGCCCGGCCACCGGCCGGGAGCGGATCGCTAAACTCGCCCGCAATCTCACCCCGGCGAACGAACAAATTCAGAAGCTCATCGACGAACGCCGGGCCGCCTATCCGCAGGCCAAGGCGGATCCCGTGGCGGGCTTCGCGCTGTTCAATCGGGTTTGCGTAGTCTGCCATACCATCAATGGCAAAGGCGGACTCGTGGGACCGCAATTGGATGGTGTGGGCAGCCGCGGCCTGGAGCGTCTCATGGAGGATGTGCTGGATCCGAGTCGGAATGTGGACCGCGCGTTCAGCACCCATATTATCACGCTCAAAAATGGGGACGTAATCAGCGGCTTACCCCGCCGCGAGGAAGGGGAATTGCTCGTGCTCGCCACCGTGAGTGGCCAGGAAACCAGCATCCCGAAGCGGGAGATTCAAGCCCGCCGGGAATCGGAAACCTCTCTCATGCCGGACAATTTCGGGGAGGCGATTCCGCTCGAGGATTTCAACCACCTGATGGCCTTCCTGCTCAGCCAGGGAACACCTCCCGCAGTGAAGCATTAAACCGTCCGGCTCGCCCGACGCCCTGGGTATCGCCGACTGTCTGGGAGGAAACAGTCGGCCATTCCACAGCACGCCCTGGCGAGCCGGAAAATCGCTTAATTAGGTCCGGCTTGCCAGGCGCGCGTAGTTTCCCCTGACCGTCTGGGAGGAAACGGTCGGGAGTTTTTTTGCGCGTCCCGGCAAGCCGGAAAAACTTTGCCCCGTTGGGGCTATTACGGTGATGGCAACTGCCACCGCCCGGAGATTGGAATTAGCGTTGGTCACGCCCGCTCTGCCGCACCGCTGTCCGGCCTTCCCGGGAACACCCCAAGCCACCTTCAATTGCTTGGCGGTTCCGATCGATTTGTTGGCTTGTCCAGTCACTGCCAGCAATAACGCAAGCCCCATGCCAAGCGCTTATCGTGCGAATAATTCCTCAAAACTTGGAAATTGATCGCATCTGAGCCAGCGTCGCCTCGAATTTCTAGCGCCACCCCCTCTGGCGTAACGTTTTGAACGTTGCAATTACATTGCAATTGATATTGCCGCATGGCATCGGCAATACAGCAATTTGGTGAGTTGCTTAATACGGAGAAAACCGCCGCAAATTCACGAAAACATGGCCGTAAAACTCCACCGTAAATGATTCTGCAATGCATACGCACGGTTAGCATTATGCAGAAACTGGAAAACCCCTCGTGAATTTCGGAAGTACCCCAGCGAAATCAGGTGTTTGGATCGAAAAAAGGGGTGCCAGCGCAATGCGCAAACCATGCAACTGCAATATTTTTCGAGCAAATATGGAGGCTCTTGGTAGAAAAGATATTCATCATTCACACCCCGTCAACGGACGGAAAAGGGCCATTGGACATGCCTGACGACCGCATCGGGTTGTCAGCAAATTCTTGTGCGAGGGAGAAATCGATTTTTCCGGACTCGTTCTCCGGTAATTCCCGGTTAGGCATCCCCCATTCCCGTGCTCACGGAATGCGTGCTTTTGTTGGCTCTACCACCCGGCGCCCTGCCTCAGCCTGCCCTGCCTCATGCGGGTGGGCCATCGAGCCCATCTCCGTCGCAAAGTGAATGCGTTTCAAGTTCCAAACTTGCGCCTCCACCTCCCCCTCCCAGACGTGATAACACTGGTCACGCTCCAACCCTTTGAGGATTTGGCGCTTTCCGGTGGTGGGCCAGAAAATCTCGACGCCGCTGATTGCGGTGGCGTCCCCTAAGCCGATCTCCTGGCGTAGTGGGGAGCAACCAAAACTGCCGCCACTGTTGACGGTTTTGTAGATGTCGCGCGGGCCGTTCGGGGTGGTGACACGCACTTTGATCTTCGCCCCAATGGCCGCCCGATTGGAAGTCCGCCCCTCCAGTTTCAACTTCAGCCAATGATTCGTTGTCCCAGGATTAAGGAACAACACGCTGTGGTAATGATCACCGGAGTAAGCGCCGCCGATCACTTCAAAGACATCCTGTTGACCATCATTGTCCAGATCGGCGAACGCCACTCCATGACCTTTCTGCAGCTGGCCAAAACCTCCGGCGGTGGTCACATCTTGAAAAACCTGCCCACCCGCGTTCCGCAGCATCCGGTTGGGAATGAGCATTTGGAAACTGGGATTGCCCGTCCCCAGGTAAAAGTCCAGCCAGCCGTCATTATCAAGGTCGCCGAAATTCGATCCCATGGTCAGGTAAACATGGTTCAAATGCATCGCCGCGGTCACATCGCTGAACGTGCCGTCCCGGTTGTTGTGGTAAAGCTTTGGCAACGCCCCTTTGTTCGGTTTTCCGAGGTAATCGGCCGCAATGTCCCCCACGTTATCCACGTGATACCCCGAGACAAATAAATCCTCGTAACCGTCATTGTCGTAATCAAAAAACCAGGTGGGGAAGCTGTGTTCCGGCCCCGGCACTCCCGCGACCTTCGTGATTTCGGAGAAGTGCCACTGTCCCCGGCCATCCGGCCCGTCATTGTGGTAAAGCCGGTTGGGGCCATTGAGCATGGAAACATAAAGATCCGGCCGGCCATCATTGTCGTAATCCCCGCTGGCCACCCCCTTGACGTACCCGATGGCCCGCACTCCCACCGCCGCTGCGCACTCGGTGAACGTGCCGTCATGATTGTTGTGGTACAATTCACAGGGCTCGGGATCCTGCGCTTCGCTGGTTTCATTGCCGATGAAGAGGTCCAGCCAGCCGTCACCATCAAAATCCAGCCAGGTCGAAGTCTGGCTGGGATGGGGACTCAACAAGCCCGCCTCCTCCGTCACATCCGTGAAGGTGCCGTCCCCATTGTTGCGGAGCAGGGATTTGGGCATGCGTCCGGTCTTGCCCATCCATCCGCCCCGCAAAACCCAGATGTCCAGCCGGCCGTCATTGTTGTAGTCGGTCTGTTGGATGTTCAGTCCGCCGGTCAGCCCCTGGGCCGCGCAAGTTTTTTTCTGTAAAATGTTTTAGCATTTTGAACTGAGAGCTGGGTATTGGTTATCCATGTTGAGGTAAATTTTCTCGCTGAGCCATTCGTCGCTGATTTCGGCGAGGAGGGCGCTAATCAAACGGAG
>CAIXFN010000111.1 GCA_903918755.1 uncultured Pedosphaera sp.
CCCCCCCCCCCCCCCCCCGCGGCGGTAAAGGACAGGATCAGATCAGGCCGGGGCTTACAGTCCCTTGCCAATGACGTACTTGATGAGGTCGGCGACGCGGTTGCTGTAACCCCATTCGTTGTCATACCAGCTCACGAGCTTGAAGAACCGTTTGTTGAGTTCGATGCCGGAGCCCGCGTCATAGATCGAGGAGGAGGTGCAGTGAATGAAATCGCTGCTGACCACTTCGTCGGTGGTGTAATCCAGAATGCCTTTGAGATAGGTCTCGCTGGCCTTCTTCATGGCGGCGGAGATTTCGGCGAAGCTCGTGTCGCGGGTGGTCTTGAAGGTGAGGTCCACCACGGAAACCGTGGGAACCGGAACGCGGAAGGCCATGCCCGTCAACTTGCCCTTGACTTCGGGGCAGACCAACGCCACGGCGCGGGCGGCGCCAGTCGTGCTGGGGATGACGTTCTGCGCGGCGGTGCGGCCACCTTTCCAATCCTTCTTGCTGGGGCCGTCAACGGTTTTCTGGGTGGCGGTGTAGGCATGCACCGTGGTCATCAGACCTTCTTCGATGCCGAAACCTTCTTTGAGGAGCACGTGGACGACCGGCGCGAGGCAGTTCGTGGTGCAGGAGGCATTCGAAATGATGTTGTGCTTGGCGGGATCGTAATTCTCGTGATTCACGCCCATGACCACCGTGATATCCTCGCCCTTGGCAGGCGCGGAAATGATGACCTTCTTGGCCCCGGCCACAATATGACCCTTGGCTTTTTCGGCATCGGTAAACAATCCGGTGGATTCGATAACGATATCGACGCCAAGCGCCTTCCAGGGCAGCCCGGAGGGATCCTTGGCACTTACGACCAAAACATCACTGCCGTTGACCACGAGCACATCGTCCTCGAGTTTGTCGGGCGTGGATTTCTTGGAGGAAACCTGACCGGCGAAGCGGCCCTGGGTGGAATCGTATTTGAGCAGGTAGGCCAGATTGTCCGCGGGCACGATATCGCCCACGGCAACGACCTGGACTTCTTTGCCCAAGAGACCTTGTTCGGCGATGGCCCGGAACACCAGGCGCCCAATGCGACCGAACCCGTTGATTGCAACTTTAATTGCCATAATTTTCTATAATATTGAACTGCGACAAGCCGGGGAGTCTTGCCGACAATGCTGCCGCCGTCAACCCGGTTTTCCCCGGGACGATAGCATAAATTAGAACCGTCCGGACGCAAGCCTTGCTTTGGCGGATGCTCCGCATTTCTTGCCGCGGTCTTTTTGGCGGAAGACTTGCGGAGCTTACTTGTCAGCCCGGACATCCCAAGCGTCGCGCAACCCGTCACCCACGAAATTCAACGCGAGCAGTGTGGTGACGAGCAGGGCTCCGGGAAAAGCGAGCAGCCACCAGTAAATCTTGAGCGAATTAATTTGCCCGGCACCTTCGGCGATGAGGGAACCCCAACTGGCCATCGGTGGCTGAATGCCCAATCCCAGATAACTGAGAAAAGATTCATAGAGGATGATGGCGGGCACCGTCAACGTGAGGTAAACAATCACCACGCCAAGGACATTGGGCAAAATGTGCCGGGCCAGAATGTGGGCGTGCCCCGCGCCGAGGGCACGACTGGCCTCGACGAAGGCGCGATTGCGCAAGGACAAAACCTGACCGCGGACGATCCGGGCCATCGTCAGCCACGAGACGGCGCCCAACCCCACGAACAGGAATAACAGGCGGGCCAGCTTTTCCATTCCCGTCGCACCCATCTGGGCGAGCACAAATTTCAACTTGTCTTCCAGGATCGTGATCAAAACGATGACAAATATAATTGAAGGCAGGGAATACAGGATATCGACCACACGCATCATCCACCCGTCCCACCAGCCGCCGAGGTAACCCGCCACCGCGCCCCAAAGCACGCCGATCACGAGGCTTACGACCGCGCCGACCGCACCCACCAGCAGGGAAATTTGCGCGCCATACAGGACTCGGGAAAACAAATCCCGGCCATGGACGTCGGTGCCAAACCAGTGAGCCCCGCCGGGCGGGGTAAACTGAGCCTCCGACAAGGCATCGGGATCGTGGAGCGCAGCAAAATCCCGCCCTCCGGCGCCGGCATGGCTGACCAGGCGCAAAATCACCGGCCAAGCCAACACCGCCACGACCAACACCGCCAGAAACCAGGTCCCCACCATCGCCGGTCGATGGGCGCGGAACCTCTGCCAGGCTCTTTGATTGGGGCTGCGGAGGTCGTCAGTCATATTTCACGCGCCGGTCCAACAGGCGGTAAACCAGATCCACCACCAAGTTCAATCCCACCAGCAGCGCGGCGTAGAGCAACACCAACCCCACGACGAGCGTGTAATCGCGGTTCAGGGAACTGTTGACCATGGGGACGCCAATGCCGGGAATTTGAAAAACACTTTCAATTACAAACGAGCCGGTGAGCAGATCGGCCAGAAGTGGTCCGGCGTACGAAACCACGGGCAGAATGGCAATCCGTAGACCGTGCTTTAGCAGGACGGCGCTCTCACCCATGCCTTTGGCGCGCGCCGTGGTGATGAATTCAGACCGCATTACATTCAGCATGCCCTCCCGCAACAGTCGGGCGATTCGGCCCGAAAAATAGAGCCCCAGGGCGATGGTGGGCAATACCGCATGCCAGGGCGAGGTCCATAGTGCCACGGGAAACCAGCGCCACTTGACGGCCAGGCCTACTACCAGGAGCGGCGCCACGACCAATCCCGGAATGCAGATGCACAGAATGGCGAGCAGGCTACCGACGTAATCAGGCCAACGGCCACGATTGACCGCAGTCACAAATCCCAAGGGCAGCCCGACCCCCAGGGCAAAGCAGAAGGCGAGACAACCGAGGGTCATGGAAACCGGCAACCCCGCGGCGATGATATCGTTGACCGTATGGTTGCGGTAGCGGTACGAGGGGCCGAGATCCCCCCGGACCAGTCCGCCCTCGAACCAATGCCGCCGACCGTCGGCGTCCCGTTCGTAGCCCACTCCCAGGTAGCGGAGATACTGCAGGATAAAGGATTCATCGAGATGATATTTGCGCGCCAGATTGCGCTCGATTTCCGGGGAGGCGGGCTTGCGTTCCCGGTCGAACGGTCCGCCGGGGGCCAGGCGCAACAGGCCGAAAGCCAGCAGGCTGATCAGCAGCAGCAGGGGCACCGTGAGCACCAGGCGTCGCAGGAAATACATGGTTTACGGGGAAGAACGCGGTTTTGACAAACTGGCGGACCGCTCTTTGTAGATCGCGTTAATGGGGTGCATATCCAGGATGTTCGGATAGAGGCCCTGCAGCACGGTCTCATCATGATATTCAAAACCCACGTAAAAGTAGAGCGGTACCGCCGGAATCTCGTCATGCGCCAGGATGGTCTCCGCCGCCTGGAAGAGTTGCTCGCGGCGCGCCAGGTCCGTCTGGAGATCGGCTTCCCGCATGAGCTCGTCATACCGCGCATTCTTCCAGCCGGTCCGGTTGTTCCCGCTGTTACTCATCCACATGTTGAGGAAAGTGTCGGCGTCATTGTAATCGCCAATCCAACTCGACCGGCAAAGATCGAAATCGAGCTTGTTCTGGGCCGCGAGGTAAACACTCCATTCCAACTGCTTTAATTCCATTTCGATGCCGAGTTCATCGTGCCACATCTGGCGCATTTCGATGGCGATTTTCGCGTGCACGCTGGCCGGTCCGCCGGCCCCGGCGTTGAAAATGTATTGGAACGCGGGAAAACCCCTGCCGCCGGGGAAACCTGCTTCGGCCAGCAGGCGGCGGGCCCGTTCCGGGTCGTAACCCAGCCCCGGGGGCGCATGGTATCGGGCCGTACCGGGCGGGGTGAAATTATCGGCCGGCAGCTCGCCGCCCTTCGTAATCTTGCGGGTGATGCGCGCCTTGTCGATGGCCAGGGCCAGCGCCTGGCGCACCCGCGGATCAGTGAAAGGCGCCCGCGTGACATTGAAGCGGAAGAAATAAAGGCCAAGGTATGGAAAAGTGTGAAAATCATGCCTTTTGAGCAGCTCCTCCATCAGTTCGATGGGCACCAAATCCTTGTCCCAAACCACATCTGCCGCGCCCGTCTCATACAAATTCAGCGCCGTGGTGGGGGAACTGACCGGCAGGAAATCCACCCATTCACAATGGGTGTTCGCCGCATCCCAATACCGGGAGTTCTTGTGCAGCCGGATCTTGTCACCCAACCGCCAACCGCGGAGCTCGTAGGCCCCGCTGACGGGCACGGGTTGGACCATCAACCAGCGGTCACCGTACCGTTCGATCGCCTGCCGCGGCACCACGGCAAGCGTGGAAAAGGCACATAAATCCAAAAAGAAAGCGGTCGGACTGTTCAGTTCCACCCGCACGGTCAAGGGATCCGGCGCATGGACGCCCACCTGATCGGGGTCCTTGAGCTTGCCGGAATTATAATCCTCGGCGTTCTTCAGGTAGAACAATTGGCTGGCATAGGAACTGGCGGTATTCGGATCCAGCGCGCGGAGCCAGGAATAGACCACATCCTCCGCGCGGAGCGGTTCCCCGGTGGACCAGACCAGATTGCTGCGGAGATGGAAAGTATAGGTCCTTCCGTCGGGCGTGATTTCCCAACGGTAGGCGAGGCCGGGCACCGGATCCGCGGTGCGGGGATCCAGGCGCGTCAAGCCCTCAAACAGGGCGTTGCCCACGCGCATATCCGCCACGCCCGTGAGGATGGCCGGATCCAAGGACTCCGGCTCCATGCCATTGATAATAACCAAATCGGCCCGCGTTTCCCGGGGACCGCAACCGGTGGAAAAAACGCAGGCCAGCGCAAGGGCGAGAATTGCGATCCAAACGCCGCGCCGCGCCGGGGATGGCCGGTCGTAAAAATGACGAAGCCCCCTCCGCCAGGCGAAGGGGGACTCCGTCGGGAATTTCATGACCGCACTATTTCTTTTCGCCGCCCGCCGGGGCGTTTGAACCAGCGGTTGTGGTCGCCGTCTTGACGGCGTTCGAAGCGGGGGTCGTTAACGCGACCGGGGCACTGACGGCATTGGTGGCCGCCGGGGTGTTGGTCGGGGTCACCGTCGGAGCAGTCCCAGCGCCAGGGGCGGTGGGAATGGGGGCGGCTTGCAGCGCCTTCGAGAACCGGTCAGGCCGCTCGCTGCGCGCATGAGAATTCAGCATGGACAGGATCAAGGCCAGGCCGAAGAAAATGCCCGCCGCCCATTTGGTAACGCTGGTGAGCACATTGCCCGAGCCCGCGCCAAACAAGGCGTCCGTGGCGCCGCCGCCGAAGGCCAGTCCGGCGCCTGCTTCCTTCTTGGGCAGCTGAATCAGGACGAGCAGCATCAGGACGAGACAGTCCAGCACCATGGCAATCGTCAAAATAACGGTCAAAAACGTAATCATATAAAAAGCGATCTGCGGTCAGCCTAGATGGAATTCTTGATAATGTCAGCAAAACTCCGGGTTTCGAGCGAAGCCCCGCCCACGAGCGCGCCGTCCACATCCGGCTGGCTCATCAATTCCCGGGCATTCGAGCCCTTCACGCTGCCGCCGTACTGGATGCGGACCCGGCGCGCAATGGTTTCGTCAAACAGCTTGCCGACCAATCCGCGGATGAAAGCGTGCGCTTCCTGCGCCTGGGCGGCGGAGGCGGTCCGGCCCGTGCCGATGGCCCAAACGGGTTCATAGGCCAGCGTGGTTTCTTCCATCTGCTCTTTGCTCAATCCGGCCAGGCTGCCGCGCACCTGGGTTTCCAAAACCTTTTCGGTATTACCCGACTCGCGGTCCGCGAGCAATTCCCCAACGCAAATAATCGGCTTCAGGGAGGCCAGATGAGCGGCCAGCGCCTTCTTGGAGATCAATTCGTCCGATTCCTTCTGGTACTGCCGGCGCTCGGAATGACCCAAAATGACGTAACGCACGGAGAATTCCTTCAGCATGCCCGCGGCAATTTCTCCGGTGTAGGCCCCGGAATTCTGCTCGCTCATGTTCTGGGCGCCCAGCCGGATGTTGGAGTGGAGAATCACCTTGGAGACTTCCCCGAGGGCGGTGTAGGGCGGGCAGACCACGATGTCCACCTCTTTGACACTGGCCAAGCTCAGCTTCACGTCAGTGACGAGATCGATCGCCTCGGCCACCGTCTTGTTCATCTTCCAATTGCCGGCGATGATCAATTTGCGTTCTTTTTGCATATAAAAAATTTCGCTTTGCTTGCTGGTTGGGGTGGCGTCGGCGAAAATCAGGCCTCACTGAGGGCGGCCACTCCGGGCAACACTTTGCCTTCGAGGAATTCAAGACTGGCGCCGCCGCCGGTGCTCATAAAGGTCACCTGATCGCCCAACCCGGCGTTGTTGATCGCTTTCACGCTGTCGCCACCACCGATGATGCTCTTGGCCCCATTCTTCTGGGTGGCTTCCGCCACGACGCGGGCGACGGCAAAAGTGCCCACCGCAAAACGTGGGTCTTCAAAGATGCCCATCGGACCGTTCCACAGAATGGTCTTGGCCTGACGCAAAATATCCCCGAACGCCAGAATGGAGGCCGGACCGATGTCCACGCCTTCTTCCGTATCAGGAATGTTGGGTTCGCTGAGGGGGCGTTCGTTGCGCAATTCGATGACGGGCTTGCCCTTCTTGTTCAATTTGTCCGTTTTGAAGGGGGTGGCGACGGTGTTGTCCACGGGCAGCAGCAACTGCACGCCGCGCGCCTTCGCCTTTTCCAAGGCGGCTTTCGCGATGTCCGTCTTGTCAGCCTCCACGAGGGATTTGCCAACCTGAAAGCCGAGGGCCAATTTGAAAGTGTAGGCCATGGCCCCGCCGATCAACAGGGTGTCGGCCTTTTCGAGGAGGCGGTCGATCACCTTGATTTTGTCGGAAACTTTGGCCCCGCCGAGGATAACCACGAACGGACGGGCGGGATTTTCCAATTCGTCGCCCAAAAACTTGAGCTCGCGCTCCATGAGCAAACCGGCCGCGCATTGACCGCCCCGTTGGGCGATGAAACGGGCCACCCCCTCGGTGGAGGCATGAGCCCGGTGGGCGGCGCCGAAGGCATCGTTCACGTAGAGATCGCCCAAACGCGCCAATTTTTCCGCGAAGACGGGGTCGTTGGCCTCTTCCTCGTTATAATAGCGGACGTTTTCCAGCAACAGGACATCGCCCGGTTGGAGGAGGCTGACGGTCTTTTCGACCTTTTCGCCAATGCAATCATCCACGAAGGCAACGTTGGCCCCGAGCATGTCGGCGAGCTTGGCGGCAACCGGACGCAAGGACATGGAAGGCTCACGCTGGCCCTTGGGCCGACCCAAGTGGGCCATGAGGATGATCTTGGCACCCTGTTGGATCAGATATTCCAGGGTCGGCAGGGTTTCCTTGATGCGGGTGGCATCATTGATCACCATCTGACCGTTCTGGTCTTCCATCGGTACATTATAATCAACGCGCACCAAAACGCGTTTGCCCTGCACCTTCAAATCTTTAACCGTAAGCTTTGCCATAAATACAAATAGGGGCGAGAGGATAGCGAACCCGGGGCTGGAGTCAAAGCCAATTTGCCGGGGAAGCGGACCGCCAAAAGATCGGAGCCAAGATGCCCTATCGTGGGAAAGGATGCAAGTTCTGCGCGAAACTGAGGAAAAGGGCTGAATTAGAGCCGTTTTGGCTCAGGCTTCACAATGGGCAGATTCGTTAAATCTACTTCGACGGGAGGGAGTAGCAGATTTTGATTAGTGCCCGCCATGCGGTTGGTGCCGGCATCCATTCCGGGCATTTTGTGCCCTCCGCGCACCCGATGATCCTCCCGGTCCCACTCCCGGGTAGCCGCCTCGCCCCGAAGCAACCGGGCTTTCATCAACTCATCAAATTTTTTCCGCTGCCCCGGTTTTAACTCCTCGCGGATGCCCTCGCGCACGGTCTGCATCTCCGCCGTCATTTGGGGCGTGATCGGTTTCCAAAGCGACCGGGTCCGATCCTGACTTTCGCCGATGATCTTCTCGATCCGTTCGTGCTGTTCCAAGGTCAGGTGCAATTCCCGGTCCATCCGCCGCAACAAATCACGGTTTTGCGCCTGCCACGGGGTGGCGGAATTGGCGGCGGGGGAATTGGCGGAATTGGCTTGCAGGGCGTGACTCACCACTAAACCGCCGGTCACAACCCCGGCGCCAAAGATGACGAGGGTGGCCAGAATGATCTTCCAGGTGTTCACCAAATCTCGCTGTTGGGATCGCCCGTCCCGCCATCCACGGCGGCGAACAGAGCCTGATCCAGATCCTGGGCCAGATTGTCGCCGCCGGAATCCGGACCGACCACCACGACGCAGCTCAAAAACAGGGACAGGCCGACACAGAAAGCCGCGGCCCGGGTCAATCCCCGCGCCCAGACCCGCCAGGGATCGCTGGGCAGGCAGTCGGCCAGCCGCGCCATAATGCGCTTTTCAAACGCATAGGGCACCTGCGCACCCGGCGGGTGGGCACGGGCGGCGGCGAGCAGCTTTTTTTGTAGTTTCGGCAAGTCCATAAACCTTCAATTTTCCAGACGTCCCGCCGGAGGGGACGGTTACAGATACTTCTCCCGGGCCAATTTGGCGAGCCACTTTTTCATCTCGGCCCGGGCGCGAAACGCCCGTACTTTGACCAACGGCACCGACCAGCCGGTGAGTTGGGCGATTTCCTTCACGCTCCGTTCCTCAATCTCCAGCAAGGTGATGACCAGGCGGGCCGCGGGTGACAATTGGTCCAAAACCCGTTGAATCAACTGCCGCGCGGCATCCGCGTGATGATCCGCGCCTTCCGGCTCGGTGACGAACCGGTCCAACCAATCGGATTCCGGCTCCGAAATCTCGGAGAAGGACATCTCCCGATTGCGCTGGTGGCCGCGGAGAAAATCATAACAGGTCCGCACCGTCAGGCGCATCAGCCAATGTTCAAACGGCGCATCACCCCGAAAAGTTTTCAGTTTCTGAAAGGATTTGAGCCAGACTTCCTGGACAATGTCCTCCACCTCGCTCTCCCGCCGGGCATAGCGGCGCGCGGTGGCAAATACCCGCGGCGAGTATTTGCCCACCAACACCTCGAAACTCGCGGTGTTCCCCTGCAACACCGCGGCAATCAGTTCCGTGTCGGTTGATTCCATTTGCGGTTCCACCTTGCCACACTCGCGGGACGGACAGAAGCCTAAAGCCGGACAGCGCGGGTCCCCCTTCCGGGCAGTCAAAAAACAATCGCAAAACAATCGTTGCATTCGCCGGCGGGAACCGGCAAGGTAACAGCGGTTCGGGGCGTAGCGTAGCCTGGCTAGCGCGCGTGGTTCGGGTCCACGAGGTCGTGAGTTCAAATCTCACCGCCCCGACCATTTTTTCATCGGTGCACCCACACCCTTATTTCGTGTTCAACCATGCCGCAGCCAGCCGTTGACCCTTCGGTGGTCCCTTCCAGTTCTCCGGTCCTTTTAAAAATCACCTCGATCATTGACCGTTTGGAACCGGCACAACTGTTTGTCCGGCCCCAACCTTTGGAAGTGGAGCTGGGCAGCGGGGATGGTTCCTTCCTGGTGAATTACGCCAAATTACATCCGGAACGGAATTTCTTCGGCATCGAGCGACTGCTGGGCCGGTTGCGAAAAGTGGACCGCAAGGGACGCCGGATGCAATTGCAGAATCTCCGGGGACTGCGCATTGAGTCCGCTTATTTTATCGAATACCTGTTGCCGGCAGGTTCGGTCACCGCCCTCCATATCTACTTTCCCGATCCGTGGCCGAAGCGCAAACACCGCAAAAACCGGCTCATTAACGAAACCTTCACCCGATTGGCCCACCAGGTCTTGCAACCGGGCGGGGTGGTTTATTTGCGGACGGATGATGCCGATTATTTCAGCCAGATGACCGAGGTATTTGCGGCCAATGCCACGTTCGTGCCGGTGGAAACGCCGATCGAATTGAGCGAAGTGGTGACGGATTTTGAGAAGACGTTTCACGCCCGCGGCATTTTCACGCGCCGGGCCGCCTACGCGAAAAAGCCCTGAGCGGAAGACCGGGTCAGACGTCGATGACCGGGCCACCCGGACCGTCATCCTGACGCGGCGGCGGTGGGCCACCCCGGCGGACCTGCACGCGGGCGGTGCCGGAACCGGTCAGGGAATTCAGCACCGTGGTGACCGCCCACATAACCACCGCGCCCCAGAGCGCCGCGGAAAAGCTGTCCACGTGAAACCCCTTCATCCGCCCCACCCAGTAAAGCAGCACGGCGTTAACGACGAAATAAAACAAGCCCAGCGTGAAGATGAGCAACGGCAGGGCCAGGAGCATCAGCAAGGGCCGGAGGAACGCATTCAGGATTCCCAGCACCAGCGTGGCGACCAGCAAGTCCGATGCGCGGTCATAGCGGATTCCGTTCACCGCGGCACACGCCACCAGCACCGCAGCGGTGTTGATGACCCAGCGGAGCAAAAAATCTTTGAGTCTGGGAGACATGGATGGAATCAAACCTGCACGCCAGCAAGATGACGCAATTTATCGCCGAACACAAGCCCATCAAACCACGCGGTTCTGGACATGGAGATACTCGACCCGGGTGGCGGCGCTGAGCGTCACCCGACCCAGACTGGCTGGGAGCAGGACAAATTGGCCGGCCTGGAGCATGACTTCGGTGGTGCCATGCTTGACCCCCAAGCGGCCGTGGAGCACGCCGAGGACTTGGGCGCCATCGCTGGTGATATGGAATCGCTGGTTGCGGCGCACGCGGCAGGCATCCACGCGGAACAGCGGGTCATCCACCAGGAAACGGACCGCAAAGGTTGGACTCTTGGAATAGATGTTGTGGTTCAGCCGCGGCTCGAAGTCCGCAAAATCAATGCTCGCCAGCGACTGGGGGATATGAAGATCCCGGGGGCGGCCATCGAGTCCCACCCGGTTCCAATCGAACACGCGATAGGTCGTGTCCGAATTTTGTTGGATCTCAAAAATCACATTTCCGCCGCCGAGGGCATGCACGCGACCGCTGGGCAGGAACATGGCGTCATCCTTCCGCACGGTCAGCCGGTGGAAACAGTCCGCCACGGTGCCGGCGGCGAGTTGACGTTCGAATTCCTCGCGCGTGACGCCGCGTTTCAAGCCGACAAAGAGGTCGGCGCCCGGATCGGCCTCCGCCACATACCACATTTCCGTCTTGGGTTCCCCGCCCAGGCTGGCGGCCAAGTGCGCGGGGGGATGCACCTGGAGGGAGAGTTTTTCCCGGGCATCCAGAATTTTGACCAGGAGCGGGAAGCGGGTGGCGCCGGCCCCGGCGGGACCCAGGACTTCTGCCGCGTGATGCTCCATCAGCCAATGGAGATCACGTCCCGCCAAGGGTCCGTTGGTAATGACGCTGGCATCCCCCGGGCGATCGGAGATTTCCCAGGATTCACCGATGGGTACGCCGGGGGGAAGAGCCTTCTGGTAGAGCTGCTCCAACTTGCGGCCACCCCAGACGCGTTCCTTGAAAATGGGCTGAAACGTGAGTGGATACAGCATGGCAGGAGCTCCTTAGGCGGCGACGGGAACGGATTCCGAGAAACGGCCCAGGGCGCGAAAACGGTCGTAACGCTGCTTCAGCAATTCGGGTAGGGGCTTCTGTTCCAGCTCGGCCAGATGCCGCAGGAGGGATTCCCGCAGCGTTTGGCCGGCGGCGGCGGGCTGGGTGTGGGCGCCGCCGAGGGGTTCGGGTATTACGTCGTCCACCAAACCGAGTTCGAGCAGGTGGCGGGCGGTGATTTTGAGGGCTTCCGCGGCTTTGGGAGCGGCGGCCCGATCCTTCCAGAGGATGGCGGCGCAGCCTTCGGGGCTGATCACGGAATAATAGGCGTTTTCCAAAATCAGCACACGATCCGTCACGCCGATGCCGAGCGCTCCGCCGGAACCGCCTTCCCCAATCACGGCGGCAATGGTGGGCACGCGCAGAAGCATCATCTCGCGGAGGTTTACCGCGATGGCTTCGGCGATGTGGCGTTCCTCGGCGCCGATGCCAGGGTAAGCGCCGGCGGTGTCGATCAGGGTAATGATCGGCAAACCAAATTTATCGGCCAAACGCATGAGGCGCAAAGCCTTGCGATAACCCTCCGGATGGGCGGAACCGAAATTGCGCCGGATGTTTTCCTTGGTATCGCGACCCTTTTGAGTGCCGATCACCACCACCTTTTTCCCACCCAGACGGGCAAATCCGCCGACGACAGCGCGATCTTCGGCATAAAGCCGATCGCCATGCAATTCGTTAAAGTCCGTGAACGCGCTGGCCAGGTAATCCAGGGTAAAAGGTCGCTTGGGATGGCGGGCGAGTTGAACCCGCTGCCAAGGGGTCAGATTGGTAAAAATCTGTTTACTCGTCTCGATGATCTTGACCTCGATCCGCCGAATCTCATCCTCCACATCCACCCCGACGGGATGGATGGAAGCCTGCCGCCGGAGATCGTCCAGGCGTTTCTTGAGATCGTAAATCGGCCTTTCAAAATCCAGCAGATTTTTCATGTGCCTTCGAGTTTAAGTTTTCCGGACGGCCCGCGCAATGGCGAATTCGGTACGCAAAAAGAGCCAGATTGCTCTGGCTCAGTGATGAGAAGGTTAATACGCCTTCACCGAGGCGCTCAGAAGGGCAGTGAGGCCACCTGTTTCCGTTGCTCGAACCTCACCACTAGCATAACCTTTCTGCCAACCCTAAACGAGCAACGACGATCACATATAGATAGACCGGGGTGCCGGGATTTCGTTCAGCAGATTTCTTAAAAAATTAAATCAGTAAAAATTCGGGTCATCCCCCGCGACTTGACGACCCGGCCGAACGGGGTACCGCCCGCCGGGGACAAGGATTCGCGCAACGCCGCCTCCTTGCCTTGGCCGGACGCCAGCATCCAGACTTCCGTGGCGGCCGCGAGCGCGGCGTAGCCAAGGGTAAACCGGCGTGGGGGCGGTTTGGGGGTCGTTACGGCACGATAAATCGCCGGACTACCGGCAATTGCCTCCGGCTCACCGGGAAACAAAGAAGCCACATGGCCTTCCTCGCCCATGCCCAGAAAAACCAGGTCCAGCACCGGCTGGCCCCCGGCATTCACCGGCGCATGCGTCGTGATTTCAGTCACCGCCCGGGCCAGAGCCACCGCTTCTGGCTCCTCCCCGCGCAACCGATGCACCTGGCCGGCCGGAATCGCGAGCGGATCCAACAGGGTTTGCCGAGCCAGCAAATAATTGCTGTCGGGATGTTCGGGCGCAACGCAGCGCTCGTCGGCCCAGAAGAAATGGACATTCTCGAAGGAGGTTCCGCGGGCGAGCGCCCCATGGGCGACCGCCTCGAAAAAGACGCGCGCAATTCGCCCCCCGGAGATGGCCACCGTGTAGGGGCACGCCGGATTCCGAGCCGCCAACTGGTCCAGCCAGGCGCCCGCCGCCGCTTGCGCCAGGGAAAGATCACCGGCGAACGGGAAAAGGGCGAAGTTCATGGTCGGAGTAGGGAGTGGAGCCCGCTTACTTGTTCGCTTGCGGATTGCGCCACACATGCCCGCGCTGGGCGAGCAAATCTTCAGACGCCACCGGCCCCCAGGTACCGGCGGAATAAAATTCGCGGTTGGTGAGCGCCTGACCATTCCAGCCCTGGCGGATGGAATCCGCAATGGACCACGCGGCCTCAACTTCGTCGCTGCGGATGAACAGCGTGGCATCGCCGGCCACCGCTTCCAGCAGCAAACGCTCGTACGCCTCCGGGGTATAGGCGCCAAATTCACTGTTGTAGCTGAACGACATCCGGACCGGCCGCACGCTGGTGCTGGTCCCGGGCACTTTGCCGTTGAAGCGCAGGGAGATGCCTTCTTCCGGCTGCAGCCGCAGGGTAAGAGCGTTGGGATCGAGCTTGGTGCCGCATTGGGCGGCGAACAGGACGTTCGGCGTGGGGCGGAACTGGATCCGGACTTCGCTGGCGCTCAACGGAAGGTATTTTCCGGTGCGCAGATAAAAAGGCACGCCGGACCACCGCCAATTGTCCACAAACAACTTCAAGGCGACGAAGGTTTCGGTGTTGGAGTCGGACTTCACCTTGGGCTCCTGCCGGTAGCCGGGGCGCAGTTCGCCATCGACCGTGCCGGCAAAGTACTGGCCGCGGACGACGTTTTTCGCCACGTCCGCCGGGGTTAACGGGCGGATGGATTTGAGCAGCTTCACTTTTTCATCGCGAATCGGCTCGGCATCCAGGGAAACCGGCGGTTCGATGGCGACCAGCGACATGACCTGGAGCAAGTGGTTCTGGACCATGTCCCGCAGGGCGCCAGCCTCCTCGTAGTACCCGCCGCGCTGCCCCACCCCCAGGCTTTCGCTGACGGTGATTTGGACGTGATCCACGGAATCCCGGTTCCAGAGGCGTTCAAAAATGGAATTGGAAAAGCGGAACATCAAAATGTTCTGCACCGTCTCCTTGCCGAGATAATGGTCGATGCGGAAGACCTGCCGTTCGCTGGCGTAGCGGGTGAGCTCGGCGTTTAATTGGCGGGCGGAGGCGAGATCGTGGCCAAAGGGCTTTTCCACGACCAAGCGCTGCCAACCGGGCCCCTCTTCGCCCTTGCGCAGAAGCCGCGCCTCGTGCAACTGCTGGACACATTCGCCAAACTGGCTCGGCGAGGTGGCCAGGTAAAAAAGCAAATTGTCCCGGAGCGCCGGCTGCCCGAACGAGGTGAGCATTTGTTCCAATTTGCCATAGGCGGCGGAGTCGGAGAACTCACCCTGGCAATAAAACACATTGGCGGCGAATTCCGTCCAAACCTGCTCATCCACCGGCTTGGTGCGGGAAAACTGGTTCAGGGCGGCGCGCAATTCCGTGCGCC
Organism: uncultured Pedosphaera sp.; assembly: GCA_903918755.1. GTDB lineage: Bacteria > Verrucomicrobiota > Verrucomicrobiia > Limisphaerales > Pedosphaeraceae > CAIXFN01. Next base: position 14,807 of record CAIXFN010000111.1, read on the forward strand.
AATCGGCATCGGATTTCTCGCGGCGGGCAAAACCGATGACCCGGTAGGACGAGGGCAGTTGCTTTTCCTTGTGCAAATGATAAAGGGCCGGAATCAATTTGCGCGCGGTCAGATCACCGCTGGCACCGAAGATCACGATGGAACAGGGCTCCACGGTCTTCCGGGTCTGGTTCAGACGGCACACCATCAGCTCATCCAGTTGATCATCCATGGCGGGCACTATCCGTCAACAGGCGGGTTATTTCAACTCCTGATCTCCGGCCAACCAGCGGCCCGGTCCGCCCGGGCTTTACAATCCGGTCGTTTCGGTTGAATTTATCCGCCAGCTATGAACGACCAACCGCCCCGCCCGGACGCCCCGGCCCCACCCGCGACACCCCCGCCGGATCCGTCCGCCGCCACCCAAGTACCCCCCGCCCCGCCCGCACCCCCACCCCTTTCCCGGGAAGAGCAAATGGCCCGTTTTGAGGAAGCGCTCAAGGAGGAGGATTGGGGCCATCAGCCTTGCTGAGGACGCCGGGGCGGGCAAATTCCGCTGGTGAGCACTGGAGCGCAGGATTATCCTGTCGCATCCATGAAAGTGAAAGTTTTTTTGACCGCTCTCCTGGCGGCAGCCCTGCAGCTATCCACCGTTCCAAGTAGTGAGGCCGCAGACCCGGCCTTCATCTGGCTCGAAGGAGAAGCGGCGACAACGACTTTCAAGACCAGCATCGGCGACTGGGGCCACCCGCAGTTTCTTTCCGGCAGCAATTGGTTGCACCTCAGCGTCGAGGAAGGCCAGGTGGAAAAAGCAGTCCCGGCGGAAGGCATCCTGCTGGATTACGGGTTCAGAAGCCCGAAGGCGGGGCTTTACGAAGTGTGGGACCGGGTGGGTTTTGAATTTGTCCGCTCGCCCTTCGAGTGGCGGGTAGACGGGAGCGCCTGGCAAAAGTCAACGCCGGATGAGCTCACAACGGACCTGGTGGAAATGGGCTTTTGGAGCGAGATCGCCTGGTTGCAGCTGGGTACCGCGGAATTGACGGCCGGCGATCACCACTTGCAAGTCCGCCTGGCAAAGACCAAGAACGAGAAGGGACAATGGCAAAAGATCCTGTATGCCTCGGACGCGTTGTGCCTCCACGAAGGGCCCTTTCATCCCAATGGCAAATTCCGCCCGGATCAATCCAGTCGCGATCCGGCCGATGAGGCGGCGAGCACCCAGGTTTACGAAATTCCGGGGGCAGCACCGTCCGTGCGCACCAGCCGCAGTCTGGGTGGGGTCTGGGAAATCGCGCGGGATGACGAGCAGATGCCGGGCGAAGTGGCGGAACCCATTCACGAACTGCCGGCCAATCCGCATTGGCACGCCATCACCGTGCCCGGTGACAAAGGGACCTTGCGACCGGAATTAATGTTCGCTCACCGCGTGTGGTATCGCACGCGGGTGGCGGTGCCGCCGCCCCTCGCCGGGCGCGCCTTTTACCTCGATTTCCCGGGCAACAACCTGAACACCACCGTCTTTGTGAACGGGGTGCTTTACGGTTTTGAAAAGAATCCCTTCGCGCCCTTCCAAGTGGATGTCACCAAGGGCGTCAAGGCGGGCACGACGAATGAGGTCTGGGTGGGCATCCGGGATGCCTGGTACGGCCGCTCCGCCGACCCGAAACGCCCGCTCAAACTGCGCAAGACGTTCAATTATCCCGTGGGGCTGTTCAACCAGGGATTCCAGGATCTGGATTATCCGGTGTGGAATTGCCCGCAGTCGGGCCTGCTCGCCACCCCCACCTTTGTGGCGGCCGGCGGCGGCGTTTATGCGGCCGATGTTTTTGTGAAACCGGGTGTGGCTGATAAACGGCTCGCCGCCGAGCTGACCCTCAACAATACCACCAGCCGAGACGCGAGCGGGGAAATCGCCTGGGAGGCAGTGGAGGATGCCTCCGGCCAGGTGGCGAAGGTGTTTCCGCCAACGACGTTTGCGGTAAGCGCAGGCCAAGCCAAAGCGATTGAACTCAGCGGTCCCTGGACCGATTTCAAATTGTGGTGGCCGGACACGCCGCAGCTTTACCGGCTCCGCACGATCATCAAAATCAGCGACCAACCGGTGGATGTCCGGGAAACACTGTTTGGCTTCCGGGAATGGGGAACGACCGGCACCCAGTTTACCCTAAACGGGGTGGTGTGGCGCATGTGGGCGGACCTCATCGGCGAGGAACGTTCCCCGCAAGCCTGGCTGGCCGCCTATCGGCGGACGTTTCAGCGGACGACGCGGTTGAGCACCGCCGGCCAGGCGGGCCATGATTTTCGCTGGCTGGGAATGGAACCACCGGCGGCTTTGGAATTCTGCGACCGCAATGGGGTGGTCGTCCGCCGCAACGCCACGCTGGACGGGGAGACGATCGGTTACCAATTCAGCGAGCAGGACCAGGAGACCCGCCGGCAGCAGGGAGGCTCGGAATTGAAGCTGGCGCTGCTGAAGAATTGGCGGGACCAGTGCGTGGCCCAAGTGAAAGGTGAGCGCAACCACGCCGCCATCCAAATCTGGTCCCTGGAAAACGAATTCGCCTTCATCAACCTGATCAACCTGCTGGGTAATTCACCGAACATGGATCGTTACGAGGAAGAGATCACCCGTACGCACGAAGCAGTGCGCGCGGCAGATCCCACCCGTCCCGTCATGTCGGACGGCGGCGGCGCCACGTTGAAAAACACCCTCGGAGTTCAGGGGGATCATTATGTCGCCACGCTGGACGCGCGGTATCCAGACCAGGCTTATGAGCCATTTCCGGAAGGGGGCGGCCGGGGTCGCTGGAAATGGGATCAACAAAGGCCCCGGTTCCTCGGAGAGGACTTTTATGCCACGGGAATCAATCCGGCCGATTACGCGACCTGGGGCGGGGAAGTGGCGTTTCAGGGCAAGGCGGCCACGAAGGAAGCCATTGCCACCTGCTATCGCATGCTCACCGAAGGCTATCGCTGGGGTGGGCACTACGCCGCCTGGCATTTGTGGGTGGGTGGAGAGGGCGGTCCGCGACAATGGGGTGCCAATGCGCCGCGCGCCGTCCTGGTCCGACAATGGGATTGGAGCTTTGGCTCGGGCCAAAAAGTGACGCGCACGTATGGGATTTTCAACGACACGCAATACCCGGAACCCATCGAATTCACGCGGGAATTACGGGTGCAGGGCAAAACGACCTTCACCAAGTCCACCACGCACGTGGTTGCCCCCGGCACCGCCGTGAAATGGGAGGAGGAACTGCCGCTCCCCGCTGTGACGAGTCGCCAGGAAGGCGAGTTGCGCCTCCGCCTCTCGGTGGGTGGCCGGGAGATTTATCAGGATACGAAGGCGGTTTCGATCCTGCCGTCCCCGTTACCGGAGAAATATGCCGCCGGGCAGGTGGGCGTGTTTGACCCGACGGGGGAAACCGCCGCGTCTCTCCAACGAACCGGGCTGATGTTCACCAAGCTCCCATCATTGGACGATGTTCCGCCAAGCGTGCGGGTACTGGTAGTCGGCCGCGATGCCCTGACCGCCGCGGAGAGCACTTCGACGCGCCTGGCGGTGCAGGCGTCGGAAGGCCGGGCGGTCATTGTTCTGGACCAAACCAACCCGTTGAAATACCAGGCCATCCCGGCCGAGTTGGAACTGGCGCCGCGCTCCCACAAGAATGATTTTGGCATGGAGGTGCCCACCGCGGAAGGCCGCACCGCGTTTCTAGAGGACACCGCGCACCCGGCGTTGCAAGGATTGCAGGACAAGGATTTCTTCACCTGGGGACCCGACCGCCCGTCGGGGTCGCCTGCGCACCTGGTGTTCCGCAATGCGTATGTCAAACCCACCCGGGGTGGCAAAAGTCTGGTGCAGTGCGGGCCGCGCTTGGAGTATTCCGCGCTGGTGGAAGTGCGCGTGGGCCAGGGGGTGCTTTACCTGAGCCAACTCGATCTGGGTCGCAACCTGGCGGAAAATGCCGTGGCGCAGCAAATCCTGTTGAACCTCATTCGTTGCGGTGCCCATTACCGGCCGGAACGGGCGGAAGTCGCCACGGTGGTGGAAGACGGGCCGTTCAGCCAGGCGCTGGAAGCCACCGGTTTGCAGTCCGCCAAGGCGGGCGATGCTGTGGCCGCACTGCGCGATGCGCAGCGCCAGATCGCCGTGATCTCCGCCACGCCGGCGCACTTGCAACAACTCGCGACCAACCAAGCGACCCTCCAGGCGTTCTGGGAGCGAGGGGGCACGCTCTTCCTCGGGGGACTGACGCCCGCGGGCCTCGCCGACTACAACCGCATCGTTGGCATCAATCATGTTTTACGTCCGTTTACCCGCGAACGGGTTTCCTTTCCGGCGGTGCGGAATCCCCTGACCGCCGGCCTTACCACAGGCGACATCGTCATGCTCTCGGGCAAACGGATGTTCGACTGGAACGCGGATGAATATGTGGCGGCCGATGTGTTCAGTTATGTCGTGGACCTGGAGGATATCGCGCCGTTCGCGAAAAGCGATTTCGCCAGTTACGACAAAATTGTCAACGGGTTCGTGGGTTCGGATGGCTGGCCGTTGATCATCGACTTCCCGTTCCCGAAGGACGGCAAGCCGTTCGCCATAAATCTGGATCTGCCGCAGCCGGAGACGATTGTGGAATACACGCACGATCCTTCGGTAAACTATAATCCCACGACCAAGATTGCGCTGTTGTTCGATGGAGAAAACCGGCGGGAATTTGCGCTCGCCCCGAATGGCGATCCGCAGACCTTTGCGGTGGATCCGCCCCAGTCGGCACGCCGGGTGACGCTCGAAATCACCGGCTGGCAGGTGGACCCCGCCAAACAGCCCAATATCGGGATCGACAACATTTATCTGAAAGTCGCACGTTCCGCGGCCTGGCACGCGACGGTGAAACCGATGCTGAACATCGGGGCCCTGGTGCACTACGTGAAAGGCAAAGGCGGCGTGGTGCTGTGCAATCTGAATTTTCCAGAGACAGAAACTGTGCCGATCAACCGGCAAAAGAAACTGACCATCCTGGCCACCCTTTTGCGCAATTTGAACGCTCCGTTCGCGGGCGGCCGGACGGTGCTGGCCGGAGGCAATCTCACGGCCACGCCGATCGACATTCACACCAAGGCCACCACCTACAAGGACGAGCGCGGTGCTTTTGGCGACCGGCAACGCACCTTGAAAGGCCTGCCGCCCGGAGAACATGTTTTCGCCGGCGTGAAATTCAATGTTTACGAAATGCCCACCTCCCCCGTCCCGCAGGTCCTGATGCTGGGCGGCAACGGCATTCCCGGAAATCTGCCGGCGGCGATCACGGGCATCCCGGTGAACACAACAGCGGACGCCTTGTTCTTCCTCCACACCGCGCGCCTGGACCGCCGCCGGGATGAGCGCGAACGGAATGAGAAAAAGCGCTTCGAGCTTTGCCAATACGTCATTCATTACGCCGATGGACAAAACGTCGTGGTGCCCATTGTCGCGGAAATCGACATCGACGACTTCCGGCAACGGGAACCCCATGCCCTCCCTGGCGCGCAAATGGCCTGGACCGGCAAATTTGAGCAGGGCGACGAAAACGCGGTGGTTTACGCAAAGCAATGGAACAATCCCCGGCCGGGCGTGGCCATCCAATCCGTGGATCTGCAGTATGGTCCGGACAAGGATCGCGGGGTGCCGGCCTTGCTGGCCATCACGGCGGTGGTGGCGAAATAGACTTGGGACTCCTGATCCCACGCCTTCCCGCCCTGTCCCTCTGCCTTGCGCACTCCATGACCCTCACCTGGCCTCACCGGCCCCGATCATTGAACATGAGCAAACAGAGATAACAGAGAAATGGTTCTGTGTCTCTCTGTTACCTCTGTTACCTCCTGTTCATTCATTTTCCAAGTCCCCGATATTCCAGGTCCGGAATCAGGAGGCCTGCGACTCTGGCAGCCCGCGCTTCCAAGATTGCGGGGACCGCCCGGCGCGGTTAGGCTGACGCCATGTCCTGGAAGGTGCTTATTACGGCAACCCCCATGGAGCGGGTCGGCGGGGCGGCGCTCGCCCGGCTCACCGCTGCGGGTTGCGAAATTGTCTCCGCGCCACGGAACGCCGTGGCGGGGAATGAATTGATTGGACTGCTCGCGGGCGTGGATGCAGTCATCGCCGGCGCGGGCGACCATTATACCGCCGCCGTGCTCGCGGCGCCGACTTCCAGTCGATTGAAGATTATTTCGCGTTGGGGCGTGGGCTATGACGCCATCGATGTGGCGGCCGCCACCGCCCGGGGCATCGCGGTGGCTTACACGCCGGGAATGACCGATAACGCGGTGGCCGATTACACCATGGCCCTGCTCCTCGCGCTGGCCCGGCGCATACCGCCTGGTCACCAATCCATGCGCGAAGGCTGGTGGCTGCCGGAATGGGGGCAGGACCTGGCCGGGCAGACCCTGGGAATTCTCGGGTTCGGCCGGATCGGGCGAGCGGTGGCCCGGCGCGCGCAGGGATTCGACTTACGCCTGCTCGCGCATGACCCGAAACCGAACCAGGAAGATGTGCCCACAGGGGTCCAATTCGTCACGTTCGATGAGCTTCTTTCCCGGAGTGATTTTCTGACTTTGCACGCGGCCGCGCCCCCCCGAAACCGGGGACTGTTGGGCCGGGAGCAATTCCGACGGATGAAACCCACCGCCTGTCTCATCAACGCTGCGCGCGGCGCCTTGGTGGATGAATCCGCACTCTTGGAAGCCCTGCGGGAAGGCTGGATTGCTGGGGCGGCACTGGATGTTTTCGACACGGAACCGCTGCCCCCACACGATCCATTGCGCACCGCCCCCAACGTCCTGCTTTCCCCCCACCAGGCGTCCGCCACCATCGGCACCGGGGAACGGGTCAGCCTGGCGGCGGCCCAGGCCATTTTGGATCTACGGGACGGCCGGCGACCAGAGCAGGTGGTCAACCCGGAGGTATTCGCGGGGCGTCCCTGAACGCTTTTCGGGCGGAAAATTTTGATTCTTTTTTGCGCGGGGCTGTGCATCATGAAAGCCGCATGCAATTAATTCGCGCCATCCATGAAGCCAAGCTCGCCGCCCAGCGACCGGTGGTTTCCTTCGAGTTTTTTCCGCCCAAGACCGAGGAAGGCGACCGGATCTTGCTGGAAAAGACGATCCCCGCCCTGCTCCAGGTCCGGCCCGACTTTTGTTCGGTCACTTATGGCGCGGGCGGTAGCACCCGCGAAAAGACTTTGATGATCGTGGACCGCATCCAGCGTGAACACAATCTGCCGGCCCTGATGCATCTGACCTGCGTCAATGCGACCAAGGAGCAAATCGCCGAGGTGGTCGCCCAGGCCCGCGCCAAGGGCATCAACAACATCCTGGCGCTCCGGGGTGACCCGGTGGCGGGCAGCAATGGGGAATTCCGGCCCACGGAAGGCGGCTTTGAATATTCGTACCAGCTCGTCCGTTACCTGAAGGAACTCGGCGGTTTTTCCATTGGCACCGCCGGCTTTCCGGAGGGGCACATCGCCTGCAAGGAAGGCAAATACGTGGATTGGCAGCGGCTCAAGGAGAAGATCGATTGCGGGGCCGACTTTGTCATCACCCAGTTGTTTTTTAACAACGCGGATTATTTTGAGTTTCGCGATTTCCTCACCAGCCGGGGGGTCACGATCCCCATCGTGCCGGGAATCCTGCCCATCCTCAGCGCCGGTCAGATCAAGCGCTTCACCGCCCTGTGCGGGGCGCAATTGCCGGCCTCCCTGCTGTCGGCCCTGGAAAAAATCGGCGACGACGACCAGGCGGCCACGCAGTTCGGCATCGATTACGCCACCCAGCAGTGCCTCGAACTCCTGCGCGGCGGGGCCCCCGGGCTGCACCTTTATACGCTCAACAAAGCCCATTCCACGGTGCAGGTCGTCAAAAACCTGAACCTGGAGCCCTGAGTCCGGGCCGGTTCAAAGCACCCCGGCGCGGGGCGACTGCTTCCCTTCCCCGGCTTCCAAGAGAACAGCGCGCCGTTCGATGAACTGCGCCAGAATGCTGACGGCGATCTCGGGCACGCTGCGCGCCCGGATCCGCACCCCTACGGGGCACGCCACCCGGGCCAACTCTTCCGGGGTGGCCAGGTTCTCCGCCCGGAAATGATCAAAGATCGTCCGTGCTTTCCGGACACTGCCGATCATACCGATGAAGGGAAAAGGCCGCCGGACCCAATCCTTGAGCACGAGCGCGTCATGGCGGTGGCCGCGGGTCACCACGAGGCCGAAAGTGGGCTCGGTCGGCCACGGCTCCGCGGTGAGGCGTTCCCAGGCGTCAGCCCGTAACGTGATTTCCGGCGGGAAATAATGGTGATTGGCCAGAGCCGGGCGATCATCAAAAACGGTCACCGTAAAGTCGAGTTGGTGGGCCATGGGCGCCACCGCCTGGGCGATGTGTCCGGCCCCGGCAATCCACAGGCAACACGGTGGGCGAACGGTTTCCACATAAGGCCAATCCCCTGCCACGCCAGCCTGGACGGGCGCGTAGGCGAGGGCAAAATCCGGCCGCACCCCCCATGTCAGGGTGGATTGGCGGGCTTCCAGTGCCGCCCAGAAAGGAACGCCGGCGGCGGCGGCATCCGGCAGGATCACCCCGGCCACCTTGCCGCCACAAATCAGGCCATCATCCCAGCCAAAATCATGATCCAGCAGCAGTTCGAACGTGGCCGGCTCCCCGGTTTGCAGCGCCGCGATGGCCCGGTGCTGGATTTCCGCCTCCAAACAGCCCCCGCCCAGCGTTCCTTGAATCCGTCCATCGGCGTAAAACAAGGCCTTGGCCCCGGTTTTTTGCGGACTGGATCCCTTGGCCCCGGCAATGACCGCCAAAGCCACCCGTTCGCCCTGACGGGCGGCGTTGGCCAACGCTTGAAACACAGGGTTTTTCATGGCGATCCGACAGCGGCGCGAAACGACGGCGGACCATGGGCCCGTCGGGTGTCGGCAAGATAGCCAAGCCAATCCCCGGGAGCAAGGGCGGGTGAGTGACCGGACCTCCGGGGAGGAGTGCCTCCCTTGACGCTAACGCGCACAGCCCCTATGAATACGGCATGCCTACATACGAATATGAATGTGCGAAGTGCGGCCACCAATTTGAACAGGTGCAGCCGATGTCCGCGCCCGCCCTCACCACCTGTCCCAAGGACGTGTGCGGCATGAAACGGTGGGGCAAAGGCAAGGTCACCCGGGCCATTGGCGCCGGGGCGGGCCTGATCTTCAAGGGCAGCGGCTTTTACATCACCGATTACCGGAGCGAAAACTACAAGGCGGGTGCCAAAAAGGACGCCCCCGCGTCGTCGAGTTCCTCCTCGGACAGCAAGCCCGCGACGGAAATCAAGGCGGCGGCCACGCCCAAGCCGGCCGCCACGTCCACGCCCGCCCCGGCAGCAGCACCGGCCAAATCCGAGAGCAAGTCCGCCGCCAAATCCAAGGCGAAATAAGCTCGCGATTCCGGGGACCATGGAATTTGCATGGCCCGCCACGATGGCCGACCAGCCCCCTTCCCCCTCGCTGCCATTCAGAATGGCGGAGGGTTGGGGAGAGGTGGTGCCCTTCATTTTCCACGTCCCCCAAAATTCCAGGTCCGGGATCAGGAGTCCTGAGCCTCGCGGCCAAGCGGCCCGCAAAAAATCCCGTCGAATCGCCTTGCGCAATCCGTCCGGGACTGGTTCATTAGAGGTGTTGGGCGCTTATGGTGGAATTGGCAGACACGCTACTTTGAGGTGGTAGTGGGGTAACCCGTGCAGGTTCAAGTCCTGCTAAGCGCACCACTTCTTCTTTTTCTTCGAATCTCCTTTGGCAAGTGGCAGGGGGCAAAATACTTCCAGAATTTCTGAAGCACTCGGTTTTTCCTATTCCGGCGAGTTGAGTCGCAGGTTTCTTTGGCGACTGTCACCGGGGTTTCTTGCTTTCAGCCGCGCCGTCATCCGCTACCCCACCGGAACTCCAAATGGATGGGAGTCGGGATTTCTCAAACTGGACCCGACTTCGCTGGGAGCTACGTCGGGCAGGTTAAATGTCCGGAGGTTGGACTCGGACGGCAAGACCAGGAGGGATTAGCCGCAAAAAGGCGCAAGAGTCGCAAAGCAAGGGCCTTTCTCAGCGCGGATCGCAGCGGACCCAACCTCGACCGGAAGGATGGGCCACGAGACTGGATTAAGTTCGTAGAACCTGGGTTTGGGCAGGAGGACCGGAATTTGATTGGCCGCAAAAGGAGCAAGAATCGCAAAAAGGATCCCATTCAGCCGTCATCGAAGCGGGGCAGGTCGACTTCAACCAACCGGAGCGCGAAACTGGATTAAGTTTGTATAACCTGGACTCGGGCCGAAAGACCGGGAGGATTGCCCGCAAAAGGCGCAAGAATCGCAAAAAGGAACCCATTCAGCCGTCATCGAAGCGGGGCAAGGCGGCTTCAACCAACCGGAGCGCGAAACTGGATTAAGTTTGTATAGCCTGGACTCGGGCCGAAAGACTGGGAGGATTGGCCGCAAAAGGCGCAAGAATCGCAAAAAGGAACCCATTCAGCCGTCATCGAAACGGGGCAAGGTGACTTCAACCGACCGGAGCGCGAAACTGGATTAAGTTTGTATAACCTGGACTCGGGCCGAAAGACCGGGAGGGATTAGCCGCAAAAAGGCGCAAGAGTCGCAAAGCAAGGGCCTTTTCCAGCGCGGATCGCAGCGGATCCAGCCTCGACCTGAAGGATGGGCCACGAAACTGGATTAAGTTTGTGGAACCTGGACTCGGGCGGGAAGCCCGGGAGGGGATTAGCCGCAAAAGGCGCAAGAATCGCAAAAAGGAATCCATTCAGCAGTCAACGAAACGGGGCAAGGTGGCTTCGACCAACCGGAGCTCGAAACTGGATTAAGTGTCCGGAACCTGGACTGGGGCGGTTCAGGGGGGAACCCATCAACAGTGACGACGGTTGGGAAGAGGCGCGGATGCAAGGTTATCGATAACGGCGCGCAGTGGAGGTGCGGGAAGGATTCCCGGAGGGATCAGGCGGTGGCGGTGGGCCGCGTGCCGGTTTCGACGGCACGCGGCGAGGACTGCGATCGGGCGACCGCCGGTCGCGTCAGACCGATGCTGACAGCCGTATTAATATGTCAAAGAGCAGGCCGAGCGGAATCTTGGTTCCACCGGGCAAAATTCAACTCTTGCCGGGCGGCGCGGCAGTTGCCGTACCGGAACGGGCTCCCCAGATACTCTTAGCACCTGTTGGCGTGGTTTGAATTACTACCGTAGGAATTTGGCGGCATTTCGTGCGTATGGTGTGACGCAGCGGGCAGTTTGATCCCTTTTGCAAAATGATCCGAAGCCGCCGCGAAAACCGATTCGCCGATCGGAGTATTGGCGAATTGGGAAAAGGTGAGAAGCTAGCTGCCGCAACGTTTATGAGGATAATTAGTCAACTCCATTTAAAACAGCTTCCAGCTGCCCGTTCTGGTTTGCTGACGGTGGGCTGGGCCAGTTTGGCGCTGCTGGCGGGGCGGCAAATCGGCCACGGTGCAAATTATACCTGGACGGGCGGCGGCGCGAGCAGTCGCTGGAGCGAGGCCGGCAACTGGCGAAGCAGCCAACCGCCACACTCAGGTGAAACAGCGGCGGTCCTGGTTTTCCCGGTCGGCGCCGCGAGGCTGACCTCCACGAATGATCTGACCAACCTGGGAGTGGATGAACTCGCCATTGCGGGCACCGGCTATGTGCTCGCCGGAACCAACGCACTTTTGCTTTCCCCCAACGCTCCCGTGTCGGTTCAGGCCACTGGTTGGACGAACCGGATTGCTTTGCCGCTGGTGTTACAGGGCACCAATATTTTTCAAGTGGCCGCGAACGCGGCGCTGTCGCTAGCGGGCAATCTGACCGGACCAGGAGGATTTTCATTGTCGGGCGGCGGACGGCTGGAACTCGCGCCAAGCAAGGGTCAGGACAACACCTATGCGGGGCCGGCCGCGGTGCGGGACGGAATCTTGCAGCTGAACAGCGGCTTCGTCACGAATCCAGTTTTTGGGAATCGGACTTATGCGCTGGCGGTGCCGGGTGCGTTGACGGTAGGCCAGATCGGCGGCACCAACATCGCCATCGTCGAGGGCATGGCGATGAGCACCAACACGGCGTTGACCTTGCTCGGGAGCGGCCAATACCAAGTGGCGGGTGATTCACTCGGGTTTGGCAGCCTGGCCGGGGATGGCCTGGTCAATCTCGTGGAACAAGGATTTCAAGTCGGGTTCGACAACCGTTCCACGGTTTTCAGTGGAACCTTCACCAACCGGTTTGAAACGGGTCTTTACAAGGTCGGAAGCGGTTCCCTGACCTTGAGCGGCCGGTCCAGCGGCAACGTGCCGTTGGGCGTTTTGGGCGGGACGCTCTTCTTGGACGGCGATTTCTCGGCCTCGACCGTGCAAAATTCAGCGATGCTGCGAGGCAATGGCCAGGTCGGCTTTTTTCTGGTGGACGGACCAGTTTCACCCGGGCACGGCGGGCCGGGTCGGTTGACCGGAAACAGCATCGCTTTTGACCAGGACAGCTTGTTCCTGGCAAAGCTCGGCGGCACCAACGCCGGTGTCAGCTATGATCAACTGGTCGCCAAACAAAGCTTTGGTTTTACTGACCGGAACGCCGCTTTGCAGGTGGAGCTGTTGCCGGGCTTCGTGGGGACGGCCGGCGACCAATACACGATCGTTCGCGACGACAGCACGGATCCCATCGTCGGCAATTTCAACGGCATGCCCGAAGGGACGGTTTTCAAACTGCCCAGCGGCGCCGCCTTTCGCATCAGTTACCAGGGCGGCGACGGCAATGACGTGGTTCTGACCCAGACCAGTTTGCCGACGCAACCCAGCCTCAACGGTGTGGTCCATCTCGGCGGCGGCATTATTCAGATCAATGGTTTCGGCGAGCCAAATCTGACCTACACGGTTATGGCCAACACCAACCTGGCGACGACGAATTGGGTGAATATCGGCACCGCCACCGCCAGCAGTCTGGGCGTGCTCCAGTTCACTGATTTCAACACCAACAATTATCTCATGCGGTTCTACCGGTTTTCGTGGCCGTGACAATGGGCCGGCGAAAGATTTTCGAAAGCGATTAGGAAAGCTTGGATATTGTTGCGTGTGGAGAGGAGGTTGAGTTGAAAGGGCCTGGCGTGTCTACGAAAGGTGGCAGGCTTTTTCGCAAGCTTTTCCTGGGAACGAATTACGGACGTCTTTCGGTTCTCCGACTCGTTGCGTCCACACTGAATTCATCCATCGCGCTTGCGTCCTTTGATTCTGTCAAACAACTCAGCTCCAACGATTGTCACAATAGCGGCATGAAGCAAGCCACCCATTTCGGGGGAAACATTGAAATAACCCAGGCTGACGACAAAGAGAACACCTATGGCCGCTCCCGCGATCCACATATGAAGGGTTTTCTTCAGCAAAACGCCGGCAGTAATCATGCAAAACATGTAAGCAAGCATTATGATGAGGTCAACGTGGTAATCTGGCAGATTCTTCATTCGGCGCTTAAGGTGGCGGATTTTTGGTTCCGATTAATTCGAGAGGCCTTTGGTGATCTGCGCCAGGGCATTCGTGGCTTGCTTGCGCACGGCGGCGTCGGGATCGACCAGTAAATCTTGAAGTTTTTTACTGGCGGGCAGTGATTTGCCGCCGAATCGACCCAGGCGGTAGGCGGCTTCGGAGCGAATGTTCGGGGAATCATCGTTTAGGAGGCGGGCGAGGATGGGCACAATTTCCTCTACGTGGCTTTTCTTCAAAAGGCACAGCGAGATGGTTGCCTGCAAACGGATTGCCGGATCCGGATCGGCGAGAGCGCCCAGCAGCGTGGGCACCAAGATAGAATTCTGAAGTTCCACGTAGGCTGGAGTTTCGGCGACGGGCAGGCCACAAATGAAAACAAACTCGCCGAGCACCTTCAGCGCCGCGATGCGCTGACAGGCGTCACCCCGGGCACAGAGGTTGGTGAGCAAAGGAAGGCCATTCGTTCCACCGGAAAAAAGGGAAATCGCTATGGTGTCCCAATCGCAATCGCACCGGATGAGATTCACAAGCTGGGGAGCTGCCGAGGCCGCGTTCGTGCCCAAGATTTTAAAACAAAGCGACGCCAGGATTCGGCGTTCCTCAACGGACAGAATCAAGGTTCGAGCCGGCAAGAATTGCCGGAGCAATCGGTCACCGGCGATATCGAATGGCGTTGACTGCCGCCCCAACCATTCCAACAGCGTCGGAATGGCGGCAGGTCCCAGTCGCCGAACACTTTCTTCGATGGCACGGCCTTCGGCCGAATTAGCGTCAGACTTGGCATAGGCTCTGACCAAGCGATCCAACTCGTGCTCGACGCTTGAACTACGTCTCCAAAAAAGGAAACCGCTGGCGACAAGCAATAGAATGGCCATGGCCATGGCAGCGCGAGGCCAGTTGCCTTTTCTGGCAAAGCCGATGCTTTTTTGTTCGATAAGCCCCATGGACTTTCGCCGCCTGGCTGGTTTGTCCCAAATCAAACCAGGTGCGTCACTTCAGCGCGCCAGCCCTTTAACTTTTCCGAGGTGAGCAAGTGCCAGACTTTGGGAGACATTAACATGGTTCTTGCGGGTCGCAAATCGCAGGTTTCACGCATAAAACTGTCAGGCCGCCCGAGGTTCCCGGCGGCATCATCCCTCGGGCTCCAGAATGGAAGCTCCCGCGGCCTGGAACAACCAGCGCAATGATCCCCAAGGGAAAGGCCATCCTTCCACCACCACCGCCACGAGAATTTGACCGCCATCGTCGAGCACCTGAGCATCCCACCAATACCATTGCCGGTCGCTGGGTTCCATCATGAATGGTCTGAAGCAGACCCGCCATTTTTGCAAGCGCTTCGTTTGCGCCCGGGAGACAAGGGTAAGTGGGGGACACCTTTCCGCCTTTTTGTGCAGGATGCAGTGCAGCGGCACTCGTTTGATGCCGGATTTCTGTTCTGGTTTCTGGCTGTCGCGTCGACGATCCAATTGGGGCCCACTTTCAGTGCTTGGGGATTCTTTTGGGGATAGTTCCTGGGGCGACGCGAGGGACGCTTTGCCCCAGGCTGAGGGATCGCGGGCCTTCAGCCCGGGGGGATGGGGAATTGGAATTGGCTTTTGCGGGCCTTTTGGCCGGCCGGGTTGGTGGATTTGCGAGGGAGACCCGACCGCATAAATGCGGAACTCCGAGCCGGGCGGTCGGCGGGCGGGGGCGTTGGGGCCGAGTGGTGCTCATGGGGGTTTTGGCGGGCGGGTTGTTGCGCACTTTCAGCGCCGGGGGATGGGAAATTTGGAATTGGCTTTTGTGGGCCTTTTGGCCTGGCGGGTTGGTGGATTTGCGAGCGAGACCCGACCGCATAAATGTGGAACTCCGAGCCGGGCGGTGGACGGGCGGAGGCGCTGGGGCCGGGTGGTGCTCATGGGGGTTTTGGCGGGCGGGTTGTTGTGCACTTTCAGCGCCGGGGGATGGGAAATTGGGAATTGGCTTTTGCGGGCCTTTTGACCGGGCGGGTTGGTGGATTTGCGCGGGCGAGCCGACCGCATAAATGCGGAACTCCGAGCCGGGAGAATGGTGGCGCACTTTCAGCGCTTGGGGATTATTTGGGAATGGTTTCCTGGGACGACGCGGGGGACGCTTTCCCCCAGGCTGAGGAATCGCAGGCCTTCAGCCCGGCGGGTCTGCGCCACCCGGCCGGGGCCCGTGCTGTAACCGCAGCCATTCCGCTTCCCAAGGTGTTTGGTTTTCGGCCATTGGGGTCTCAATGTTGATATATAAATGCTGGCACGTTCGACCAACGATTCGCCCGATGCAGTTTCGCTATGTTCCAGACCGGTCATTATTTGACCCGCTTGAAATTGAACTCCATGGGAGTCGTGCCGGGTTTTACGTCTTGCAGGATGGCGGTGAATTCTCGCCGGGGGAAATTCTGCGGGAGTTTTAGGACAAACTTGTCGAGGAAGTTTTCGTTGTATCTGACTTCGCATACCAGTTCAAACCCCCGGCGTTCCAGGATTTTGAGGGGAAAGGCCGGGCCCGATTTGAAATCGTGAGGTTTGCTGGGTTCCAGGAGGAAAAACGTGCCTGAGACGGCATTTGACTGAAGGCTGAGTTCGAGGCCGTTTCCGGGTTTGTCGCCATAATCGTTGGAGGCACGCCACACCATGGTCTTCGCGGAGGTCGGGTTGGCGTGGACGCAACCCGTATGGCTGACCATGGCGAGGATGGCGACCGTGAGGCAAATCATCGTCCGCAGCATCATTTGTGGATAAGGGTGAAAGAAGGCGGTTGGTTTTGCCAGCTTTTTGGGAGCGACGGGTGGTCGTGCAGGTGGATGTGTTTTGGCGGGGATGAGAACCGGCGGAAGGGTAAGCGGGCCGAGGCGTTTCATTACCGTGATGCAGGAGGTGTGGCAGCACTCGGTTTTGGTGGCGGATTTACAGAATGATTTTCGGCAATCGCGTTGCCGATCTAGTTGGGTTGCACTTTCAGCGCTTGGAGATCTTTATTGAAATGGTTTCCTGGGGCGGCGCGAGAAACGCTTTGCCCCAGACTGAGGGATCGCGGGCTTTCAGCCCGGAGGGAAGCGCCCATTGGCGGGCGGGGGGAATGACGAGCGGGGAGCGAAAAGAAGTTGTGGCAGAGTTGTCTCTGACTCCCGAGGCAACAGAGGCTTCACAATCGGTACACCCGGTCGGAGAGGCGACTGTGTTTGCCGCTATTCAGAGCTGTGGCTTGTGGTAAGATTGGCTCGTGAAGGAACTGGCGCAATTGCTCAACGCGATGCAGCAAGCCGGCGTGATTCGTAATTACGCGGTGTTCGGCGCGGTCGCGCAGATGCGTTATACCGAGCCTGTGGCGACCCTCGATGTCGACGTACTCGTGGCGGTGCCGGCGCCGGACCGACTGGATATCTTGAGTGGCATTTATGAGTTCTGCGCCACCAGGGGCTACCCGACGGAAGGAGAAGCGATCCGTGTCGGGGCATGGCCCGCGCAATTTGTGCCGGCCTTTAGTCCGCTAACGCAGGAGGCTATGGAAAAAGCAGCGGTTGCAGACTTTGAAGGTGCACCCTTCCGGGTGGTGCGAGCCGATTATCTGGCGGTGATCGCATTGAGTGTCGGACGAGCCAAAGATTTTACGCGAATCCTGGCCCTGCTGGAATCGGGCGGCACCAACCGTGAATCCATCCGAATTCTGGCGGCGCAACACGGCTTGGCGAACGCCTGGCAAAGATTTGAAAGCAGGTTCTTGAATGAATGACCCTGAACAAATACTCAACCGTCAGGCCCGGTGGCAAAAAAGTCGTCAATCCCTGACTTGGGCGGAAAAAATCCGGATGGCGGAGCGAGTTCGGGAGAGCGTCCGTCACTGGGGTCCAAGACCCAGTCCCGTGATTCAAAAGCCAGGCGAAGGTCTGCCCAGCGAGGCGTTCCACAAGGGATCTCAGCACGGAGGGCGCTAGAATTTAGGCGGGAATTGCAAAACTGGGAAACCAGAGGGGGATGCGGCAGCACTCGCTTGGTGGCGGATTTACGGACTGATTTTCGGCGATCATTTTACGGATCGGATTGAGTCGCATTTTCAGCGCTTGGGGATCTTTTTTGGAAATGGTTACCGGGCGAAGCATAGTTAATTTCGGCACGGGGACAAGCTGGCCACAACCTCTTTCAGGGTTGGGGAAATTTATTGCTGGGTACCATGGTAGGCGCTCGTGCCTCGCGCCAATCATGGGCTAGCTGGCGCAACACCTTTGGTGTTGGGGAGAGGGAGAAGAAGGGTTTGCGGTTGCGCTTGACCCACGGGCGGGGGCGGTTCAATTTCACACAACCACATCCCGAATATTTTTATGAAACAAACGCATTTTTCTCAGTCAACGAAGGAAGAGCTGACCGCGGCAGCAACGACGACGGAGGGTGGGTGGTCGCGGCGGGGGTTTTTGCAACGGGCGGGGGCGTTGGCGGGGGGAGTGGTTTTGGGCGGAGCAGCCGCGGGCGGGGCGGCGGAGCCGCCGGTGATTCCGGGGCTGGCGAAGGTGCCGGATGATCCGAACGCGGCGGCGGGGTGGAAGCCGATTTCGGACCGCAAGTTGCGCGTGGGGTTGGTGGGGAACGGGGTGTGCAAATTCGCGCCGGCGTTTGGATTTCAAGATCATCCGAATGTGCAGGTGGTGGCGGTGAGTGATTTGGAGCCGGATCGCTGCGCGGAGATGGCCAAGGTGTGCCGGTGTCCGAAGACTTATCCGAGCCTGGCCGAATTGGTAAAGGACGACACGATCGAAGCGGTGTTTGTGGCCACGGACGCGCCGAGTCATGCCCGGCATTGCATCGAAGTGTTGCAACATGGCAAGCATGTGGCGTCGGCAGTGCCGGCGATGTTTGGCTCCCTGGAGGAAGGGGAACAATTGCTGGAGGCGGTGCGGCGGAGCGGCCGACGGTACATGATGTTTGAGACCTCGGCGTTCCATGAAGACCTGGCGGCGATGCGGCGAATCTACCAGGCCGGCGGGCTGGGTAAACTGGTTTACACGGAGGGGGAATATTATCATTTCATGCCGGAGCCGATTGATTCGTATCACGGCTGGCGGGTGGGGTTGCCACCGCAATGGTATCCGACGCATTCGAATGCGTATTATCACTGCGTCACGGGCGGGCGGTTTACGGAGGTTTCGTGCTTGGGAATCCCCAGTGGGATCGCGCATTTGCAACCAGGTAACAATCCCTACAAGAACGCCTTTGGCACGGAGATCGCCCTGTTCCGCACGAGCGAAGGGGGGACGGCGCGGATGGCGGTGAGTTGGGACACGCCGGGCGCGGGCGGCGAGGTGGGACGGGTGCGGGGAACGAAGGGATCGTTTTACGGACAGTATGAGGGTTTGGAAAAGAACCTGCCGGATTTGCGGCGTCCGCCGCTGCCGCCGGGAGTGGCGGGAGGCGGGCACGGGGGCTCACACGGGCATTTGATGAACGAATTTGTGTCGGCGATTTTTCAGGATCGGGCGCCGCTGGTGGACATCACCATGGCGCTGCATTTGACGGCGGCGGGGATCGTGGCGCACCAATCCGCGCAGCGGGGCGGGGAGTGGTTGAAAATCCCGCACTACCAGCTTTAAGGCGGGGCGAGAAGTGCCGGCTTGGCGCAGAGCACGCGGTAGCAGGCCAACGGGGCGCTGACGCCTTTCACCGGGACGGCGGGGCGGGGTTCCAATTCAAAGTACGCCGCCACTTCCATGCGGACCTCTTCGCTGATGATGGCCTCGCCACCTTGCGCGAGCGTTTGCAAGCGGGCGGCCACGACCACGGCGTGACCGAGGCAGGTAAAGCCCACCTGCCGGGTGGCGTTGCCGACCAACCCCACGACGGCTTCGCCGACATGGAGCGCAATGCCGACCTGGAGGGAACTGTGGCCACCGGCGGCGCGGTTGGTGGATAATTCGAGCGTGGCGTCGCGCATGGCGAGGGCGGCGTGAACAGCCTTGATGACCCCGGCGGGATCACCATCGGGAAGGCGAAACATGGCCATGAGACCATCCCCGGTGTACTTGTCCAAAATACCACCGTACTGGTGGAGGGCGTCGGTCATGACCTGCAAGTAGGCATTCACCACCTTGATGACTTCCTCGGGAGAATGGGCTTCGGCGAAACGGCTGAAGCCGCGCACGTCCGCGAACAAGATGGCGAGGCGTTCGCGCTGACCGCCGAGGGCGAGGCGGGTGGCGGGATTCTCGAGCATTTTTTGCACGACTTCCGGCGCGACGAAACGTTGCAACACGCGACGGTTTTGCTCCTTGGCCTGGCGCTCCAGGGTGAGGGTAAGTTGAACCAGAAGGAGAAAGCCCGTCAGGGCGGTGGCAAAGGGCAGCACCGGATCCAACCAAACGCCGGAAAGAAACGCGGCCACGCTGATTCCCAGCACCAACACCAGGATCACCAACAGGCGCCAACTACGGGCCACCAATCCGGTCCGACCGCAGAGGATGCCAACCAGCAGGGCGCAAAGAAGCGATTCGCAAATGATCCACCCGCGCGGGAGGCCACGCAGCCCCGAACCACGCCACACCGTTTCCGTGGCGAACGCCAGGACCTCCATGCGGGGCATTTCCCCGACCGGAGTGGCGTGCGGTTGGGAGACCAGGGGCTCGAGAAACACGGCTTTGTCCCGCAGAACATCCCGGGCGGGCATCCATCCGGCGTTCCCGTCCCGGCCACGGGCAAAAATGAGGCTGTCGTCCAGGACCGCGGAAATGGGCAGGCGGAGGAATGGGGCGCCACGGTCGCGGGTATTGAAATCGATGAGGACGGTGGCGTCCGCAATCAGGGAGTTGGTCCGGCCTTGCACCAAGGCGCGCGAACCCGGCAGCGACTGGACGGTTTCCACCACCCGACCGGACAGGGCGGCGGCCACCAGCAGCGGGACCGGGAGGGGGTTTTCCGGGGACGTCCGGAGGGAAAGCGTGGGGAGGGTGGCGCTATGAAAGCCCGGGGCCTCGTCACGCCCCACCTGCCGGGCGGCGGCACGCAAGGGTTCCCAATCCGCGGAGGCATTGGTGGCGCCCCGGCCAAGGGAACGTTCCGGGCCCATGCCCTCCTCAATCCCTTCGAAGAAATCATCCAGGAGTTCTTTGCCGGAACTCGCGACGGGGGGAAGCGCCAGGATGGTGTTGGCAGCCTCGCGGAGGGCGGTTTGTAACTGGGGCAGATCGCGCAGATTGGCGGCGATTTCGGCGGGACCGAGGGGCAAGAGCTGAGCGGACCAATGGTTGGTGCGGGGATGCCATTCCAAGGTGGGAGGAGGCACCACGAAACAGGCGACACCCAATTCCGCCAGGCGGTGGACCAACCGGGCCTGGACGGCGCTCTCCGAGCTTTCCCGGCCGGCCTGACGCAAGGCCGGGTTATCCCATTCCAACAGGACCAAGCGATCGGTCAGCGGCGTGGACGCCTCCTGGTTCAGGGACACCCCGAGACGAGCCAGGGAATGGCGTTGGGAAATCAGCCAGACCTGGGTGGCGGTTTGCATGCCGGCGAGCAGGCCCAGTCCCGCGAGGGCGAACGCGAGGCCGCAGCCGGCCAGGGCGCAAAGGGTGGGACGCAGGTCGAGGCGCCGGTGATGCCCCCGCCAGTTGAAGTGCCAGACCCACCAGTTTTGGAGCCAACGGACGAGCCACTGGGCGACGGACTCGGATTCGAGGTGGCGGGCAATGGGAACCAACCAGAGCACCAACAGGGGCAGGCCGCCGAGCAGGGCGGTGCTCCAATCGCCAGGCAAACCGGTCCATTTCACGAAACGGCGGAGCAGCAGGATGGCGAGCAGGGTGAGCCAGAGACCCATGACGCCCACTTTGGCCACCGGGGTTTGTTGCGGGCGATGGCGGGCCAAAAATCCGCCGATGGCGGCACCGAAGGCGCTGACGAAGAAGGTGCCGAGCCAGGCGAATGGCAGGGAAATCAGGAGGCACAGGAAAAAGAGCATGCCCCCGGGGATTTCCAAATCGGTGGCCTGGACAACCAGTTTCTCCAAGAGGGCGTGGAGAAAAACCACCAACAGGCAGGCGACGCCGAAAGACCAGCGCAACAGGGTGGGACGGACGCGAAAAAGCACTCGGGGGTGAAGCAGCGCCCAAAAGGCGACGCGGACCGCAAAGAGCAGGTTCAGGACCTCCCAAAGCCCGCGCAACACCGCGCCGGGCTGACCGGTGGTGACCATCAAGAGGAGGACGAGGAGCAGGATAGCCAGGTAAGCCAACTGGCGAGACCGGCGGAGCCCCGTCCACCAGCCAGCAAACGCCCGGGTGATGGTCCGGAGAAAATTCATCGCGAAAACAAGGGGTCAGGCTTCCTCACGGGACTTTTCAAGATAGTACTTGGTTTCTTTCAGGTGAGCGGGAACGAAGGGTTCCCCTTCCTTCATTTGCTCGATCACGGCCCGGTTGCCGCGCGCGGGGGCATAAGCCGGGTCCAATTCCAAAGCACGATCCAGGCTGGCCAAGGCAGCAGCCCGCTGCCCCACTCCAGCGAGGGCCAGCCCCAAATTGCCATGCGACGCGACATGGTCCGGAGAGTCGGCCAGCACCAAACGGAAGAGAGTGACCGCGCGGTCAAATTTTTGCTCCTGGAGACAAACGAACGCCTCGTCAAAAAGCCGCCCATTGGCCAGATAAGCCTCCAGACTTTTGAAATGGGTCGTGGTCAGCACGATTTTTTCCAAATCCTGAATTCCCCGCCGGGCCAATTGAGCAACCTGATCACCGGTCTGGGAGTGGCGAATGGCGGCGCGGTAAGCATCGACGCTTTTGACCAACTCACCGATTTGCCGGGCGGCCCCGCCCAGGTTGTAATGGGCCTCGGCGAAATCGGGCTGCAGGGCGACCGCGCGCTCAAAGTAAGGGATGGCACTCTCCCCATCCTTGAGCACCATGCCGTGGAAAACTCCCATGGCGTAATGGACGGTGTGATAATCCGGATATTCCAGCAACAAGGTGGTCAACTCAGCCTCGACCGCACGCCCGGCGCCGGCTTCCAGTCGTTGCAAGATTTGATCCAACTGCTCTTCCAGCTCCGGGATGAAGCGCAACTCTTTGGCGAGCGGGTTCGGGTGCACGCGTTGGCGGGTGGCGGAATCCAACGCCAGACAGCATTTCTTGTATTTCTTGCCACTCCCGCACGGACAGGGGTCATTGCGACTAAACTTACTCATGGCGCGAGGATAGAGGGAATGCGGGGCGATGGCAACCCGGGCGCCACCGCCGTCCGCCGGGAGCGAGGAAGCCAACGGAAATCAGTGGCAACGGACCCGGTAGAAACGCTGGCCGGGCGGCGGCACGGAAGTGATGAACTGCAGCACATCACCCGTTCCCGATTGTTCCGGAGGGAGGAGTTGCCAGTCGGGCGTCTGCAGGGAATCGGTGGCCTCCAAACCATAGACCAGCCCGACCAAACTGGGCACCTGCAGAGTGAGCAAAGCACCGTCACCGAAAACGGCCGTGAGCGAAGGCGGAGGCGCAACGAACACGAGGTTGACATCATTCGTGTGGGCATCCGCCGCGTTTACGGAGGTGGTGGTGATCGTAACCTGATTGGTAAGATCACCCGCGGCAAGGGGGCTGATCGTGAAGGCGAAATTCGTGCCGGAATTGGCGGCAAGAGTGGGAAGCCGACCGATGGCCTGGCCGCTCTGCCAAATTAGACCGGGATCCAGCGAGAGCAAGGTGACAGCGGGCGGAAGCGTGTCCGTAAGAGTGATGTCCGCGGCCGGGGCGGGACCGCGGTTCGTGAGCGCCAGGGAATAGGTCAGGTTTTGACCGAGCATTACGGGGTTCGGCGCGGCGGAGGCAAACACTGCGAGGTCGGGAAAGCCGGTGCAACACACGTAACGGCCGGAGTTGGTGAGCGTGAGCGAGTCCAGGAACCAGCCCCCCACCCCGCCAAGCGCGGCGTTATTGCCGTCGGTGGCCGCCCGCCAGCGAAACTGGATGGTCTGGCCGTAAGCAGCGGCCGGGAGGCGCACCTGGGTGGTGAGGAAACTGCCGGAATTGCCGCTCCAGGCGGAACGGCCGTTAAGGATCTGGCTGCTGTCCGAGGCGATGGCCAGGTTGTAGCCGCCCACCAGAAAGGTGCCGCCCGCGGCGACAATGTCGGTAAAATCACCGCTCCCGATCCGGATCTCCAGCACCCCGCCGTCATAGCCCGTGGGGGGAGCGGCTTCAAAGTTGTAGCTCTGACGGAAGCTGAGCACGGTATTGGAGGCGGAGAGGAAAATGGCGGGGCTGACCAAATCCGCGACGCCGGGAGCGGCCGGAGTGCCCACCGTCGCGGAGTTCGGCGGGGTGTCGGCCCGCGCGGCGGTGGTGACGAAGGGAATGGCCGCTCCAGAGGCGACGCTCGACCAACCGGCGGGCAACGCGGGCGGGGTGGCGGTGTCAAAATCCTGCGCCAGGAGCGTGAGGTAGGTGAACTGGCCGAGGGGAAATCCGAAGCCGAGGTTGCCCAGATCATTGGCGCCGTCCTGCAAGTGCAAGGTGGCGGAGAGAGTGCTGCCACAAAGGCCAGCGGCCGTAAACGTGAACGGCCGACCGACCGCAGCCCCTCCCGGGGGCAGCAGCCCGTAGGTCTGGGGGGCGGACGGGGACAACACATTCGTGCCGGGCAGCAGGGTGGCCACCAAGTTGGTGGTGGGCACGACCCCGGCATTTTGGAGGCGGAAGAGGACGTTGACCGTTTCCCCGGGATCCACGGCGCCATTGGTGGGAGTACAATTTTCGGCCAGCAGGGTGAGCCCGGCGGCGGCCACATCCGGGACCCCGGCGGCGTTATAAATCACGAGGGCGAAGTCCTGATCGAGCGGGGTGGCGTTGTTGGGGACCCCATCGGAGTTGATGCTGGTGGCCACCACCTGGACGGTGAAAGTGCCGGTCAGACCGGCGGGCAGGAAAACACTTTCCACATTGTTCCGGAAATCGGCGAAGCCCCCGGGGACGGAATAAGCGCCGTTAAAAACATTCCCTTTGTAGGTATGGCCGGCGACGGTGACGAGAAGATCCAGATTATTGTTGTAGGCATTACCGGTGGTGCTCCCCGGGGCATCGGTCCAGGCGAGCGTCACGCGGAAGGGTTGGCCCGGGGCGGCCACTGCGCCATGGAACGTCCGCGTCTGCCCGCTGGCCGTGAAGAGGTTGGCCGGGGTTTGGTCCCAAACGAGGCGGGACACGCCATCGAAAGCGGTGCCCAGGTTCAGCGCACCGAAGCCCTGGGTGTTCGAGGGCAAGGTGTCGCCCCCGCCGCTGCCCGTGAGGTAACGGGCGGAGTTGAGCAGCCAGGCCTTGGTCAACGCGGGACTGGGGGCGTTACTACCGCGGTTGAGCCAATACTGGCGCAACAAAGCGCAACCGCCCGCAACGGCCGGTGTGGCGTGGCTGGTGCCGGATGACGCCGTGTAAAACTGCTGGCCGGCGGGCCAGAAGGGCGCGCCATTGAGACCACCGGACACGCCGGAAGCAGTGAAGCAGGCGTCGGCGGTGCCGGTGGGATCCGGATTGGCAGCCTGGACCACGCCGCCGCTGATGTGCGTGCCGGGGGCCAGCAGATCCGGCTTGAGGCGGCCATCCTGGCAGGGTCCGCGGCCGGAAAAGGGGGCGATATCATTGGCGGACGCAGCCTGCGCATCGGGGACGCCGTCACCATCCGGGCCACCGAAAGCCTGCACGCCCGCGCTGGCGCCGACGGTCAGGACGTTCTTGGCGGTGCCGGGCAGGCTAACGCTGCCCGAGGCGGAACCCGCGTTGCCGGCGGCGAAGACGATGACCATTTCCTGGTTGCCCGCAGCGGAGTAAGTGGCACCCGCCGGTTGGGCATCGCGAACCAGAGCGTCGAACGTCTGCGCCTGCACGTCATAAACGCCGCCGAAACCGGCGCTTTTGGCGCCCCAACTGTTGTTGCTGATTCGGGCCCCGTTTTGATAGGCGGTGGACTGCAGTCTGGGGAAACTCGGGTTGGTGAAGGCGGAGGGATCGAAAATGACGGAAGAACCGAGCAGCACAAACGGGCAGACCCCCAAGCCGTAGTGGTAGCCCACGCTATCGGCGAAGGGAAAACCGGAACGGTCATCGTAGCCGCCAATGATGTGGGCATTGATGGTGCCATGGCCGTCGCACCCCTTGAGGGTGCTGCCAGCGTTGGGGGTGCCCTGGAGCAGATTGTAAACAACGCGTCCGGGGTTGGCCGGATCGCCATCGATGTGAAGGCCAAAGTGGTCGGGCGAAGTGGTGCCGTCATCAATCCCGCCGTCGGAGACATCCACCACAAAGCCGGAGGCGGCAAACTGCGCGGGGGTGAATCCCCGGGCGGCGAGCCAGGCGAGATAGCCCGGGCCGGCAGGCGCGGTGCCGGACAGGTTGCCAGAGATAATTTGATCCTGGCGTTCATCCCAGGGACGAAGCGGGAAATACGCCTGGATCGAGATGACATCTGGTTGGGCGGCGACTTCAGGAAGATCAGCGGGAGAAAGTTGGACAATGACATGGAGAAACTCCCGGAAGGACTCACGCTGACGGAAGGGGGAAAGTTTCAGGCGGTCCAGCAACTGCAAGGTGGCAGTATTCGCAGGCGGGTCGGCAATCATTTGGACCGTGAACTCGGCGGGCTCGGCCGACGCAACCAGAGCGGACGCGGAGAGCGTGTTGGGATGGCGGCGATAACGGTCCAGGTAGGGGCCTTCCCATTGCACATGGGGCGCGGCGGCAGCCAGCGTTTGCAGCCGGGCGAGGCTCGCCGAATCGGCGTAGAGCAGATAGGCATTTTCCGGCACGAAGGCGATGACGCGGGCTCCGGTGGCCAGCAAGTCCGCGTACCACGCCGGTTGGACTGGGCCGGCAAATTGAAGCAAGTGCATGCGCCGGCCGGCAAATTCGCCAACCGCCGCCCGGGCGGTGGCCAGGTCGGCCGAAGAGGTGTCGAGAGCGGCGGCATTCAGTTGCACCACGTTGTAGTGATCGCAGACTTCGACCTGGGGAAGCGCAGCGAGCCCGGGGCGGAGCTGGGGGAGATCCAGAATTTGAAAGGCGCCGTAATCCGCGACGAGGCGCGCGCCCTGCGACTGCAGCGTGGACACCAACAGGGGATCGTTGGCCACCCGCACTTTGTGCCCGGGGGGCAGACCCGCAGCCCGGGCGGGGCCCCCGCCGCCCAGCAGGACCAGGGCAAGACCGAGCCACCGGCACCAGAAGCGGGCGGCGGTAAGGACGGGATTTCCAGGGGAATGCCGCGGGATCAGGACTGCGGCTCCGGCGTCTTGGATTTTGGCGGGCGGGGAAAATGGATGGCGCCACCTCTCCCCGGCCCTCTCCGCCATTCTGAATGGCAGAGAGGGAGAAAAGGGCTGGTCAGCCGTCGTTGCGGGCCAGGCAAGTTCCATGGTCTCAGGAGTCCTGGGGCTACTCACAGCGAATGCGGTAAAAACGGGCCACGGTCGGAACGGCCGGATCCACCAACGTCATCACATCCCCCGTGCCAACCGTAGCGGGAGGCAGTGGCTGCCAAACGGCGGGAGCAAGGGAATCCGAGAATTCGAGCGTGTAATTGAGACCGGCGACGCTTTGGAATTCCACCTGGATCGAAAAGCCATCGCTACTGAGGGAGGTGAGCGAAGGGGGAACGAGGACCCGGAGGTGGGCCACCGGGGAGTTGGTGGTGCCGAAAGGATTCTGCACGGCAACGCTGTAAGCGCCCGCCTGGGCGGCTTGGACATTGGTGAGAGCGAGCTGGCTGTCCGTGGCTCCCGGCAGGGCGACACCATTAAACGACCACTGAAAGGCAAGCGGGGGCGTGCCATCGGCCTGAACCTGGAAGACGGCGTCAGCACCCAAGGCGATGGTCTGGTCCGCGGGCAGCAGGCTCAGCACCGGGGGCGTGACCACCGTCAGCAGGTTGGTGTCGGCCAGGTTGATGGCCGGGCCGCTTTGGACAGTGATGAGATTGGTCAGCACGCCCACCGAGGCCGGCAAAATAGTGATGGCGAAATTGGTGGCGGAATAGGCACCGAGCGGAGCCAGGAAACCGGTGAGGTTGCCGGCATTCAAGGTCAGGCCGGGAGGAGCGGAGACCAGGGCAACGCCCCCCGGAAGCGTGTCCGTAAACGCCAGGTTGGAACTGCCCAAGGCGCCGGAATTGGTCAACGTAATGGCGTAAGTCAAGGGCTGACCCACGATCGCGGGATTGAGGGAAGGCAGATCCACCAGGCCAATGCTGGGGGTGCCGGAACAACAAACATTGCTGCCCGTGTCCGTCAACGACACCGAGTCAATCCGCCAAAAACCACCATCATAGAGGGAGTCATTTCCGGTGTCGGTTCCCACGCGCCAGCGGAGGTGAATGGTCTGGTTGTAAGTGGCGGCGGGGAGCCGGACCTGGGTGGTGACAAAGCCCCCCGAACTGCTGCTCCAAGCCTGCCGGCCGTTGAGGGGCTGCGAACTGTCCGAAGAAATGCCAAAAGTGTAACCGCCGGACAGAAAACTGCCGCCCGCCGTGAGAATATCGACAAAGGCGCCGCTCCCGATTTGCAATTCCAGCACACCGCCATCGTAACCAACAGGCGCCGCCGCCTCAAAATTGTAAACATGACGGAAGGTCAGCAAGGCGGCCGGGACCGGAACCGGGATGGCGGGACTGACCAGGAACGACGACCCGGCAGTCAGAGGAGTGCCGATGGTCACCGCATTGGGAGGAGTGTCACTGAGAACCGGGGAATTGGTGAACGGCAGGAGTCCACCAGACGCAGTGCTCGTCCAACCAGCGGGCAAGGCGGGCGCAGTGACGGCATCGAAATTTTCCGCGAACAGGGTCGTGGTCACAAACTGTCCGAGGGGCAGGCTGAAGGTGACATTGCCCAGGTTATTGGTGCCATCCTGAAGTTGCAGCGTGGCAAAAACCGTGCCCCCACAAGTGCCGGCGACGGTGAATGTGAAAGGCTCGCTGACGGCGGGACCACCCGCGGGAAGCGCGCCATAGGATTGGGCAGGACCGGGGGACAAAACGCCGGAATTGGGAAGCAAAGTGGCGACAAGATTGGAGGGATTGACCGGGCCGGAATTCAGGAGCGAAAAATTAACGGTAACGGTTTCACCGGGATCCAACGCTCCGTTCGCCGGAGCACAATTCTCGGCGGCGAGCGTGAATCCCTGCGGGGCAATGGCGGGGGCGCCAAAGGCATTGTAAATGACGAGGGCAAAATCCTGATCGAGGAGGGTGTCGTTATTGGGCACGCCGTCGGAATTGATACTGGTGGCGAGGACCTGGACCGTGAAGCCACCCGTGACACCGGCGGGGAGAAACACACTTTCCGCATTGTTTTTCGCGTCGGCAGTCCCGTTGTTGGTGGAGTTGGCGCCGTTGAAAACATTGCCCTTGTAAGTCTTGCCACCGATGGTGACGAGGAGATCGAGATTGTTGTTATAGGAATTGCCGGTAGTGCTGCCCGGGGCATCGGTCCAGGCCAGGGTGACGCGGAAGGGTTGGGAAGGATCCGCCACGGTGCCGGAGAAGGTCCGGGACTGGCCGCTGGCGGTGAAAAGATGGGCCGGCGATTGATCCCAGAGCAGCCGGGGAACCCCATCGAAGGCCAGCCCAAGATTCATTTCGCCCATACCCTGCGTGGTGGAGGGAAGCGCACCCAGGGCATGATAACCGATGAGGTAGCGGGCGGAATTCAGCAGGAACGCCTTGGTCATGGCGGGGCTGGGGGCATTGCTGCCGAGATTAAGGAAATACTGACGCAACAAGGCGCACCCTCCGCTGACGCAGGGAGCCGAATGGCTGGTGCCGGAAGACACGGTGTAAAACTGCTGAT
Source organism: uncultured Pedosphaera sp. (assembly GCA_903918755.1). Taxonomy (GTDB): domain Bacteria; phylum Verrucomicrobiota; class Verrucomicrobiia; order Limisphaerales; family Pedosphaeraceae; genus CAIXFN01. Next base: position 44,130 of record CAIXFN010000111.1, read on the forward strand.
TGGCGGGAAAGAACCGGGCCATGTTGACGCCGCCGGTCACCCCGGAGGCATTGAAACAGGCATCCGCGGTGCCATTGGTTCCCGGATTGGCGGACTGGACGAGTCCACCACTGATATGGGTTCCGGGAGCCATTAAATCCGGCTTCACCCGGCCGTCCGCGCAGGGGCCGTGACTGGAAAAGGAGGCGATATCATTCGCACTGACGGCCTGACTATCCGGCACGCCGTTGGTATTGGCCGGACCGTAAGCCTGCACGCCATCGCTGGCACCGATGGTCAGCACGTTTTTGGCGGTTCCGGGGGGACCGATGGTTCCGGCGCCGGGCCCGGAATTCCCGGCAGAAAAGACAAAGGTCATCTCCTGGTTGCCGGGAGCCGGATAAGGGGATTCGCCGGGCTGGGCATCCCGAACGAGGGCATCATAGAATTGGGCCTCGGAATCGTACATGCCGAAAATCTTGGTGCCGGCGGCATTGGTGCCGGTGGAACCCCAACTGTTGTTGCTAATGCGGGCGCCGTTGCGATAAGCGGTCGCCGCCAGTTTGACAAAATCGGGATTGGTCCAGTTCCGGAAATCGTAGATGACCGAGGAGCCCACGAGAACGAAGGGACAGATGCCGAGTCCATAGTGGTAGCCGTCGGAATCAGCAAACGGAAAACCGGCGCCATCGTCATAACCGCCGATGATGTGCGCGTTGAGGGTGCCGTGTCCGTCGCAACCCTTGATGGTACTGCCAGAGTTAGGGGTGCCCTGAAGCAGGTTATAGGCGACCCGCCCGGCGTTGGTGAGACCACCCAAAACGTGCAGCCCGAAATGGGTGGGTGAAGTGGTCCCGTTATCCACGCCGCTGTCGGAAACGTCCACGGAAAAGCCGGAGGCGGTGAACTGGTCCTGAGTAAAGCCCTTGGCGGCCAGCCAACCCAGATAACCCGGCCCATTCGGCACGGCATTGGAGAAACTGTACGCGAGATTGCCGGCGATTATCTGGGCCTGGCGCTCGTCAAAAAGTTGGGGGGGGAACCACGGTTGGATGGAGATGACATCGGGCTGGGCGGCCAACCGGGCAAGTGCGGACGGAGGGAGCCGCACGATAATATTCACAAACCCGCGAAACGTTTGCCGTTGGCGCAGCGGGGCCAACCGTACCTGCTCGAGCAATTGGAGGGTGGCCGGATTGGCGGCCTCATCGGCGACCAATTGCATGGTGAATTCGTCGGTGCCCAAATCCCGGGTCTGGCCGGAGGCAGCGCTGGCCGCCACGGCGGGAGGCAGCCGGTATTGATCCAAATAGGCGCCTTCCCATTGAACCAGGGGAGAGGCGGCGGCCCGGGCCTGAAGTTCGGCCAGTTGCGCAGCGTCGCCGTAAACCAGGTAGGCGTTTTCGGGGAGGTAGCCAACGATCCGGATCCCGGTCGCCAGCAGAGCCGTGTGCCAGGCCGGCAGGATGGGTCCGGCGAAGTGAATCAAATGCAGGCGTTGGCCCGCGAAGGCCCCGACCGCCGCCCGCGGACCGAGGCGGGAGGAAAGGCTGGTGTCGAGCGGGGAGGCGTTGAGATTGATGATATTAAAATGATCGCTGATTTCGACCCGGGAATCCGCCGCAAGGTTTGGACTGAGCGAGGGGGAGGCGTAAAGTTGGTAAGCCCCGTAATCGACAAGCAAGCGCCCACCCTGGGCGAGGATCCCGGCCGCCAACCCGGGATCATTGGCCACGCGCAGCTTATGCTGGGCGGGCTCAACCGCCGAAAGCGAAACGGATAACAACAGAACAAAGACGAACGCGAGCCGCCAAGCGGTCCGGACGGCAAAGCCAACGCAAGGGCGATCAGAACTGTAAATGCCATTCGGAAAAATCATGCGATTGGGTGACACTGTATCACGCAAGTCGAAGAATTGCACTCCAGCGTCGAAAAAGGAGTGGCCGAAACGGGGGAAAATGGAGGAGGAGGAGGAAGCCGACCCGAATAAGGGCAGGCGAAAACAGGCCGGAGACCGGCCCTAGCGGAGCGGGGCGCGCAGGACTATTCGTAACTTACGGTATCACTGCCCGGGCGGGGAGCTCCGGGATGAAAACCGGCTTCATCCTGATAGCCGACCGGCGCCCGTACAATCGTGAATAATTCCATGATGATCCCGGCCAAAAGGACGCATCCCAAAACTGCAAACCAGCGTGAAGTGTGCATAATTCCAAATGGACCCCAGCAGCTCTCACCGTTTTACAAAGTTGCACGTGCGACCGAAATGTTTCCAAAAAATTACAATCCGGCCGCCAATTTTTTCGTGCTAAAATGCACTTTCTGCCGAGGGTGGATTCCGGTCAACAAAAAAACGAAAATTTTCGGGAACAAATTTCCAACTCCTTACAAAATCGTTGTCCGAGGCTCATAAAGCGCGTCCAAATGCGGCTTTACAAGCCGAGCAGCCTTGTGTCAACCTGCCCCGGTATGCGAATTTACAAGCAATTTCCGGCCCTCCTGCTGCTGACCCTGGTTTTGAGCGGATGTGTGACGGCTTCCATGACCAACCTCACCCCCCGGGAATATCCGCGGAATGCGGCGGGCCTGTATTCGGTGAGCGCCGCCATGGAGTCCGATCAGCAAACGCTGCGGTGGGACACAATCCAGCCCAATGTGGTGGTGGGAACCGAAACCTACCCGATGCGAGCCACGGCGTTGATGAAAAACCGCTGGGAAACCCTGGTGCCGATCGCGGCGAGCAACAGTGTGGTGTACTTCCGGTTCAAATTTGACTTTAATTACACGGGGATGGGAAAACTGAAGGTGGACAGCAAGCTTTCGCCGACTTACCGCCTCGAAATCAAGGATAACTAACTTAACCCAAAGCGGCCGGCCGGTCAGGCTCCGGGGGCGGCCGATTTGAGCGCCGCCGGTCGCGGAACCAGTTTGACAACGGGGTACTTGCCGGCGGCAGGACCCTGACCGACCGGAGTCTGGCCCGCGAGGCTCCGGTGGATGAACTCGGTCTGGCTCCGGAAGCGGGGAGTGCCGCGCTTGAGGCGGGGCCGGTGATAAGAACCATCCGGCCGAAGGTGCCAGGCTTTGACGTTATCCGCCAAGGTCACGGCCAAAATTCCCGTGATGATCCGTTCGCGCAAATTCCCGTCTTCGACGGGAAATACCACTTCAATCCGGCGGAGGAAATTACGAGGCATCCAATCGGCGCTGCCGACATAAACCTTGGGCTGGCAGGCATTTTCAAAATAAAACACCCGGCTGTGTTCCAAAAAGCGGTCCACGACACTGCGCACCGTGATGTGGTCACTGACGCCCTTCAGGCCAGGCCGGAGACAGCAGACTCCCCGCACAATCAAATCGATTTTGACGCCCGCCTGGGAGGCCGCATAGAGCGCAGCGATGACGCCCGGGTCAACCAGGGCGTTCATCTTGGCGATGATGCGGGCGGGCAGGCCCTGCCGGGCATGCTCGGCCTCGCGAGCCACCAGGGCCAGAATATGCTGGCGTAATTCGAAGGGGGCGATGAGCAATTTTTGAGTGCCTTGAAACTGCGCAATCCCGGTGAGCAGATTGAAAAGATTGGTGGCATCCTCGCCAAAAGCCGGGCGGCAGGTCAGGAGGCCGATATCCGTGTAGATGCGGGCGGTGGTGGGATTGTAATTACCAGTGCCGAGGTGAAGGTAGCGGCGGATCCCATCGGCATCGCGCCGGACCACGAGGCACATTTTGGCGTGGATTTTGAAACCCACCAGCCCATACACGACATGGACGCCGGCTTCCTCCAATTGGCGCGCCCATTTGATATTGTTGGCCTCATCAAAGCGGGCGCGCAATTCCACCACGGCGGTGACCTGTTTGCCATTGCGGGCGGCGTCGATCAAGGCCCCGATGATCCGCTTGTCGCCCCCAGTGCGATACATGGTCTGCTTGATGGCCAGCACATCGCGGTCGGCGGCAGCCTGTTCGAGAAGGTGGACGACACTTTCAAAACTGTCGTAGGGATGATGCAGCATCACATCATTTTCCCGGATGGCGGCAAACAAGTCCGGCTGGCCCAAGAGCGCGGGTGCGACGGGCGCCACAAACGGAGGGTCGCGCAGTTCCGGCGAGTTGTCCGCATCGCAGATGGACATGAGGCGCGAGGGATTCAGGGGCCCCTCAATGAGGTAAAGGTCGTCCTCGGTGAGTTTGAGCGTGCCCAGGAGGGCCTGCCGTAAATCCGGAGGACAGTCCGCATCAATCTCGAGCCGGACAGCGTCGCCCTTGCGCCGGTTGTGCAGCTCATTCTCGACGGCTTTGAGCAAATTGATGGTTTCCTCCTCATCAATGTAAAGTTCGCTATTCCGGGTGACGCGAAAGGTCCAAAAACCGAGAATCCGGGTGCCGGGAAACAAATCGGCGAGATGATAACCGAGCAGATTGCTCAGGAAGAGGTAATCCTGGCGATCATCCGACCGGGGAAGACGGACGAGTCGGGGAAGGTTGCGCGGCACCTGGACCACGGCTTGATGCCGGAGGCTTTCCCCATCCTTGGCCAATTCGAGGCGGACAATGAGATTGAGGGATTTGTTGAGGAGCTGGGGGAAGGGATGGGCGGGATCCAACGCCAGCGGGGTGGCCACGGGGCGGACCTGCGCCCGGTAATATTCGCCCACCCAGGTCAGGTCAGCGGGGGAAAGTTCGGGCAGGGTAAGAAAGCGGATCCCGTTAGCCGCCAGAGCCGGGACGAGCTCCTCGCGCCAGCAAAGATATTGTTGCGCCACCATGCGCCGCACCCGGGCGGTGACGAGGCGGAGGGTTTCGGCGGCGGTCTGGCCGTCCACGCTCCGTTCGGTGGCCCCGCTCTCGATCTGCTGTTTGAGACCGGCGACGCGAACTTCGAAAAATTCGTCGAGATTCGAACTCGTGATGGAGAAAAACTTCACGCGTTCCAGCAGCGGGTTGCGGGCGTCCAAAGCCTCCTCGAGCACGCGTTGATTGAATTCCAACCAACTCAGCTCGCGGTTCAGAAAATGCGCCGGGTCAAAACTGGTTTCACAGCCCATAGGTCAAGGCGACGCCAAGGGGGCGTGGCCAAGGCCAGTGTGGCGGATGTCCCGGGCTTCGTAAAGGTACACCACTTCCTCCGCCACACTGGCGGCGTGGTCAGCAATGCGCTCGAGGCTCTTGGAAATGACCATCAGATTGAGACAACGGGTGATGGTGCTGGGCCGTTCCACCATGTAACTGGAAAGTTCCCGGTGCAACTGCTTGTTCAGGGAGTCCACCTCCTTGTCCCGGGGGACGACCGCCATGGCCTTGGCGGGCTGACGGTTCACGAAGGCATCGAGGGCTTCCTTCAGCATGGACAGAGCCATCTCCGCCATGCGGGGGATATCGACGTAGGGTTTGAGTTGGGGTTCCGTGCTGAGTTCGAGGGAGCGGCGGGCAATGGTGGTGGCCTCATCCGCGACGCGTTCGAGATCATGGGAGATTTTCATGGCCACGGTGATCAACCGGAGGTCCGTGGCCAGCGGGGCCTTGGACAACATCAGAATGGCGAGTTCATCGATCTCGACCTCAAATTGATCGACGATCATATCATCGGCAATCACCTGCCGGGCGAGTTCGTCGTCGCGGCCGGTCAGCGCCTGGATGGCACGGGTGACCGCGCTTTCGGCGTGGCTGGCCATGGTCAGGAGTTTTTCCTTCAAACCGGCCAGTTCATTCTCAAAGTGAAGCGTCATAATGTGTGCCAAGGCAATTGACAACCAAACCAAGAACCTGTCAACCGAATCGTCCGGTGACGTAATCCTCGGTCTGTTTTTGGGAAGGATTCGTGAAAATCCGGCCGGTGCGATCGTACTCGATCAAGGAGCCCATGTAGAAGAACGCCGTGTAATCAGAGATACGGGCCGCCTGCTGCATGTTATGTGTGACGATCACGATGGTGAACTCCTGCTTCAGTTCGAGGATCAGTTCCTCGACCTTCGAGGTGGCGATGGGGTCGAGGGCGGAGGCGGGTTCGTCCATCAGCAGAATCTGGGGGCGGATGGCAATGGCCCGGGCGATGCACATGCGCTGTTGCTGGCCGCCGGAAAGGCCAAGAGCGCTGGTATGCAAGCGGTCTTTGACTTCCTCCCACAAGGCGGCGCCGCGGAGGCTTTTTTCCACGATGCCATCCAATTCGGAGCCACGGCGCATGCCCTGCAACCGGAGGGCATAGGCAATGTTTTCGTAAATGGATTTCGGGAAGGGATTGGAACGCTGGAAAACCATCCCCACGCGTTTGCGCAATTCAATGACGTCCACCTTGTCGTGGTAAATGTCATGCCCGGCCACCCGCACGGTGCCCTCGATGCGCACATTGTCGATCAAGTCGTTCATGCGGTTGAAACAGCGCAAGAGCGTGGATTTGCCGCAGCCGGAGGGGCCGATGAAGGCGGTGACGAGCTTTTCGCGAATCTGGATGCTGATTTCCTTCAAGGCCTTGGAATGGCCGTAATAGAGGGCCAGTTTGTCCGTCTCGATCAAGGGCGGTTCGGGGGTAGCCGGACCGGGCGCAGCGGGAGCGGCGCCAAGACGAGGGGCGTTGACAGGAGCGCGGGAGGGGCTGGCGTCAGTCATAAGCAGGATCAGTTCATGGCGCGCAATTTTTTGCGCATGTTTGCGCGGACAAAAATGGCGACAAGGTTCAAACTGAAAGTAAGCAGAAGCAGCACCGCCACCGTGCCATACAAAATTGGCTTGGTTTTATCCACGTTGGGCGACTGGGTGGAGAGGACGAACACGTGGTAGCCCAGGTCCATGAACTGATCGGTGAGGGAATGAGGAAGCGAAGCCATGTAGTAGGCGGCCCCGGTGAACAGGATGGGGGCCACCTCGCCGGCGGCCCGGCTGACCGCCAGGATGCCCCCGGTCATGATGCCGGGAAGCGCCTGCGGAAGCACGATCCGGACAATGGTTTCCAACTTGGAAGCACCCAGAGCCAGACTGGCTTCCCGGAGCCCGGGAGCGATGGCTTTGAGGGCTTCCTCGGTGGTGACGATGACCACCGGCAAGGTCATGACCGCAAGCGTGAGGGAGGCCCAGATGATGGCTGGTTTGCCCCAGGCGATGATTTCAGGGTGACCGGGGTGCAGGGCCGGATCCAGCACGGAATGGCCCAGAAAATTGATGAAAAAGCCCAGACCAAACAAGCCAAAGACAATCGAGGGAACGCCGGCCAGATTGTTCACCGCACTCCGAATGGCGCGGGTGAAAAGCGAGGAAGCGTGCGCGTATTCCGTCAGGTAGATCGCGGTGATGACCCCGACCGGGATCACAAAAATCGTCATCAGAATCACGCGGGCCGTGGTGCCAAAAATCATGGGGAAGACGCCCGCCTTGTCCACGTCGAACATGTCCTTTTCCGTCCCGGCGGTGACGAACCGCCAGGAGAGGCCCGACCAGCCGTTAATGAACACATTGAGCAGAATGACCGCCAGGATGGCGAGGATCAAAGCCGTGGCCAGCCCGGTAACGCCGGTGAAGAAAAACGAGGCGAAATTGAAACGACCGGTCTCGAAGGAACGACGGGAATCCGAGGTCATGCTGATTTGCCCTCCAGCCGGCGCTTCAACCGGTGAATCACCAGGTCACCCGCCAGATTGGCGACAAAGGTCACCACAAACAACAAGGTGCCCAACATAAAAAGGATGCGATAATGGGTCCCGCCGACGACGGCCTCAGCCATTTCGGCGGCGATGGTGGCGGTCATGGTGCGGGCGGAATCGAAGATATTCCACGAAACGATGCTGGCATTGCCGCTGGCCATCAGAACAACCATGGTTTCACCGATGGCGCGGCCGAACCCAAGGACCACGGCGGCGAAAACGCCGGGAATGGCGGCGGGGAGAACGATTTGCCAGGCGGCCTGCCAGCGGGAGGAGCCGAGGGCCAAGGCGGCCTGGGTGTAAGTGCGGGGCACGCTCGTGAGGGCATCTTCCGCGATGGAAAAGACCCCGGGGATGATGGCCAGCCCGAGGGCGATGCCCGCGACGAAGGCGTTCAGCCGGGATTGATAGCCGAACACCTTTTGCAGGACCGTGGCCAGGACGATCAGGCCGAAAAAGCCGAGCACGACCGAAGGAATTCCGGCGAGCAGTTCGATCATGGGTTTGAGCCATTCCCGGACGCGGGGATTGGCCAATTGGGAAACATAGATGGCCGCCCCCAACGAAAGCGGAACGGAGAACAAAAGAGCCACGAGCGTGGCCTTGAGACTGCCGAGCAGCAGCGGAATGATGTTGTATTTCTGCACCTCCGAGACGGGTTGCCAGATATAGACCGGCGCGGGATAACCAGACCACTGATGGCCAAAGATCATTTGCCGCCAAGCCACGGTGTTCAAGGCGGTGTCAGGATCTTTGGAAATCCCCTTTAATTCCTCGATCTTCACCTCCATGAGCGTCCGCTTGGTGTCGGTATCCATTTCCGCGTACTGGCGGGGGGTGAGCCCCAGATACGCCTGGAGTTCCGCGGGGGTGAGCTTTTCCATATCGGCGACGGGAATCACCTTTTGCCCGCTGGCGGTGCTCACCTGTCCGAGAAAGATGGGCAAGGCTTCCCGGGCGACAAAAACGAAGATCAGGAAGATCATGAGAATGGCCGAAAGAGAAACGAGAAATATTCCCTTCTCCACGAGCCAAGCCCAGGGCCGTACGCGCTGCCCCCGCTGGATTCCCACCCAACTGTCGTTCATTTTGCTGCCGGGATTTGTGATCGCCATGCGGTGGCCCTTAAATTAAGAAGGGCGGGCGAGGATTGCAACCGTGGAACCACCCGCCCGCCCTGACTGATTGCGACCCGCCGAGGAACTATCGAGGGAGTCGCCGGCGGGCAAGGGCACCCGCCGGAATGCGCGTTAACTCATTTCGTCTGCAAATCGGCAGGCAAAGCGTAATAACCGACTTCTTTCACCACCTTTTGCCCCGCGGCACTGCGGATCCAGGTCAGGTAAGCATGGACGGCGTCCTTGTCGAGCGCCGGGTTCACATAGTTGTACAGGTAGCGCCAGATCGGATAGGTCTGATTCAGCACGGTGGTTTCAGTGGGTTCCACGGCCGGGCTCGCGGCATCTTTTTTGACCCCAATGGCGCGGGCTCCCGAACCGTAGGCGGCACCACCGTAGCCAATCCCGTTTTTGTCCTTGGAGATGGATTGAAGCAGGAGAGCGGTGCCGGGCATGGTTTGGGCACTCGCTGCAAAGTCGTCCTTGTTCAGCACGTGCTCCTTGAAGAATTCGTAAGTTCCGGAACTGTTTTCCCGGCTATAAACGGTGATCGGGGCGTCCTTCCCGCCGACTTCTTTCCAGTTTTTTATCGCGCCGGTGAAAATACCATGCAAGTTCGTGAGCGTCAGTTCCTTCACCGGATTGGCGTCGTTAACGTAAACGGATAGCCCATCCACCGCCACCTTGTATTCCGTCGGAACCTTGTTAAAGGCCTTGATGCAGGCGGCCTTTTCGGCGGGCTTGATCGGGCGGGAGGCGTCGGCAATGTCGGTGGTCTGGTTCTGCAGCGCGGCAAAGCCGACACCAGACCCACCGCCCGTAACTTGAATTTTCACGTCGGCATGCTGGCCCATGTACACTTCCGCCCATTTTTGGGCGAGAACAACCAGGGTATCAGAACCTTTAACGGTAATGTCAGCCGCATGGGTGGAAGTAGCAAGCGCCAATCCGGCAGCCACAAAGCTCAGTTTTTGGAATAAGGATTTCATAAAATTTCTGCTTTTCAAGGAAAGTTGTGGCCGCGGGAGGCTCCCCTCCCGCGGCCGTTTTGGGTTAGAATTTGAGGGTAAAGTCCAACTGCAGGAGTTGGTATTTTGTCGCGGGGTTGATTTCCGGCATGTCCAGGTTGCTGCCGCCTGTGCCCAGCTTCTTGTTGATCCGGTCGGCATAACCGTAACGAACGGTGGTGATGGCGTTGGCGGAAAGGGAATAAGCCACGGCGGCATAGACGCCTTCCAAGTTGCCCCGGCCTTCCATGAAGTCCGAATCAATCAAATTCACATCGAGAGCATATTGCTCAACGTGTTGCCAGTAGGTGCGAAATTCCCAGGAGCCTTTTTTGGGATGCTGACCATTCACGAGGTCCACATTGCCGATCGCAAAGCCAATTTGGTAGGCCTTGGTGTCGTCCTTCTGGGCGGTGCCGATGGGGACAATGCCGGCGGCGGAGGAAGCGGCGGCGGCAAGTTCCGCGCGGCGGCGGCCGTCAAGATTGAGGGCAAAATCGCCAAAAATCCGGGCGGGAAATTTGCCGAGCTTGAAATTGACCTCGGCGGGAATCTCCAATACGAGGAGGTCATTGATCCCGGTTTGATTGGCGGAGAAGCCGGTGGCGCTGCCGGGCGTGGCGTTGTTCAAATTGCCGCCGCTGGTATTGCCCTGACCGACGAATACGCCGTTGAAGCCCGAATTCTGACCGTGACCGGTGTAATTGTACAGGACCGGGGCGATTTTGGCGGAGATGTCGTTGTTGAACTTGTACTTGGCCCCGATTTGCCAGGCCAGCAGGAAGACGTCGCTCTGGTTGGACGTGGTGCCCGGACCGGTGATGGCGGGCGCCGGATTATCCGGATTCGTATCCTGATAAAGGAATTGGCCAAAAGTGCCAAACAATTCGAGGTTTTTGGTAGGACTGTACTTCAGTTTTTCCGCGGCACCTTCCGGGGACAGATCCGAATCCCACGCCATGGAAGTCGTATAGATAGGATTGGGCATGCGACCGAGGGTGATGTCCAGCCACTCGGTGGCGCGCCAACCGGCATAAGCCTGGCCGACATTGATGCCGTCACTGCCGTTGCCGAAGGGACCCACATTGGCGGAGGAGGTCGAGCCACCGCCGGAAGAACTCAATTTTTCATCCCCAAAAGTCACCCACGCGGAGCGGTTATTGGCGGAAGTCTGGAGCCGGAGGCCGTAGTAAAAGTCATCGAAAGCCTCGCCGCGCAGGCCGAAGCGGAGGGAGTAACGGAAGCGTTCCCGGGCATAAGTGTCCTTGCCGGGAGCGGTCTGCGTTTCGCGGTATTCGTAGCGAAAGCGGGCATCCCCGAAAAGTTCGACGTTTTTAAACGCCGAGTTGACCAGGAGAAATTTGGGAGCCCCTTCGGCTTGACCGCCATCTTTGACTTCCGTCTGGACCGCTTTGGCCTCAGTTTCAGTGAGAACACCCTTTTTGATCAGGGCGTTCAAGAGCGGATCACTCGTCTGGGCGGAAGCCGCCCCGACCAGCGTCACCGAGGCAAGAGCCCCAGCCACGAGCGCCATTTTTTGATGATAGTTCATTCGTTTGAGTTGGTTGGTTGTTTAGCCGGTGACACGTTATGGCACAATTATGACAAACGTGCAGCAGCAATGTTACGATTGTGTGACGGACCAACCCACTTCGTGGAAGCGCGGGCCAGGCGGTGTTGCTGGCGCAATTTCATCAAATAGTAGCCGGGCAGCGCCGTGCCGCCGTGCCGCTCCTGCAATTGCTTATGGCGATGACCCAGGGGCAATTCGGAATGAGCGGGAGTCCAACCGGCGAACAAATCGCCCGCGGGCACTTCCCGAACGGCACCTGTGAATGATTGCTTCATCTTTTTCACCGCGTCTCGGGCGGTGACCCAACCAAACCTGCCCCGAAGGGATGGCAAATAGATGTCAGTTGCGTGACGATTGGGAAACAGCGCGTTGGGGCGGGAGTCCTAAATCGCGGGGTGGAAAATGGCTCGCCGACAGCGTCGAGCGGGCATTAAAATGCCAGCGTATGGACAGAACCAAACCCACTTTACCGCCGTTTGTCGGGCAACCCCGGCGGTACGAAGGTCCTTCGGCGGCAGAGGTCCTGCGACTGCGGCAGGAATACCTCAGCCCGGCCCTGTTCCTGTACTACAAAAAGCCGGTGATGTTTGTGGAGGGAAAGGGGCAATACCTTTTTGATGAAACCGGACGGCGTTATCTGGACGGATTGGGGGGGATTGTCACGGTCAGCGTGGGGCACTGTCATCCGCACGTGGTGGCGGCGGTAAACCGGCAGAATGAAATCCTGCAGCATTCCACCACGATCTACCTGCACCCCAATATTGCCGAATACGGGCAGGCGCTGGCGGCGAAAATGCCAGGGGAATTGAAGGTTTGTTATTTTGTGAATTCCGGCTCGGAGGCCAATGATCTGGCGCTGCTGATGGCCCGGGCGTACACGGGCAACTATGATGTGATCGCGCTGCGGAATTCGTATCACGGCGGCGGAGCGGCGACGATGGCGGTGACTTCGCATCACACGTGGAAGTTCAACGTGCCGCATAGCTTTGGGGTGCACCACGCCCTGGCACCCGACCCATATCGCGGCCCGTGGGGGCGCACCGATCCCGCTGCGGGACGGAAGTACGGGGCGGAGGTGCAGGAGTTGATTCAGATGGGGACCTCCGGAAGGGTGGCGGGGTACATTGCGGAATCGATTCAAGGGGTTGGCGGCGTAGTGGTATTTCCGGACGGCTATTTGAAAGAGGCGTACGGGCATGTGCGGGCGGCGGGCGGATTGTGCATCGCGGATGAAGTCCAGACGGGCTTTGGGCGCACGGGCAGCCATTTTTGGGGTTTTGAAGGCCAGGGCGTCACGCCGGACATCGTGACCATGGCCAAGGGCATTGGGAATGGCTGTCCGCTGGCGGCAGTGGTGACCACTCCCAAGATTGCCGCCACGCTGGCCCAACGCCTGCATTTCAACACGTTTGGCGGCAACCCAGTCGTGTGCGCCCAGGGCAAGGCGGTTCTGGAAGTCATCGAGCGCGAACAATTGCAGGCCAACGCCGCGCGGGTGGGAGCTCACCTGCTGGCGGGACTCACCGGTTTGCAGGCCAAACACAGTCTCATCGGGGATGTCCGGGGCCGGGGACTACTGTTGGGAGTGGAACTGGTGCGGGACCGGGCGACCAAGGAACCGGCCCGCACGGAATGTGCCCAAGTGCTGGAAACCTGCAAAGACCTCGGATTGGTACTCGGCAAAGGAGGATTGAACGGGAGCGTCATCCGGATTGCTCCGCCCATGTGCCTCACCCTGGCGGACGCGGATTTTCTGCTGGCGGTCCTCGATCACGCCTTCACAAGTCTGTGATATCGAAAAACCTCCGTTCGGCTTAAGGTGAGAGCATGGCGTTGGTGCGTATATTGGTGGATGGCTACAGTCTCCTGCACAAGTGGCCGGAACTGGCACCCGGGAAGGCGCGGTTCTCGGCGGCGGCGCGGGATGAACTGGTGCAGAAGCTGACGCTTTACCGCGATGCCGTGGGCACGCCCCTGACCATCGTATTCGATGGGGCGAATCAGGATATCCGGCTGTCCACCGTCGATTCCACGCCCCAAGTCGAAATCCTCTATTCGCGGGCCGGCCAGACGGCGGATCAGATCATCGAACGGGTCGCCCACCGGATGGCTCCATATGGGGAAATACTGGCAGTGACAGACGACTTTGCGGAACGGGACACGGTCATTGCGATGGGCGGACTCGCGTCCAGTTGTTACAATTTCATCCAAACAGTTGAGGATGCCCTGGGCGGGGTGGCCGAGGATGTCACCGAATATAATCGGCGGGAGCGGATGCGGTTCCAGCGGCCGCCGTGACTCAATCCAGCGGGGAATAACGCCACTGCTCGTCGAAAAATCCGGCGTCCACGACGCCGTCGGTCCCATCCATGCGCAGGACGGCGTAATCCGGCAATTTGGGGATCTGCAGGGCATTGCTGGTGGACGCTTCATCGGCAAAGGTGAAACCGCTGTTCACGACGACATATTTTTCCGGATTCAACGGATTGGGGAAGATGAAGACCGGGGCATTGGTGGTCGGGGAGTAGGTCTTCAAACCGATCTGGATTCGTTTGGCGTCCCACTGAACGGGCAAGCGCGCGGCGATTTTCCCAAGGACTTCATTACTGCGGGGATCGCCCCACAAAATGAGATTATTGCCGGCGATATCAGCTTCGGTGACCTCGAAATCGAACTTCACCCGGGGCTCGCCGCGGAATTGTTTGCGCCAGTCATTGCGGGCCTCGCGCAGCCGGGCCTCGGTCCAAGCCTCGGTCCGGGCGGACAAGGGCTTTCCGCTTGCCCGCACAAAGATGAACGAATCCATGAACGCATCATCAATGGGTCCCTGCAGGCCATGGCGTTTGTGCAATTCCCCCGGGAAGGACATGGTGACGGGCGTCCAGGTCGCGGATAAGCGCTCAAAATGCACCGTCCAAGAACGGTCGGCCGCGACCGCGGGACCGGTTATTTCCTGGCCATCCAGCGTGATCAAGGGCGTGGAACCGACGGGAAACGGACACAGCCCGGCCGGCATCGACAAGGTAAGGGCGGTCACATTGGTGGTCGTGACCTGAACCTGATTCGTGGACGCAATTGCCGCTTCCACCCGGGCGCGTTGCCAGTGTTGCTCCAGACCATCGACCGTCACCCAGGCCTGTTGATTGTAGCGGAGGGTCCAGGTGGTGAAGCGCACTTTGCGGGGCAGTGGATCGCGGCCTTTGGTAGCCAGTTCATCCACGAGCCGGGCCACTTCGATCTTGGCTTTGGGCTCAAATTTGTGGCCGGTTTCCGGTCCGATGATATGCGTCAGATTGAGTCCCTCGAGCGCCATGGAGCGGTTCATGAGGTCGGCAGCTTGTTTCTGCGGATCAATTTCCCCGCTGTACGCCACCACCGGGCAGTTGAACAAGTTGGCCGCATAGTCGGTCATGTCATACAAGTGCCACAGCCGTTGCTGATACCATGGGGGCGTGGATTCCCGGGGGCGTTGATAAAGCTTTTGAAAGATGGCCGTATCGACAAATCCCGCGCCAGGGGAGGCCACGGCCCAGCGACTGGCGTAATGGCCGGCCAGGTGCCAGGTCACGGCCCCGCCCATCGAAAAGCCGCGCACGCTGATCCGGTTTTCATCAATCTGGTAATGCGTCCGGGCATTTTGCAGCGCTTCAAACGTATCCACTTCACCCGCAAATTTGTTGGCGTTGCAATACCGCCCGTACGGATGCAGCACCAGCGTGTCCGCCGGGGCGAATTCTCCGGAATTTTTCTCCCGGTCATTGAGGAAAGCCAGTTCGCTCAGGTTCACTCCGCGGCCGTGGAACCAGAAATCGAGCCGGTAGGGCTGGGCGGACTTGGGGTCGTAGGTGGCCGGCACCACCATGCCATAGGGTTGAACGGAGCCGTCGAGTTGGGAAACATAACCGCGCACGACCAGGCCGGTGGCGGTGTTCCACGGGGCGCGGCCTTGGGCCAGGGCCAGGGCGCGCTCGTGTCCCTCGGCGAGCAAACGGCGGGCTTCGTTGAAATCATTCGTGCGGTAAAAAATGTCATCCTCGAGGGCATAACGGACGGCATTGTAATAGATCTGAACGTCAGGGAGCAGTGGCTGCGCGGCGGGTTTGGCTTGCAGGGAGGCGATTTCGGCGCCGAGCCGGGCTACTCCGGCGGTCAATTCCGCCTTGATGGCGGCAGGCACCGCGATGCCCGGGGGTGGCATGGGGGGCAAGACCTTGCGGGTCATTGGGGTATCCGCGCCAAAAGAAGTGGTGACACCCTGGAGGAGGGCAACAACGAGAATGGTTCGCAACGCTTGCATAGGACCCTCCCTTTTTACGCGGGCGGGAGGGTAATCAAAAGTAAAATCGCGGCGACAAACGGGGACTGCGCCGGCGGAGCAACGAGATTGACAAACCGGTGCCACAATGGCACCATCCTGGAATGAAAAAGATAATTTCAGAGCCGCGCACGCGGATCACGGCTCGTGTATCTGACGGCGTGCGGGACACATTGGAACAGGCGGCGGAGCTTTTGGGCGCCACGGTCAATCAGTTCGTCGTGCAGACCGCTTATCTGGAAGCACAGCGCGTGATTGAGCGGGAGTCGATCATTCGCCTTTCGCAAAAAGACGCGCAGAAGGTGCTTGCCCTGTTGGACAAACCACCCAAACCCAACCAGCGTCTCCAGGATGCGGTAAAAACATTTAAAGCCACAGTGCGTGCGTAAAATTGAACTGCTGGCGAAGATTCACGACCGGGAAGGATTCGACTGCGGGAGTGAGCTGCTCAATTTGTTTCTCAAACAAACCGCCCGGCAACACGCGGATAGAGGAATTTCTCGCACCTTTGTGTTAGTGGATGAGGAGAATGCCACACCGCAACCCATTCTCGGCTTTTTCTCGCTCAATCTCTGCCAAATAAAATCAGAAGTGCTTGCGCCGGAAGAAGCAAGAAGGCTGCCACGAGACGTGTCCGGGGTCCGGTTGGGCCGGTTGGCGGTTGCCAAATCTTGCCAGTGTCAAGGCATAGGGAAAACTCTGCTGGTGGCGGCAATGGAGAAGTTTGTCGAGATTTACAACACGGCGGGTGGAATTGGTCTTTTCGTGGACGCGAAAGACCAGTACGCGAAGCGCTACTACGAGCAGTTTGGGTTCGTCCCCCTTCCCGCCAATGAATTCGAATTATTCCTGCCGTTAAGCACGATTCAGGAGGCGTTGACTTCATCCTCCTGAATCACTTTGTCCTTGTGGACGGCGGCAAATAATGGGGCGGGCTTTTTTTGGTTTAATCCCGGGGCAGGGAACTTTCGGGCACGGCGCAGCACTCACGCGCAACAATGCATGGCCTGGAAGGTCTGGTTGAAAGAATTTAATCACACCCACGGAGGTTACACCCCTGCAACGCTGTCCCCAATCGTGTCCCCAGTACTGGTGACTGGTGGGAAATGGGGGCTGAGGTAAGCTGTTCTTGTTGACAGTGCAAAATGCAGTGTTTCGCGTGTGTCTGATGGCGTATGTCTGCGGCGCCGCACCGGTTAACCAAAGAATTTAAAAGCTTTGTTCTCATTTCAATCAGGCCGGACGAAAGTCCGGCCTTGTTGTTTTTCACTCCTCGTCGGCAGCCTTTCCGGCGGTTTTTGTTTGTCTTCGTCGAGCGGTTTCCCGCATAACGTCTCCGCTTTTAACCATGCGCTTTCTGATGCTGAATTGGCGGGACCCGAAAAACCCGCTCGCCGGCGGGGCGGAAAGGGTCACTCTGGCCTATTTGGCCGGATTGGCCCGGCGCGGCCATGAGGTGTTCTGGTTCGCCTTCGACTTTCCGGGCGCGTTGCCGGAGGAGACGGTGGAGGGGGTGCGCATCGTCCGGGGCGGCGGGGTGGGCACAGCCATCGTCAAGGCGATCCAATGGTATCGCCGCCAACCACGGTTCGACCTGGTGATGGACCAGCATCACGGTCTGCCGTGGTATGCGCCCTGGTGGGCCCGCACCAACACCGTCGCCTATATCCACGAAGTGTTGGGGCCGATCTGGCATGCATTTTATTCGCCACCAGTGGCCGTGATCGGCCGGTGGCAGGAGCGCTGGACCCATTGGCTTTACCGCCGGGTGCCTTTTTGGACCGCCAGTGATTGCACGAAGGGAATCCTGCACGCGCATGGGGTGCGGCAGGTTCAGATCATTCGCTACGGCGTCTATACGGTGCCCCTGCCCGCGCTGGATCCCAAGCCGTTGCGGCTACCATTGCGCCTGATTGTGGTTTCGCGCCTGGCCCCCAACAAACGAATTGATCACGCGGTCCGATTGGTGAAATGCCTGACCGACCTGGGCATTGACACCCGGCTCACCATCGTGGGCACCGGGGAGGAAGAACCCCGGCTGCGCCAACTGACCGAGGAACTGAAACTCACGGATCGGATCGTTTTCACCGGCGGGCTCGGCGAGGAGGAAAAGGATGCCCGGCTACGCGAGGCGCATTTCCTGGTGCACAATTCCATCCGGGAGGGCTGGGGCCTGAATGTCATCGAAGCCAATGCCATGGGTACACCCGGGTTGGTGTATCCGGTGGAGGGACTTATCGAATCCACGCTGCATGACCAGACGGGGATTGTGGCCGACAAGGAAACGCCGGAATCCATGGCGGCGGCGGCGGCGGCGATTTTGAAAGCGCCGGCCAATTATGCCACCTACCGCGTGCAGGCGTGGGAACGCGCCAAGACGCTGCATTGGAATTACATCATTCCGCAGGCGTGCGACTGGCTGGAAGCGCGCGCCCGGGGTGAGGCCCAAACCACGCCGGCGGGGACGCGGCCATGACCCCGCTGATTTCCGTGGTTATTTTGAACTACAATGGCGCCCGCTGGCTGGAGCGGTGCCTGGCGTCGCTCCAAAACCAGACGATTTTCGACCGCATCGAGGTTATTCTGGCGGACAATCTTTCCACGGACGGTTCCGACCGCATTTCCGAGGAACTCATGCGCGGGTGGACCAACGGGTGGTTCGTGCAAAACGGCAAGAACTATGGTTTTTGCGAAGGCAACAACCGGGGCGCCCGGGGGGCGACGGGCAAATACCTGTTCTTCCTGAACAACGACACCTGGTTGGAACCGAACTGTCTGGAAGAATTGCTGGCCGGCACCGAACAAAACGACGCGGCGGTCGCCACGCCCCTGGTGTTGAATTACGACAGCGACACCTTTCAATCGCTCGGCGCCGCGGGCTTTGACATTTTCGGACTCGTGACGGCCCGCCTGCCCCACACCGAGGTGCGGGAAGTGTTCATGCCCGAGGGCTGCTCCTACCTGATCCGGCGGGAGCTATTTGATACCATCGGCAAATTTGATGCGGAGCTCTTCATGTTTGCCGACGAACTGGATGTTTCGTGGCGCGTCTGGCTTTCGGGAAACAAAGCGGTGGCCGTGCCCGCGGCGCGGCTGCACCACCGCGGCGCGGCGAATGTAAATCCCAAGGGGGAGGCGGCGGTGGTGGAATTCCGCACCAGCGACACCAAACGTTTTTACGCCAACCGGAATGCCCTGCTGGTCTTGCTCAAAAACGCGCAAAACCTCCTTTTGCTGCTGGTTCCCCTGCAAATCTTGATGCTGGCGGCGGAATCCATGGTGGGGGCGGTGCTTTTGCGTCGCTGGAGTTTTGTCCGGGAAACCTTCCTGGCGGCACTGGCGGACTGCTGGCGGTTGCGGGGGCACATTCGCGCCGAGCGACGGCGGGTGCGCACTTTCCGGCGCCACGGCGATTGGTGGATGCTCCGGTTTTTGAACTGGCGTCTGAACCGGTTGGAGGAAGTGCGCCGGCTCTGGCAATTCGGCCTGCCCAAAGTGGACGCGAAGAAACGTTGACCGGACGGTTCAACCGGCCAACAGATCCCGGATGGTGGTGGCGAAATCGGTGGCTTGGAAGCCCAGGGCACCGGTTCGCTCGGAGATCATGCCAGCCCGCAATGGGCGGAGGGCTTTCTGCTGCAATTCGGCGGTCGTCAGGGTTTTGAGGGCGAACCCCGGCTGCGCGGCGATGCCGGCCTGGGCATAAGCGGCGATCAATTTTTCCGCCCATTCCACCCGCGTGCACTCCGGCCAGGGACCGCCCAAATGCCAGATGCCGCGCTCCCCCAATTCCAATAACCGGATCAACCACCGTGCAACGTCGGCGGCAGCCGTCGGATTCCCGCATTGGTCCGCCGGCAGAGTGAGCGGCCGTCCGGTGCGCAGGGCCTGCAAGACCTGGTAGGCAAAGTTCTTTTTTTGTTCCTCGGCCCCGTAAACGCAGATCACGCGGGGAATGAGCGCGACGCCATTGGTGGCGGCCAGCACCCGTTGCTCCCCCTCCCATTTGGAACGGGCGTACACATTGATGGGCCGGGGAGTGGCGGACTCGGCGTAGGGTCCGGCTTCGCCGTCGAACACATAACTCGTCGAAAAATAGGCGAAGCGCACCCCCGAAGCATGGCAGAGACGGGCCATCATTTCCGGTTGCAGGGCATTCTCAGACTGAGCCCGCGCGGGATCGTCCTCGCAACCATCCACCCAGGTCCAACCTGCCGCATGGACCACCGCGACCGGTTGCACCCGGGACAAAAGCTCGGCAAAGGCGGAGGAATCGGCGCCGTCCAACGGGAGCAATCCCGGCAGGGGGTGCCGGCGGTACGTGCCCACCATTTCGTGGCCCGCCGCCACCCCGGCCCGGAGCAAATGCGAACCGATCAAACCTGAACCGCCAATGATCAATAGCTTCATAATTGTCCTGCCAACATCCAACCGTGTGTCACCGGAAGCCAGCGTAAGCGGGTGAATTCCCCGGGTTCAATGGCTAATTGCCGGAGGAGCGCCGGATCACGGACCCAACAGCACCCGGTAAAACCGGGAAGTGGTGTAGGAGCTGAGGGGATCCGTGAAGCGAAAGGGAACCGAAGGGGAATTGCTGGCACCAAGGAGGGTCCAGGAGGCCGGGGAGGAAAGATTCGTGGTGGATTGGAACAGGTAATCCGGGCCGGGGTCGCCGTTTACGAGCATCGAGAAAGCCCGATTGGTGAAGGACAAATCAGAAGCCGTAGGGCGGGCCGGCGCAAGGACCGTGACCGTGAAGCTCTGGGTGGTGCTGAACGGGGGGACCCCGTTGTCCGTGACGCGGAGGGTAATAGTATAGGTATTGGCCGCCTGGGCTAGGGTGGGACGCCAACTGAGCACCCCGGAGGCGGAGTCCAGAGTGGCTCCCGCCGGGGCGGAGGCGAGTGACCAGGACAAAGACTGGGTGGGGATATCGGGATCCAACGCCGTGTTGGTGAGGGTCAAAGTCTGGCCGGCGATCAAGGTGCGATTGGAGACTCCGACAATCTGCGGCATTTGGCTCGTGGCAACGTTGTCAAAGGTGGAGGTGTTCGTGAGGTTGTTGTTATGAGCGGTGACCGCCAGCCCCCAAAAGGACGCGCCGTTGAAACCAGCGACCGTAACGCTGCCGATCTGCGTCCAGGTGGACCCGTTCGGGGAGGCAAAGCCGGTGAAAGTGGAGCCGTTACGCACCAACCGCACCCAGTACGGCGGGGCGAGGCCGGGACTGGCAGTGGCATTCGCCGAAGCTCCAAGCGGGACGGCGCGATTCTGAAACGTGAGGCCGTTGCTGGCGGTGAGCGCCATGTAAACATTGCGCGCCCCGGAATCCAGCGATTCGCGGATCATCACGCCCGCCTTGGCCCAGACATCGCTGGGGGTGAGGCTGGTGACGCGGGCGGTGAGGTAACCGTCGCCGGTGCGCGACTGGTACAAGAAGCGAAAGGCGTCCCCGTTGTTCCAAATATCCATTCCGGAACCGGAGACAGCGAAGGACCCGTTGTTGGTGACCACCAAACCGGCGTTGCCGGCATGGCCGATGTCATCGGTCTGCCAAGCCCGCGGGGCAACAGGAACCGGCAGTTGAGTGGTGGCGGTGAGCTTTACGTCGTCCACGAACACACTCTGGCCGGGGGCGGTGAGGGAGGAGGCGTCAATGCGGAAGGCGAAATTGGTCGAGAAGAAGCGGGCGTCGGGGCCGGTGTTGCGGCGGGTGTCGGAGAAGTTCAGCCAGACGCTTTGGGGTTCATCATACGACCAGGTCTGGGCGGTGCTGTAGAACTCGTCCCGGCTCAACTGGCGGATCGGCACCCAGCCATTCGTTGCCAGATAGGAGATTTGCAAGGATTGCGCGTTCAGCACATTTGTCAGCAGATAGTGGAAATTCAGGCGGAGGCTGCCGTAGCCGGAGGTGTTGACCCGGGCGATCAGGTTGCTTTGACCGGTGGCGGCGTAAGAACCAACCGCGCAGGTGGTGCCGGAATAAGGATTCGCGGACGTCAGATTCCAGCGACTGCCACTGGTCCAGGTTTCCGCCCAGGCGGGTTGTTTGCCGGACTCAAAATCATCGGCCAGCAAAACGACTTCCATGTTGGTGGTGGTGACGTAACGGTAATTAAAGCGGCGGTCCGGGGCGCTGTCGCCGTTCACCCCGAAATCGGCGATGTCGTTGGTCTGATAATTGTCCGCCCAATGAAAATCAAAGGAAACCGGGTCAGCGCCCAACCCGAGGGCCGCGCGCGGGATGGCGACCATGAACTGGTTGCCGACCACTTTGCAGGGCAGGTCGGAGCGCACGGTGGTCCAGGCCCAGGCATTGGAGACGGTGGTATTGCGGCTGAGGGAGGTGGTAGTGGTGGTGCGGGGACCGAGGTTCACGGCGTAGTCGTAGCCTTCCCAACCGGTGCCGTGATTTTGGTCCGTGTCGAGCAGCAACGTCATCCAATTGGAGCCGGTGGCGGCGGTGATATTGCTGGAACACCGGGCGAGGAAATAGAAGTTGTCCGCATCGCGGGCGACTTTGAGCAGGGTGAAATCGTTGCGGCCGGTGGAGTTGGTGTAGGTGCCCATCTGCGCGGCAGAGGCGGCGGGGAAATTGCGCCAGACGGTGTCGTTGGGCGGATCGTAGTAGGCGGGGGCGACGCTGTTCCAATCACTGAAATCGCCGGCGAGATTGATTATCTGCGGGGCGCTGGCGGGCGGCACCGGGCGCACGCCCTTGCGCTGGCGATTCTGGCCGACCATCTGGAAGTAATAATTGTCCGTGTGGCCGCCCTTCATCGGTTCGATATCACGGCTATATTCCTGGTTGTATTCATCCACAAAATAAAAGCCGTTCACCGGGCAGCAATCCGCGAGCACCCGGGTGAAGCAGTAGGTGGGCGCGGCAAAAGAACCGGCAATCCATTCATTCCATTGGGTGAGGAAGAGGAATTGGGGGTCATACTTCAGCCCGTAGTGCATTTGTTCGCGAAAGAAAATACCCAAACCCGAGGTGCGTCCGACGGGAAGATGATATTTATCATACTCGGGCTGGGTATTGTTGCTCTGGCTTTTGCCGAGATTGCCATTGGCCCAACCACCGGCGGAAACCGGGAGTTGTTCGGGCAGATCGGCGCGGGTGTCGTAGCCCCAGTTTTGCGGGATGGGCACATCCACCCATTGCCATTCGTCGTGCAGGGCGTTGGGCGCGACGTAGGCCCAGGACGTACGCCAAGTGAAGAAGTTGCGCACGATCGTACTGGGCACCTGATCGCCGCTGCCGCTGCCATTCGAATAACCCAGGATGAGCGGCTTGCCCTGCCAGTAGAACCAAAGTTCGGAATATTTCCCGAGAGAATACAGCGTGTTGTAGAGGTACGTGGCGGTGGCGCCGCTATTGGCATGGGTAAGGAAAACAATTTTGAGATTGAGGGCGCAGCCTTCAAAGCGCATTTGACGGATCATGTCGCACAAGGCCGTCAACTGCGCGTCGTAGGTTACCGCATTGCTGTAATCGAAGATCAACACATCCACGCCGGCGTGGGCCAACAGGGCAATCTGGCGGCGCAGCACCCAGGGATCGGCGGGGTCATAATAGCCGAGTTCCGGCTGCCCCCACCAGTAGGTGGACTTGGCGGTCTGCGTGATCGGATTGTCGGCCCAGGGGTTGTGAGGGTCGGTGTAGGGGTGGGCCGCGAGCCACTGGCTGACATCCCAGTTGGTACCGGAACCGAAACCGGGGGCGTATTTATGCCAGAGATAATAAAACATTCCGATGGGCCGATTGGTGCGGGGCGACCCGGTGTCCGCCAGCGTAGGGAGAGAGCGGTTGAGGGCATCCGTGGCCACCCAGGTATCCGCCAGCAAATCGAACATCGCTGCCCCGGTGGTGAACGTGAGCACCGCCCCCACGGTTCGCGTGCCGTTGCCGGCAATCCCGTCCACGCGCCAGTAATAAGTGCTGTTGGGCTGGAGATTGGCCAGGCTCAGGTTCAGTGAAGCAGTGCGGCCCCGGTAGGCGACGGACGAGTTCGTGGTGGCGAGGGCCACGGTATTGGAACCGGTCCCGAGGAACACATCGTAAAACAAGGCACCGGAGATTTCCAACCAACTGGCGGCCAGGGGAGTCGCCAGGTCCATGGGTAAATTCTGCCCCGGGGTCGGATTGAGAGTGCCGTTGAGAAAGTGAAAATTGACCACCCCCGGAACATTGGTTTCCACCGTCAGGCTCCGGCCGCCGGGAATGCTGCCGGCAACAAGGCCATTGAGGCGGAGGGTGCCGGTGTAGCGGATCCCGGGATAAACGCCCGGGGCGAAGCTGCCGAGATCGGCGACATTCAGCGCGCCCGCGAGCGTCACATTGCCATTCACGAACAGGAGGGCATTGGCGGGGTTATTCGTGGAGCCAAAGGCAAAATTGAGATTGGCGCCAGCCACGCCCGTGAACCCGCCGCAAGTGGTCGTGCCGCCGTTACCGGTGCCCACCGCCAAATTGCCGCCGTTCGCCACGGAGAGTGGTCCGCTGAAAACCCCGGTTCCGCCCAGGGTGGCGCCGGCGTTGACGGTGAACGTGGCGCCGCCATTCATGGGACCGTTGACCCACAGGGTCCCGGCGTTGACGGCGGAGGCGCCTCCCACGGTGTTGGTGCCGTTCAGGGTGAGCAGGCTACCGCCATTTTTGTTGAGCGGATTGCCGGACGGGGTGACGGAGAGATTGCCGTTGATGGTCAGATTCCGTCCGTTGGGATAAATGTCCCGCACGTTCGAGCCGCCAGAGTTCAAGAGCACACTGCCATTGAGGGTCAGGTCCCCGGCAGCCACCCCGTTTACCGTGGAGCTGTCGATGATCCAGCGGATCGTGCGAATCTCGAAGGAGTTGGTCAGGGTGCGGTTCCCGGCGCACTGGAACCAGACCTGGCCGTCCCCGGGAGTGGCTCCCAGAATGACCCGGCCATTACCCAGAGCGAAATCATGGCCCAGGGAAAGCCGGGCGTCGGCGCCCGCGAGCATGGTGCCGGCCGGAAAGTAGTTGCTGGCATTCAGTTGCAGGAAGCTCGCGCCGGTCTTGGTGAAAAGCGATGAACTGATTACCGGGGTGTTGATGACCGCAGCGGATCCCCCGCCCAAATTGGCCACGTTGATCGCGGGACTACTGCCGCTCAAAGTCAGAAGGGAGCCGGCGGGATTACCGGGGTTCAAAATCCAATTCGCGGCGGTGGCCTGCACGGTGTCGCCGAAGTTCAGAACGTTGATGGTTTGGTTACCGTTGAGAGTGACGGTCGAATCGGCGGCGAGGTCCAACGTATTAAAGAGGACGGTATCGGCCGGACCCGGTAGTGTGGCGCCCGACCAGTTGACGGGATTGGTCCAACTGCCGGAAGCGGAACCGCCGGTGAGGGGAATCCAAGTGAAATTGGCGGCCGGAGCAGAGGCGCCCAACAGCAAAAACAAGGCCGGAACAAAGAGGAGCGAAGGTGGAATCCGACTGCCGGGTGGGTTCATAACGGCCGGCATTCTGGCAGGAAACAGGGGCCAATGCAGCAAAAAGGTGCGAGCCGTCCCCAAGCGGGGACGGCAAGAATCAATTCACCAACTGATACCAATTGTCCCGCTGACGCGGTTCGTAACCGAGGTCACTAATCAGGCGGTGCATATCGGGAACGGTCATGCGGAAGGTGGCCCCCGCCTGGCTCACGACATTTTCCTCGATCATGATGCTGCCCAAATCGTTGGCGCCGTATTTGAGCGCGATTTGTCCGATTTCCGGCCCCTGGGTCACCCAAGAACTCTGGATATTGGGCACGTTGTCGAGGAAGATGCGACTCAGGGCCTGGGTGCGCAAGTATTCGTGCGCACCCACCGTGGGAGCGCGAAGTTTGGTGTGTTCCGCCTGGAAAGTCCACGAGATGAAGGCAGTGAAGCCCTTGGTCTCGTCCTGTTGCGCCCGAACCCGCCCGAGATGCTCAATGCGGTCCTCCAAGGTTTCGACATGCCCGAACATCATGGTGGCGGAGGAATTCAAGCCCAAGCGATGGGCCACGGCCATCACTTCGAGCCAGTCATCGCTCCGAGCTTTGAGGGGAGAGATGCGTTGGCGGACGCGATCCACCAGAATCTCCCCGCCCCCGCCGGGAATGGACCCCAATCCGGCGCGGACAAATTGGGAGATAATCTCCTCCAGCGGGAGTTGGAAAACTTCGCGGAAATGAATGAACTCACTCGGACTGAAGCCGTGGATGTTGACTTGCGGGAACTTGGCCTTGATGTGCGACAGCAGGTCCAAATACCACTGGAGGGTAAGTTTGGGATGATGGCCCCCCTGCATCAGGATTTGGGTGCCCCCCTGGGCCAGCGTCTCCTCGATTTTGCGATCCATTTCCTCGTGAGTCACGACGTAGGCGTCATCGTCCCCTTCGACGCGGTAAAAGGCGCAGAATTTGCAATATACGTTGCAAACGTTCGTGTAATTCACGTTCCGATCGACAATGTACGTGACGATGTCATTGCCGCGCCCGGCATACGCGGGGGCTTTCAGCAACTGGCGCCGGCGGTCGGCAAGCGCGCCCAAATCCTCCAGCGGCAAATGGTACAAGCGCACGGCTTCGGCGGCATTAATGCGGCGGCCATCCCAGACTTCCTGCAACAGTTCATCCAAGGGAACATCGTCAATCACGCCTGGAGCATACTCCAACGGCGGCCGCAAACAAGGCGCGAAAGCGAGTTTGCGATTTACAAAACGCGGCCCGACCGGCAGGATAATGGCCTTGGGCGCGGTTTCGCCGCGCGGATGACGGGGCTTTGACATAGCAATAATGCGCGCCGGTTCTCCCGGCCAACCGGCTTATGGATCTCACCAACTTTAGCACCAACGAACGCCAAGCCTTGCTGGATCTGTTCATCATGGGGATGTACGCGGACGGGCATCTGGCCTCGGCGGAGGATGCCCATGCCCGCCGCCTGCTCGCGGAGATGGGGCACCATTCCCTCACGGAGCGCAACTATGCGCTGGACGCGGCGATCACCCGGGTGCGTCGGCACGCGCCGTCGTTGAGCAATTACCGGACTTACGTGGCGGCACTCGCGCACGCCTTCCGCAGCCAGGAGCAGCGAGCCCAGGTTTACTCCCTGATCGCGGATTTAATGGGTAGCGACAGTGAAATCGCCCCGCCAGAGCAGAAATTTCTCGCGATCATCAAGGAAGTCTTTGAAATGTGAGACCGCCGCGGCAGGGATGTTTCAGTCGAGACCGGCCAAGGCGTTGAGGCGCAGCAGGCAGCGCGCCGCACGGCGGTGGTTCCGTCGGACCGAACCGGCCTGAGTGGCTCGCGGTCCCAAGTGGGGAAAACGGAGAATGGGCACGCCGGGCAAAAGCCGTTCCAATATTCCGGCATTGGTTTTCGCCGACAAATCGGGACGGGCTTCCGTCATCAAAATCACGGCCACCGGCAGCCGGTTTACCGCCGCCAGAGCCCGCACGGTCAAGGCCGTGTGATTGATCGTGCCGAGCCGGTCGCGGGCCACCACCACGGTGGCGCAAGGAAGCTGCCCGACCAGATCCAGCACTGTGTAGTCCGGGCCCAGTGGGACCAGCACACCGCCCGAGCCTTCTACCAGCAACGTCTCACAGCGTGATTGCAGTGCGCCAATCCGGGCCAACGCGGTGGCGAGGGGAATCTGATCCCGGACCCGGCGGGCCGCGGCCAGGGGCGCCAAAGGAGCGGAAAAGTAAAACGGATTCGCCTCCGAATCCGGCAATTCCCCGGGCTGCAAGGCCTGCAATAAAGCCACATCCTCCCGCCCTCCCGAACAGAAGGGTTTCATGGCCAAGGCCCGGCGGCCGGCCTTCCGGAGCGCGTGCAGCCAGTGGGCGGTAAGCAGGGTCTTGCCAACGCCGGTATCGGTGCCGGTGATAAAAATCGTGGTTGGCGGTTTGGCCTGTTGCATGCCCAACGATGATCGAAACAGACTTGCGCGTCACCCCGAAAGGACGAGGAAATTGCCGGTGTCGCGAGTTGCCAAATTGGTAACCAGAAAAAAGGGATAGGCCGACCTGCCCGGCCAACAAAAAGGGCGGGGCCGGAAGGCCCCGCCTGATGAAAAAAGCGAAAATTGCCGTTGGCTTACTTGGCGCCCTGGTCAATCCAAGCACGCACCAAGCCGATTTGCTCGGGCGTCAAGGGCTTCGGCGGAGGACCGCCACGGCCGCCGCGACCACCGGGGCCTCCGCCAGGGCCAGCTCCAGGACCGCCATCGGGTCCCCCGGGAGGCGGTCCGCCCGCTCCGGCATCACCACCGCCAGCACCAGGACCGCCCGGGCCACCACCGGGTCCGCCGGGGCCACCGGGACCCCCACCAGGCCCACCGGGTCCGCCGCCGGGGCCACCAGGACCGCCCGGACCTCCGGGGCCACCGGGGCCACCGGGGCGGCCACCACGGCCGCGACCGGCGGGAGGCATGTTCTTCTTGGGATCCGTCATCAATTTGGCGACCGAGAGAACCAAATCGCTCTTCTCGCTTTTGCCGACCACGACCACGGGGCCGTCTTCACTGCCTTTCAGAACGGCTTCCAAGCTGTCCAGGCGAAGGCCGCCTTTGGGGCGGTTAGCCCCGTGGCAGTTGAAACAAGAGGCCTTGAAAATGGGTTCAATGTCCGTGGCGTAAGTGACCCCGGTTTTGGGGGACACCGGGGGGAGTTTGCTCAGGTCCGGATCGGCCGCCAGCGCGGCACCGGCCAGGCTGATCAAGCCCAGGGTCAATAGGTTCGTGGTGATTTTCATGATTCGGTCAATAGGACTGTTGATTGGTTTTAGTTGCCTGCCTTGCCAGACTAGCCGGGGACCGGTTTGGTTACAATTCGCGGCAGTAAATTTCATCGGCCACCGGCCCCACCTCCCGCACCGGTACTCGTGGAGGAGGAACCAATACTGGTGGAAGTGGCGGAATTTTGCGTGTTCCACATCGTCTGGGCGCGAGTGGTGAACGGATTGGACTGGGTGGAACTGGTGCTCGCGGAACTGCTACGGCTACCGGAAGCGGCCGGAAAAACCTCCTGCAGCACCTGGAGCACATCCGCGGGGTAGGCGTTGTTTAAAGACATGGTATAAACGTGCTGTTTGCGATCGCCATGCGCATCAAGACTTTCGATCAAAGAGGTGATCTGGGGCATCAAGGACTTCGCGGCGGTGACCACAACGGAAGAGGTCCGGCGATCCGCGACGGCAACCACCCGCCCGATTTTCGTCTGCCGGGTGGAAGTCTCCCCCGCCCCACCGGCCGCCTGGCCGGTCTGGCCACCAAAGCCTCCGGGGGGACCAAAGAAGCCGCCAAAAGGGTTGTTATTGCCCGAGGTGCTGGTGGTGGTATCGGGGTAGAGGCTGGCGAGCAAGTCCACCATTTCGCCCGGATCCGCATTCTGGAGCTTGAACGCACGCACTGCGGTAACGTCCTCAATATTGACGTCCAACGATTTGATCAGGTCGGCCACCATGGCCATCAGATCATCGGGCGCGCTGACAATGACGGAATTGCTGTGATCATCGGCCACGGACGCGACCTTCGCCGAAGGGGTGTGGCCTTCACTGGCATTGCCGCCGCCGGAGGCATTACCGCCGCCGAACGGATTGAAACCACCGCCGGGGCCGCCGGGACCACCTGGCCCCATGAATCCGCCAAAATTTTGCCGACCGCCGGCATTATTACCGCCCTGGGTGGATGCGTTGGCCGAAGGGAACAGGTCTTTGATCAGGCCGGAGACCGTCTTGGCATCGGCGTAAATGAGCGGGAAGACGCGCATCGAATTGATGCTGGTGCTGACGGAATCCAGGGCTTTGACGATCTGGGTAATGCGGCGCACGTTGATCTGGGTATCATTCATGATGAGGGAATTGCCCGATTCCTGCGCGGTGAGCGGGGTATCCAACAACGGCCCCAGATCCTTCGCCAGTTGCACGACATTGAGCGACCGCACCGGGATGATTTCCGTGACCAACTCCGCGGTCCGGGGAATGGTGAGGTAATTCGTAGCGATGTTTACGGGCACATCCCGCCGCCGCGCCTGCTCGGTCGTGAAGATCGTGAAGGCGCGACCCGAGCCCTCGCGGATGGCGGTGTAACTGTGCTCGTTCAGCATCTGCTGCAACAATTGGAACGCCTCCTCCTTGCTGGCGGGCTGGGCGCTCCAGATGTCCACCTTGCCAGCTACACTCACCCCCGGGGCGGTGTGAATGGTCCAACCGGCGGCCCGGCTGAGATAGCCCAGCACGAGGTCCAGCGAAACGTCGCGGAACTGCATCCGCAAGCCCTGCCCCGGGGGGAAATCCGCGGGGGCATTGGTGCCCGCCGTCGATCGCCCGGGGGATGACGCGCCGGCCTCCGAAGCGGAAGCATCCGTCAGTGGACCTGGCGGACGCAGTCGCGCGGGTGTTTCGGAAGGCAAGGTAGTGGTGGGCGCGTCATCCCGGGTCGCGGGCGTGGTGGGACCATTGGCGGCCAGCCCGGAGGTGGTAGCAACCGAACCACCCGCCAGGCCAACCGCCAAAATCATTTTGCAAAGCGTTTTCATTTTTGCCTTTCCGGGAAGGTCTGTCGCGTTCCCGCTCGAACCATACCCCGGAAACGGGGAAATTTTGGTGGGTTGTGATGGAGCCCGGAATTGCGGGGATAGAACCGTCGACCGGCGTGATGGGACATGCCGGCAAGCGGACCGGGAGGTGTAAGCTGTCTCCCAGATAGACTGGCAATTGCAGAACCAGAGCGATAGATTAACCAGACAACCGACCGCACCCATCATGTCACCGACCGCGCCAGCCAAGAGGAACTCCAGTACGGCAGCGACCACCAGTCGCTGGATCCCGCCCGGGGAGTGGTGGCTGGTCTCCTCTTTCTGGCTCCTCATCGCCCTGGCGTCCTGGTTGGAAATGTGGCTATTTCGCTCGACGGATCCCTACGAAGCCTTGCGCTACACCGGGGTGCAATGGCTCCCGTGGGTGGTGCTGACCCCGCCCATCTTCTCCCTCACCTCGGCGTTCCCTCTGGAACGGGGCCATTGGCTGCGCAACCTCGGGGTCCAGTTGGCGGCGGGCTTTGTAGTCGTCGCCGTCCTGAGCGGACTCGCCTATCTGCATGGCCCGCCCCCGTTTTCCCGGCCAGGCGGCGACCATGGTCCCGGGCCGTCCCATGAAGTTGGGGAACCCGGGCCGCCGCGGGACGGGGGTCACGGACCGGGCCGGATGGGGCCGGAGCAAGCACCCGGGAGGGCGGAGGCCGGCCACCAACTGGCAGGAGGAAATCCCAATGATCGACCGCACCGGCCGCACGCCTCGCCACCTTCCCGGCTGATGTTCTTTTTCTTTCTAGCGAGTTTCCAATTGCCCACGTATTGGGCAGTGTTGGGCATTGCGCATGCGCTGACGTTTTACAAACGCGCGAAAGAGCGGGAGCGGCGGAGCGCGGAACTCGAGGCCCATCTCACGCAGGCCCGATTGGAAGCGCTGCGCATGCAGCTCAACCCGCATTTCCTGTTCAACACCCTGAATTCGATTTCCTCCCTGGTGTATGACGAGCCGCGCGCGGCGGACGAAATGATTGGCGCGCTGAGTGAATTGCTGCGCCTTTCCCTGAATTCATCGGACCGCCAGGAAGTGACCCTGCGGGAAGAACTCCATTTCCTGGACCGCTATCTGCACATCGAACAGGCCCGGTTCGGCGACCGACTGCGGATTGAAAAGGACCTGGATCCGGCAGTGCTGGACGCGCTGGTGCCGATCCTGGTCCTGCAGCCGCTGGTGGAAAACGCCGTCAAGCATGGGCTGGAATCCCGCCTGGCCCCCGGGGTGATTGCCATAGCGGCCAGCCGCGTCGGCACTTCTCTGCGCCTCCAGGTGGCGGACAACGGCCGGGGCGTGCCTCCCGGCACCACGCTGCGCGAAGGAGTGGGACTGGCCAACACCCGATCGCGGTTGCGGGAGCTCTACGGCAAGAACGCCTCGTTCCAATTCCGGATCCGCGAGGGCGGCGGATTCCTCGTGGAAATCGTCCTGCCCTGGCACCTGGTTCCGGTGGGAGGAGAGACGGTCACCGCACCGGTATGGGAAAAAGCCGCGACCGTCGCCAAAACAGCGGAAATCCAACCCCGGCCAATAACATGAAAATTCGCGCATTGCTGGTGGATGATGAAGCGCTGGCGCGCAAGCGGCTGCGCAAAATGCTGGGCGAGGAAACCGAAATTGAAATCCTCGGCGAATGCGGCGATGGTCCCGAGGCGATCGCCTGCCTGCGGGAGCAACAACCGGACCTGGTCTTCCTGGATGTCCAGATGCCGGAGGTGGACGGCTTTGACGTTCTTCGGGCGTTGCCGCCGGAACGCCTGCCCCTGGTCATTTTCGTCACGGCGCATGACCGCCACGCCGTGGCGGCATTCGAGGTGCACGCGGTGGACTACCTGCTCAAACCATTCACGCAGGAGCGTCTCCATGAAGCGGTCACCCGGGCCCGGCAACTGCTGCAAACCCGCGACACGAGCATGATCAGTCAGCAACTGGCCGATCTGCTCAAAACCCCGCGAACCGGCCCGCATTACCTAAGTCGATTCGCCATCAAAACCGGCGATCGCACCGTCTTTATCAAGGTGGAGGAGGTGGACTATATCGAATCCGCCTCCAACTATGTGGTCCTGCACACGCGCACCGAAAACCATGTGCTCCGGGACACCCTGAGCAACCTGGAAACCCTGCTGCCGCCCAAATCCTTCGTGCGCATCAGCCGCTCCATGATCGTTCATCTCGAGCGGGTGAAGGAAATCCAGCCGGGAATCGAAGGCGAGCACGTGGCAGTGTTGTACAACGACAAACAATTGATCATGACCCGCGGATTGCGGGAAATGCAGGAGCGAATGCAGTATTCGTGAGGGGGCGAACTTGCCACCCGTCAATTCCGATTCATCAATAAGTGGCGGTGACAGTCGCGGTACCGATGTTGCCGGGGAGGATGACCCAATCGCCGTCGCGTTGTTCCCATGGTTGGCCGTTGACGGTGACCGCGGTCGGCAACTTTTCCCCGGGCGCGCGGAACCGGAGCCGGATGGCGCGCGGGGGATTGCGCTGGGGACCGTTGAGCCGGGCGGTGATTCGGCCAGGGGCGGCTTCGTAAGCAATGGAGGTGGGGCCGAAGTAGGTGGCGGCATTTTGCAGCGAGCAAGGTCGGCCGGGCTGCAACCATTCGCGGGGAATGGCCTGCCCGATGAGCAACGTATCGCCCGCTTCGCGCACGAAGAGGTAACGGAGCCAACCGCAGGCGTTGGCCTCGTCCGAAGTTTTGAAATGATCGCCCCGCCAGTCCCCCATCTCGGGCAGGGCGTGTTCCGTGTTCATGTGAACATCCGGGAAATGATTGACCGCGATCGCGTTGAATAGGGCGCGCAGCGCCTGCTTCACGTCATCCCGATAGAGGTAGGCCTCGACGTCAAAGAGAAGGCAGGCCTGCATGGACATGCCGCCGCGGCCGAACCAGTTTTTCTCAAAATCGTCCAGGGTATAGCCATACTGGTGGGAGAGAAAAAGGTTGTCCTCGTAGTCCTGCAGAATCCACTGCGCGGTGGTGGAATTTGGATCGATGGCCTGGGTGATCAGGAGGTGGATGGCGCCTTCGAGGGTTTGGCAAATCCAGCCGAAACTCCGACCCCGGCGCTGGAGGTAGGAAGGAATTTGCGGAACGGCGGTACCATCCCGCAGGCGGACGACCGGGGAACGGGCGGAGGCGGCCAGGAATTGGTCCACCAGGTTTTGGTGGAAGCGGGTGGCGGCGGCGCGCACGCGGGCGGCTGCGGGATGGTGGATTTGTTCCAGAGCCCAAGCGGCACCATCCAGTCCACGCCAGGTGTAACAACTGGTGGAAAGCCAGGTCCACCAATCGCCAATATCCTCCAGGCTCCCGGCCGGCAACAAGCCCGCGCCCAAGCCCGACTGGCGGGTGGTACGGGCGGTTTGCTGAATGATCCAATCGGCACCCGCGAGGATGCCCGGGGCTACCCGGCGCAACCAAGGTTCATCGCGGGTAAAGCGGTAGTGCTCGGCGAGGGTCCAGAGAATCCAGCCATGATGCTGGTTGTAACCGCCGGATTCATACCCCGCGGTGCCATAGAGCACGCCCGTTTTGGAATCAAAGTCGCCGGGCAACGCCACGGTGCCTTGATATTTAAGCCAGGCATCGAGGCAAGCAGCGGCCTGCTCGTGGTAACCCCGGCGATCCAAATCCAGCACCATCATGCAAGATTCGTTGCCGTAGTTGCCGTAATTGAAGGAGCCCACCCGGGCGAACCGGCGGGTGCTGCCCGGCTCCAATTCGGAATTGATCAGCAGATGGGAGGGGACGGCGTGGAAGAAGTCGTTCAGCACGGGCTCGGGCGTCTGCAGGCTGGTGCTTTGGTTCAGCACCCGGCGCCAGTAATCGCCGGTGGCCTTCCGCTCCCGGTCAAAATCCAAGGCCACGAGTTGCGCGGCTTCCGCGTCCCCGATGAGGGGAAGAAACGGCATTTTCACGAGCAGGGACTGGGTGCCGTGCGGCGGCAGCACCACGTGCCAGGGGAGTTGATTGGTGGTGGCCGAGGGCAGCGGGTCCGCCACGACCTGGCCGCGGATTTGCGCGCCGTGCCAGATCAACCCCTGGTCATCGACGCGGAGCCCGACATACGCCTCCCCGCCGCGAATCGTGATCGGCAGGTCGGCGGCGGCGGCCGAATCGGTGGTATTGGTGAAGTCAAAACGCAACAGCGCGACCGCGCAGGCATCGGGTGCGGGGGGCGGCCCATCCGCCACCGTGCCTTCCAGGACGGTGGCCAGGGCCGTCTGGACAATGCGCACCCCACCCCGCTCCCAGGTGGTCAGGCAGGTCGGGATTGCTTCCTCCTCCAGCGAGCGGGCCACGGGCACCTCGGGCAAGCCGAAGCGGAAATGCACCGGGCCTTTCTCAATATCCAACCGGCGGGTATCGCGGGCGGGGAGGCCGCGCATGAATTGGTCATTCCAGCGGATGAAAACCTCGCCATTGCCATCCAGCCGGAATTTCTGGCGCGAACCATCCAGACCGAGCACAAAGCAGATGCGCGACTTCTTGGGCGGCATGCCGTTCCAAGCGGCGGACCAGGTTTGCTCGGGCAGGGCCGCCACGCGATCATAGAGCGTTTGCCGACCGGCACGGTGAACCGCGGCGGCGACGGCAGCATAATCCCGCGGATCATTTCCCGGGAGAACGGCGGCCCCGAATTCCGGCAGGTAGAGCGGGCCGTCGATGAGGTCATCGACTTTGAAAGTAAACACAGTTGTGCCGTTATGGAGGGTTACGAGGGTGCGGTCAAAAGTATTGGGATCGGGATTGTTAGAGGTCTGCACGGTCAGGGTGGTGACCTGATTGCTGGTGGCATGGGACACCACCCGGCCATTGAAGGCTCCGATCTGGAGCGGGCGGGTAGGCGCCTGCTCCCAGACCACGCGCAGGGAGCGCTCCACCAAGGTGGAATCAGTGAAGGCCGCGATGCGGGTGATGGCCGGGAGTGAGGGGTCAGCAGTGACGCGGACTTTCAGCGTAAAGCGGGCAGTGGATGGATAATCCCGCACGGAGGGAAACTCATGGACATTCACCGGTTGAAAGACAAAGCGCACCGAGTTTCCGGTCACGGTTGGGGTGGTATCCGCCGTGCGCCAACCGCCGTTATACCAGTTCCCCAACTCCAGCCAACCGGCATCGCCACCGCCGGGTTCGCGGTCCTTGGCGAAATGCTGTTGCGGCCAGCGGCTGCCCCAATATTCCAACTTTAATTGCGGATGGGCGGGCAGCGGGGCGGCGAATTCCACCACGACCGAATGGAGTTCCCGCGGATCTTCCCAAAACAAGCCGTGGCCATCCGGGAGGGCCTGGCCAAAGGGGGCGGCGTCAAAGGGAATTACGGGCGGCTCGGCGTGAAGGAGACCGGCCAGGGTGAAGGCCAGGAACAGGCCAAGAGATCTACCGGGGTTCATGCACAAATTGTATCCGCCGAACCGACGCGGAAGCAAATCGATTTCCCGGTAGCTGACGGACCCGGCAACTCCCTTGATCGCATTGACACGCGCCGTCAACTATGCGACAGAAACCCAACAGCCGGCTGACCGGCCGGCGCAACCCATTATCCGCCCATGGCACTCCTGATTAAAAACGGCGAAATCGTCACCGCCAGTGAACGTTATGTGGCGGACATCTGGTGCGAGCAGGACACGATCACCCGCATTGGACGCGACCTGCCCGTCCCACCGGGCGCGGAAGTCATCGACGCCACCGGCCAATATGTCTTCCCGGGATTCATCGATCCGCACGTCCATATTCACCTGCCCTTCATGGGGACGCAGGCCAAGGACACGTATGTCACCGGCAGCCGGGCCGCGCTGATGGGCGGCACGACCACCCTCATTGAAATGTGCTGTCCTTCCCGGGCGGACGACGCGCTCGCCAGTTTCGACGTTTGGATGGACCAGGCGGTGGGCAAATCCGCCTGCGATTTCACGTTTCACATGGGGGTGACGAAGTTCGATGAAAACACTCCGGCGCAGTTGCGGGAAATCGTGGCGCGCGGGATCAGCTCGTTCAAAATCTTCCTCGCCTACCAGGGGGCGTTTGGCATCAACGATACGGAGTTGTATCGCACACTGAAACTCGCGCGGGAATTGGGAGTGATCGTGACGGCGCATTGTGAGAACGAAACGCTGGTCGCCGAACGCCAGCGGGAATTGCTCGCCGCCGGACGGACGGATCCCGGCCAGCATCATGAAAGCCGTCCCCCGTTGGTGGAGGCCGAAGGCGTACACCACCTGTTGACCTTCGCCGAGTTGACCGGGGCGGCGACCTACATTGTCCACCTGAGTTGCCGGGAAGCACTGGCCGAAGCCATCGCGGCCCGACAACGCGGGGTGCATGTGGAGATCGAAACGCTGATCCAATATCTCCTACTCGACAAAACCATGGCGGAACGCCCGGACTTTGAAGGCGCGAAGTACGTGATGTCCCCGCCCCTGCGGGAGGCCCAGCACCAGGCGGTCCTGTGGAATGGACTCCGTTCCGGACTTATCAATACCGTGGCCACCGACCATGCGCCCTTTGACTTTCAAACCCAGAAGCCCATGGGCCGCGCGGACTTCACCAAAATCCCCAATGGCATTCCGTCCCTGGAAGAGCGGGTGCACCTGCTCTACACCCATGGCGTATGCTCCGGCCGGCTGGACCTGGCGACATTTGTCAACGTGGCCAGCACGCAGGCGGCCAAAATCTTCGGCCTGTTCCCCCGCAAAGGCACGATCCAACCGGGCAGCGATGCCGATCTCGTGGTGTTCGATCGGCAGTATCGGGGAGTCATCTCGGCCCGGACCCAGGCCATGAACGTGGATTACAGCGCCTTTGAAGGCTGGCCCATCCAGGGGCGCGCCCGCGTGGTGACTGTGCGGGGAGAAGTCGCGGTGCGCGACGGAAAATATCTCGGGACGCCGGGGCGGGGCCAATTCCTGCGGCGCACTCCGCAGCACATTGGCGTGCCCGATTGAAGATCATTCAGTGCGGGGACGTCCGCGGCGGCCCCGTCCGGGTCAGCGGAGTTTCTGCTCGAACTTCCCGTCCATCTGCAACAGAGCGACAAAGCCGCCGTCCGCCAGCCACGTTTTGGCTTTGGGATCCTGTTTCAAATACGCGTCCCAGAACGCGGTGGCCGACTGGGCAATCAGATCATGAAATCGCGCGTCCTTTTCCCCGCCGGGCTGAAACTTTTGCCGGCTGGAAAAAATCATGTGATCGCCGTCCTGAAACGTCACCAGATACTGATCAGGACCATGACTGCGGTCAAAAGGCACCCGGCGTTGGGCCGCCTTGGTTTCTCCCATAGGGCTGTCGTCCTTCGTCCCGGTCATGTGGAACACCGGGATGCGGATGTTGGCGTAGGCTGAATTCCAACGCGCCTCATCACGGGGCACGGATGAACTCATCGCCACGGCGGCCTTCACGCGAGGATCCGCGAAAGAGGTTTCCCGGCCCGCCGGCGTCACGAACGCCTCCCCGGCGATGGCCATGGTGGTAAAGGATCCAAAGGAATGACCACTGACGCCGATGCGGTCCAGGTCCAGGCGCTTCTCCAAGGCGCCCGGCGCCTGATTTAGCGCGGTCAATTGATCAATCGCGAAACGCACATCCAGGGGCCGGTTGATCGCGTTTTGGGGATTAGCCACAGCCTCTTGCATGATTTTGGGAATTTCCGTGGGCGGCACCTCCTGCCACAATTCCGAATCGCTCCCGTGATGCTGCAAATGCACCGACACATAACCGTGCTGCGCCCAATAGCGTCCAAGGTACTCGTAGCCATCCCGGTTCCCGCCCAGGCCATGCGAAAAGATCACGACGGGAAAGGGGCCGCTGCCGGTCTTGGGAAAGTAAATTTTGACCGGCACGGTGCGCTGTCGTTGGGCATCCCGCCACTCATATTTCACGGTGTCCACCGGGAGGCCACTGACCGCCGCGGCGTAACCCTTGGTGGTGGGGGCATTGGTTTCCACCGGCACGGAGCGAGCGGGGAAAGCAGTAAGCAAGAAGACGACGGTGAGAGAGGACCCGAGTACGACAGGCAACTTCTTCATGGAGGAATCCTGACGCAAGAGCGAGGCAAGGGCCAGCCGAAATGGGGGGCAAAGGAAGGAGGGGATAAGACCAATAGGTCCGATAGGACTTATGGGGGAGGGCCGGTACCCCTCCCCCGCCCTGCCGACCGGCTCAGACTTTTTTCACGAAGCAGGCTTTCAGGCCGATGGCGATGCCGTCCATTTTGCAGGAGATTTCATGATCACCATCCACCAGGCGGATGGGTTTGGACTTGGTGCCTACTTTGAGTCCTTGGGAGGAGCCTTTTAAGGGCAGATCCTTGATCAGCATCACCACGTCGCCATCCGCGAGGACATTGCCGTGAGCATCCTTGACCACCCGGGCCGCGTCGGGGGCATCAGGTTCGGGCGCGCGCTCCCATTCATGGCCACAGGTGCTGCATTCCCAATGGTCGGGGAATTCGAGAACGTCGGTCATTTCACACATCGGGCAGGCTGATTTGCTCATAAAAAGACCATAGGGCGGTTGCCCGGGGCAACTCAAGCCTCAGGACTCCTGATGCCGGGGCGGGGAAGATTTATGGGGCCACCTCTCCCCGGCTCTCCGCCATTCGGAATGGCAGAGAGGGGGAAGTGAGCCGGTCCGTCATCGTTGTCGGCCACGCAAGTTCCCGGCGATCAGGGGTCCTGAACCGGCGCCGGAAAAGTGGCGACCAAGATGACATTACCGCCGCTGCCGGAGGGGCCAGAGGCCGAGATGGAGCACCACCCAAAGCGGGATGGCGAAGACCCCGATGGCGGCCAGCCGTTGCCAGGTCCAATCCAGCACGTGGGCCTGGATGGGGTAGATGGCGATCATGAAATAATTGCTGAAGCGGGTGTAACCGAGAAAGGCGCAATATTTGGGGTAACGATGGCGAATCCCACTCACCAGAGCCATGAGGCCAAAGGCGAGGACGAGGATGGTGACCACGAGATTAATCGGGCGCAAGGGCGGCGGTCCGTTGCCCGGGCCCGCGGCGGTGGACGCCTTGTAATAGGGATACAACCACTGGGCGGCGGCCCAAAGAAAACTGAAGCCAGTCTGAATGGCGGTGCGGAAATTGGCCTTGGCGGAAGTGGTTTCGTTGAGCAACCAGCCGAAATAGAGCGGCACAATGCCCCAGACCAGCGCCTCGTGCTGAAAGGGAGTCCGGATCAATTCCCAGAAAGTAGGCCAATAGTGGCTCATGGCCGGAGT
Source organism: uncultured Pedosphaera sp. (assembly GCA_903918755.1). Taxonomy (GTDB): domain Bacteria; phylum Verrucomicrobiota; class Verrucomicrobiia; order Limisphaerales; family Pedosphaeraceae; genus CAIXFN01. The sequence goes on from CAIXFN010000111.1 coordinate 83,576, forward strand.
GGTCCGGGCGATCAGTGGGCCGGCGTTGCCGACGCTCGCAACAAGGTGGGCTTCCGGTTCTTGAAGAACCGGAAGCCGCAGGGCGAGCGAGGCGCGCGGGCGGGGCTTATTTCCCGCGATGGCCAGTCATCAACTCGTGCGACAATTGCTTCACGCCATAGACCTTGTCCAAGGCCTCGATGATGGCGGCGGAATCGACGGAGGTCGCGCGGCCTTGTTTTTCGGTGTAGGCATAATCCGCCGGCAAACTCTGCAGGTTGCCGTCAAAGATGATACCGACAAACTCGCCAGCACGGTTGACGACCGGGCTGCCGGAATTGCCACCGATAATGTCGTCGGTGCTGACAAAATTGTAGGGTGTTTTGAGATTGAGATGGGATTTGCGTTTCTCCCACTGGGGCGGCAAATCAAAGGGAGTCCGGTTTTTCATCTGTTTGCTCCGCTCGTAGAGCCCGGCCAGGGTGGTGAACGGTTCGATGAGATGGCCGTCCTCCTGGTAGCCTTTCACCACGCCGAACGAGAGGCGGAGGGTGAACGTGGCATCGGGGTAGCCGCTGGTGCCGAGCAGCGCATTCTGCGCGCGCGCGATGGCGGCATGGGCCTGCTGTTTTGCTTCGCCCTGATTTTCGGCGATTTTGCGCAGCGCCCGTGCCTCGCTGTCCACAAGGCGCGCGAGGTCGATCAGGGGATCATTCACTCCGTTCACATACTTGGCCCCGCCTTCATACATCATCTTGCGGAGATCCAGGTCCCGGACCCGGGTTTTTTCGATCAACTCCACGGCGCGATCGCGCGGGGATTTGCCGGCCAGGATTTTGACCACCAGGGGATCGCCAGCGCCCAATTGGCCCGCCATGAAGGTGAGCGAATCCGTGAGGGTCAGGATTTCGAGATCCTTGTAAATCGGCTTTTCCGAGAACAACGCCAGTTCCAGCGAGGTCTTGCCGGAATCCGAATATTCGCGCAACCGCTCGCCGTTGGGCTTCGGCCGTTCCTCGCCCGCCCGGAGGAGCGTGCGCGCGAGGCGGAAGCTATCACAATTGAAGGCCTGGGCATTTTCCAGGAGATACAGGCGCACGAAATTGGTGGCGAGCACCTGGGAAGCTTCCGCGATGCGGGCGTAGGCCGCGAGCGCCTCGACATATTCCGGCTGGTTGGCGAGTTTCGTTTTGAAGGCAGCTTCCGAGGTCGCTTTTGGCCCCATCAGATCGGGATCCAACAGACCGGCGAGGCGGCCGTCAATCGCCTTACGGCTGTTCTGAATCCCAAACAGCTCTTCGCGGCAGCGCCGGGCATTTTCTTCTCCGCGCTCGCTCCAATTGACCAGCAGGACTTCCTGGCGCTTCAGCGTGGCCAGGCGGAAAGGCGTCAGACGGTCCCGGAGCAATTCCAGTTCCGCCATGGTGAGCAAACGGCTCGTGCCCCCGGGATGACCGGAAACAAACACGAGATCGCCATCGACCGGGCCGGTGGCGGAGAATTTGAGAAAATCCTTCACCTGGGCAGGTTGACCGTTCTCGTAGGCACGGAAGAGGCAGATATCCAGATCGAAGCGGGGGAATTCAAAATTGTCCGGATCGCCACCGTAGAAAGCGATCTGCTGTTCCGGGGCGAAAACCAGGCGAACATCGGTATAGCGTTTATAGCGGTAGAGGTGATACGCGCCGCCCTGCCAGAGGGTGACGACATCCGAGCGCAGGCCGGTCTTGTCCTGGGATTCTTTTTCGATTTCCGCGATGACCTTGCGGCGGGCCAGGAAGGATTTCGCGGCATCGGCACCGGCGGGGATGGCGGCATTCACCCGGGCGGTCACGTCCTCAATAGATTGCAGCACATTGAGTTCGAGGTCGAGGCATTTGACTTCCTCGGCCGGGGTCGGCGCGTAAAAGCCATCGTGCAGATAGTTCTTCTTTTCGGAACTGAGTTTCTGCAACGCATCAGCGCCCACATGATGGTTGGAGATCAGCAGGCCGTCCTCGCTGACGAAGCTGCCCGAGCCGCCGGAATTGAAACGCACCGAGGATTTCTGGAGGTGATCGAGCCAGGGATCGGTGGCATCAAATTGGTGACGCTCCTTGAGAATCTGGCGGGGGGGCTGATTGAACAACCACATGCCTTCATCCGCGCCAACGCCGGTCGCCAAGGTGCAAGACAACAAACCGAGGAAAATTCTTCTCATATCGGGAAGGGAGCGTAGCCGAACCGGGGCGTCAAAGCGAGGGGAATCGCGCCGTTCCCAGTTGACCCCACCCGGCAAAAGTGCAAGGAATTGTCCATGCGCACTTTACCACTCACCGCCGCCCTGCTGGCTATCGCTGCCACGGCGTCGGCGCAGGATTACACCCTGCATTCCTTCAAAAAGATTCAATTGACCGACAAATTCTGGAGCGAAGGCGCCACGTTTGGCGATTTCAATCACGACGGGAAGATGGATGTGGCCGCGGGGCCGTATTGGTACGAGGGACCTGACTTTACCAAACGCCACGAGTTTTATCCGGCGAACAAGACCTTCACGCACAAAAAGGCCGATGGCACCACGGAACAAATCGAAGGTTTCGAGGGCGGGCTGGGAGTGGAGAATACCTACTCGGACAATTTCTTCATGTTCGCCTACGACTTCAATGGCGACGGCTGGACGGACATCATGATCTACGGTTTCCCCGGGCTCGACGCCTCGTGGTATGAAAACCCGAAGGGACGGGAAGGCCACTGGCAGCGGCACAAGGTGCTGGACGTGGTGGACAATGAATCGCCCTGGTTCGTGGATGTGAACGGTGACGGCAAGCCCGACATCGTGTGCAATTCCGGCGGCTTCTTCGGCTATGCCACGGCGGACTGGAGCAATGCGGCCAAGCCGTGGACCTTTCATCCGATCACGCCCAAGGGCAACTGGCAACGCTTCACCCACGGCCTGGGGGTGGGCGACGTGAACGGGGACGGCCGGATGGATATTCTCGAACAAGCGGGCTGGTGGGAACAACCCGCCTCCCTCGCGGGCGATCCCGTCTGGACCTTTCACAAAACCGATTTCGGCTCCGGCGGCGCGCAGATGTGGGTTTATGACGTGAACGGCGACGGCAAGAACGACGTAATCACCAGCCTGGCGGCGCATGGGTATGGCCTGGCGTGGTATGAACAAGTCTCCGAAAACGGCAACATCGCGTTCAAGGAGCACATCATTGTAAACAAGGAAAAGACGGAAAACCGTTACGGGGTCGCCTTCGGACAACTCCACGCGATTGACCTGATCGACATGGACGGGGACGGGATCAAGGACATCGTCACCGGCAAGCGGTTCTGGGCGCATGGCTCCCACGGGGATGTGGATCCCGGCGGCGCGGCGGTGCTGTATTGGTTCAAGATTGTGCGCACGCCCGGAGGCGGGGTGGATTTTGTCCCGAACCTCATCGACAACAATTCCGGGATCGGCACGCAGATCATCGCGGGGAACATCAACAACGCAAAATATCCCGATGTAGTGATGGGCAATAAGAAGGGGGCATTTGTGTTCCTGCACGACACCAAAAAGGTGAGTCAGGCTGAATGGCAGGCCGCCCAGCCCAAGCCGCTCGCGCCGGCGGGCAAGTAAGTCTTCACCCGGGCCGGCTCCGCTTGACGCGGAGCCGGCCCCGTTCAAAGCCTGCGCGGAGGGCCCAATGGATTGATCCGCAGCCACATCCTGAGGTTATTTTCCCCGTCAATTCCGTCCGATGCCCTGCCCTTGAATCCCGCAACCCGCCCCATCGTCTGTTCTTATCATGAAAATCCCGGCTTCGTTATCATGGATGCTCCTCGGCTTGGTTTCGTCGATCACTTTGCTGGCGGCGCCGCCGGTGGGGATTCCGCCGACCGGGGCGGATGGGCATCCGCTGAATCTGGATTTTGAGACGGGCACGCTGCAGGACTGGACGGCAACAGGGACCGCGTTTGCCGGGCAACCGGTGCGCGGGGATACGGTGGCGCCCCGGCGGAGCGACATGAAGAGCGGGCATCAGGGGGAATATTGGATCGGCACGTATGAATTGGCGGCCGATCCGCCGCAGGGGACACTGACTTCCGCGCGATTCAAAGTCACCCAACCGTACGCCAGCTTTTTGATCGCGGGCGGAAACCAGCCGGGCACGCGGGTGGAATTGGTGCGGGCGGACAACGACCAGGTGTTCTTCAAAGTCACGGGTTATGACAGTGAGGCGTTGTGCCCGGTGGTGGTGGATCTGAAGGAGCAGCAGGGCCGGGAGATTTTCATCCGGCTGGTGGATGAGGAGTCCGGCGGCTGGGGTCATCTGAACTTCGATGATTTCAAGTTATACGCCACACGGCCGAAGTTCGCCAATGAACTGGATCCGGCCCGGCTCACGGGCAATCCCATGCCGCCGATGGATGACGTCAAATTCGCCGGACTTACGCCCGAACAGGCAGCAAAAGAAATGACGCTGCCGCCCGGGTTCAAGGCCACGCTTTTCGCCGCGGAACCGGATGTGAAACAGCCGATCGCTTTCGCGCTGGATCATCGCGGCCGGTTGTGGGTGGCGGAAGCGTACACGTATCCGATGCGCGCACCCGAAGGCCAGGGGAAGGACCGGATCCTGGTGTTCGAAGACACTGACGGGGACGGACGGTTTGATAAACGGACGGTGTTCATGGAGGGACTCAACCTGGTGAGCGGCTTGGAAGTCGGCTTTGGCGGGGTGTGGGTGGGGGCGCCGCCGTACCTGATGTACATCCCGATCCAGGATGGCGAGACCCCGAAGCCAGCCGGTCCCGCGCAAATCCTGCTGGATGGCTGGGGATACCAGGACACGCATGAGACCTTGAACACGTTCACCTGGGGACCGGATGGCTGGCTGTATGGTTGCCATGGAGTTTTCACGCTTTCCAAAGTGGGCAAACCGGGAACGCCGAGCCATCAACGCACCACCGTCACCGCGGGCGTCTGGCGCTATCACCCGGTCAAACATGAATTCGAGTATTTCGCGGAAGGCACCAGCAATCCGTGGGGGGTGGATTTTGACGAGCACGGGCAGTGCATCACCGAGGGGTGTGTCATCCCGCATCTGTGGCACATGATCCAGGGCGGCCGCTACGAACGCCAGGGGGGCCAGCATGTGAACCCGTACATTTTCGACGACATCAAAACCATCGCGGATCATTTTCATTATGCGGGGGACAAGGGGCCGCACGCAGGTAATGGTCGCTCAGGCTCGATGGGCGGCGGGCACGCGCATGCGGGGCTCATGGTTTACCTGGGCGACAGCTGGCCGGAGGAATACCGGGGCCAATATTTCATGAACAACATCCACGGCGCCCGGATCAACCAGGATTCGCCGGAGCGGCAGGGCTCGGGATTCGTGGGGCATCACCGGCCGGATTTCATCAATTTCAATGATTCCTGGTCGCAAATCCTGAACCTGGAATCCGATCAGGATGGTTCGGTGTTCATGATCGATTGGTATGACAAAAACCAATGCCATCACAATGATGTCAACGGCCATGACCGCTCGAATGGGCGCATCTTCAAGGTGGTGTACGGCGATACGAAATGGACGGCCGTCAACCTGGAACAGAAGACCGATGAGGAATTGGCGCAATTGGCCGCGCACCCGAACGAATGGTATGTGCGGCACGCCCGGCGGGCCCTGGCCGAGCGGGCCAAAGACCGGCCCCTCGCGGCGAGCGCGGTGCAATTCCTCCGCAACCTGCTGAACGCCGAACAAGGGCCGACCCGGGTGCTGGTGCCGTCTTATGGCAAGGCGGTCGCGCCGGAAACGATGGCGTTGCGGGCGCTGTGGGCGCTGCATGTCACGGGCAATCTGCCGGAGGAAACCGCGCTCAAGCTACTGGGGAATCCGCAGGAATACCTACGCGCCTGGACGATTCAACTTCTGGCCGAAGGTCGGCAGGTCCCGCCGGCGGCGCTAACGGAATTTGCGCGACTCGCCCGGACGGATCCCTCCCCGGTCGTCCGGCTGTACCTGGCGGCGGCGATGCAGCGGGTGCCGGTGGCGCAGCGATGGGACACTGTCGCCGGGTTGCAGGCCCGGGGCGAGGATGCGGCGGATCATAATCTGCCGCTGATGAATTGGTATGCCGCGGAACCGTTGGCCGCAGAAGACATGAACCGGGCGCTGCAACTGGCAGAAGCAGCCCGGCAGCCGCGGCTGTTGCATTTCACGGTTCGACGGGTGGCGGCCCTGGGCACGTCGGCGGCGTATGCCGCGATCACGACCAGCCTTAATCGCGTGACGGACGACGCGCACCGCCTGGACATTTTGACGGGACTGAGCCTGGCCTTGAGGGGGCAACGAGGCGTCGCGATGCCGGAGGGTTGGGAATTGGCGCAGGCGAAATTGGAGAACAGTGCCAACGGCGACATCCGGGCCGAGACCCAGGCATTGTCCCTCAAATTCGGCAGTGAAAGCGCGCTGGCCGCGTTGCAAAAGACCCTGCTGGATAAGACCGCGGACGGCAGTGCCCGGCGCACGGCCCTGGATTCGTTGTTGGGCGTGCACGCCAACGGCCTGGCCCCATTGCTGCAGCAATTAATCGCCGACCCGAACCTGCAGGTCCCCGCCCTGCGGGGGCTGGCGGCTTATGAAGATGCGAAAACACCGGCGGCCATCCTGGCGCTCTACCCCCGGCTCGGGGCCGGGGCCCGGCCGGATGCCCTCAGCACGCTCGTTTCGCGGGTGGCGTTTGCCCGTCCGCTCCTGGCGGCCGTCGGCGAAGGGACCGTGCCGGTGCGGGATTTGACGGCCGACCTGGTGCGACAGTTGCGCGGGCTAAAAAACGCGGAGCTGGAAGTGCTGATCAAGAAGGTCTGGGGCGTTTCCCGGGACAGTTCCGCCGACAAACAACAGGAAATCGCGAAATACAAAAAAGTTTACCGGGCCGGGGGCTCCACGCCGGGCGATGCTCCGCGCGGGCGGGCGGTGTTTACCAAGACCTGCGCGCAATGCCACACCCTGTTTGATGCGGGCGGCAAGGTCGGCCCCAACCTGACGGGCTCCAACCGCGGCGACCTGGACTACATCCTCCAAAACATCGTGGATCCGAATGCGGTCATACCAAATGAATACCGGTCCTGGAACGTGGAAACCAATGACGACCGGAGCCTGACGGGAATCGTCACCAAGCAGGATGAAAAGTCCGTCACCGTGGTGACGGCCAACGAAGTCCTGGTGCTGCCCCGGAACGAAATCAAGACCCTGCAACAAAGCGAACTCTCCATGATGCCCGAAGGGCTGTTGCAAAGCCTGACCGATCAGGAAATCCGGGATTTGCTCTACTACCTCAGCCGCCCCGGCCAGGTTCCCCTGCCTGCCGTCAAATGAACGGGCCGACCGCGCCGACAGGAGTCAACGACTGGCTGCCGCTACTCGAGCGGCGGGGATTCGCCGTGGTCGCGGGTTGCGTGGAGGAAACGGTCATCGCGGAGCTGGTCAAGGGGCTGGCCGAGACGGAGGGTTCCCAACGCCAACGCCGGGGCAGCCTTTATGCCCGGCGCAACTTGTTGGAGGAAGTTCCGGCGGTGCAGCAACTTGCCCATTCCGCACCCATCAGGGCGCTGGTAACGCCGGTGTTGGGGGTGGGTGCCTTCGCAGTGCGGGGTTTGCTTTTTGACAAGACCCCGGCGGCGAATTGGAAGGTGGCCTGGCATCAGGATCTCGCCATCGCGGTGCGACGACGAGTGGAGGTACCGGGCTTTGGCGCCTGGTCGATGAAGGCGGGGGTGGCGCACGTGCAACCACCGGCCGCAATTCTGGAGCAAATGTTGACAGTGCGTCTCCACCTGGACGATTGCGGGGCGGAGAACGGACCGTTGCAAGTCCTGCCGGGTTCACAGCGGGAGGGGCGGTTGCCGGCGGCGGAAATCCGGCGCTGGCGGGAGAGGGCAGTTCCGGAAGTCTGCCTGGTGCCGCGGGGAGGGTGCGTCCTCATGCGACCGCTGTTGCTGCACGCCTCTTCGGCGGCACAGCTACCCGGCCATCGCCGGGTGGTGCATCTGGAGTTTACCACCCAACCGCTGCCGGAGGGGCTGGAATGGCTGGCGGCAGGGACGATCCCCTGTGGCTAACTGAGGCAGCAGGCGAAGCAGCGGTTGATTTCCTACGGATGCGGATGCTGGGGCCGGTTTTTTGGGTGAAAAATGTTGCTTGATCTTTGAGGGCGGGGGTTGCAAATTTGGCCCCGGAAAAGTTAAGAATTTCAAGATTTTATGGCTGACATTGCAAATCGATACAAAGAAAACGTCGAAGGCAGTTATTTCGTGGACAATCAGTGCATTGACTGCGACCTGTGCCGCGAAACCGCGCCCGACAATTTCACCCGGAGTGACGACGGTGGTTACTCCTATGTGTACAAGCAACCCGCTTCTCCGGACGAAGCGGCGCGTTGCAAGGAAGCCATGGAAGGCTGCCCGGTCGAAGCCATCGGCAACACCCCGGCCTGAGTTGGGCAAACGACCGCAAGGTCGTTGTTCCAGAGCAACCGGAACCGCATCCCCGTTCGTAATTGAGCGGACGCTGGTCGGTTGCCATTGTATTTGACCCCGTCGGCTACGGCCCACGGGGTTTCTTTTTCCCGGATCGCGCAGCCAAGGAAGACCCATTTGTGCTGCTGCCGGAGCGGTTGCTATTGCTTGGAGACACTGGGATAGCCGGTCGCCGACACCGCTAATCTCCCGGTTGACCTGCGGGATACCTTGACAGGAATCCGCCGGGAGGGGAACTTGAGGCCTGCTTGAAGAATTTACCGGCACGGTCCGTTGGCGAACACACGCACAGCAGGCAGGGTTTCACCCTGATCGAACTGCTCGTAGTCCTTGCCATCATCGCAATTCTGGCCGGGCTCCTGTTGCCGGTACTGGCCACCTCCAAATCGAAAGCCCAGGGCATCACATGCGGGAACAACATCCGGCAATTGTCGCTGGCGTCCAATCTGTACGCCGATGAAAACGGCTCCCGCCTGGTGAATAATCACGGCAAGCCGCAGACGGTTTCTCTGCGAAATACCTGGGCCAATAATGTGGAGGATTGGCTGAGCAGTGATGACAACACGAACACGGCCTATCTCTCCGGCTCGCTGCTCGGACCCTACACGGGGCATTCCTGGCAGATCTACAAATGCCCCTCCGACCGTTCCATGGCGGACAATGGCGACCGGATTCGCAGCATGTCGATGAACTCGCAGGTGGGTGATCCCGGCGAATTGACCAACCGGTTTAATCCTTTGTATATGCAGTTTTTCAAAGTCACCGACATGCCGAACCCGGCGGGGACTTTTGTGTTTTTGGACGAACATCCGGATACCATCAATGATGGGTTCTTCATGAACATCCTGGAAAACGAGGCCTGGGGGAATCTGCCGGCATCCTATCACAACGGCGCAGGAAACCTTTCCTTCGCAGATGGCCATTTTGAATCGCGGCGCTGGGCCGACGCCAGCACGGTGCGTCCGCCCGTGCGGGGGGCGGTGGGGGGAATCATCGCCGCGGCACCGGGCACCGACTATAACTGGCTGAAAGCCCGAACCAGCAGCAAAAAGCCGTGAGAAAAACAGGACCGACCGGTAGAAAACGCCGGAGAATCTGCCTATGACACCAAGCGAAATGGGGAAACAGTCACGAGCGGCGCGCCCGGCCGGGCGGACGCTGGCATGGGGGTTGGGGTTGGCGGCCATTTTTCTGGCCGGTTGCGGGGGTTCGTTGCAAAAGCTCAGCGGGGTGGACCAGATGGGATTCGCGCAGGCGCCGACGCCCCCGGCACTTTTGACCGGCACCGCGGGATTTTTACTGACCAATAGCGCCGGATTCAGCGCCAAGGTGGTGGTGGATCTGCCCGGGGTCGTGAGCCAAACCCGCCGGCTTGCCGGAACCCTTTTGGGCCGGGAAGACCGGCTCCTCTTCGCCGGCGACAAGGACAATAGTTTTATCTGGTCGGTGACCGACCAAACCGGGTTCCTCGTGAATGAACCCTTACAGGGTTATGCCCCCCTGAGGGCCGCGCTGGCCGTTTCCAATATTGTGATAACGGCGGAATCGGCCAATGCGGAGAGCATCAACGGCCATCCCTGCCGGAAGACGGAAATGAGCGTCCACCTGGCGGACGGGGCGACCGATCAACTCACCGTCTGGCGGGCCACGGACCTTGGTAATGTGCCGCTCCGCATCGTGTCGGCGACCGGGCCGAACCGTTTTACGGCAAATTTCAGCAATGTCCGTTTGGAGAAACCCTCCCGGGAACTGTTTGAACCGCCGAAGGAGTTTTCCAAATACGCGAATGCCGAGGCCCTGATGACGGAGTTGGTCGGCCGCCGCGCCGCGACCAGTGACAAGTATCGCAATGCGGGCCGGAACAGCGACGATCTGCCCCCGGACAGCCGTTCCAACGGCTACCAACCACGCAGCCAACCTTAAAAACCGAACCCTACCATCAATGATACTGGCAAAAGTTCTGCTGTTGAAAACCCTGCTGGGTCTGGGATTCGGGTTGGTGATGCTGGCCCTCCTCTAAGGCGGTTCGCGTACCTGGGAGATCCGATTTTCCTGCTCGGCGTTGGCCTGTATGCCGTGAATCGCTGGGTGGTGAAACCCCATTGTGCCCTGATCTTCTTCCATTCCTGGTTTAATGACCTGCTCCTGATCCCCTGCGCTCTCCCGCCCCTGCTGCTGACCCATCGGTGGCTGGGACTCCGCGGTCACGACGGTCCCCCGACCGGTGGCGAAATAGCGGCGCACTGGCTGGGTTGGTCGATCCTGTTCGAAGGAATCGGGCCCCGGATCATGCGGACGACGGGCGACCCCTGGGATGTGGCCGCCTATGCAGCGGGAGCGCTGGCGGCGTGGGCCTGGTGGACGAACTCCCACCGCAAAATTGTTCCAAATAGGGAAGTGGCCAATTTTGATTGGCTGGCAGCGCATTACCGCTGGATGGAATGGGTGCTGGCCGGAAACAAATTACAGCGCTGCCGCACCGCGTTCCTCGCCTCGATCCCCCGACCACGACAGGTGCTCTTGCTGGGCGAGGGCAACGGGAGATTCCTCGCGGCATTTTGCCGACAGTTTCCGGAGGCCCGGGTCACCTGCGTGGATGCCAGTCCGCGCATGCTCCACCAAGCGCAAAGCCGCCTGCAGCGCGCGGGCGGGACTGCAGGAAAGGTGGAGTTTGTGACGGCGGATGTCGGCACATGGGATTTTCCGGTGGCGGAGTTTGACTTAATCGTCACTCACTTTTTTTTAGATTGCTTCCGGCCGGACCAACTGGATGAGCTTATGCCTAAAATCGCGTCCTCCAGCAAGACCGGGGCGCACTGGCTGGTGGCGGATTTTTGCCGGGCGCCCCGGGGTTGGCGCCGGTGGCGCAGCGGCGTGATTCTGAGCCTGATGTATTGGTTTTTTGAATGGTTCAGCCGGCTGCCGGCCCGGGAACTGACGGAACCGGACAGCCGGATGCAAGCCGAGGGCTTTCATTTGCAACAGCGCCAGTCGGCGGACTGGGAATTACTTCACACGGACCTTTGGGTGAAATCGGAAGGAGTGGGAAAGGGTTAGCGCCGGGGAATTTATTTGCGGTTGTCACCGGGCGGTGGTTAGCGGAAAGTTGCGCCGGCGTCACCGGATCCCCAAGCAAGCGGAGCCGCCAAGTTCATGAATCGTCTGCGGCGGAGCCTGCGCGCGACACTGCTGGGCATGGTGGTCAACACGCTGTTTGCAGCCGGGAAACTGGCGGCTGGAATTGCGGGGCAATCCCATGCCCTCATTGCGGACGCAGTCGAGTCGATGGCGGACATTTTCAGTTCCATTGTAGTCTGGCGGGGGTTGGTGGTGGCCGAAATACCCGAGGATGCCGAGCATCCCTATGGCCACGGCAAGGCGGAGCCGATTGCCTCGGCGATTGTGGCCACCATGCTGCTACTGGCGGCAGCCGGGATCGCCTTTCACTCCATCAAGGAAATTTTATTGCCCCAGACCGCGGGACCGCGGGCCTTTACCTTGGTGGTGCTCCTGATCGTGATCATCGTCAAAGAAACCTTGTTCCGCTATGTCGTCCGGGAAGCGGCGGCGGTAGAGAGTCTCGCGGTGCAAACCGATGCCTGGCACCATCGCAGCGATGTCATCACTTCTCTCGCGGCGGCGGTGGGCATCACCATCGCGCTGGTCGGAGGCAAGGGGTATGAGTCCGCCGACGCTGTGGCGGCGGTGGTGGCGGCGGGAATCATCGCCTGGAATGGCTGGCAATTATTGCGGCCGGCGTTGAACGAACTCATGGACGCGGCACCGAGCGAGGAATTCGTAAACCAAATTCGCAATCTGGCCAGGGAAGTCCCCGGAGTCGAAGCGATCGAGAAATGCATGGTGCGGAAATCGGGTCGCCATTACCTCGTGGACATGCACATGCAGGTGGAACCCCAAATGACGGTGCTGGACGGCCATGCCCTGGCACACAAGGTGAAGGACCACATCCGCTCGGCACAACCGCGCGTGCGGGATGTCCTGGTCCACATCGAACCGGCCCGCACAACCGGCCCGCGGCGGGCACGAGCATAACCAAACGCCGCCCGGCCGCGATCCGGGTCGGATCAACGGGCGGAGAATTTCCGTCGTGCCAGGCAAAGTGCGGAGAAGGCGATCCCCGAGAGCGCCAGGGTGGAGCCGGCCTCGGGAACATGGAGACGCCAATTACCCGGCACGATGGCTTTGGTCTCCGCAAAGAAAGGGGAGGAGGAATCCACCTGGATGGTGGGCGTGCCAAAATAGGCGGGGGGCGCGAAAAAGAGGGCATCGGTGAAACCGAAGTCACCGTGAAGAATATCGCTGTTAATGAAGATAAAATTATTGTCAGCGGCCACAAAGGACACAACCGGGCCGGGGGCAAAAGTGCCACCGCCATAAGTGGCGGCATAGACGTGGCCGGCGGTGGCATGGCCGTTGAAGCTCATGGCAAGGTTGCTGATGTTGTCCACGTAGATGCCATTTACCTGGCCGCTAAACGTACCGGCAACCACATTGCCATCGGCGTAGGTGTAAGAAAAATCAAAATTGGACGCCTGACTGGCCAGGACGGACAAACCCAGGGTCAGGAGGCCCACCGACAATTGCTGCTTCATCGCGCTCATTTATTTTTCGCTTTCAGGAATTACCGAATCCAACTGTTACTGCGTGTGCCGTCGGCCCCTTTCCGCAAATTTGACGGCGGGCCGGCATGTCAACGGTGGTTCGGGCTTGCCGCGAAAGATTGCCAACGAGGGGAGGAATTGACCATACACCTTTGGAAGTACGCAGCCGGAGCGGGGTGCTGACGGGCCGGCGGGGCCAGTAAGCTTACCGCGGCAGACCCGCCAGATAGAGGTCGGCCACCTTTTTCGCGAGGGTGGTGGCGACATTGAATTCGTCGGAGTTGGTCAACACAATCACACTCAATTGATCGTCCGGGAAGCGCTGAATGCTGGCGGAAAACCCCGAGGTGGCGCCGCCGTGGCCAAAGCAGCGGTGACCGGCCTGCGGCTCCAGGTTCCAGCCAAAGCCATAACGTTTCACCGTGCCATCATTGAGGCGCGCGGGAGTCCACCATTCGGCCAGGCTGGCCGGACTCAAGAGGTGCCCGGAACTGAGCGCGGCGTCCCATTTTACCAGGTCGGAAGCCGTCGAAAGGAGGGCTCCCGCGGAGAAAACATCGGTTATATCATAATCGCGATTGATCAAGACGTGGTTGGTCATTTCATATCCTGCGGCGCGACCCGGAACAATCACCCCGGGCAACCGATCGCGAGTGGCGTCCATTTGCAAGGGTTGCAAAATGCGCTGGCGAAGAAAGGACCAGTAGTCACAACCGGCGGTCGCGGCCACGACATGGCCAAGGAGGCTGTAGCCGGAATTGCTGTAGGACCAGCCTGCACCCGGAGAGAAATCCAGAGGCTGGGCGGCAAGCTGCGCGATAAACTGATCCCGGGTAAGATGGCGGGTCAGTTCAAAGCCCGGGAGCCCGGTGTAATTCCGGATTCCGGAAGTATGGGTGAGCAAATGCCGGAGCGTGATATTTGACCACGCCGCGGGCGTGCCGGCCAGGTGCCGGCTGAGCCGGTCGTCCAGCGACAATTTGCCATCCTGCGCCAGCAGCAGCACGGCCGCGGCGGTAAATTGTTTGGTGAGGGACCCGATTTCAAAAACGGTAGCGGGCGTGACAGGGGTGAGCCACTCCAGATTGGCCAGGCCATAGCCCTGCAGGCGGACGGGCTGGCCGGTCCGGACCACGGCCAGCGCGAGGCCAGGAATCTGGCGCTGTTTCATCTCCGCGCGCAGCAAGTCATCCACGGGATCGGCGCCGGCAGGAACCGCGGCGAAGGTGGCCAGAAGCAGAGCGGCGAAAACGCGAGCGAGCAACAACATGCTCAATAAGATAGGGCTAACGGCGACGGGAGGACGAGCCGGAAACCGAATGATAATGAACGAGGTTGAGCTCACCGGGAGGGTGGGGTAAACACCCCATTTCCAGAGTCGCGGAACCCCGGCAGAATCATGAACGTAAATCTGGTCGGTTAGGTTCGGCGGCCCTGAGTGGGGCCGCCATTTTTTTGGAGACTTCCCCCAACTTCCCAATTCAGCTCAAGGGGCGACGGTGATGCCGGACCAGGACCGATTCTGTACCGCGGCGTAGATCGCAAATGCCTTTTCGTTCTGGATAAGGACCGCCCGGACAATGCTGGAATCATCGGCCCGGCCAAGGTTCAGGACACTGTCCGGAATGATGCCGACTTTTTTGTGGGCGTAAATCAGGGCGAAGACCGCCTGGGCCAGCGCGGAATAAGGCAAATCCTTGTAGGCACCCTCCAAGGTGTCTTCCACAGCATCCGCGAGGAGTTCCAACTGGTCAACGAGGTGGGGAAAGAGGGGGGCGTAAATCTGAGTAAACTCCAATTTCCATTGCGGCAGGAGCTTTAAGACGCGCTCGGTGATTGCCGGCGTGATGGCGGCCGCGCCGTGATTCACAAAGTTTACGATTTCTGGCATGGCGTGAGCATAGGGGGTGGCAAGGCTTTTGCAAAAGACAAATTCCGCGCCGGCGGACCGGGCAGGTCAATGCGGTTCAAAAATGTAGCAACCGACAGCGGGGCCGCCCGGGGACGGTACGGGGAGACCGTCCCGAATGGCCTGCAAGGCGAGCTCAAGGTCCCGGCGGGTGGGGGCCGGCCGTTCCCGGCCAAAATCCACATAGCGATCATCGATGCGCCCGCGATAAACCAGCCGGCCGTCCGGCCGGAATACCGCGGCTTCCGGGGTGACCGTCGCGCCCGCGCGGTGCACGAGCCCGTGTTGCGGATCCCGGAGGGGAGTTCCCGGGAGGGAATACTCGCGGGCATGGAGCGCGATCACCGGACCGGTAATGTCCGCATCCGGATAGACCAGCCAGAAGGCAAAACCCGACGGGGAGTATTCGTGCGCCAGCCGCTGCAGTTCGGGAGCATAATGATTGGCAATGGGGCAATCGGGCCGGAGAAACAGGAACACCAACCCCCGGGTGCCCGCGGGGAGGGAGGCAAAAGGGTCAACCGAGTGACCGGCGGGGTCCTGCAAGCCAAGCGTGCTGATCGACCCGGTCGAGCCGGGGGGAGTCTGGCAGCCGGAAAACAAAAGAACGGGGAGCAGGAGCAGCAGCCCGGCGCGCCGTGCGAGGAAAATCCGGCAGCAGCCGCCCCGGAGAGTTTCACGACGGAGGACGAAGGTGGTTGCTTTCACAAGCGCTGGTCCCGCCGGCGGGACGGGAATCAGGCGGGCTGATAAAGGGCGGCCACGGCACCGGCGGGATCCTGAATCACGACCATGCGGCCATTGCCCATGTCCCGCGGACCACGCAAAACCTTGCCGCCCAAGCGCACGCATTCCGTGGCACTGACCACGACATCGGCGACGGTGATATAAATGAGCCATTGGGCGGGCAGGTCCGCGTTAGCCCCGCGGGCATGGCAAATGCCAGCGACGACCTTGTCATCCGCCGGGCTGGCCATGCAAAAATCCGAATAACCGTCCATGTCCACCGGGGTGGAATGCCAGCCCACCACCGTGGCATAGAACTGCCGGACCGCCTCGGCATGGGGAACGGTAAGATCGGTCCAAGAGATGGAACCGATGGGACTGATGGGATCACTCATGGCAGCGAGGGGTTGACCGGATGCAATGGCGCTGGTTCAAGGGCTGACCAGGCGGACAAACCGGTACGGGATATTGGTGGCGACCGTGTTGGTAAAGTAAACCGGTCCGCTCCCGGTGGCGGTGTTGGTCAGAACGCCGGTCCAATTCACCAGGTTCGTGGAGGTCTGAATCCGGTAAACCTGATTCGGGAGGGTGGCAAAGGAAAGCACCAGGGACGAGGGGGAAGCGGGTTTGGCGGCCCGGGCGATGGTGGCGGGACCGGCATTGGCGAGGGCGAAATTTACATTGATCACGTTGGTGAACACGGAGACGGAGCGGGAGGAGGGGGTAAAGGAGCCGACCGGCTGCGGGCCGACCGTGAACGTGCCGGGCAGGAGGTTGAACGAGTAGTCGCCATTGGTCGTGACCGTGGAAAAAACCTGACCGGAAGAATTGGTGGCGCTGACCGGGATGCCACTGACGCCCACGCCACCCAAGGACACGAACCCGGCAACCGAATAATTGACGCCAAACTCAAAAGCCCCAATGTCGGCGTAATTGCTATAAGTCAGCGTGGGGCGGAGAGACCCGCGCTGGTCGAAGAGGGGGAAAGGCAGATTTTCCGCGGCATCAATGGCGGGACTGCCGCGCAGGAGGGCCATGGTGAGCGTGGGGCCGCCGTTGGCGTTGAGCACATCCAACTGGGGGTCGAGGAGCTGGCGGCTGGTGGGCCGGGTGAAACCGGGGGTGGCATCGGAACTGAGGTTATTGCCCTGATCGGTGAAAGAGCCGTAAACATTGTGGCCGTTGACACCGGCAGCGAACAGGGAATTCTTGAGCAGCAGGGTGCCGGCCACACAGGCGAGATTATCGCCGCGGCTGAGGCCCAGAGAACCATCCACCGCGGTGCGGCCGCCGGAAACCCCGTTGGTGCCACCGGTGGCGGCGCAGGTGGAAAAGGTGCAATTCGTCAAAGCGGCGGAACCCGTGCTGGAGAAACCACCGCCGTAGGCGTTCCCGCCGCTGCCGCCATTCCCGCTAAACACAAAGCCCGCGCCACCGGTGCCGCCCGTGCCGCCGACGGCCGAATTGCCGTAGAAGGTGGTGTTGAGCACAATGCTTTGACCGTCACTGGCGACGGCGCCACCGGAGGCCCCGCCGCCGGTGGCGCCGGGGAGACCCGTGTTACCACTGCCGCCGACTCCGGCGGTGGCGGAGGTCCCGCCGGTGGCCGAATTCTGGTAAAACACACAATTGACAATATTCAGCACGCCATTGGTGGCATTGTAAACCGCCGCGCCGGCGACGGAGCCCCCGGAGCCGCCCGCGCCCGGGTTGCTCGAACTGGCGCCAGAGCCAGCCGCCCCCGGGGCACCGCCGGCACCGGCCAGGAGAGAGTTGCCAGCGAAGGTGCAATTCGTAAGCAACAAAACGCCGGTGTTGTAAATGGCCCCGCCATAGGCGGAGCCGCCATTGCCGCCGTTCCCGCCATTGCCGCCGATGGAAGCACCAGTGCCGCCGGCGCCGCCGGCGCCGCCGACCGCGCCGGTGGCGCTGTTAGTAAGAAAAGAGCAATTTACCAGCCGGGTGGTGCCAGCATTCTGGAGGGCGCCACCGAGGGCGAGGCCGCCGTCGGTAGCGTTGCCTCCATTGCCGCCAATGTGACTATTGTTCTGGCCGGCGGTGCCGGCGGTGCCGGCGCGGGCGATCACGGTGCCGCCGCTGACGGTGACGTTGGACATGGCAAAATTAATGCCAGCCGGGACGACGATGACACCGTTCGTGCCCGCCCCGAGCAGGCTCACCGTGTTCGTGGACGCGTCGAGGATGGTGTCGTACGAAATCTGGAGCGGCGTGGTGACAGAGATGCTGCCATTGAACGCCAGCGTGATGGTGCCACCGCCCGCGGCCAGGGCCGCGCGGAGGGCCGAGAGCGAGGCGTTCGTAACCGTCTGCTGCGCCTGAACGGCAGGACCACCGGAAGCCCACCAGGCCAACAGGCAGAGGAACAAACCGAAACGGCTCCGGTTCCAGCCACGCGGCACAGGACGGCAGCCAACCCGGGACGCGGACCGGCGGCGGAAAGCGGAAGTATGCATAACTCGTAATAGAGATTGGAAGCGAACCAACAAGGCACGCAGGCGGGGCTCAGTCTTCCTTCGGGATCTTGATCTTGTCCGCATCCTTCTGCATGCGCAGATCTTCCTTGCGGTAATCGCGTTCCGCGCCCTTGAGGGCGGAGGAGCGGTTCACTTCGGTGCGGGCCTGGAGGGCGGCGGATTCCGGCGAAGGCAGCACGGTGGGCCGGATCAGCACCATCAATTCCTTGCGGTCGCTGCTGGAACTGGAGCTGTTGAACAGGTAACCCAGCAGGGGGATGTCCTTGAGGAAAGGAACGCCGGACTTGCTGAGGTTCTTGTGGGCGGTAATGAACCCGCCGAGGATGATGGTGTCGCGATCCCGGACGGAGACCTTCGCGGAAGCGGTGCGCTTGGAAGTATTAGGAACGTTGCCGACGCCGCTGATGGCGGTGGAACCGTCCAGATCCTGGATGTCCTGCACGATGTCCATGACCACGAGGCCTTCGGGATTGATCAACGGAGTGACCTGCAGGTTGATACCCACGAACAACTGCTGATATTGCGAACTCGGACCGCCGGAAAGGCCGTTGTAATAGGTGCCGGTGACATACGGGATCGTTTCGCCGACCTGCAACGAGGCGGTGACCGCGTGCGAAGTCTGGATGCGGGGACGGGAGAGGACATTCACATGGCTATCGGACGCGGCGGCGGTAACCGTGGCATCGAAGCTGCCGCCCAAATTGGCGAGATAGCTGAAGCCACTGGCCAACCCGGCGGCGCCATTCGTACCGGCCCCGAAGGCGCTGGGAGTCAGGTAGCCGACATTGTTGATGCCGCCCTGGCCGGCGTAGGAGCCGCCCTTGGCCAGATCCGTAGGCTTGGTCTGGAGATAGCTGACGCCGAGGCTCTTGTTATCAGACAAATCGACTTCCATGATGATGGCCTCGATCAGCACCTGGGCGAGCACGACGTCGAGCTTTTCAATGATGCTCTTGATCATCTTCATGTCCTCCTTGCCGGCGAAAACCAGCAGGGAGTTGGTGCGTTCATCCGCGATGATCTTGGTCTGGCCCAGCACCCGGAACTCGCCGGCGCTGGCGGCGCGATTCACGAGGCTGGAAAGACGGTCGCTGAAAGTGTTACCGCGGGCTCCGGCGCCGCCACCCCCACCCACGCCACCGCCGAGACCGCCAATGCCGGCTTGACCGTTAATGCCGCCGTTATTGCCAAAGCCACCAACTCCATTCACCCCGCCGCCAAGGCCACCGCCACCAATGCCGCCGCGGCCACCCAACCCACCACCGAGACCCCCGCCACCCAACCCGCCACCACTGCCGGAACCACGACCGACGGAAGTGCCGGTGCCGCCGCCGAGGCTGCCCAGGGCGCTGGAAATATCCGAAGCCAGGGCATATTTGATCGGAATCACTTCCGAGTCATAATCCATAGGGGCGATGACATCGATGGCCTTGATGAGTTCGAGCATGCGCTTCACGTTGGGAGCGTAGTCCCGAATAATGAGCATCTGACTGTTATCCAGGGCGAGGATGCTGTTCGGGATCTTGGCGAAGGGCTGCAGAGCGGGGAGCACTTCGGTGGGCCGCGCGTAATTCAACTGGACGATCTGGGCGACGTATTGATCCGCCTCGGGCAATTTGGAAGGGTCCTTGGTATTGAAGAGCGCGGCTTCGGTGACGACGGTGCCCTGCTGGACGGCTTTGACGAACTTATCGCCGACGTTCACCATGGTGATGCCATTCATGGCCAGCACGCTGTCGAGCGCCTGGATGGCCTCGGAACGAGTCAGCGCGGTCTGGGTCTTCAGGGTAATCTGCTGGGCGGGGAGCGCGGTGGCCCGAAGCACGGTGCGGCCGACGAGTTCCGCGTAGATTTGCAAGACCTGGCTGATATCCACGGCGGGAAAATTGATGAGACCAGCTTCAATGACCGGTTCGGCGTTGGTGGCAGCCGCGGCGGTGGCGCCAGGAGTGCCAGCGGGGGTACCGGCAGCACCGGGCAAAGTGCCAAAGGCGGGACCGGCCGGGCCGGGCGGGCGGGCACCGAGGGGGGTGGCAGTCGGGGTACCAGGCGCGGCCGGAGCCAGCGGCTGGGCCGGGAAAACGGTGGGAGCCGGCTGACCCAAGGGAGCGGCGAGGGCGTTGGTGGTCCCCACGGGCGGCATGCTGAAAACACGGGTTGGCCGATTGGTCCGCGCCTGCGCGGCGGAGGCGGCCTGGCCAAAGGCGTCACCCACCGGCAGGTTGGTGGAGGTGATCATGGGGACGGCGTTGGTGTCCGCTGGCGCAACCGGAGTGAGCGTGGTGGCGATGGCGGGAGCGGGAACGCTCGAAGCATTCGTCACCGCGCCCAACTTTTCGCGGAGTTGGCGCCGGACTTCCGCCGCGTTGACGGTGTTGGTGCCAGCGGGTGGGGGAAGTTGCGCCGAGAGGGCAACTCCGGACAAGGACAAGGACAAAGTCAGTGCGATGGTTTTCACGGTCTTTTTTGCGTTGATGCCGCTGGTTTGTTGGTGGCGGGCGGGCGGGCGCCGAGCGCCGATACGCGATTGGAGGCGGAATCAGGGACGGCTGGTTTGGCACCCGGGGCGACAGTAGTTTTATTGGCGGCGGGGCCGGGCGGAGTGGCCGCCTTGGTGATGGCGGCGGGAGGCGGCGTCACCGGTTTGGGCGCCGGCTTTTCGGTGGCCACCGGGGCGGCGGATTTGACTGGCGGAGTCGTCTTGGGCGCGGTCCGTTTCTGGTAACTCGCGACGATGGTCAGGTTAGCCGACAATTGCTGATGGCTTTGGTCGGGCCGCAGGCTGAGGGTCTTGACCCGCATCAGCGAATTACCGGAACCGAGGCTGTAGAGGAAATCCACGAGGGGCTTTTCCATGGCCTGAACGCCAATCCCGACTTCCTGCTCGACGAAGAACTCGTTGTTCGTGTGGAGAACACTCCGGCCGCCATTCACGATGAGGACGCCGGCCTCGTTGGCCTTCTGCTGATAGGTGGAGACAAATTGGAAGGCCTGGTCTTCCGCCGGAACGTCGGCGGCATCCGATTTCAAGCGGTTGATGCTCGACTGGTACTGCGGCACGCGCGCCAGTTCGGCGCGGAACATGGTCAACGTGGCCTGGGCCTTGGCCATGCGGGCCTGGGCGCGGGCGTAATCGTGAAAATGCGGCTGCACGAAAAAGATATTGAAAACGACGAACAAAACGATGCCAATGCCCGCGAGCCAGCGCCGTTCCTGCGAGGTCAGTTGTTCCCAGTATTTCTTCATTGGCCGTCCTCCCCGCTGGCGAGATCGCACGCAAACGACCAACTCATCGTGGTCTTGTCCGGATTCAGACGGGTCGAAGCGATATCGACCTTTTCGAACATGGGCACACCCGCCCGGGTGGCCTTGCGTAAGGCCTCGTTAAATTCGGTGACCAATTTGCCCTGATCGGTGGGCGCCTGGCCGGTGAGGGTCAGGGTGCGTCCGCCCTTCACATCGAGGGAATTGAGGGTGAGGCTTTCGGGCAGCAGCTCGGCGACGGTCTTCCAGCAATCCAGCGAGGCAAATTTGAGCGCCTGGCGGTCCTGCAACACCTGCAGCTTGGCTTTGACTTGGAGGGCGTTCGTGTAGCTAGTGCTGCTCATGCGCACGCTGCGTTCCACATCACCCGTCTTCATTTCCTGGTACTGGGCGGCGAAGAAATACAGCATGACAATCGCCGCGTATGCACCCACGACGGCACCCAAGCCGCGAATCCAGAGGCGATCAATGAACTCCTGATGGTAGCGGATGGAATACTCCGGCGGGAGCAAATTGGCGCGGGGTTTGGCCCGGGCGGAACGATTGGCCGTGAGCGTCGCGAGTTCGACGGAGGAAAGCGGAGCGGTGACTTCGATGCTCCGGCCGAGCCAGGGTTGGAACATGGGTTCCCAGGCGGCGGCGGTGGCAGGATCGGCCACCATGCGCCATTGCGGGGCGGCGGTGAGCCAGCCTTCCAATTCGCCGGACCAGGCCATTTGCTGCAACTGTTCCTGGAGCAAAGCGGCCCGTTCGGGCACGGCGGGAATGTGGATCAGGCTCAGATTACGCAAGACGCCTCCGCTCCACCATGCGACGAGCGCGGTGAATTTGCCGGAGCTATGGCTGGGATAAATCCAGGCGCCATCGGCGGTGATCCGGGTGGCGAGCAGTTGATCCAACTGGAGCAATTCGAGCCGGTCCGCCAGGAAACCCTGACCTTCCAACTGGCCCATGAGCTTATCGACGAGGTCGCGCTCGACGATGATGACGATCACCGTCTGGAGATTCTCGACGGGCGGGCCGACGAGGTGCATGGTCCAGACCACCTGAGTGACCGGCAGGGGAGAAACTTTTTCCAACTGCAACTCGACCATCGAGAGCAATTCTTCAAAATTGCTGGAGGGCAGATGCACGACCCGGAGAAAAACCTTTTCCGGATTGAGCAGGGCGATGTTGAGCTTGGGCTGGAGGAGAATGCGCCAATCCTTGCCGACCAACGTGGCGGGGAGGGTCTGACCGGCGGGGACGGACATTTCCGAGGCGAGCGCGAAGCCGTTCTTGGCCGCGTTGAACGCCCAGATGGAGCGGGCATCGGCGGGACTGCCGGGCTGCAGGACGTTACAAGAATTCCAGCGGGTTTTCTTCAAGGTGGTGGAGGGGTTGGTCGCTGGCGGCTCAATCGGTTAATCCGCCCAGGTGTTCCTCGATCTGGGTGACGCGGAGCACTTCCTCGATGGTGGTGCGACCGGCTTTGACCTTGTTCCAGCCGTCCGTGCGCAAGGTGCGCATGCCCATTTCAATGGCGCGGGAGGCGATGGTGGTGGCAGCGGCGCGGCTCATGACGAGCGGCCGGATGGATTCGTTGAGAACCAACAATTCATAAATACCCTGGCGGCCCTGGTAACCGAGCTGGCGGCATTCCTCGCAACCGACGCCGCGCCAGACCTTGGCGGTTTCGATGTCCGCCGCGGGGAAGCCAATGCGCTGGAGGTAAGCGCGCTCGACGGGTTGTTCCACTTTGCAATGCGGGCAAATATTCCGGACCAGGCGCTGAGCCATGACCGCTTCCACGGAAGAGGCGACCAGGAAGGGCTCGATGCCCATGTCAATCAAGCGCGTGAACGCGCTGGGGGCGTCGTTGGTGTGGAGGGTGCTGAACACCAAATGGCCGGTGAGCGCGGCGCGGATGGCGATTTCCGCCGTCTCCAAGTCGCGAATTTCGCCGACCATGATCACATTGGGATCCTGGCGCAAAATATGGCGCAAGCCCATGGCGAAGGTCAGGCCGATGTCGGCCCGAACCGCAATCTGATTGATGCCCTTCAACTCATATTCGACCGGTTCCTCAATCGTGATGATGCGCTTGTGGACGGAATTGATGCTGCTGAGGAAGGCGTAAAGCGAGGTGGACTTGCCGGAGCCGGTGGGGCCGGTGACCAGGAAGATGCCGTGGGGCTTGAGAATGATCTCGCGGATGGCGTTTTCCTCCATCTGGGAAAACCCGAGCTTTTCCAGGCTGAGGAAGATCTTGCCACGGGTCAGGAGCCGGAGCGAGACGCTTTCGCCGTACACCGTGGGGACGGTGGAGACGCGGATGTCGATTTCCTCACCCTTGATGCGGACGTTGATACGACCGTCCTGGGGGAGGCGCTTTTCGGCGATGTTCATCCCGGACATGACCTTGATGCGGGAGATGAGGGAAGCCTGGTAGCGCTTCAACTGCGGGGGCATCGGGGTCTGATGGAGGATGCCGTCAATGCGGTAGCGGATGCGCAACTCGTCCTCGGCGGGTTCGAAATGAATATCCGTGGCACGGTCCTTGAACGCCTCCCAGATGATCTGGTTGACGAACTTAATGACGCTGGCCTCCTGATCGCCCTCGGTGATTTCCTTGTCTTCGCCCACGAGGAGATCGAGGGGTTCGTCCTTGGAGAGTTCGTCGAGGGTTTCGGCGCCGACGCCGTAGTATTTTTTCAGGGCCTTTTCGATCTCCACCTTGGTGGCAAGGGCAAACTGGACGGGGACCCCGGCGTTGAAACGGACCGCGTTGAGCATGGCGGCGTCGTAGGGATTGCTGACGGCCACCTGGAGGACACCATGTTCAAAATTGGTGGGCAGGACGGAGTATTGGAAAGCGACCTTGGTGGGGATTTTCTGGCGGGCCTCGGGCGGTACGGTGAATTTGCCCAGATCCAGGTAAGGCCATTTGAGCGCGGTGGCCAATTGCTGGAGGAAAAGGTCCTCGGCCAGGCCCCGTTCGCGGCAAATAAAGGACAGCAACGATTCCTGCGAACCGCTGGCCGCAGCCACCCGCCAGGCCTTGTTCCACTCCTCGAACTGATCAGGAGTGGCCAGGGCCACTTGGGCGAAAAAGTCTTTGATCGTTGCAAAAGCCATGCGGTTTTCAGTTTTTACTACTCATTCCAACAACGGAAACTCGGAAAAGTTGCGGACTTGCCGAAAAGATACAAGGGGAATCTCCCGGGAGGCCCCGGACAAAGGTGAGGAACCGGGCTTTTCCGGCTCGACATTAGGGGTTCAGGGGACCAATTTTGGGCATGAATTTCACCCGATTCCAGCGGCAACCGCCCCCGATGGCGGGAGGCGGGCAATGGCTAAACCGGCGCAGCAATTGGCGGATTTGGCGGCGCTGGGCGGGATTCGTGGGGAGCCTGGGCCTCGCGGTGGGGCAAGTGCTGGCGGCACCGCCCGGTTGGGTGACCGCGGATTTTACCTTTGAGACGGCCCCCACTCCTTCGTGCCATGCAGGCACGATCGTGGAGGTCAAGGATGGGCTGTTGGCGGCGTGGTTTGGCGGGACAGCGGAGCGGAATCCGGACGTGGGAATCTGGGTGGCGCGGCAAACGCAGGGGAAGTGGTCGGCCCCGGTGGAGGTGGCCAATGGCATCCAGCACGATGCCAAGCGATATGCGTGCTGGAATCCGGTCCTGTTTCAGCCACGGAAGGGTCCTTTGCTGCTTTTTTACAAGGTGGGTCCCTCGCCCAAGGCGTGGTGGGGAATGTTGCGCACGAGTGACGATGACGGCCGGACCTGGTCCCCGGCGCGCCGGTTGCCGGAGGATGTCATCGGACCGGTGAAGAACAAGCCGGTGGAACTGGCGAATGGCGAGCTGTTATGCGGGGCCAGCACCGAAGAGGGCGGATGGAAGGTCCATTTTGAACGCACCCCGGATCTGGGCAACACGTGGGAGATCACCGGGCAGGTCAACCCGGAGCCGGAGAAGCTGGGGGCGATCCAGCCCAGCGTCCTTTTCCACCCGGGCGGACGGTTGCAGGCGGTGGGGCGCACACAACAGGAGCGGATGTTTGAGATTTGGTCCGAAGACAATGGCCGGACTTGGGGAAAACTGACGTTGACGGGCATGCCGAATCCGAATTCGGGGATTGATGCCGTCACTTTGAAGGATGGCCGGCAATTGTTGGTCTATAATCATACCGAAAAAGGTCGCAGCCCATTAAACGTGGCAGTCTCGACGGACGGACGGGTCTGGCAGGCGGCGCTGACTTTGGAGAACGAGAAGGGTGGTGAATTTTCGTATCCGGCCGTGATTCAAGCCGGGGATGGCCGGGTGCACATATTGTACACCTGGAACCGGCTGCGGATCAAACATGTGGTGGTGGATCCGGCCCGGTTGGAATTGCGGCCGCTCAAAAAGAACGGGGACTGGCCGGATTGAGGCACCCCACTGGGTTGCGCGGTTGTTCCATTCGCGGTACGCCCTCTTTCCAGCCGCCCCAAGTCGTGGCAGCATGGGGCAATGAGTAAGATTGTCGGTATTGATCTGGGCACGACGAATTCGCTGGTCGCCACGGTGGACTCGGGTATTCCGCTGGTGATTGCGGACGCGGCGGGGCGGCGTTTGACCCCGTCCGTGGTCCAGGTGCCCGGGGCGGGCGCGCCCGTGGTGGTCGGCGCGGCGGCCAGCCGGATGCGGGTGCTGCGGCCGGCGGAGACGGTTTATTCCATCAAGCGATTCATGGGCCGCCGGGGCTCGGAAGTCACGGCCGAGGAGAAGCGGGTGAGTTACCCGGTGCAAACAGCGGGAGCCGGACCGGTGACGGTGGAATTGCAGGGCCGGGCCTGGACACCCGAGGAGATTTCGGCGGAGGTGCTCCGCAAATTGCGGCAGGATGCCGAGGCCTATTTTGGTGAACCGGTGACTCGCGCGGTGATCACGGTGCCCGCGTATTTCAATGACGCTCAACGAAACGCCACCATCCGGGCGGGAGAACTGGCCGGGTTCACGGTGGAACGGATCGTCAATGAACCGACCGCGGCCGCGCTTGCTTATGGGCTGGACAAACTCAAGGAACACGCGCGGATCGCGGTTTATGACCTAGGCGGAGGCACATTCGATCTCTCGATCCTAGAACTGCAGCAGGGGGTTTTCCAGGTGCTGGCCACCCATGGCAACACCCGGCTCGGGGGCGATGACCTGGACCGCCGGTTGACCGATTTTATCCGCGAAAAAATCCAGCTCGCCGGCGGACCGGATGTCACCACGGATAACGCCCTGCTGGCACGGGTCCGCGAAGTGGCCGAGGCGGCGAAGATCCGCTTATCGGCGGAAACCGAAACCGATATCGCCCTGCCGTTCCTCACGCCGGACTTCAGTTTTCAACTGCGGCTGGCGCGCGCGGAATTCGAGGACCTGACCCGGGATATCATCGCCAGCACGCACGCGCATTGCCGGCGCGCCCTGGCCGACGCCAAACTGGAGGCGAGGGAGCTCGACCAGGTGATCCTCGTGGGCGGCCAGACCCGCATGCCGCTGGTCCGGAAGCTGGTGAGCGAGTGGTTTGGCTGTGTGGAATTCGAGGAAAGCCGCGGTGCGCTCCGCCTCGGCACGGACTATCACCGGCCGGCCGGGCCGGCTCTGAATACGTCGCAAAATCCCGATGAAGCCGTGGCGCTGGGGGCGGCCATCCAGGCTGAAATTCTGGCGGGCGGGTTCCGGAATGTGCTGTTGCTGGATGTGACCCCGCTGTCACTCGGACTGGAAACGTTCGGCGGTTTGATGAACGTGATCATCCATCGCAACTCGACGATTCCGATCAAGGCCGGGGAGATGTTCACCACGGCGGTGGACAACCAAAAGAACATGCTCATTCATGTGCTCCAAGGGGAGCGGGAGCGGGCGGTGGATAACTGGAGTCTCGGGCGTTTTACCATTGATTTCGAGTCCGCGCCCAAGGGAGTGCCGCGGATTGGGGTGCAATTCGCCATCGATGCCAACGGCATCCTGCAAGTGCTGGCCCGGGACACCCGGACGGGCAAGGAAACACTGGTGGAGATGCAATCCGCCGTGGATGTGGATGACGCGGCGGTGCAACGAATGGTGGAAGAGTCGGTGGAGCACGCCTTTGAGGATTTGGCGGCGCGGCGCTGGATCGAGGCGGCTTTGCGGGCCCGCGAGGCATTAGCCGCGACGCACAAGGCCCTGGCGGAAGCCGGCGAGCAACTTGACGCCCCCGACCGCGCTGCAATCGAGGCGGGTGCCCAGGCGGTGGAGGAAGCCCTCGCCACGGAGGTGGAGGCGACGAAAACCGGTGAATTGGCCCGGCTGCAAGCCGCCGCCGCGGCGCTGGACGAGGTCACCCGCCCGCTGGCGAACCGATTGATGGACCAGGCGGTGGAAGCGATGCTGCGGAAACGCGGGTTGATTTGAGCCTCAGGAGTCCTGAGCCCGGTGGGGGGCCGCCCCGCCCTGCCAGTCCGGTCTCAGTGGCCGGCGGATTCCAACCACTCCTCGTAGCTGCGCTTGGGGAGCTGGAGCCCGGCGACGCTCAGGTTGGCTTCCGTTTTTTCCCGCACGACATAAAGCAAAAACCCGGCGGGGGTTTCGATCACGGCGCTGACATCGCCGGCCTGCCGTAATTGAGCGCGCAGGACGGTCTGCAATTCGGTCGGCAAGTCGGCAAAATAAAACCGCCGATCTTTTTCGCCGCCGCCAGCCGGGGTGAGCAATTGGGCGTCCGGACCGAAGCGTCGATGGATTTCCGCCAAGTCGGCGGCGGGCGCGATCGTTTCCGCGGGCCGGGCGGCCAGTTGCCAGGTGGTTTCAGCGACTTGATTGGTCCGCCCCTGTTGGAGCAATGCCAATTGGCGGAGATAGCCCTCGCTCCGGGCAGCGAGCAGTTCCGCGCGGGACTGCTCGGCCTGCCGCCGTTCGGCGGCGTGCAGGGCGTCATCATTCACAAACCGTTGATGCAACTCGCGTTCCACCACGATGGGACGCGCGATGGTGGCCGCGAAACGGGCGGGATCATGATCCAACGCGGCCTTTAATTCAGCCAGCACCTCGGGGGCCCGCGAGGTGGCGTCGATGCGCCGCACTTCGGCCTCCAGCATTGCCGGGGTGACCGTCAAGCCATACACGCGCTGCAAGACCGCTTCCTTGCGCGCATCCAACTCCAGCAACTTCCGCAAGGTGCCGGGCGGCAGGGCTTCCGCAAAGGGGGGCTTGGTGCCCAGGCGGTGGTTATAATAGACCTGTTCCACGGCCGCGCGGTCCGAGTACAGGCGGTCGCTTTCCCCGGCCAGGACCGGGGAAGCCAGGCACAAAACCAGCAGTAAAAGGCGCCAGATGCTCAACGCCCGCAACATCCCCGGTTTGACCGGGGATTGCAAATCTTCTTCATCAACTGGAGGGCGGGGGCGGTTGGAGCACAAAAATTGCGGTTTTTGACCGTTGACAGAGGTGGCAGGGGCAAATACTCTCCTCGCCCTTGACCGAAGCGAACCGCCGGATCATGAAGGCCCGGGCGGTATCCCAAGAGTCCATCGGAGAGGAAGTGAATTGAATTGACCGAAATTAAACTGAAAAAAGGCGAGCCAGTCGAAAAGGCCCTGCGGCGATTGAAGAAGAAGATCGATCGCGAAGGGACCCTCAAGGTCGTCCGGAACCACCGGCACTTTGAAAAGCCCAGCGAAAAGCGCCGGCGTAAAGAAAAAGCCGCGCGGTTTTCCGCCATGCTGACCGCCCGTTACGCGGATTTGTAAGCCTCTCCGTCCAATTAGAGCTTTGAATTATCATCGCCGGACGCGGTCAAACCTTTGACCGCGTCCGGCCTTTTGATTTTATGTATTCGTTTTCGACCTGTTGGAACTCGCACCGCCACACGGATGGCCGGGCAATGTTGCGGGAAATCCGCGAGCTGGGCTTTGACACGGTGGAACTGAGTCACGGCACCCGGATCAGCCTCCTGCCCGGAATCATCGATGCGGTGGATGCTGGCGAGATGAAAATCTCCAGCCTCCATAATTTCTGTCCCCTGCCCGTCGGGGTCAACCACTCGGCCCCCAACCTGTTCCGCTTCACGGCGGAAAAGAGCATGGAACGGGAGAACGCCTTCAAGCACACCCGCAAGACCCTCGAAATGGCGGCGCGATTCAAAGCCCCGCTGGTGGTGCTGCATTATGGCAGCATCGAGATGAAGGATTACACGGACAAGCTGCTGGAAATGCTAACGCGCGGGGAAAAGGGCACGCCCAAATATGAAAAGTTGTGCGAGGAAGTCAGCCGCAAACGCGAAGCGCTCAAGGAAGGCCCTATCGAACGGGCCAACGATGTGTTGCGCCGACTGCTGCCCGAGGCGGAAAACCTGGGCCTGAAACTCGGAATCGAGAACCGCGAGGGGCTGGAAGAACTGCCCCTGGAAAGCGATTACCCGTTCCTGTTCCGGGAATTTCGGAATCCGGAGATTGTTTATTGGCATGATGTGGGCCATGCCCAGATCAAGGAAAACCTGGGTTTCATTGATCACGCCTTCCACCTGGAATCGATGCAGGAGCGCCTGTATGGCTTTCACATTCACGATGTGCAATTTCCCGGTCGCGATCATTGCGCGCCCGGGAGCGGCACGGTGAATTACGCGGCACTCAAGCCGTTTGTAAAACCGGAACATCTCAAGGTGTTTGAATTCAGTCCCTCCCTCAGCCCGGCCGAGGCGAAAGCCGGGGCGGAACATGTGTGGCGCATTTGGGGTCGGGACTGACCCGTGAGCCGTAACCCCGGTCCAGGCATGAACCTCAAAGCCGCCGCCACCGGGATCGCCCGCCGCCTGCAAACGGCCGGTTTTGCCGCCTACTGGGTGGGCGGCAGCGTGAGGGACTTCCTGCTGGGCCGAGAGCCGCACGATTACGACATCGCCACGTCGGCCAAACCGGAGCAGATCGAGGCCTTGTTCGCGCGGACCATCCCGGTGGGGCGGAAATTTGGGGTGATCGTCGTGCTGGAAGGCGGCCACGAATTCCAGGTGGCCACTTTCCGGGCCGAGGGGGATTACCAGGATGGGCGACGGCCGGAACGAGTGGAATTCAGCAACGCGCAGGCCGACGCCAGCCGGAGGGATTTCACGGTCAATGGCCTGTTTTATGATCCCGTGGCGGATCAACTCCACGATTGGGTAGGCGGCGCGGCGGATTTAAAGGCGAAAGTCCTGCGGACCATCGGGTCGCCGGAGGAACGGTTTGCCGAGGATCACCTGCGGATGCTGCGCGCCGTGCGGTTGGCGGCGCAGTTGGATTTTCAAATCGAGCCCACCACGATGGCCGCAGTGCAGGCCATGGCCCCCAAGATCCGGGGGATCAGCGCCGAACGCATCCGGGAGGAACTGGTGAAATTGTTCCGTCCGCCGCATGCCGCGCGCGGGCTGGATTTACTGCGCGACAGCGGTTTGCTGGCCCTGGTGCTGCCGGAGATTGCGGCGATGATCACCTGCGAGCAATCGCCGGATTTCCACCCCGAAGGCAGTGTTTACAATCATGTCCGGCTGATGCTGTCCCAGTTGCCGGCGGACGCACCCGAATTACTGCCCTGGACCGTGTTGCTGCATGACGTCGCCAAACCGGTGACCGCGAGCACCGATCCGGTCACCGGCAGCATCCATTTCTACGGCCATGAGAAATTAGGCGCGGAAATGGCGACCAGCCTGCTGCAACGGCTAAAATTTCCGCGGCAACCCACCGAGGAAGTTTCTGCGGTGGTGTTGCATCACATGCAATTCAAGGATGTGACGCACATGCGTAAAGCCACGTTGCGCCGGATGCTGCTGCGGGAGACCTTTCCGCTGGAACTCGCGCTGCACCGCCTGGATTGCCTGGGATCCCACCGACGGCTGGACCACTATGATTTCATGGTGGAACAGGCGGCTGCCTTCGCCCAGCAACCTGAAATCCTCCCGCCCCTACTGAATGGCAACGATCTCCAGGCTCTGGGGATTCCGGCCGGCCCCGGCATGGGTCGGCTGCTGCACGAACTGCGTGAGCACCAGTTGCAGGATGAGTTGAAGACTGCCGAGGAAGCCCGGGATTGGGTGCGGCAGCGGGTGGCGGCCAATAATTCACCCGCAGTGTAGTCAGTTCCCCTACCGACTGGATCCCTCCCGCACAAAAGCGACTTGACTTTGCCTACACCTAGTATTATGCATTACATGGTAGTGATTAGGACGGTGCGTGCATGAGTGACTTTTTTGACAACTGGACGGTGCAAGTTCGCAAGGGATTGCTGGAATTGTGCATTCTGAATGCGCTGGCCGGGAAGGAGCGGTATGGCTACGAGCTGGTAAAAGCCCTGGTGGAAATTCCCGGCATGGGCGTCACCGAAGGCACGCTTTACCCGTTGCTTTCCCGGTTGCGGGTGCAAGGCCTCATCAGTTCCCGGCTGGAAGAATCCACCGAGGGTCCCGCGCGAAAATATTATGCGCTGACGCCGGAAGGCGTGCGGTCCATGGGGATCATGAACGATTACCTGGAAACGTTGAACGAGGGAGCCCGCAAATTGAAACGAAAGGGATCATAGTATGGCTGACTGGACCAAATCCGCCACCGAGGCGTGGGAACAATTCTGCGGCCGGATGCAAAAATCCCAGGCGCTGGCGGGCGCCGACGTCACCGAAGTGATTGAGGATTTCAAACGCCATGTGGACGCGGAAATCCGCGCGGCGCAATTGACGGTGGTCACCGGCGAGGACATGCAGAGGATCCTAGCGCGGATCGGGGAGCCGGGGCTGCTTGGAGAAGTTGAATCCAGCCCGGAAGCGTCGCTACCCTCCTCCGCCGAGCGCCCTCGCATCGGTTGGCTCCGGATCTCCATCCTGGCATTTTTTGGCCTCCTTCTGCCCGCGTTTACCTTGGGTTTTGAAATTTGCACCCGCTGGTCCGCGGAAGTGTTGTGCGATCCCATTCCCAACGTTTGGTTCATACTATTGATTGCATTCGTTCCGCTTTGCAATCTGGCGACCGCAATTGCGGTGACAAAGCCGCCTTCCACGTCCCGGGCCAAATGGCTCGGCCGGGCGAACGGTTTCACCATCGGCATTTGTTGCGGCTATTCCCTGCTGTACTTGCCTTTCCTGCCGTTTGCCGTGCTAGGGCTACTTTTCTATGGCGGCGGGCTCATGCCTCTCGCACCTTTTCTGGCGCTGGGGACCAGTTGCCTCTATCGCGACCGACTCCGGTTTTGGCTCTCACCCGCAGGAGAGGCGAAAGTAACCGGTCTTTGGAGTGGTCTAGCGGCCGCTGTCCTGGTGCTGATCGCCCTCGCGCTTCCGGACGCCCTGACCCGTTATTGCGCCCATCTAGCTTTGGCGGAATCACCGCTGGAATCAGCGTGCGGGATCCATTGGCTGCGCCTGATCGGGCGGGAGCAAACGCTGCTCGATGACTGTTACCGGGATAGATGGTCGCCGTGGGCGGCAACTGCTCGACCCTACAG
The DNA here is from genome assembly GCA_903918755.1 of uncultured Pedosphaera sp. GTDB lineage: Bacteria > Verrucomicrobiota > Verrucomicrobiia > Limisphaerales > Pedosphaeraceae > CAIXFN01. Next base: position 116,542 of record CAIXFN010000111.1, read on the forward strand.
CTCGGACGAGGCCCGCACGCTCTATTTCCGGATGACGGGAAAGCCCTTCAACAGTGTCCCCGCACCGCAGTTGCGAGGTTACATCAGCCGGGGAGACTTCTTGGAGGATTATGAATGGGACTCCGGGCTGGGAGGCGAAGCAGTGGCGGGGCGGTTACGGGGTTTGTTCCTGAATTCATCGCGCCTCGACGGCCTGATCGAGCCGGAAGCAGCACTTGGTTACTACGAGTGGACGATGGAGTTTAAGAACATCGGCCCGATGGCCCGCGAAGCCCGAGCCCAAATCCAACTTCCGCCCGGCGGCGTGGTATCCCGATTGACGCTTTGGGTGAATGGCGAGGAGCGGGAAGCCGCTTTTGCCGGGCGCAGTCAGGTGCGGGAAGCCTACCGGGAAGTGGCGATCCAGCGGAGGCGTGATCCCGTTCTGGTAACCACCGCGGGCCCGGATCGGATTTTGCTCCAGTGTTTTCCCGTGCCGGCAAGCGGAGGCACAATGAAATTACGCCTAGGGATCACGGCCCCGCTGGTGTTGGATGACCCCGGGACCGGCCGGTTGGCATGGCCCCAGTTTCTGGAAAGAAACTTCGGTCTGCCGGAACAAGTTGTCCATGGAGTGTGGGTGGAATCCAAATCCCCCTTGCGCGCCAGCCTCAACGCCCTCCAATCAGGCGAACCGAAACCGGGACATTTTGTGCTCCATGGTGATTTGACCGACCAGCAGTTGCATAATCCCGAAGCCACGATCATCGCGACGCGGCCAGCCGGAATCCGGGAAGTGTGGTCGGCCGCGAATGAAAGCAACAAAGTCGTGCTGCAAACCATCGTGGAACAGCCCGCTATTACCCCGTCGCGCCTAATTATCGTGGTGGATGGATCGCGCGATATGCAAACTGCGGTGCCTGCCCTCGCGGCCGCTTTGGGAAAAATGCCGGAGGGAACGGAATGCGCGGTATTGCTGGCTTCAGACGAAGTTCCGGCTCTGCTGATGGCGCCGGCGGCAGGCACCCGCGCCTTCTATGAGGAAGCCGCCCGGCGGTTGCAGAGCGCGCGGTTTACGGGGGGCCAGGATAATGTCCCGGCTTTGATCCAGGGCTGGGATCTGGCCACGGCGAGCACCAACTCCATGCTGCTCTGGGTGCATGGTTCCCTGCCGGTCCCGCTGGGGAACGTTGCGGGATTACGCCAGCGGCTGGAACGCAATCCCGGGAACTTCCGACTATATGATTGCAAGATCCATCCCGGGCCGAATCGCATTTTGGAAGATCTGGATGGACTGAAAGGGATGTTGTCCCTACCCCGCTTTGGCAATCTGGGGGATGATCTGGCCCGGTTCACCAGCACGTGGCGTACGGGAGCCCAAACCATCGGCTTCACGCGGGAGTTGATCGAACGCCCGCCAGAAATCGAAAGCCGGGTGAGCAACGAACCGAGTCGTCACGTGACCCGCTTATGGGGCCAGAGCCGCATCCTGCAATTGACCGGCAACCATCAGACGGTAGAAGCGGTGGCCCTGGCGGGCGATCTGCAACTGGTGACTCCGGTGAGCGGCGCGGTGGTCCTCGAAACCAAGGCTCAGTATGATCAGGCGGGCCTGAAACCAACGGACGCCAGTCATGTCCCGGTGATTCCGGAGCCTTCGACGTGGGCCTTGCTTGGATTGGGGGGAGTGCTGTTGGGGGGGAAGGCATTCTGCAAACGGCGGGCAAGCAGAGGGGAATCCGTTATGGGGCAACGGTCACGGAAGTAGTCGGTGTGGGGTGGAGGATGAATGGACAATGGATTTTCAAGATTGTAAACATGTTGGCGCAACCCCGTTTGGGGTTGGTGGACCTTTTTGGGGTTTTCCCCTGGGTAGCTCGTTCCTCGCAACCCAGGGCTATAGGGCGCAACCCCTTCGGCAGAGATTTATTGGCCTTAGTTTTTTAGACAAATCCCCCTCCGCCGCTGCTTTTTCGGCTGGCTGCCATTTAAATAAGTCTAATAATATATGGCGGAGGCATGTTTTAAGCCTCCGCCACCGCCACCGGTATAGTTCGCC
>CAIXFN010000112.1 GCA_903918755.1 uncultured Pedosphaera sp.
CCGGGGATCGGCTGCGCTCGCCTCGCTACGCTCGCCTTCGCTCCGCCTCACCCCGGAGGGGTGGCGGCGGGGAGAAGAAAGACAAATTACAGAAAGAGTTTTACACCGGCACACCCGCGGGCGACAGTGCCGGATTTTATCGCACAACTGGTGGCAAGGCCGGCATCCAGCTCGGGCAACCGACGGTAAACGGTTCCAACGTGATCATGAGCGTCCAGGTTCCGTGATCTAAACGATGTTTTCCCGGATGGGAAACGGGGGCGGGTCTTGACGAGAAAATCAACCGCGTGTGTCAAGATCCGCCCTTTTCTATTTCTGGCCTAATGGTAAGCTATTCGTTGAGCTATGCCCAAAAACGTTAAAGAATACGTTTTAGTAAGTGGTTTCCTTTTCTGCGCGATTTTTTACTGGGCCAACAGTGAATGGCGCTACGCCCAACTCCTTCCCCCTCCGGGAGGCGCCACCAATCTCGTCTCATTTTTGCGTGCCCAGCACGACCAATTGTTCATCCAACAGTTCGCCCAGGATGGTCAACGGTATTTGATAGTTAAACGGCTTGTTCCCAAGGTGGGATTTAGTCTTCCATCGGGTCCGCCGGCATATATTTTCAACGAACCGGGAACGCTCGTGGATTGGACCGGTGATTTCGGGGAAGCGACACGATTTCTTCAAAAATGGACCAATCTTTCCGAGGCGAAAGAAATTTCGATTGAAGCGGCAAAAGCATTTGTGACCCAAGGCAAGCCAGGCGTGCCGTGAACAATTGCACTTAATCAGCCGGGTTGGTGCGGTGCCGACATTCCCGGACTCGCCGGTTTGATAATTCTCTGGGCATGCGCAATCCGTCTTTTCATTAGCGCGTCCCCGCGTTGGCTGGCTCTGCCCCGGGCGATTGGTTCCGCAGCAATCCCGCGAACGATTGGCGATAGCGTCCGAGCAGGAACAGGGCGAGAACGGCCAAAACGATGCCCAGCGGCAGGCCGGCCGGATCGAGGAAGATGTCGTAGAACAAGATGTTCACCAGGATCGGGCCAACGAGCGTGAGGCCGAGCGCGGTAAAGCGTCCGCTCAAGAGCAGGAGCCCGCCGAAAATCTCAAAGCATTTCACCGCGTAAAGATAATGGCTCACAAACAAGGCCTTCATGAATTCCCCGGCCAGTTCCCCCTTGGGTGGCGGCAGCGGGATGAAATTGAAGAAGGCGTTCAGACCAAACACGACGAAGATGAGACCGAGCAGGGTCCGGGCGATAATGGTGGCGATTTTCATATTATTGATTTTGGTTTTACTTTTTCGTTACGGAGAAACTACGCGCGAATGGAGGATTGGAGAAATACCATGATTCTTGACTGACGATAACAATTGGTTATGGTTGCAAAATGGAACTGCGCCATCTCCGTTACTTCGTCGCCGTGGCGGAGGAGGAGAACGTTTCTCGCGCCGCCCTGAAGCTCCACACCTCCCAACCTGGCCTCAGCCGCCAGATTCACGACCTCGAGGACGAAATCGGCTTTCCCCTGTTTGAGCGGAGCGCCAAATCAATTCGCCTCACCGCCGCCGGGAGGGTTTTTCTCGTCGAGGCCCGCGACGTGCTTCAGCGCGTCGCCGCTGCGGTGGAGAAAGCCCGCGCTGTCAGCGTGACCAAAACGGAGATCAATGTGGGTTACGTGCCGTCCGGGACGGTGGAGATTTTGCCGCGTGCTTTGCGGGCGTTTATGGAATCCTCCCCGGGGGTGCGGGTGGTCTTGCATGACATGTCCGTGGAAGAAATGGTGCCGCTCCTGCTGCAAAAAAAGTTGGATCTCGCGCTCACCATTCCGCCGCGCAAATTGCCGCGCGAACTCGCCCTGACCGAGTTGGCGCGCTACGAAATGTGCGTGGCCGTCGGACTCAAACATCCGTTGGCCAAGGCAAAATCCGTCAACCTCGAGCAAATGGCTTCCGAGCCGATTGCGGTCTATACCCGCAAGGATTATCCGGACTACCACAAGCAGATCGAACAAGCGTTCGCAACCGTTGGCCGCCCTCCGCGCATTGGCGGCGAGCACGACGGCGTGACCAGTCTTATCGCCGCCGTCGCCGCCGGTCAGGGGTTTGCCATTGTGCCCAGTTGTGTGAGCGGCATGGCCGGGCCTTGTCTGAAACTCTTGCAGCTCAAACCGGCGCTGCCGCCCATCCCCATCGCGGCGCTTTGGCGCAAAGATGGGCAAACGGAATCGGTAAAGGCCTTCGTCGCCGCCGCTTTGGCCAAGCCCGTCCCGGACGACCAGTCTCCCGATTCTTAAATTTGTGGAACGCTACCGGCGAAAAAGAGGCTTTTGGCATTTCGCCGTCGTGCCTGGTTTTCAGCGGAGCCAAGGCTGCTTCGGCCCCGTCACTTCGGAGCCAGATCGCCGAACCAATAGGCTGCCGTTACCCCACCGTCCATGAGGAAATCGCTCCCTGTGATAAACGCTCCGTCGGCACCCATAAGAAGTGCCCCGACGCTTCCCACCTCATCCGGAGTTCCGGCTCGTCCCGCGGGGCAGAGCTCGATCATGCGCCGGTAGCCCGCGCCCCGCGGTCCGCTCAATTCATCATTGGCCAGCGGCGTGATGATGATGCCGGGGCTGATCGTGTTGACTCGCGCCCCGCGCTTCCCCCAGCGGACTGCTTCCGCCATCACCCGGAGCGAGTTGCCACGCTTCGAAAGTTGATAGGCGTGCAGCGAGTCTTTCACCTGAGACGGTTGCAGCATCGGGAGTTTAAGCAGTTCCTCAACGGGCGTGGTGGCCAGTGCCGCGTTTTGCTCGGTGGTGAGGGGCGGAAGTCGATGCCCGGATTGGGAAGCGATCACGACGCCGGCGCCTCCGGGCGCGATGACGTGGCCCATTTCTTCCAGCACCAGCGCCGTGCCGTAAAGATCCACTTTCAGGATGGTTTCCGGGGACGCTTGGGACGGGGAAACCCCGGCGGCGTGGATCACCCCGGAAACTTCGCCCAAAGCAGTGGCCGTCCGGACCAGACCCTGAACCGAATCACGGGAAGCCACATCCACAGTCGCGGTGGTCACGTTGAATCCGGCATCGCGCAAGGTCTGCGCCGCCGCCACCGCATTTTCCTGGCGCAAGTCCGCCAGCACAATGAGTTTGCCGGCGCTCACCCGTCGCGCAATCGCCTGGCCAATGGATCCGGCACCGATCACCACGATGACATTTACTGGAGTTCGAGTTCTCATGTTTTGCACTGTTTTCAGCGAAGCCAAATCAATCGAGAATCGGTATCCGAAAGAATTTCAGACTTCGTAGCAGTTCTGCCCCTTTACCGGCGTGATGCTCTGACTCGCTCCGACCATCGCGGCCGCGCTGAATCGAACCAGAACCGTCGAACCATCGATTTTCGCTACTTCTTCGACTACGGCCGAGCATGCAATTATTGCCGAGTACTCCCCCCATCCGCACCGATGAACGAAAATCCTCTCGTCATTGGCCTTGGCCCGTCCGCACCTTTTTCCGATTACGGTCGTTGTCTGGATCGCCTCGATGAGATCGTCGTTCAGCCAAGCGTTTGCCCACGGTTGCCTGCTATCGCGTCGGTGATGAAGAACCGGGTACACTGCCATGTGAGGCATTTTAACTGTAGCGCGGCCCCGCTCCAAGCATTTCCGAATCCTTCCTGCCGTTCGCTGCGCCTTCCCGGGCACCATAAAAGTCCGGCGACGATCCGTCATTCTTTCGTCGAAACTCCCCCACCATTTCTCAGGAACTGGGCGGAATGAAATCTGTGTTGGGTGGAGCATTGGACAGCCTTTGTCTGGCCAGGCGTGATATATTTTGGCAGATTAAGACAAAACCATGAGTGACAATTCAAAAATCGAATGGACGGACGCAACGTGGAATCCGGTTCGTGGCTGTTCGAAGGTCAGTCCCGGCTGCACGCATTGCTATGCCGAGACGTTCGCCGAGCGGTTTCGTGGAGTGCCTGGCCATCCGTTTGAGTTCGGCTTCGATCTTCGGCTTGTGCCGGAGAAACTTGGCGACCCGATTCGGTGGTCCAAGCCGAAGAAAATCTTCGTCAACTCGATGTCCGACCTCTTTCACGAGGGTGTGCCAGACGAATACATCGAAAAAGTCTGCCGAGTGATGCTGGCAGCAAACTGGCATACCTACCAGATTCTCACCAAACGAGCCGACCGCATGGCGGCGTTACTTCAAGGCAAACTACGCGAGGCTATGAAGGCGACCCACATCTGGTGGGGCGTGAGCGTGGAAAATAGGCAACATGGACTGGCGCGAATTGACAAGCTGCGAAGCGCCAAGCCGGCCGTTGCATTTCTTTCAATTGAACCGCTTTTGGAAGACCTCGGCAAATTTGACCTGCGCGGCATCCAATGGGTGATCGTCGGCGGTGAAAGCGGGCCGGGCGCGCGTCCGATGTTGGGCGAATGGGTGCGCAGTATTCGGTCACAATGCGAAGCGCAAGAAGTTGCCTTCTTTTTTAAACAGTGGGGCGGCGTGCGTAAAGCAAACGCCGGCCGACAACTCGATGGTCGAACTTACGATGAGTTTCCAGATAGTGTGTCGAATCCCATACCATCGGCTTTAAACCGTGCCGGATTATTGGAAAGAATGAGTCATGCGTAAAACGAGCAATCCCGGGGAGAAGGAGGCAAAATGAATTTGGACGAAATCGGGCCTTGGTCTGAGATCAAACTCGATATTCTGCGCGATTACGCCGCGCCGTATTCGAGGATTCTCAAAACCAACGGTTTTCACCATGGTTATATTGATGCATTCTCCGGGCCCGGGCTGCATACCAGAAAAGCAGGAGGCGAAGAGGTCTTGGGCAGCCCTTTGGTGGCCCTGGAAGTTCAGCCGCCATTTGATGAATACCATTTCATCGACCTGGACGGAGCAAAGGTGGATTTTCTAAAACGTCAGGTCGGTAGCCACCCGCATGTGACTTTTTATAATTCGGGCAGCAATCAGGTAATGCTTGAATCTGTTCTTCCGAGGTTTTCTTACGCCAAACGCACGCGGGCGCTGTGCGTATTAGATCCTTATGCGCTCACTCTAAATTGGGAGGTTGTACGCGCGGCTGGCGTCAGCCAGGCTGTTGAAGTATTCATCAACTTTCCGGTCATGCAAATGAACCGCAATTGCAAGCAGGTGAACATATCGGAGATTTTGCCCGGCGAACTTCAAGCGATGGATCGCTTCTGGGGCGACCGCTCATGGCATTCTGCGATGTTTCGTCCTAGTGCGCAGCAGAATTTGTTTGGGGAAGAAGACTTGGACAAGACCGAAAATCGAGATTTGGTGAATGCATACTGCAAACGACTGAACGAAGTGGCCGGTTTTGGTTTTGTCGCCAGCCCGCTGGCGATGCGAAACTCGCGGAAGGCAATCGTGTATTATTTGTTATTCGCTGGGCCAAACAAGACCGGGTGGAAAATCGTTCAAGACATCTATCGTAAATACGGCTAATCTTCAGAAGTGGGCCGTGCTGAGCCATCAGTGAAGGCGGCGGGGAATCGCCAGGAGGATTGGAGTTGGTCGTCCGGCAAGACTTCTGCCGCGCCAATTCCTCGGACAAACGACCCAGTCGTCGCCGCCCAAGGCTCTTGATTCGTAATCCGTCTACAATCGGTTTTCCGGAATAAGGGGAGCATCAGTGGTGACTCCACTCGTCAGGTTCATTCAATACCTCCGGGCGACCGGAAAGATTGTCTCATTCATTCCGTATCAACTCGCGCAGTTTCTGGCTGATTTCCGCCTTGCCCCTTGGCCTCAGTGCCGGCGCTCAAGATTTGATATCCCGCACGTGAAACGCCGTGCAGCCGACCAGGAGGAAGGTCACGTTGTAGCCGATCAGGATGCTCATGGACTGGCCGATTTTCCACCAGGGGATGCGCGGGTCAAAAAGGGATTGCCACACATTGACGTGGTAGGAAATGAACCATTCCTGAAAATCGCTGAAGAAGGGCACTTGTTCCAGGATGCCGCTGATCATTAGCAGGGACAGGGCCAGAATGGTCGCGGCGGCCGGCTTCATGTTGAAGCACGAAAACATGAAGCCCATCGTCATGATGGTGGCCGCCTTGGGAATCATGAACAAATGTCCCAGGGCATAGCGCCGCAGGCCTTCGGCGGCGTCATAAACCGAAAAGGACAACACGGGCGGCCCCACAAATAATCCCCCCCACGGAAACCAGAACGATGCGAACAGCAGCCCGAACAGGCCCAGCACCAGCACCAGCGTCACCGCGAAAATAAAGCCCGCCAGCCATTTGAGCAGCAGCAACCGGATGCGCGAGATGGGCCGGCACAGGATCATGCGCATGGTGCCGTCCTCGGCTTCTTTGGCCACCAGGTCACCCCCAATCAGGGCAACGTACAGGGGCAGCATGGTGTACGCGATCAATACCACCATCATGGTGCCCAAGGTGAGAATGGAGATGTAGCCGGTGGAACTCAGCCCGTTGATTTCCAGCAGCCGCGTCATTTGCTTGGGCACATGGGAAAACCGGAAAAGGATCAGGATGGCATTCTGCGCCAGCAGGAACATGAGGAACCCGATATAGGTCCGCTTCTTGCCGAACAGTTTCCACAACTCATTCCGCAGTTGAAATAAGAACATCACGCGCGTTTCTCCTTCATCAGTTCCAGGTAAAAATCTTCCAGCGTCCGGCCTTCCGGGGCGATCTCATACACCGGTCTTCCGCGCTCCACCAGCAGGCGGACCAGCCGTTCGCTCCCCACGCCGGGCGCCAGCGCCACCAGCCGGCCATCCCGTGACTCGGTGATCAGGCCCTCGGCCTGCAATTCCCCGGCCGCCGCGGCAAAATCATCGGATCGCAACCGCACCCAGTCCTGCTGCTTCACGGCTTCAGCCAGGGTGCCCTCGAATACTTTCCGGCCCTGATTCAACACCGCGATCCGGGTGCAAATCTGCTCCACCTCGTTGAGCAAATGCGAGGACAGCAAAATGGTCAGCCCAAGTTCCTTCTGCAATCGCAGAATGGTCAGTCGCATTTCGTGGATGCCTTCGGGGTCGAGACCGTCGCTCGGTTCGTCCAGGATCAACAATTCCGGCTGCGGGAGCAGTGCTTGCGCCAGGGCCAGCCGGGCCCGCATGCCGTGGGAATAGGTGCGCACCTGCGATTTTTCCCGGCCGGTCAACCCTACCCATTCAATCACCTCGCGAATCCGCGCCTTGGAAGTCGGCGCGGTGTAATGGCTCAGGATTTCCAGGTTCGCCCAACCGCTCAGGTAATCATAAAACACCGGGGATTCAAAAATCGCCCCCACTTTGCGCAAGGCCTTGTGGCGGTGGGTGGTCACTTCGAATCCACACACCCGGACTTCCCCCTGCGTGGGCCACACCTGACCCAGCATCATTCCGATGGCCGTGCTTTTGCCCGCGCCGTTGTGGCCCAGCAGGCCGAAGATCTGGCCGGGCGTCACTTCGAGGTCGAGCCCTTCCACGGCGCACCGGCGGCCGAAGACTTTTCGTAATTTGCGAAGGGAAATCATTGGCTGTAATTAATTTCGATCAGGTTGCGCAGGTGTCCGTCCGCAAAGAGCCAGTTCTGCCCTTTGTCCGCTCCCCGCCGGATGTGGAACTTATCCTTGTCCAGCATCAACGGAATTTGGTTGGGCTTGGTAAAGACTCCCAGCAGGTCGAGATTGTCCGCGTTTTGCCCGTTTAATGCGCTCACCCAGGAATAGCTGGAACCAGTCTGCTCAAACAACCGCTGGTTGTCCGACGGACACCGCATCACTTGCAGATTTCCCACGTAATTGGACAACACCAGGTCCATGGAGGCCCGGTTGGTCCCGTTGGTTGCGGTAAGGGACCGGTCATACATCACTGGCATCAGATTGCCGCTGTCCTGGGTGTAAAGCTGCAGGGCCAGTCCTAGTTGATGCAAATTGTTGAGGCAGGCGGTCGCCCGTCCCGATTCCTTGGCCCGGGCCAACACCGGCAGCAGCAAACCCGCTAACACTCCAATGATCGCAATCACCACCAGCAGTTCAATCAGCGTGAAGCCCATCCCTGGCTTCGTCTCGCCGACCGCGGTGCGCTCCCGCATTGGATTTTCCGTCCCTGCTGCTGTGGGGGCATAAGCCTGCCGTGGGCTGGCTTCCACCTCCCTCCGGCCGCAGGAAAATCCCCAAGCGCGCATAGGTTAATCTCACCGCAGCGCCCGGCCGCTCTGGACCTGCCGTTGCAATTCCTCGATCAATGGCGCCAATTCGGCCTTGGTTTCCGCGGAACCCTGCGAATAGAAAGTCTTCAAACCGATGGCCCGGACCTTTTGTTCCAATTCGGGGCTCAGGGGTTGCGGTCCATTGGTGCCGCCGCTGGCTGGGTTGCCATTGACCGCGTTATTGGTAGCCTGCTTGTGCAGGTTGCGGATGGCGTCATCCACCACTTTCTTGCGCTTCTCCTCCGGCAACTCCGAAAAGGCGTCCAACATTTGTTTGAACCCCGTCGGCATGATGGCTTCCAGGAATTGCCCGCGCTCTTCCTCGGTCATATCGGCGAACCAGTCCCGGCCGGAGCCCTCCATCCGCCATTGCCGCCGGTCGTCGGGGGAGAGTGCGTTGATCATATCTTCCAGCTTGCGCAAGGCCCGCGCCCGTTCGTTCGCGGCCAGCTTGCCTAATTCCACGGACGCCATGTAGCGGCGCAACTTATCCGCCGTGACCTTGGAATTCTCCGCGATGCGATAGCCACCCCACACCAGCAGCCAGACCAGCAATACGGCGCCCAATGCGTAATAGATGGGGCGCAGTCTTGGATTGCTCATGCCTCATCATAGCCAAGGAAGCGCGCCCGCGCAAGGACTCCCACAGCGGTGCCGCCGTACCCCGGCCTGATTTGCTGGTGGCGTACCTGGTCTGCCGCACCTTACTTGAGATTCTCCGGCCCAAACGCCCTCGGCAGCAGGCTGTCCACGGTACTCTCGATTCGACCGACTCCATCGCATACGCAAATAATCCAGGCCTTCGGACCAAATTCGTTCGCCACCTGACGGCACGCTCCGCAAGGGGCCGTCGGGGTGGGGGTGGGGGTATAAACAACCACGGCTTGCAACCCGCGCTGACCCGCGGCCACCGCTTGAAAGATCGCGTTTCTCTCCGCGCAGATGGTCAACCCATAGGAGGCGTTCTCCACATTGCAACCACTGAAGACTTCCCCGTCGCTGGTGAGCACGGCCGCCCCGACCCTAAACTTGCTATACGGGCTGTACGCCTTGCCGCTCGCCAGTTTCGCGGCCGCAATCAACCGCTCGATCCCGTCGGTATCCAAGTCCATCGCCATGAATTTCAGAGACTCGCCGGCCTGATGGAGGCGGTCCACTGGGTCCACTCCGTCCACCGACCGCGCCACGCGGTCAGGCCTTCCACCATCATTTCTGCAACGCCCCGTATACCGCTTTGAGGGCCGCGGTGCTGCGGGCGCTGGGGTTTTGTTGGATTCGTTTTTCCTCCGCCCCGACCAATTTGAAGACGCCTTCCAGGGTCTGGTCGGTGACATATCCGTCCAAGTCAAAGTCCGGCACTTTCGTGCCAAACAGTCCGCCGGCCAGGTTGGCCTTTTCCTGCACTTGCTTGTAGGCCGCGGTGGCTCCGTATTTCGCCGTGTTGGCTTGGACAATGGGTAGGAGTTTCTGCTTTAGATCCGGTCCGGCTTTCGCTTTCAAATACTGGGTGGCGACATCTCCGGAACCGCTCAAAATCTGTTTGGCTTCCTCTACCGAAAGTTTGTTCACGCTCCCGACCAGGACATCCTTGGCTGTCGGCATGGCCTGTTCCGCCGCCTTGTTCATCGTGCTCACGAGGTCGTCCGCCAATTTGGCCTGTCCCATGGACCGCAGGGCCTTGTCTGCCAGTTGCAGCTTCTCCGGCATGGCTATTTTCAAGGCGGGATTGGTGGCGAATCCTCCCGTGGTTCCCAGCGATCCGACCGCCTTCTCCACGCCCTGGCTCAGCACATCCTTGAGCCCCTGCTTGACTTGTTCCGCGGGCAGGGCTGCCAGTGCCGCCGGGACCGCGCCACCCAAGGCCGCGGGTAATGTCGGCACTGCGGCCGCCGATGCGGCCGAATCTCCCAGCACTTTCGCCCCCTGATCCAACAGGGCCGCCGCCTGGCTGAAGGCACTCGGCGCGCTCGGGGCCGGCACGGCCACGGTCGGCGTTGCGGGCACGGTTGGAGCGGGAGGCACAACGTTCGGAACAGTCGGTGGCGGGGTGACTGCCGGGGGGGTAGTCACCGGGGCGCTCGCGGCCACCTTCTCGCTGGCGGCGGGAATCGCCGGCGCCACGGGGGCGGCTGGGGCGACCGGCGCTGCGGGCGCAGCACTCGCTGCCGGTGCCACCGGTGTCACCGGCGCCGGGGCGGTTGGGGTGGCGGCGGCCGCCGGAGGCGTGGGCGTCGCGGTTTCCGTTTTCGAGCAGCCGGCCACCAGCAAAACGGGAGCGAGGCAATAAATCAGCTTCTTCTTCATGCGCCCAGCCTGACCTAATTTGCCCGCGGTGACAAACTCATACTGCCAAAACCGGCTCCTACGCCAACAGCGCCGGCACCACTTCTCCGTAAACATCCGTCAGCCGGTAATCCCGCCCTTGCAAACGGAACGTCAGCCGCGTGTGGTCGAAACCCAGGAGATGCATGATGGTGGCCTGTAGATTGTAAACCGGCACCTTATCCTTGGCCACCGAGAATCCCAGTTCGTCGGTTTCCCCATAAGTGAATCCCGGTTTGATTCCGCCGCCCGCCATGAACAACGAGAAGCAGTCGGGATAATGGTCGCGGCCCAGAATAGAACCCGCGGCCGTCCGGCCCTCCCGGAACGGCGTGCGCCCGAATTCCCCCCCCCAAACCACCAGGGTGTCATCCAGCAGTCCCCGTTCCCGCAGGTCCCTGATGAGCGCGGCCACCGGTTTGTCCATCCGCGCGCATTTTTTGGTCAATCCACCCCGGATATCCTCGCCTTCGTTGGTGCCGTGAAAATCCCAGCCCCAGTCGAACAACTGCACGAACCGCACGTCTTGCTCCACCAACCGCCGCGCCAGCAGGCAATTATTGGCAAAACTGGCCTCTCCGGGTTGCGCCCCATAGGCCTCCAATACTGCCTTCGGCTCCTTGGAAATATCCATGACTTCCGGCACGGACATTTGCATCCGGTAGGCCAGTTCGTATTGGGCAATGCGGGTGAGCGTCTCCGGGTGTCCGAGGTCTTGCGCCTGCGTTTCGTTCAAGTTCCGCAAGAGATCCAGCGTGCGCCGGCGCATGCTGCGGTCAATGCCCGGGGGATCCGACACATACAAAACTGGATCGCCCTTTGAGCGGCATTGCACGCCCTGGAAAACCGACGGCAGGAAACCGCTGCCCCACGCGTTCTGCCCGGCGCTCGGTTGCACTCCGCTGGAAATTAATACGACAAACCCTGGCAAATTCGCGTTTTCCGTCCCCAGCCCGTAGGTCACCCACGAGCCCATGGAGGGCCGTCCCTGCCGGGCGGAGCCCGTGAACAGCAGCAATTCCGCCGGGGCGTGGTTGAATTGGTCGGTGTTCATGGACCGGATCACACACATTTCGTCCGCCACACTGTGCAATTCCGGGATGGCGTCGGACATCCAGATGCCGGCTTTGCCGTACTGGGCGAACTGCCGCGGCGTCCCCAGCAATTTCGGCACGCCCGAGGTGAAGGCGAATTTTTTGCCCTTGAGAAATTCATCCGGGCAGGCCTGGTCGTTCCATTTCACCAGTTGCGGTTTGTAATCAAACAAATCCAGGTGCGGCGGCCCGCCGGACATGTGCAGGTAGATCACCCGCTTGGCCTTCGGTTTAAAGTGCGGGGCCCGGGGGAGCAGGGGATCCGCGGGCGCGCTGCCGCCGGTGGCCGCGGTGCCTGCCCCCATCATCGCGAGGGCGATCGCTCCCAGGCTGAATTGGCCCGTGGTTTTAAGGAAATTCCGCCGGGTGACCTGCTGCAGCCGTTCAAGTTCGGGATTCATTTTGGTGTTTGGGTTCCGGCCTTAGCGGCGCATCAGGGTTTCGTCCAGGTTCAGGAGCACATTGCCCAATGTGGTCCACGCGGCCAGGTCCGCCAACTCCACTCCGGTTGGCATGGGTGCGACCGCATCGGTTGCCAGTTGTTTGGCCTGCATCGGATCGGCGGCGTAAACCGTTCTCGCTTCGTTGAAAAAGGTCACCAATTGTTTCAGTTCCCCCTCGCTGGGCGGCCGGGCCACGCAGCGCCGGAAGCCGTGCTGCGCCTTCTCGGCAATGGTGCCAGGGAATTGCGCCATCCGGCCTCCCAGCGCCCGGGCCGCTTCGATGAACACCGGATCATTCAAGGTCACCAGCGCTTGCAAGGGGGTGTTGCTCCGTGGCCGGCGGATCATGCAAACTTCCCGGTTCGGGGCGTCGAAGGTTGCCAGCGAGGGATATGGCCGGGTCCGGCGCCACTCAATGTACAGCCCCCGCCGGTACCGATCCTCGCCTTCGCTGGTTTTCCAATCGAGCGAGCTGCCAAACGCCGCGGACAAGCCGGACGAAGGTTGGGGTGGCCGGACCGAGGCGCCGAACATTTTGCCGCTCAACAATCCGCTCACTGCCAGCGCCTGGTCGCGCACCACCTCGGCCGGCAGTCGCACCCGCGGCCCGCGTTCCAGAAACAAATTCTCCGGATCCCGTTCCTGCATCTCCGGCGTCAGCCGGGAGGATTGCCGGTACGCCGCCGAGGTCACCAGGGTTTTCAAGAACGCTTTGATGTCCCAGTGTTGGCGCAACAGTTCGGTGGCCAGCCAGTCCAACAATTCCGGATGCGTCGGGCGCTCGCCCTGCGTGCCGAAATCCTCGCTCGTGCGCACCAGTCCAATGCCAAAAATCTGTTCCCAAAACCGGTTGGCCAGCACCCGGGAGGTCAGCGGATTGTTCTCATCCACCAGCCAGCGCGCGAGCGCCAGGCGGTCCGGCGTGCCGCCCGGGGGTGGGGGATGGAACGCCGTCGGCAGGGCGGCCGGCACTTCGTCCCCCAGGTTCCGGAAATTGCCGCGCATTTGGACCCGCGTCTTGCGGCGCGCGTCGCCCGTCAATTCCCGCATCACCGGTACGGTGGTGCCGGGCAATCCGGCCAGTTGGCTTTTGAGGCCGGTGACACGCTCCCGATCCGCGCGCAATTCCGGCGCCACCTCGGCCAGGTAATACTGGGCTAATTCCTCCCGCTGCGCCGCGCTACGCTCCTCGGTGCCCAATTTCAATACTCCCGTGATCGCCGCCGGTAAGCGCACCAAATCCGCCAGACGCTCATCCTGAGCCATCGCGAGTCGGAAGGATGCCAGCGTGCCGCGCTCCGCCCCGGCTTTCTGCTCAATCGTCAGAATCAACCGGGATCCCGGCGCTATCGCTACGGGTTTTTCCACCAGCAAGGTCAAATAATGCGATTGCCCATCGCCGGCCCCGGCGGACCACCCCTTTCGATTGTTGGCCTTTTCACCAATAACGCTCTTGGCATCCCGCCCCGGATCGGTGGCATCCGCAGTGACCGCGGCAAAGTGAATCGCCCGTTTGCCATCCAGGCTCAACTCCACGCTTGGATCGGGCGTTTCTTCCACCTGCCGTTCCCACACGGGTTCATGCTTTTCGTCCAACACCAGCACCCGGAAGCCGCTCAACCGTGATTTCACGCCTTCTTCCAGCCGGTTCCAAATCGCGATCCGGTCGATCGACTGGGCCTGCTTCAAATCCACTTCCCACCAGGGATTGTCCGACTGCGCGGTGTGCGTGGTCGATTTCGCCTCCGCGAAATGTCCGTCCGTATTGCCATCAATCGCCAGCCGGGCGGGACCGTCAAAGTCCGTGCTGCTTTGGGTGGCCTCGCCCTGCCGCGCCACGTTGGTTTGTCCGCTGAAAACCTGGACCTCGGCCAGCGAAAGAAACTTGTCCTTGCCGGGCAATTCCACGCGCACATAACGCCCGGTGGTCCGGCTCGTTGCGGGGGCCTGGAGCGTGGCTGCAATCCGCGAGATGACAAACCCGCCGTTCGTGGCGGTGCCGGGGCCCTGGTTGGGCAGGGTCGCATCCGGCACCGTCTCCAGCCGCAGACCCGTGAGCTGGTTTTCGCGCAGCGGAATCTCCAGGGTGTAAACATCGGTCGCGCCTCCGCCGGTGGCCCGGATCCGGCCCGTTTCCCGCACGGTCAGGGTGGCGCCGTTCTTCGCGGCCAGGACGGCCGGGTTGAGGGACGTCCACTCCAGTTGTCGTGGAAAAGCCTTTTCCCACTTCTCCTGCCCGGTGGCGAGTTCCGGCGTCACGGTCCGGAGCTTTTTTTCGAGGGCCGCGATTTCTCCTTCCAGCCGGCTCCGTTGCTCCTTTTCCCCCGCGGAGAAAATCTTCAGCACCGGCGATTCATCATTCCGATCGGCATCCGCCGTATTATTCAGTATGGCGAAAAAGCTGAAATATTCCTTTTGGGAAATCGGGTCGTATTTGTGGTTGTGGCATTGCGCGCACCCCATGGAGGTGCCCATCCACACCGCCATCGTGGTGTTCACGCGATCAATGACGGCGGCGTTCCGAAATTCCTCGTCATCCGTCCCGCCCTCGTTGTTCGTCATCGTGTTCCGGTGAAAGGCCGTGGCCACCACGTCCTCCTCCGTTGCGTCCGGCAGCAGGTCGCCCGCGAGTTGCTCGATCGTAAACCGGTCGAACGGCTTGTTGGCATTGAAAGCCTTGATGACATAATCCCGAAATGCCCAAATGGTGCGCGCCGTGTCGTCCGCATAACCGGTCGAGTCGGCATACCGCGCCAGGTCCAGCCACAGGCGCGCCCAATGTTCGCCGAACGCCGGCTTCTGCAGCAACCGGTCCACCAGCGCCTCATACGCGTCCAGCCGGTTGTCCCGCACAAATTCCTCCACTTCCTGGACGGTCGGGGGCAGTCCCGTCAGATCCAAGGCCACGCGTCGGGCCAGGGTGGGGCGATCCGCCTCCGGCGACGGTTGCCAGCCTTCCCGTTCCATCCGGGCCAGCAGAAACTGGTCCACCGCATTCCGCGGCCAGCGGGGGTTTTGCACCGCCGGCAGGGCCGGGCGGACGGGTTTGGCATAGGCCCAATGCTTGGCAAACGGCGCTCCCTCCGCGATCCATCGTCGCAGTAAATTCACCTGGGCGTCCGTCAATGGCTTGCCCGACTTCGCGGGCGGCATCCGATCGTCGGGATCCTGGGACGCGACCCGGCGCACCAGTTCGCTCTTTTCCGGCGCGCCCGGCACGATCGCCCGCTCGCCCGATTTGGCTGGTTTCAGGGCCTCCCCGCGCACATCCAGCCGCAATTTGCCCTTCCGCTCCAGATCATCTGGCCCGTGACACTTCAGGCAGTTTTCCGCGAGGACTGGCCGAATCTCCCGATTAAAATCGATCTCTGGCTTCACCGGTCCCGGGGACTGTGCGTGGAGCGTGTGGCCGCCTCCCGCTCCCAGCGCGAGGAGGACGAGCAATCGCCACGACTGTCGCCGCGCAAAAAAACGGTCGCGGCGGCGGGCGGGACGGGGGCCGTTTTCAGCCATCCCGGGAGCAGTTGGCAGGAGCATAGGCACGATGCCGAGAACCTACTCTGAAGTGGCGGCCAGTTCCACGCCAAATTTGTCCCCTCAAACCCGCCGCCCGGCCCTTCCCGCTTCAAGCTTTCCGTTTCCTTTCTGTCCGGGCGGCCGTATACTCTCCGGTATGAAGCTTTGAATCTCCCGGGTCGGGGATTCGTCGGGTCTTTTTTCCTCCGGTTCGTCCACTTGGTTATGGATTGTAAAAGTTGCGGCTCAGCCAATCGCCCCCGGGCTCGCTATTGCGCGGTCTGCGGTGCCGAGATGAATGCGGGCTGCCGCCAATGCGGGGCCGGTCTCCCGCCTGATGCTACGGCCTGCCCGGCTTGCGGCTGTTCGGTCATTCCCGCCGGGAATGCCGACCTGCCTGAATCCGCCGGGCCGGCCGCCCATGAGCGCCGCCTGGTCACCGTCTTTTTTGCCGATTTCGAAGGCTTCACCGCCTTTTCCGAAAACCGGGATGCCGAGGAGGTTCACGATTACATGGGCTCCCTCTGGTCGCGGATCACCCCCTTGATCGAGGCCCGCGGCGGCACCTTGGAGAAATACATCGGCGACGCCATTGTGGCGCTGTTCGGAGTGAAACAGGTCCAGGAAGACAGCCCCGCGCACGCCGTCCGCGCCGCCCTGGCGGTTCAGGCCTCCCTGCGCGAAATGGCAACCCGGGGCAAGCAGAAGCCGCTCCCCATGCGCATCGCTATCAACACGGGTTCGCTGGTCATCCAACCCACTGGCATGGAAGGGGAATTCCGGGCCACCGGGGAAACGCTGAATGTGGCCAGCCGGTTGCAAAGCCATGCCCCCAGCGGGGGCGTCCTCATCTCGCACGATACCTTTCGTCATGTGGAGGGCCTATTCGAATTCCAACCCCTCCCGCCCATCACCGTCAAAGGCAAGACCGAGCCCATCCGCGCCTATGTGGTCCTGCGTGCGGTGCCCCGGGCGGAAGCTTGCCATTTGCGCGGAGTGGAAGGCGTCAAAACCGAACTCATCGGCCGGGAGGCCGAAATGGACCGGTTGCGCACCATCTTTCACGAGGTGGTGGCCAGCCGCGAACCCCGCGTGGTCACGGTGTTGGGCGACGCCGGTTTGGGCAAGTCCCGGTTGGTCCGGGAATTCCAAAAATGGGCGGAGTCCTTCCCGGGTGGCGTGCGGTTGTTCAAGGGCCGGGCCACGGCGGAAATGCGCGGCTCCAGTTTTGCCCTGTTCCGCGATTTGCTGGCCGCACAGTTCGATATCCAAGACAGCGACACACTCTTCATCGCCCGGTCAAAAATGGAGACCGGGGTCGCCTCGGTCGTGAAGGACAGCGGGACCACCGCCGAGGGCAGGGCGCTCCCTTCGGTGGTTGCCCATTTTGTCGGCCAATTGCTCCGGTTGGATTTTTCGCAAAGCCCCTACCTTGAAGGCTTGCTGCAGGATCCCGAGCAGATGCGCCAGCGCGCCTTTCATTACGCCGGGCAGTTCTTCGCTGCCGCCACCCAGCCGGCTTCCGAGTTTGGCCGCCCTTCTGCCCCGGCGGCCTTATTGATTCTCGATGACATTCAATGGGGGGATGATGGCTCGCTCGACCTCATCACGCACCTCGCCCGTTCCTGTCCGGGGGCTCCGTTGCTCATTATCTGCCTGGCCCGGCCCACGCTGCATGAGCGCCGGCCCGATTGGGGGCTGGGCCTGGCCACCCATACCTGGTTGAATCTCTCGCCGCTACCGGAAACCGCCAGCCGGACCATGGTCAGCCAGGTGCTCCGCCACTCTGTTCACGTCCCCGAACAACTGCTCGATCGGGTGGTGCGTCTGGCGGAAGGCAATCCGTTTTACCTGGAGGAGGCGCTGAAGATGTTCATCGAGCAGGGGGTCATCATCCCCGGGACCGACCACTGGATGGTCGAACCCCAGCGCCTCGCGGACACCGCCCTCCCGGTAACCCTCACTGGGGTGCTCCAGGCCCGCCTCGACAGCCTGGCCCCCCGCGAGCGCGAAGTCGCCCAGCGGGCCTCCGTCGTGGGGCGGGTTTTTTGGAATACCGTTTTGGACGAGTTGAATCCGGCCGCCGAGGTCGGTCCTGCCCCGGTCGGATCCCTCTCCTTGACCCGAGCCCAGATTGCCGAGGCCCTGGACGCCCTGGCGCGCAAACAGATCATTGTCAAACGCTCAACGACGACCATTCTCGGTACGTGTGAGTTTGCCTTCACGCACGAACTGTTCCGTCACGTCGCCTATGAAACCGTGCTCAAGAAGCGGCGGCGGCATCTGCATGCCCAAGTGGCCCGCTGGTTGATCGCGGCCGCCGGGGATCGCGCCGGCGAAACCGCCGTCTTGGTGGCCGGTCATTTGGAAAAGGGGGATCTCGCCGTGGAAGCGGCCGATTGGTTTGCGCGCGCGGGTCAGGAGGCGGCGGCCAGCCACACCCCTGCCGCTGCCGCGGAGTTATACTCCCGCGCGTTGGCGTTGCTCCCGCCGGACAGCGCCGAAACCGCCCCGTTCCGCCGCCGCCGCCTCGACTGGCACCAGGCGCTGGCCGAAAATCTGGGCGCCCAGTCCCGCTATGCCGAAGGGGCGGAAAATTACCAGAAGATGCTCGTTTTCGCCGAGCAGTTTGATCTCTTGAGTCAGGCGCGGGCCTGGAATGGTCTCGCCTTCATGCGGGAACGCGATGGGGATAAGCCGGGTTCCCTGGCCGCCGCCGATCGCGCGTTTGCGCTGGCCGGGACCGTTGGCGCCCGCGATGAGCAGGTCAAGGCCCTGCATTTGAAGGCCTGGGCTTACTATCGCCTGGCCGATGCCGCCGCCGTTTTGGCGTTGGCCCAACAGACGCTCGCATTGTGTGTGGAATTGGGCGATCACTCCGGCCGCGCCCGCAGCTTCAAACTGATGGGGGTGGCCCACTTGCAACTCGGCCATTACGAGGAGGCCAGCGGGTTCTTCCAACGCGGTCTCGAAATCTGGCAGGCCACCGGGGACCTCCGCAACGCCGCCTCCATGTGGAGCAATCAGGGTGAGGCGGCCCGGGCGGGCGGGGACTTCCACGCGGCGGAATTGTTGTACCAAAAAGCCCTGAGCATTGCTCGGCAGGTCGGTAGCTGCGAAAGCGAATTAATCTACCTGAACAACCTCGCCGCCGCGCGCCTCGGCCAGGACCAGCTTCGGGAGGCGGAGGCGGACCTGCGCGAAGTCATCGCGCGGGCGCATGCCGGCCGGCCGTTCCTTTCGGAAACCTATTGTCTGCTCGCTGAGGCGCGCTTGAAACAAGGGCGTTTGGCGGATGCCATTGGCTTCGCCGAAAACGCCCTTCGTCTCGCCCAAGCCTCCTCCAACCTGCTGGATCTCGCCGCCGCCTGGCGCCTGTGTGCCCTGGTTTATTCCCTCCCGGCTCCACCCGAAGCGGAATCCGCCGCCCGGCCCGCCCCGCGCGATCCCGCCACCTGTTTCCGCGAAAGTCTCAACCTGTTGGAACGGGCTGGTGCCAGCGGCGAGCAAGCCCGTACCCTCCGCCTTTGGTCCGAATGGGACCGGGAAAACGGCCGTTTGGTCGACGCGGAAGCCCGACTCGCGGCCGCCGCGGCGCTTGCGCCGCCGGCTTAAAGATGGCAAAGCGGGCAGTGGGCCCCGGTCGCCGCCGCCGCGGGACTCAGATAGGGTATCCCCAGCGCCATTCCCCGCAGGATCAGCAGCAGTCCGGTGACCACCAGGCAGACCGGAATGGCCGCTTGAAAACGCGTGCGCAAAGCCATTTGTAACTTGAGGCCGCCGAGCCCGATTCCCAGCATCATCGGCACGGTGCCGAGCCCGAAGGTCAGCATGTCCGCCGCCCCCGCCAGCAAGCCTCCGGAAGTCACCGCCACCGCCACCGCCGCGTAAACCAATCCGCAAGGCAGCAATCCGTTCCCGGCACCCAGCGCCATTCCGGCCACCCACCCGCGTCGGCGGAGGAAATATCCCAGGCGCATTCGCACCCCGCCTGTCCAGCGTGTGACCAGGGGGTGCATCCGCTGCCGTGCCGTGCCCAGCACGCTGGCCAGCAGCAATGCGCCGCAGGCGATGGAGACCCACCGGGAAATTCCGGCCCAGGCAAACGTTCCGCCAATCACCCCGGAGATCGCTCCCATCAGCGTGTACGTCCCCACGCGGCCGGCGTTATACGCCACCCGCCCCAGCATTCGGCTGGTTGCCGAATGCCCCACCGCCGGCATCGCCAGCACCAGCGGACCGCACATCCCGGCGCAATGCAGGCTCCCCGCCAATCCCAGGATGAAGGTTGTCCAGAGGTGCATGATCCGGCTCAGCCCTGCGGTAACCGCACCCGGATGGCCCGGTCAAAATAGTAATCCTGCCCGTTGCAACTCCATTCCACCCGCACCTTCCACAGGCCGGGCTGCAGTTGCCGCGCATTGATGGTTTGGGCGCCGTTCGCGCCCACCGCCAGCGGATGCCTCTGGTCCAGGCGCGCGTCCGACGGCCGGTACAACAAAACCTGTCCGGTGGCGTTCCCGCTTTGGATAGCCGGCAGTTGGAGGCTGATCTCCTGCCGTTGTGCGCTGTAGGCAATCGCCAGCTCCGCCTGCGCCGGATCCGTCCGTTTCACGCGCTCAATCTGCTTCTGGAAATGGATTTCCTCGTCGTAATAATCCGCGCGCACCAGGTCCTCCCGCTGCCGCGAGGCGAACACAGTGAAGGACACGACGAAAATGATCGCGCACACGAAATAGGCAATGATGGCCGCCGGCCAATAGTTCCGGCCGGCCTTGGGTTCGGGAGAGTTCATGATGGTTTCCTTATTTGGGGGCGGTTTTCTCAATGGCGGGCGGCGTGGCCGGTTCGGTGCGCGGACCGATGAACGTGGTGTTTAACACTGCCAGGCGCTTGTGGTTCGCATACACGCCCACTTTTACTTCCGTCCGCGCGCCCGTGAGCACGGATGGGGCCAGTTTGATGAGTACGGAAGTCTCCGCCAACTCTTCCTTCGGAACCAGGATGGCGGGATCACCCATCACGCTCAATTCGCCGGCCACGTTTTCCAATTTCAACTCCACCGGCAGGTCTTGGGCGGTTTTGTTGATTAATTTGACCGTGTAAATGTTCTCAATCCGGCCATCCCCCGTGGGCTGGAAGAGGGCGCCCGGCGCCCGCAGAAAGATCGTCTCAATGCTCGTTCGGCTTAGGATGAGCATCAGGAACAGCGCGATCAACCCAGCCAGCACCACTCCGTATCCCTTCATCCGCGCCGTAATCCGGAAATCTCCCCCCCGCTCAATGCTGTTCTGAGAGGCGAACCGGACCAAACCCCGCGGCCGGTTCAGTTTGTCCATCACCGTATCGCAGGCATCGATGCACGCCGTGCAATTCACACATTCCATCTGCGTGCCATTGCGGATGTCGATCCCCGTGGGGCAGACCGTGACACATTGATGGCAATCCACGCAATCGCCCTTGCCGGCGGCGCGACGGGCCGCGACCGGCTCATCCCGCCGCCATGGTCCCCGGCCCTCGCCCCGTTTCCGGTCATAAGCCACCACCAAAGTGTTTTCGTCCAGCACTGCCGATTGAAAGCGCCCGTAGGGGCAGATGAACGTGCAGGCCTGTTCCCGAAAGCGCGCAAAGATCGCATAAAACACCAGGGTGAACAGCAGCATGAAGCCCAGCCCCTGCAAATGCAGCAGGGGACTCTCCGTGATGATCCGGATCAACGCGTCACTGCCAATGATATAACTCAGCAGGGTGTTGCTGATGAGAAAGGACAGGCCGAAGAAAACGGCGTGCTTGAAGGCTTTGCGCACCACTTTGTCCACGCTCCAGGGCGCTGCCGCGAGCGCTCGTTGCGTCTGGGCGTCCCCCTCGATGGCATACTCGATCTTTCGGAAGACCATCTCCATCAACAGCGTTTGGGGGCAGGTCCACCCGCACCATAACCGCCCGAATGCCGTCGTGAAAATGATGATGCCCGTCAGGAATACCAGCGCTGCCACCGCGAAGATCACCATGTCCTGGGGCCAGAAGATTTTTCCCAGAATGGCAAAGCGTCGGGTGACAATATTGATCATCAACAGCGGATTGCCATTGATGCGAATGAACGGCCCCACGAACATGATGGCCAGGAGCAACCAGCTCACGTACGTCCGCGCCTGATAATACCGCCCCTGCGGTTGGCGGGCGTAGATCCACCGGCGTTTGCCGTCCTTGTCGGCCGTCGCCAGGTGATCCCGAAAGTCGCCCCAGTTGATGTCCTGCGCCGCGGCGTGGAGCTCGGGCGCAGGTGGGGTGTCCTTCTTAGGTTGTGGTTCCGTGGTCATCATGTCGGGGTCTCAATCCCACCGGCTTCTTTACTCGAAGATGCTCGGTTTGGTCGGTTGCACCTGGTTCTCCGGCGGCTTGGGATTCACCGGATGCGTTCCGCGCAGGGTGTAGATATAGCTCGCCACCGCCTGGATTTCGTTGGGCTTCAGGATGCTTTTCCAGGTGATCATGCCTTTTTCCGGCACGCCGTTCAGAATGGTCTTCACGTTGTCCGCGTAGTTGGATCCGTGAATCCAGTAATCATCGCACAGATTGGGGCCCACAAGGCCGCCCCCATCCGCCCGGTGGCACGGCGAGCACAACGTGGTAAAGGTCTTCTGCCCTTGGGCCAGGACGGCTTTGTCTTGCGACGGCGCCAGGCTGCCCAGTTGCCCTTCAAACTTTTGCAAGGCCGCCGACTTGAGCGCTTCGCCGACCTGCCATTCCTTTTGAAACGCCGCATCCTGTAGATCGCCGGCTTTCAGCACGTGATAATAGCCGAGGTAAATCCCGGCAAAGATGATGGTCATGTAGAACAGCCACACCCACCAGGTCGGCAGGTTGTTGTCCAGCTCCCGGATGCCGTCGGCTTCGTGGTCCAGTAACAGTGGGTCTTTCGGATCATTCATGATTTTGCTCTCCTTTCGTTTCGGTGATCACACCCTCATCGCTCAAGGGGAGGTCCCCCATCGCAGTCAGGAAGGATTTCTTCTGGCTCAGCGCCCAGATGAGCGCGCCGCTGAAGACTACAAAGAACAGGCAGATGGAGATTACACCGTAAACTCCCACGCCCCCGATTGCGGTCAATACATTGGTGATCATAGTCGGTTCAGTTCGTGGCGATCGGTTGCCCGCCCGCTTGGGCGGTCTTGGTCGGCGTGGCCGGTGTGGCCGCCGGGTTGGCCTTGATATCGATGCCCAGGCGTTGCAGATAGGCGATCAGCGCCACAATGTCCTTGTCCGGCGTCGTCGTCACCGAACCCACCTTCAGGTTCGTGACCACTTTCGCGGCCTGCGTTTGTAGTTCCGCCAGCGCTGTGTTTTCGTAACCCGCCGGATACGGCACCCCCACCTTGCGCAGTGCCCCAATCCGGGCCGGCAGGGAATTCGTCTCCAGCGTTTGGGTCAGCAGCCACGGATACCGCGGCATGATGGACCCGGGAGAAACCGAGCGCGGATCGTCCATGTGGTTATAATGCCACGCGTCCGGATATTTTCCGCCCACCCGGTGCAAATCCGGTCCTGTGCGCTTGGAACCCCACAGGAACGGGTGGTCATACACGAATTCCCCGGCCTTGGAATACTCGCCATACCGCTCCGTCTCGGACCGGAACGGCCGAACCATTTGCGAATGGCAACCCAGGCAGCCTTCGCGGATGTAAATATCGCGGCCCAGCACTTCCAGCGCGGTATACGGTTTCACGCTCGCAATGGTCGGAACGTTTTCTTTGATCAGGAACATCGGCACGATTTCGATGATGCCGCCGATGAGGACCGCGACCAGGGCGAGCACCGCCAGCAACATGGGCTTGCCTTCCAGCGCGCGATGGCCCCACGGGCCCTTGTCCTCATGATGTTCTTGTTGCGTGCGCCAGGACGCCGCTTGTGCTGCTTGATCCGGCAGGAAGACCCCGATCCCGGCCGTCTTCCACAGATTGAAGGCCATCAGCAAGGTGCCGAAAATGTAAAGCGATCCGCCCACCGCCCGCAGTCGGTGCATCGGCACGATTTGCAGCACGGTTTCCAGGAAGTTCGGATATTGCAGGAAACCGTCGGCCGTAAATTGCTTCCACATCAGCCCCTGCGTGATGCCGCTCGCATACATGGGCACCACGTAAAACATCATGCCCAGCAACGCGATCCAGAAATGGTAATTGGCCAGTTTCACCGACCACAGCTTGGTTTGATACAGCCGGGGGATCAGGTAATAAAGCATGCTGAAGGTAATGAAACCATTCCAACCCAGCGCGCCTGTGTGCACGTGCGCAATGGTCCAGTCCGTGTAATGGGACAGGGAGTTGACGCTCTTGATCGCCAGCATCGGGCCTTCCAGCGTCGCCATGCCGTAGGCGGTCACCGCCACCACCATGAACTTCAGCATCGGATCCTGCCGCACCTTGTCCCACGCGCCCCGCAATGTCAGCAACCCGTTCAGCATGCCGCCCCAGGACGGCGCGATCAGCATCAGCGAAAACACCATCCCGAGCGACTGCGCCCAGTCCGGCAGCGCGGTGAACAGCAAATGATGCGGCCCCGCCCAGATGTAAACGAAAATCAGCGCCCAGAAATGGATGATCGACAGTCGGTAGGAAAACACCGGCCGATCCGCCGCCTTCGGCAGGAAATAATACATCAGGCCCAGGAACGGCGTCGTCAGGAAGAACGCCACCGCATTATGCCCGTACCACCATTGCACCAGCGCGTCTTGCACCCCCGCGTAAATCGAATAGCTCTTCCACATCGTGGCCGGCACTTCGAGGGAATTGACAATGTGCAGCACCGCCACGGTCAGCGCCGTCGCGATGTAGAACCAGATCGCCACGTAGATGTGCTTCTCGCGGCGTTTCACGATCGTCCCCAGCAGATTGATGGTGAACGCCACCCAGATCAGCGCGATCGCGATGTCGATGGGCCATTCCAGTTCCGCGTACTCCTTGCTCGTCGTGATCCCCAGCGGCAGCGTGATGGCCGCCGCCACAATGATCGCATTCCAGCCCCAGAAATTGATCCAGCTCAGCGCGTCGCTGAACATCCGCGCCTTGCACAGGCGCTGGAGCGAATAATAAACGCCCATGAACATGCCATTCCCGATGAAGGCAAAAATCACCGCGTTCGTGTGCAGCGGACGCAGCCGTCCGAAGGTCACAAACTGCAAATTAAGATTCGCTTCCGGAAAGAATAGTTGGATCGCGGCCAGCAGGCCCGCGCTCATACCCACGATGGCCCAGATGACGGTGGCGATGGCAAATGCCCGTACGATCCGGTTGTCGTAAGCGAAGGATTCAATCACGCCCGTTGGCCGGGGTCGTGCCGATGTTGTCTTGGTTGCGTCTGGTGGGTTCATGGTTGTGGTTCAGGTTGGTCGCCGTTCCCGCGGCTGTTCGGTTTTGCTTGCAAAACTGGCTCTTCGGTCAAAATTCGCATCGAGGGTGTGCAGGTGTCTTCATACTGGCCCGAGCGGACGGCCCAGATGAAGCACAGGAGAAAGCCCGTCGCCAGGACGATGCTCAACGGGATCAATATGAAAATCGCACTCATGGGCTCGACTTCTGGCTTTCGGGTTGGTTTGTCTCAAAGCCCGCTCGCGCCCCGGCCCAACTCGTCGCGCCGCAGGCGAAGGCCACCACCGTCACGGAACTCAGCGGCATCAGGATGGCGCACACCACGGGCGACAGCCACCCGCGGGCCGCAATCGCCACTCCCACCACGTTGTAAAGGGCCGAAATGATGAAACTCGCGCGCGTGATCCGCGTGGCCGCCCGAGCGAAGCGCAGCAGGGCATCCGTTCGGGGTACCATGTTGGCGGCCATGATGACATCGCTGGCCGGGGAGAAGGCCCCGACATTTTCCACGATTGCCACTCCCACATCGCTTTGTTGCAGCGCCCCCGCGTCGTTCAATCCGTCGCCCGCCATCAAGACCTTGCGTCCGTCCGCTTGCAGCCGTTGGATGTATCCGAGCTTGTCGGCCGGACTTTGATTGAATTGCAGGCTTTCCGGCCGCTTGAACCAGCCGGCAAAGCGGGCGCGCTGTTTATCGTTGTCCCCGC
The DNA here is from genome assembly GCA_903918755.1 of uncultured Pedosphaera sp. GTDB lineage: Bacteria > Verrucomicrobiota > Verrucomicrobiia > Limisphaerales > Pedosphaeraceae > CAIXFN01. The sequence continues at coordinate 25,637 of CAIXFN010000112.1, forward strand.
TCAGCATCGCCGTCTCGTAATCGGAAGAAAGCGATTTCATCAAATCGCCCGCGCCGTCGCGCACTTCCTGCGCCAACAAGTAGCAGCCGCGCGCCTTGCCGTTGATCGCCAGGTGCACCACCGCGCCCGCCTGGGCCGGGGGTGGGGGAACCACGATCCCGCGTCCCGCCAGCCACGCCGCCGAGCCCAACCAGATTTCCTCGCCGCCTATGTTGCCTTCCACCCCGCAACCCGTGATTTCACGGAAGGACCGCACCTCTTGTTGGGCTCCGGTGGTCGAGGGATTCCCCGCGATCCGGGCGGCATGCGGATGATTGGAATGCGCCGCCAACGCCAGTACCCGGTCGGCCTCCGTCGAGCTCAACGGCACGCCGTGAAAAGCCAGTTCTCCGGCTCCCGCCGCCGTGAGCGTGCCGGTTTTGTCAAAGACCACCGTGTCCACTTCCGCCAGCGTCTCCAGGACCTGGCTGTTCTTCAGGAAAATCTTTCGCCGGGCCAGCACCCGTTGCGCCGTGCCCAGCACAAACGGAGCCGCTAGCGCCAGCGCGCACGGACAGGCCACGATCAGCACCGAAGTGAACGCTTTCAGCGCGATCGTCGGATCGCGAAACGACCAGAACAGCCCTGCGCCCAGAGCCACACCGATCACCATCTTGGTGAAGCGCTGGCTGTACCGGTTGGTCAACGTGTCGAGCGCCGAGCCCTTGGTTTTTCGAAAGGCGTCCTGATTCCACAGTGAGGTCAGGTAGCTGTGCGAAACTTCCTTTTCCAGTTCGAGTTCCACCGCCCCGCCGATCTGCCGCCCGCCCGCATAAAGATAATCCCCGGGCTGCTTGGCCACTGGTTCCGATTCCCCGGTCACGAAACTGTAATCAATCAGCGCCGGCCCGCCCACCAGCCGCGCGTCCGCCGGGATCAACTCCCCATTGCGGATCACCACCCGGTCCCCTTCACCCAGTTGCGCCAGGGACACCCGCTCCTCGCCTGCCCCTTGTTTACGCGTTACCGCGAGGGGAAAGAAGGCCTTGTAATCCCGGTCAAAGACCAGCCGCTCGTAAGTCTTCTGCTGAAACAGCCGGCCGCACAACAGGAAGAAAACCAGCCCCGTCAACGAATCAAAATATCCCACCCCGTGACCCCCAATCACCTCGGCCCCGCTCTGCAGCGCCAGGGCGATCAAGCCCAACGCAATCGGCACCTCGATCGTCAGTCGTTGTTGTTGCAGGCTGATCCGGGCCGCCCGCCAGTAATCGGCTGCGCTCCAGATCAGCACCGGCACCGCCAATCCCAGGCTCAGGTAGCCAAACAGCCGGCTCATCGCGCCGCCCGTATACTGATCCAGCCCCAGATACATGGAAATGCTCAGCAACATGATGTTGCCAAACGCAAATCCCGCTATGCCCAACTGCACCGTCAGCCGCCGGTTGGCCGACTTTTGCGGCCGATTGTCCAGATCGGAAAGCTTGAATTCCGGCTCGTAGCCCAGGGAGGTCAGCAGCGTCGCCAGTTCACTCAGTTTCACCTTGCCCGTCTCAAAGGTCACCGCCGCTTCCTTGCGCGGAAAATTCACCCGCGAGGAGCCAATGCCGTCCTTCAGCCGGAACAGGTTCTCCAGCAACCACACGCAGGCCGCGCAATGAATGGTGGGCAACCGCAAGGTGACGCGGGTCAGCCGTTCATTGGTGAAATCCACCAGTTTTTCCCGGGCCGCGGGTTCGTCCAGGTAACGGAATTCCCCCCCTGGTCGCGCCGCTTCCACCCGCACTCCGGCGGTGGGCCCGAGCCGGTAAAAATCCGTCATCCCATTCTCGCTCAATAACTCAAATACGGTCAGGCATCCCCGGCAGCAAAACGCCTTCTCGTGCTGGGTCAGTCCGCTGCCCCCCACGCGCGTGCCGCAATGGAAGCACGGCACGTCCTGCGCCCGGGCGGACGCCGCCCCGCGACTCAAAACGTTTGCGTCCGGCGTCGTGCCGGAGCCGGCCAATGCCGTCCCGGCGCCGGTTGCTCCCGTCGTTGTATCCGTCAATATCATGGTGTCTCAATCGACGCCTCCAGCATCCGTTGCGACCCTCCCGACCGCTCACCCATTCTTGCCGTATTCTGTTCAAGAATTGTCCTCCACCATGCCAATAACCGGACTCTCCCGCACCTTCGCCCGCCCCGAACTGCTGCAACGCAACTCCCCCCCACCGCATCCAAAGACTCCATGCCCGCAACCATCAGCCCGCTGCTAGTTTCGGAGTTCCATCAAAAAATCCCATCAACCCAGAATGCAGAGATTTATTGGCCTTAGTTTTTTAGACAAATCCCCCTCCGCCGCTGCTTTTTCGGCTGGCTGCCATTTAAATAAGTCTAATAATATATGGCGGAGGCATGTTTTAAGCCTCCGCCACCGCCACCGGTATAGTTCGCC
>CAIXFN010000113.1 GCA_903918755.1 uncultured Pedosphaera sp.
CTGCGTCGCTCAGAAGCTGTGCAGGGCAGGCAGGGGCGGTGGGGATTTATTCTGCTCGATCCGGTGGTTTTGCCATCGGTCCATTTCCGGTAACCATGCAGGTTTTCGGGTGCAGTAGGCGGAATCTCGTGGGTGGGTTGGCGAACGGATTAGGCCGCGCTTTCAGTGCTTGGTGAGTTTGAGGGACTGGATTCCTGGGGCGGCGCGTGGGACGCTTTGCCCCAGGCTCAGGACTCCTGAGCCCGGAGCTTGAATTTTGGCGGGAGTGGATGATGGAAGGCACCTCCTCTCCCCGGCCCTCTCCTCCATTCTGAATGGAAGAGAGGGGGAAGAGCGCTGGTTGGCCATCGTTGCGGGCCACGCAATTTCCATGGGCTCAGGAGTCCTGAGGCTGTTTTGGGGCTGGAGAGTTGGGGAATTTGCGGGGAATCCGGGAGAGGGAATCGGTGCGGTAATGGACTTTTTGGTAGGTGCCGGTCGAGGAGACGCGGGGGCTCGGCGGGAGCGGCGTTTGGAGAGTTGATGGGGCCGGTTTTGCCAGCATCAAATTAGATTATTTAGCAGATGGTAGTCGCGAGTTTGGCACAACCCGCGGGGGGTTGGGAGATTATTTTGATGTAAACCCAAGGTAGCTCGTGCCTCGCAACCTTGGGCTAGATGGCACAACACCGTTGGTGTTGGGGAATGGGGCGTCACGTCATCACGGGGGCCGCGAAATTGAGATCGGACGGGCAGATGGGTTCTCCGGAAGTTTCCGCCGCCGCCTCCCTGCTTTGCTGCTGCAGCTACGCAGGGCAGGTCGGGGTGGTGGGGATTTATTCTGGCGGATCCGGTGGATTATTCGAGAGATTGGCACAACCTGCTTCGGGTTGAGGGAACTTTTTGATGTAAACCCAAGGTAGCTCGTGCCGAGCAACCCTGGGCTAGGTGGCGCAACACCGTTGGTGTTGGGGAATGGGGTGGCGGATTTTCTAGGGGATTTCTTTGGCCCTGGCGGGCCTGGCCGTGCTGGCCGTCCTGCTCAATAACCGATCATCTCGCGGACGACCCGCAGCATCGCGATCTGGGCAGAAAGATTCTTCATTTCGGCTTCGACGTTGAGGTAGGGAATGCCCAGGCGGGCGAAGTGGACGGAGAGGGAGCCGTCATCGGTCACACGTTGGTTGTCTTGCAAGACCACGTTCAGGTCGCGGCCTTTCAGGTATTCGAAGTGCACGGGTTCGGTCACGAAGATGAAATCGTATGGGTCGCACCGGGGACTGACGGCCACGGCGGCGGCGTCACTGCCAAGGTATGCTCCGGGCAGGAAACTGGCCACGGAGAAGGGTCCGGGGGTGGCATTGTGCAGGGCGATGATGAGGGGTTCGTTGTTGAGTTGGAAACGGGCCAGGTAATCCTGGGCGAAGGCGCGGATGACCGCCTGCGCTTCCGGCGAATGGCGGGAGTGGCGTTCCAGGGTGCCGGTGATGCCGGCCTCCGAGAAGATGCGATTGGGATCGAATTGATAGAAGTGGCCGGCCAAATGGAAACTGACCAACCGCTCCCCGATATGAACGAGTTCGATGATGCGTCCGCCGAATTCCGCCAGATTGGCCAGTCCGGCGGTGACGGAGGTGTCTTCGTCGTCGTGGACGTTCAAGAACGTGGGACGGGAAGGATGGCGCTCATGCACCACGGCCCGGACGGTCGTATCCCCCAATTGCCAGGCGGTCCCGTCGCTGGCCTTGATTTGGTTTTCCATGCTTCAAACCCCGGCCCAGCCGCGCAGGTAGGCCAGGATCAGTTCCGGCAGGTCGGGGCTGTAACCGCCTTCGAGCAGGGTGAAGGCGGGGACGCCCAATTCCCGGATGGATTCGCCGAGCCAGTGAAAATCCTCGGCTTCCAGCGTCTCCTGGGCCAACGGATCGCGCGCGTAGGCGTCGAATCCCGCCGAAACCGCCACCAATTCGGGTTGGAATTCCCGCAATTTCGCCAGCGCCCGCTCCAGCACCTGCCGGTATTCCGCCCGCGGCGTGGCGGGCGGAACGGGGAAATTGAAACAATTGTTGCCCACGTTCGCGGTCCCGGTGCCCGGATAGCAGGGGGATTGGTGAATCGAGAAGAAAGCCGCGCCGGGCCTGTCCTTCAGAATATCCTCGGTGCCGTTGCCATGGTGGACGTCGAAATCGAATACCGCCACGCGCTGAATGCCGGTCGCCAGGGCTTCCTCGACGGCAATGGCCACGGAATTGAGGTAGCAAAAGCCCATTTGGGTGTCCCGGGTGGCGTGGTGTCCCGGCGGACGCAAAAGGCTGAAGGCTTTTTCGCCCCGGCGCGCGGCGGCCAGGGCAGCCAGGGCGCCGCCCACGGAGCACCGGGCGTGCTCGGCAATGCCCGGATGGTTCGGGGTGTCCTCATCAAAATCCCCGGCCGAGGTCAGCCGCGCCAGCATCCGCGCCGAATGGGCGCGCCGGATCGCCTGGTCCTCCACGGGTAGCGGCTCCGCCCAGGTGATGGGCAATTCCGTTTGGGTCCGCAGCCGTTCCAAGGTGCGGCTGATCCGCTGGGGGCGTTCGGGATGGCCGGATTTGGCATAATCCACGCAGCGTTCGTCGGTGATGATAATCATTTTTCGGGGCGTTTTGGCTTGGGCCTGCGCGCCAAGGGATATTATGCTGCGGAAAGATTGAAATTCTTGCCATGAAAAAAAATCTCGCCCTCCTCACCGGATGCCTGCTGTTCGCCGCGCTGGCCCCCCGCCCCTGTGCGGCCTGGGATTATGAAGGCCACCGCCTGGTCAACCAGGTCGCGCTGGCTTCCCTGCCCGCCAATTTTCCCGCCTTCGCCCTGACTCCGGAGGCCCGCGAACGGATCGCGTTTCTCAGCGGCGAGCCGGACCGCTGGCGCAACACCTCCGACCTCAACCATTTCAACGGTCCGGATCACTACCTGGACCTGGAGGAGTTGCAACAGTATGGACTCGAAATTCCGTCGCTGGATCATTTCCGCTACGATTTTGTGGGTCAAATGGCCCGCGCCCGCGCGGCCCACCCGGAGAATTTCAAACCCATTGATCCGGAGAAGGATCGTGATCACACCCGGCAATTGATCGGGTTTTTGCCCTGGGCCATTCAGGAGAATTTTGATCGGCTGAAGTCCGGATTCGCCTATTTGAAAGCCTTCCAAGACGGGGGAACGCCGGAAGAAATTGCGAATGCGCAAGCCAACATCGTTTACGTGATGGGGGTGATGGGCCACTACGTAGGCGATGGGGCCCAACCGCTGCACACCACCATGCACTTCAATGGCTGGGTGGGCGAAAATCCCCAGGGCTACACCACCCGGGCGATCCATAGCCTGATTGACGGCGGCTATTTTACCAAGATCGGCGGCGTGACCCTGAAGGAACTTGAACCCAGCGTCCATCCGGTGGAAGTCCTGCCCGCCGGTGATCTCTTCAAACAAATCATGGATTACCTCCAGGCCCAACAAAAGCTGGTGGAACCGCTTTACCAAATGGAAAAGGCGGGCAAATTTTCCGGCGAAGGCGAAAACGGGATGGCGGGCAAACCCTTCCTGACCAAACAATTGGTCGTCGGCGGGCAGATGCTGAGCACCCTTTGGTACACCGCCTACCAGCAGGCGGCCCCGGATAATTATCTGCGGAGCCAATTGGCCAAGCGCAAACTCAAGGCGGAGTCCGCGGCACCCAAGAATTGAGTGGTCTTCGGTGGGATGCGGGGACTCGATAGAGTCCCCGCATCGGTTTTAAGGCAAGTCGGCGAAGTCGAGTCTCAAGACTCCTGAGCCCGCTTCAGCGTCCACCTGGCGAGAGCGCTGAAAAAGCCGGGCCCGCTTGGTTTTGTTGAGTTGAAGCGGCGTGAACGCCGCGCTCCACCGCTCGGCAACGGCGTAACCCGATTGCAAGGGTCTCGATAAGAATGGCAGCGAGGGAGAAGAGGGCTGGGCGGTCGGCGTTGCGGGCCACGCAAGTTCGCTGGGCTGAGGGGTCCTGAGTCTTTGGGCGCTTGATCCCACGACGGGAATTTTGGTGGGCGGGGAAGATTGCAGGCACCGCCTCTCCCCTGCCCTTCCAAGAAACTCAATTCACAACCTGTTTTAACAACCTTCCGGACAACCTCGGTCAGCAAGGTTTGCCTTTCCGCGGAACCCCATGCCGCCCCGCCGGGGCTTGGAGGTTCGTTTCGGAGCGATTGCTATAAACATGTCGCGCCGCTGGCGCTGGGAAGCGGATGGGGCAGCGCATTGCGCCGGAGCCTCCCCGTTTCGCCAGGGCTTCCGCCGTCGCTGAGGCAGCTATGGCGGACGGGACGCCGGACAGGATGCAGGGCAGGCCGGGTTTTTAAAGCCGCAGGACGCTTGATCCCGCGACGGGAATTTGGGAGGGCGGGGAAGATTGCAGGCACCTCCTCTCCCCTGCCTTCTCCGCCATTACTCAGGCTTGTGCAATAGGGGGAAGGGGCGCGTGCTCCAGCCCGCTTCAGCGTCCACCTGGCGAGGGCGCTGAAAAAGCCGGGCCCGCTTGGTTTTGTTGAGTTGAAGCGGAGTGAACGCCGCGCTCCACCGCTCGGCAACGGTGCAACCCTATTGCACGGGTCTCAATAAGAATGGCAACGAGGGAGAAGAGGGCTGGGCGGTCGGCGTTGCGGGCCACGCAAGTTCCACGGGCTGAGGGGTCCTGAGTCTCTTCGCAACGGTCCTTGCGGTCCGCCCGAGCAAGAATGGCCCGCTCCTTTTTCGCTACTCAAAAAGGCCAAGTGCTGTATGGTAATGGAAACTTAGCCAAAATTTCCCAGCAGTTATGGAATTGCCAAGGCATTACGCTAAAACGACGAAGCTTCCGCGCAGCGGCGGGGAAGCGGGCCACGCGGTGGTTGCGGACGATCCCTTCCCCCTGATGGCGCGGTCCCAATTACCAGACCGAGTGACCGGGAAGTCTTCGAAATCGACCCGCCGGGCCTTCACGCTGGTTGATCTGTTGGCGATCCTGGCTCTTGGCGTATTCCTGGTCTTGGTGGCCGTGCCGGCGCTGGCCCACAGTCAGCGGGCTTCGGACAACGCCATCTGCGCCAACAACCTCCGCCAGTTAATGCAGGCCTGGCAGATGTACAGCGATGACAACGCCGGCGCCCTGATGGCCAATCCCCCGGCGGGAACATCGGGTTACCTGGGTTGGGTGAAAGGCGTCCTCGATTTCAACGCGAACACACCGGACAATTTCAATGCCGCCTACCTCACGAATTCCGCCAATGCAGCCATGGGGTTTTACGTTCGTTCCGCTTCCCTGTTCCGCTGTCCGGCGGACCATACCTTCCTGCTGCGCAGCAGCGTCCCGACTTATCGCGTGCGCAGCTATTCGATGAATGCGTATCTCGGGCCGGGCGCCAGCGGTTGGAGCGCCGGGTACCAAATCATGGTCAACCAAAACCAGGTCAGCCAACCCGAGCGCACCTTCGTGCTGCTGGAGGAACATCCGGGCAGCATCAATGACGGATCGTTGATTGTGGATGTGGCCGGAACGGGATCAGCAAATGTTTTGGTGGATGTGCCGGCGGCGTTTCACGCGGGCGCTGCCACCATCGCCTTCGGGGATGGTCACACGGAATTATGGCAGTGGACCGATGCCCGCACCATGCCGCCGATCGGTGGCGTGTCGGTGGGAAATATTGCCTGTCCCAATAATGCCGACGTGACGCGGCTGCAAAAGGTCACGACGTATCATCCTTGAGCTGCGGGGGAGCCACTGCGACATGAAACCTACTCTTTGCCACCGACTGCCGCTGGTTCTGGCTGCGCTCATGCTTTCCCAGCCGGTCGAGGCTGCCTCGCTTTTGTCCAGTCCCGCCACCCCGATGATCCCCACCGCCGGGGCGGCGTCGGATTGTCACAACCCCGGCGTGAGCGCCGACGGCCGTTTCGTCGTCTTCGTCAGCGCGGCGGGGAATCTCGTCACGAATGACGCCAATGGCGTGTTCGATGTTTTCGTGCGCGATCGCCAACTGTCCCAGACCATTCTGGTGAGCGTGAATTACGCCGGCACCGGGAGCGGCAACGGCCCTTCCCAATCCCCCACCATCAGCGCGAATGGTCGTTACGTGACTTTTGAAAGTTCGGCGAGCGACCTGGTTACGAATGATGCCAACAACGCCGCGGATGTCTTTGTCCGGGATTTGGTCGCCAACACCACCACGCTGGTCAGCCAAACGGCGGGCGGTAGTTCCGGCAACCAGGCCTCCACCGCCCCCACCCTGACCCCGGATGGCCGCTTCGTCCTTTTCTGCAGCCAGGCGTCCGACCTGGTCTCCGGCGACAGCAACCTCTCCGCGGATTTGTTCGTGCGGGATATGGTCCTGGGGACGAATGTCATGGTGACCCGCAGTTACCTGAAAACCACGAGCCACGCCGGCCTCTCGGTGACCTGGGACAGCAATCGCCTGATCAGCGATGACGGACGGTGGGTGGCCTTCCAAAGTACCGCCACCAATTTGATCCAGGGGGACCCCAATGGAGTTGCGGACGTCTTTGTGCGCGACCGGCTTTATGACTCCAACGTTTTGGCCAGCGTCAACACGGCCGGCACCGGGTTTGGCAACGCGTCCGCGCAAAACGCCTCCCTGGATGCCAGCGGTCGGTATGTCGCCTTTCAAAGTGCTTCGACGAATCTGAACGCCAAGGATTTGAGCGCCAACCTGGATGTGTACCGCCGCGATCTGGTGGCGCACACCACCGTCCTGGCCAGCGCCAACACCAACGGCACCAACAGCGCCTCGGGGAGTTCGGGCAATCCGGTGCTGAGTCGCTCCGGCAATGCTTTGTTGTTCCTGAGCACGGCCAATGATCTGGTGGCAGGTGATACCAATACTTCCGGGGCGGACCTTTTCCTCCGCGATTTTACCGCCGGCACCACGGTGCTGGTCGATTACCGGGTCGCCTCCTCGGTGGATACTCCCGGGCCGGCGCTGTCGGCCGATGGGCGCTTTGCGCTCTACCGGAACGGCGCCAACAATTTGATGCTCTATGATGCGGTCGCGCATTCCCGCACCGTGGTCGCCACCAATCCCGCCACCGCGGATGGGATTATGACGGATGATGCCCAGTTCATCACCTATTTGGCCCAGGCGGATCTGGCTGGTGTGCAAAATATCTACCTGTTTAACCGCGCCGCCGGGACTACCGAACTAGTTTCCCGCCACCACCCCGCGCTGACCAATGCCACTGGCTCCGCCTCCAGCCGAATGGTTCCCGGGGCGCTGAGTGCGGACGGCCGGGTGGTGGCATTTGAAAGCTTTGCCGGCGACTTGACGACGGGCGATACCAATGGCACCCGCGATGTCTGGGTGGCCGACTACACGGCTTCGCCATCGACCTTGACCCGCCTGAGCAACCTCATTAGCGGATTCGCGCGCGGGCCGTCCCGGCGCCCGGTCGTGAGCGGGGATGGCCGATGGCTGGCTTTTGAAGCCATTCCGGATGGAACACCCAACACCGGGCTGGCCACCCGTTACAGTCTGTATGTTTTCGACCGCCAAGCCGGCACGAACGGCGTGGTCGCCGGGGTCGGCAGTGTGGTTGCCCCCGCCTTTGCGGTGTTCAGCCAGAGCGGCGGCAAACTGGCGTTTCAAAGTAGCGAAACGGGAGTCGCCGGTTATGCTTCCACGATAGCGCAAATCTATTATCGTGATCCCGTCCGGGGCACCAACCGGTTGGTCTCGCACAATTACGCGGGCACGGCCCCGGCCACCACCGCATCCTCCAGCCCCGTGATCAGTCCGGACGGCCGTTACGTGGCGTATCTCAGTGCGGCGACGGATCTGGTCACCACCACAACCGCCGGCGTTAACGCCTACCTCTGGGACTCGACCACCGGCGTCAATTATTTGGCCAGCCGCATCGGCACTGGCACCGGCCTCAATCAGATCAGCCGGGTCAATTTCGGTGCCAACGGCACCCTCCTGACCTTTCAAAACCCCACGACGACGTATGTCTGGGATATCAGCACGCGGGCGGTCACGATCGGCTACAGCGATGCCGCGAATGCCACGCTCAGCGCCGATGGCCGGTTCCTGGCTTGTGAACGGACCAGCCCTTATTCCGTGATGGATACCAACAGTGTCGCCGACGTCTACGTGATCGATCGCCCGGCCAGCTCGGTTGCTTTGGTCAGCGTCAATCTGGCGGGCAACGCCGCGGGAAAGGGCCGATCATTCTCGCCGACCATCTCCCCGGATGCGCGCTATGTTCTCTTTCGGAGCAGCGCCACCAACCTGGTGGCCAATGATACCAATGGTTTCGTGGATATCTTTCTGCGCGACCGGCAGTTGAACCGCACCATCCTGGTGAGTCGCAACTTCGCGGGGACCGGCTCGGCCAACCGTTTTTCCATCAACCCCCAGTTTAGCGCCAACGGGAACTGCGTGTTGTTTGAGAGCTACGCGTCCGACCTAATGGCCGGAGACTTCAACCAGGCGCGCGATATCTTTCGCCTCCAAATCAATCACGGGGATAGCGATGGGGACGGCCTGCCGGACGATTGGGAACTGGCCTATTTCAATACGCTGGATCGCGATGGCACGGGGGATTTCGACAGGGACGGGATGACCGACCTGCAGGAGTACCTCGCCGGGACGGACCCGACCAATGCCGGCTCCGTCCTGCCGGTCCTTACCCTTTCCCAACCCGCCGGCGGACCCGTGCGCATTCTCTGGAGCGCCATCTCGGGAAAGACCTACCGCGTCCAATACAAAGCCGCGCTGGGCGACCCCGGTTGGACCGATTTGCCCGGGGATGTGCTGGCCACCGATGTTACCGCTTTCAAGGACGACGCCGCTTCCCCCGCCTCAACCCAACGTTTCTACCGGGTGACCGTGATCCAGTAGCGGTTTCCCCTTCCCTTCCGTGAGGGATTCCTTTTAATTGGCGAGACCATGCACTCCCTCCGCCCTTTTCTCTGGCTGGCACTTTTTCTGGCGATTAGTGCCATCCCCGCCCGCTCCGCGGATGTCTTTGACCCACGGGTGCGTTTCAATATCACAATCGATCGCGGTTTGGGCACCAACCGCCTCTCCGGACGACTTCTGGTCCTGATGACCAACCGGCGCGAACCGCAGGACGTCATCGTGCCCTCGCCACTCGAGATGCAAACCACCTGGATTTGCGCCCACGAAGTGGAGAATCTCAAACCAGGCGACACCCTGGAAATGGACCCGGATATTCTCGCCTTCCCTTCGGCGCTTTCCCGCGCTCCAGCAGGAAATTACCAAGCCATGGCCTTGCTGGACACCCAGCACACCCTGGGCTATTCCGGAGTGGGGCCGGGGGCGGTTTACGGGCCGGTGATGCGATTGGCGGATTTGCAACCGCGCCAGGGAGGAACCGTGGAATTGAAGTTGAACCGCCAGGTTCCGCCCAACCCGCCGCTGGCGGACACCGCCACCAAAAAGCTGGCCGTGCTGCGCAGTGAACTCCTGACCGGTTTCTGGGGTCGGGCCATGGAAGTGCGCGCGGCGGTGCTGCTGCCCCCCGGTTATGCCACCTCTCCTACCCGCCGGTATCCCACGGTCTATTTCATCCATGGCTTTGGCATGTCGTCCGCGGGCGCCTGGGAGGACGCCAACGGATGTTGCGGTCCCGCCCCCCAGGACCTCGAAGCCGGGATGAAGGCCGGCACCTGGCCGGAAATGGTGTACGTCTTCCTGGAAGCCAGTTGCCCGCTCGGAAACCACGCTTTCGCGGACTCGGTCAACACCGGGCCATGGGGACGGGCGTTGGTGGACGAATTCATCCCGTTCCTGGAAAAGACCTACCGGCTGGAAAGCCGACCGGCCAGCCGGCTTTTGACCGGCCATTCCACCGGCGGATGGTCCGCCCTTTGGCTGCAAATCACCCATCCCGACTTTTTCGGGGGCGCCTGGGCCACCGCGCCGGATGCGGTTGATCTGCGTAGTTGGAGTGGGACGGATTTGACCAAATCGCCCCCGGACAATTTTTACCGCAAAACGGGGACCCGCCCCCGGTGGCTGATCCGGGCGGATGACCGGGAAATGGTCACGGTGGAAGATTTTGGCAAGTGGGAGCGGGTGCTGGCGGAATATGGGGGGCAACTTTCCTCTTTCGAGGCGGTTTTCAGTCCTCGCGCCGACACCGGTCGTCCGCTACCCCTCTTTAACCGGGAAACCGGCGTCATTGATCCCGAGGCCCAGGCTGCCTGGTCCCGGTTTGATATCTCGCGGGTATTACGCGCCAATTGGGAAAGGCTCGGACCGAAGCTGGCGGGAAAGATCCATATCACGGTCGGCACCAAGGACTCGATCCATTTGGAAGAATCCGTCCACCTGCTCCAAGACACCCTCCAACCCCTGGGTAGTGACGCTAACTTCACTTATCTGGAGGGGCGCAACCACTTTGATCTCTACAACGACGGTCTGGCCCAAAAAATGGCCCTGGAAATGCATCAGGTTGCGCATCCGGCCAATCCAACGAACCCGCCCGCCGCCCGGCAGCCTTAAGCTGGCTCCGGGCTTCCCGGTTAGTTCTTTTTGGCCGGCAAACCGGTCTGGTTGGCCCCGGGTTGGTCGGCTTCGGCCACAAAATCCTGCAGGATTTTGAGGTAGGTATCCAGCATGCCGCCAGCGTCCGGTCCGAGCTCGCTCTTGGCATCCTGGATATCCCGGATGGCGGACCGCGCCTGCGCTCGCACTCCGTCCACGGTGAGCGAACCGGTCAGCAGACTTGCCACCATGGAGTTGAACTTGGAGGTCGCTTCCGGTCCGGCCCGCCCCAGAATTTGCTCCTGCACCTGGCTGACGACTTTCGGATCAATCCCGGTTTTGGCCCGGGCAGTGCCGGCCGGGGCCGCCAACCGCGTCACTACTGCTTTGCCAACGACCGGGGAATTTGTGGTCGGGCTATCGGCTCTTAGCAAGCTGGACATCCGTGAAGCGGTGGTGTTCGTTCCCAACTTTGACGGGGACGATTCCTGAAAATTGATCCGGGCGACTTTGTCCCGCGGGATTTTTACCAATCCCTGGATCTCACTCCGAAACTCGAAAGTGGATGCGGTCAAGCCCACCAAGGTGCCGGAATAATGGTCCCCATTGATCATTTCCAAGACATCCGCCCGAACCGGGGAAACGGCCCAGGCGGCAAGGAAACACCCGCCCAAAAAACGACGCAAAACAGCGGAAGGAGGGGAAACATTCATAAATAATCGCTTGGCGGACCGACTCATCTTGATTGGTTGGGACACTATTCCACGTTTTTGACAAAAAGCAAGCCAGCTTGAATATTGCCCCCCTGTGGGCGTCATAGGAATACGGGAACAAATTATTTGGCCAATGGGCACCGCATTTCGTTGACACCGGTTTGTAACAATGTTTAAATAGGGGACTTTTTTTGGTAAAATTGCGGACTGTGTTTTATTCATGCCGGTAAAACGAACGAATATGGTCAATTTGAAAGCGAAAAGAGCCGTTTCCAAACCCGCTCCGAAAAGCCGCCGCAAACTGCCGGCCAAGAGCCGGACCCTGGCGACGGCTGCCGTCGTCCTCCCGGCCCCGATCGCCCCGCCCAAACCAGCCGCCAAATCCACCGCGAAGCCGACTGCCGAACCGCAACGCCAGAACGGCCACGCCTCCCCCGCAGAATCCCGCTCCCTGAATGCCACCAACGGCGCCACTCCAGCCGCCAACGGCAAGTCCGCCAATGGAGCAAACAACGGCAACACGACCGCCGTAGATCCAAGACTGGAGACGGTCAGTATCCGCACCAAGTCCGGCGTCGATCTCACGGAAAAAGTACGGGAACTCCTGCTGCTGGCCAAGGAACAGGGGCATCTGACTTACGACGACATCAACGATGCCCTACCGGACACCATCGTCACCCCGGAGGATCTGGACCAGATCTATACCAAATTGGCGAATCTGGAAGTGGACATCGTGGACCCCGCGGAAGTGGACCGGATCAAGCAACCGGAGGCCGAAGAGGAGGAGGAAAAAGGCCGGCTCGATATCCTCGATGATCCCGTGCGGATGTATCTCCGCCAGATGGGCAAAGTTCCCCTGCTGACCCGGGAACAAGAGGTTTCCATTTGCAAACGCATTGAGGAGGCCGAAAATGATCAGAAGCGCATCATTTACAGTTTTGGATTTGCCGCCAAGGAGCATATCGCGCTCGCCGAGAAATTGATTTCCGAGCCCCCCAAGGAACGCTTTGACCGGGTGATTGTCGATAAAAAGATCGAAAGCCGTGACCGCCACCTGAAAGCGCTCCGTCAGTTGGTCAAGAAAGTGCGGGAACTCGACCAAAAGGTGGACGAACAATACGCCAAATGGCAGACAGCCAAGCCGGCGGATCGCGAAGCGGAACGCCGCGAGTTTCAAAAGCTCGACAAGAAGCTGCAGGACAATTTTCCGAAGTTCTTCTACAAGCAGAAGGTCATCGAAGAGATGGTGCTGGTGACCCAGAATATTCACGACAAAATCCAAGCCAGCCTGCGGGTTATCCTGGACTTGGAAAAGCAACGAAAGTCCGAAACCCAGCAAGCCATCATCAAATCCGAGCGGCAAAAGATTCACGCCCTGGAGGAGTTTGCCCGCATGCCGCACCTGGATTATCTCCAGGCATACGAGACCCTGAATCAACAGGCCGCCAAAGCCCATCAGGCCAAAACGGAAATGGCGGAAGCCAACCTCCGGCTGGTCATTTCCATTGGCAAGAAATACACCAACCGCGGGCTGGCTTTCCTGGATATCATCCAGGAGGGCAACATGGGGTTGATGAAAGGCGTGGAAAAATTCGAATACCGCCGCGGTTACAAATTCTCCACTTACGCCACCTGGTGGATTCGCCAGGCGATCACCCGCGCCATTGCCGATCAGGCCCGCACGATCCGGATTCCGGTCCACATGATCGAAATCATCGGCAAGTTGATGCGCGCACAAAAACAACTACTTCAGGAATTCGGCCGCGAAGCCACCCCGGAGGAAATTGCCGACGAAATGCAGATTTCCGTCGAGCGCGTCAAAGCCATCCTAAAAATGGCCCAGCAGCCCATTTCCATGCAGGCCACCGTGGGCGACAGCGATGACGCGTGCTTCGGCGACTTCATTGAGGATAAGACCGCCGAGAATCCCTCGGAAATGACCAGCTACAGTTTGTTGAAGGACAAACTGAGCGACGTACTGGCCACCCTGACGGAACGCGAACGACGCATTGTGGAACTCCGGTTCGGCTTGGTGGACGGCTATGCCCGCACCCTGGAAGAGGTGGGTAAACAGTATAAAGTCACCCGGGAGCGGATCCGTCAGATTGAAGCCAAGGCGCTGCGCAAACTCCGTCATCCGACCCGCGTCCGCCACTTGAAGGGCTTTTTGGAAGTCGCGGAAGCGGCCTGAGCGAAGGAACCCAGCGGCGTCAGGGCAACTGGGTGAAGAAACGGTGCCAGCGCGGCAGGTAGTGATCTCCATAATCAAGGGACATCACGACGCTGCTGGCCCGGCCCAAAATCCGGCGACGCTCCACGCAACCGTAGTACCGGGAATCATAGCTGTTGTCCCGGTTATCCCCCATCATGAAATATTGCCCGGCGGGAACCTTGATGGGTCCAAAAGTCCGGGCGGCGCGCAGGGCCGGGGTGGTCATCACCGGATGGGTGCGGTCCGCGACCGTTTCAGTCGCAAATTCATGTTGGGGCTGTTCCGCGATGGCAATTTCGCCGATCGTGGCCGCCTTCAGCGGTTCGTAAGTGGCCGCCTGACCATTGACAAATAATTTCTCGTTGACCAATTCCAAGGTGTCGCCGGGCACGCCCACAACCCGTTTGACCAAGCGCTTCTCATCCGCCGGCGAATAGAAGACCACGATTTCCCCCCGCTTCGGATCGCCCCATTCGGCAAGGTGCTTCGTGGTAAAGGGCACCTTCAGGTCATAAGCCAGCTTGTTCACCCAAACCCGGTCCCCCTCCATAATCGTCGGCTTCATCGACCCGGTGGGTACATCATTCCAGTCCGCCAGGGCCGAACGGATGGCAAACATCACCACTACCATGATCAACAACGGTTTGGCATCCTCGCGGATGAATTTCGCGCATTTTTGGCCGGCGGATCCGATAATCTTCATGCTCCTTGGACGGCCCCGGGCGGGGACCGTTCAAAATCAGCGGCTAACGACGCAGGTGAAACTCCGCGCGCCCATAAGTTTGCGCCACCAATGCCGCCACTCTTGCCTGCCATTCGGCGGTGTCGGCAAATTCCGTCCATTGGATCCCCTCCGTTGCCCCACAAGCCACCATGGCGGCTTCCCAATCGCCGCGCGCCAAGGGCACCGGGGGCGGCTGCACCGAACCCTGGATCAGCAGGCCCGCCCGGGTCCGACGCTGGGCGGCGCCTCCCACTTTCAGTCCCTGCCAAAGGACGTCCGACTTTTCGTAACCCACAAAGCATTGGCCGGGCCCCTCCACCCGGCAGCAGGGTGCCAACTCGGTGACCACGCCCAACCGCAAAAACGCCCGGCGGACCCAGTCGTGGATGCGTTCGTAGCTCGCCACCGCAGTGAGCGAGTACCAATCGCCTCCCGGCGGTGCCGCGACGCTGTAGGTCCAATCCCCGGCATGCGGCACCAACCCGCCGCCGGTCGGCCGCCGGACCAACGGCCGGAGCAGCGTCAACCGCTCGATCTCGGCGTATTTTTGAAAGTAACCAAATGAGGCCGCCGGTTCGCGCCAGGAATAAAACCGCAGAATGGGACGCCCAAGCCCGGCCGTGGCTTCTAGGATGGCCTGATCGATGGCCATGTTCTCGGCCGCGCTGGCGGCACCCGAGCGCAGCAAAAGCCAGGGAGCGGATTTAGTCATGGCTTTTGGCTGGGATGTTCCGATTTTTCCTTCCAGGGGCACAGCGCCCGAACCTCGCAAGCCGCGCAATCCGGGTTCCGCGCCATGCATCTCCGACGCCCATGCCAGATCAACAAATGACTGAACCAAGTCCAATCCGATGCGGGCACCAATCGCATCAGGTCCGCTTCGATTTTTTCCGGTGTTTTTGCCGACGACAATCCGAGGCGGCCGGCCAGACGGGCCACGTGGGTGTCCACGACCACCCCCACATTCATGTCAAAAGCGTTGCCCAACACGACGTTGGCGGTCTTCCGCCCCACCCCATCCAGCGCCGTCAATTCCGCCATGGTCGTCGGCACTTTTCCGCCATGATGGGCCACCAATTTCTGGCAGCACGCCCGGATGTTCCTGGCCTTGTTTCGGTAGAGGCCGATCCGCTTCACATCGTTCTCCAGGATCGCCGGATCAGCGTCGGCAAAAGCCTGTGTACTACGATATTTCTGGAACAAATCGGCGGTGACGATGTTCACCTGCTTGTCATTGGCCTGCGCGGACAAAATCGTGGCCACCAACAGTTCGAGCGGATTGGTGAAGTTCAGTTCGCAATGGGCGTCTGGATAAACCCGCCGCAATTCGGCGAGCAATTGCGTGGTGCGCGCCTGGCGGGTGGCGGTGGATTCGCGGGGCATCGGTGGTAAATTCCTGCGCCCTGAAACTAATCGACGCCGCCGCGCCTCCGCAACCCCGAAATTGTGATTACTTGGTGCCCGGGACGGGATTCCGCGCTTGACGGTCCAACTCATCCCGCCGACCCTGATTTACGTGATGCCGGATGCAAAGCAAGGCGTTTTTGCCACCACACATTGGAGTGTCATCCTGACCGCCGCGCCGAATGATGATCCCGCAGCGGAAGCGGCCTGGGAAAAGCTGGCGGCCACTTATTGGTATCCCGTGTACGCCCATGTGCGCTACCGCACCACCTGCCCCCACGAAGCCAAGGATCTCGTGCAGGAATTTTTCGCGACCCTGCTCCGTCGACGTTCGCTGATCAACGTGGCTCCCGAAAAGGGTAGGTTTCGCAGTTTCCTCCTAACCTCGTTGAAGTATTTTCTTTCAGACCAGTTCCGGCGGGCCAATGCCGAAAAGCGCGGCGGGGGTCGGATTCTGATCTCGTTCGATGCGCTCGAAGCCGAGGAAAGGCATCGGTTGGAACCGGTTTCTTATGACTCCCCGGACAAACTATTCGATCGTCGCTGGGCCACCGCCCTCGTTGAACGCGCTTTGGCCCGGCTCCACGACGAACAAGACCAGGCGGGACTTTCATCCGAATTCGCACGACTCAAGGAATTTCTCGCCCGCGAGGTCGAACCGGGCGAATACGACGCCTTGGCCGCCCAACTGGGCACGGGCACCAATACTGTCGCCGCCGCCGTCCGGCGCTTGCGCCTCCGTTTGCGTGAACTGGCCCGGGAGGAGGTCCGGCAAACCACCGCCACCTATTTGGATGGGGAGGCGGAATTGCGCAATCTTTTCGGTTGAAGCAAACCATGGCCTCGCTCCGAACCTGATGAAGACGGCATATGCCTGATCCGCACCCCTGCCCCCGTTGCGGCACACTTCCGCTTTCGCCTGGTCCAGGCGGACTCTGCCTGACCTGTGTGGGACGTATTTCCCTGCGGGGGATCGGAACGGATCCTGGCGAAGGCGACCACGGACGTCACCCGACCCATTTTGGCGAGTTTGCATTGCTGGCCGAGGCAGGTCGCGGAGCGATGGGAGTCGTCTACCGGGCGCGCCAAAATGGTCTGAACCGGTTGGTGGCGCTCAAGATGGTGTTGAACGGGCAGTTTGCCGGGGCCACCGCGCGTCGTCGATTTCAGACCGAGGCGGAGGCCGCCGCCCGGCTGGATCACCCGAACATCGTCCCCATTTATGAATTCGGCGAACACGAGGGACGCCAATATTACGTGATGCGTTGGGTGGAAGGCGGCCCTTTGACGGGGCGACTCGACCCACGCGCCGCGGCCCACCTGTTGACCACCCTCGCGCGGGCGGTGCAGCATGCGCACCAAAATGGCGTGCTGCATCGCGACCTTAAACCAGGCAATATTTTGCTGGACGCCTCCCGCACCCCTTTCATCACTGATTTCGGCCTGGCCCGGCACTTGGATGGTCCGACTACTCTTACCGCCACCGGTGAGTTGCTCGGCACCCCGGGGTTCATGGCACCCGAGCAGGCCGACGGGGTTCGGGCCATTACCACCGCCGCGGACATTTGGGGTTTGGGGGCGGTGCTCTATTTTTTGCTCACCGGGCATGCGCCGTTTGAGGGTTTCACCGTTCTGGAGGTGCTGGCGTCCGTGCGGGAAGGGATCGTCACGCCGCCAGGACGCCACCATCCAAATCTCGATCCAGACTTGGAAACCGTTTGCCTGAAATGCCTGTGTCCAGATCCAGCCGGGCGTTATCCTTCCGCCGGGGAATTGGCCGATGATCTTGACCGCTGGCTGCGCCACGAACCGGTTCGCGCCCGGCCGGTTTCCCCGGCGGGTCAGCTCACCCGATGGGCCAAACGCCGGCCGGTGATCGCCACCCTCGGTTTGCTCCTCCTCCTAGTGGGCATGACGGGAGTGGCGGGCATTATCTGGCAATGGCGGCGCGCCGAGCAGGCGGGCAACCTCGCCCGGCGACGGAGCGCGGAGTTGCTCGCCTTGGTGGATCGGCTGGACCAGGAACGCGCCGAAGACCTCTTTCAGCGCAATGACGGCCCGGGCGCGGCCGCCCAGTTGGCCCGGCTGCTGCGGCGCGATCCGACCGACCGGGCCGCCGCAGAACGTCTGCTTTCGGCCCTGGCCTTCCGGCCCTTCCTGGTGCCCGTGGCGGAAACCCCCGCGCTGCCCCGCGCGATCCTGGCGGTGCAAGGCGACCCGCCGAACCAGCGCCTCGTCACCGCCTACAACCAAAACCAAATCCAACTCTTTGCCGCCGCCACCGGGCTGCCGGATAGCGCGGTTTTTTGGGGGACGCCACCGGACCCGTTACCCACCTTTTCGCCGGATGGTCGAACGGTGGCGGTGATCAATTCCAACGGCCTGCCGGAATTGCGGAATGCCACCACCGCGACGCTCCTCACCACCCTGGAGTTTCCGGAACTCAACGCGACCAACCGCGCCGCCTGGCTCCGCTTCAGCGGGGATGGCCGACGGCTGCTGGCCGCCGCCGCGAATGGCAATGGCGGGGTTTGGACGCTACCAACTGGTCCTTTCTCCAGTTTGCCCCCGGTAACGAATGGTTTGATGGATGCGGACCTCAACGCTGGGGGCGATTCGGCGAGTCTCGTCACCCGCCAGGGCGAGGTCCAGATTTGGAATCTGATCAAAAACCAATTGCGTGCTCGCCTTGCCGCAAACCCGCCCGGTGCGCGTTTGGCTCGCCTTTCCCCCGACGGCCGCCATATCGCGGTGGTCCGCGGCGATCGCATCCTGGAATGGCGTGAGGCGGACTCGGGAGTGATCGTGCTATCCTGGACGGCTCCGGAGTCGCTGCTCGCCCTGGCTTGTGGTGGGGATAACGACTCGGTGATGGCCCAGGGGGAAACCTCGGCGTTTCTTTGGTCGGCCCGCGCCGGCGGCCTGGCGGGCGGACCTTTTGCCCGGCGCGCCGCGGGTGGTCACCTCGAATTAACACCTTCGGCGGGAAACGCCTTCGCGGTCGCGGAAAATGGTCAGGTGCGCACCTATTTTCGTCGCCCGTTGGCCACCCCGGTCCTCCTGCGCCATGGCGCGGAAATGCAATCCCTCGCTTGGAACCGGGAAGGCTCGCAACTCCTCTCCGTCGGCAGCAATGGCATGGTCCGGTGCTGGGATCCAGCCACGGCCACCCTCACTGGCGAATTCCCGCTCCAGGGAACCGTGGCCGCCATAGGGCCGGACTTGCAATCACTGCTTGTCCTTTCAAACCATACCGCGCGGCTTTATCGCCTCCCTGATGGAGAAGTGCAGGCCAGTGTCAGCGAACCGCAGGCGCCGTTGACCGCTGGCGCCTTGCCTCCGGTCCCCGGCCGAGTCCTGCTGGGGTGCCTGAACGGATTCGCTGGCACGTGGGATTTGAGTTCCCCTCAATTGACGAACTTTCACCGCAGTCCCTACCAAATCCGGGGTATCTCCTGGGCGCCGGACAGTCGCCACCGTTTGGTGCGTTGGGGCGTGTATGTGTCTTTGTACGACGACGGCCGGTTCGGCTGGTGGACCAATCTCACCCATGACGGATTCGTGGCGGATGCGGTTTTCAGTGGGGACTCCAAGTTCCTGGCCACCGCTTCCAGCGATTACCGAGCCCGGCTCTGGGAGGTCGCCACGGGCCGGGAACTGGCCGCGCTGGGGCACGACGGGCCAGTCAGCCGGGTGCGCTTTAGTCCCGATGGCCGCTGGCTGGCCACCTTGTCCGCGGCAGGGGAGCGCCGGGCCCAACTTTGGGATGCGACGAGGCATCATTTGGTGGCCCCGGCCCTTCCCCACCCAGGCAACGTGCTGGATCTTGACTTCAGCCCCGACAGTCTGCGGCTAGCGACAGCCGGCGAAGATGGCACGGTCCGCCTCTGGGACTGTGCCACCGGACTGCCGATCAGTGAGCCATTGCCCCAGGGGTCGCCGGTTCGCCTGGTCCGCTTCCATCCCTCGGAAGGGGTGATTGCCGCGGCGGCGGCCGATGGCCGCATCCGCCTCTGGCCCTTTCCCCGGGTTTCGCGGGCAGTTTTGGGCCAGATTCCGGCGTTTGCCGAAGCCATCGGCGGAGTGCGTCTCGGCATTGGCAATAACTACGAAATCACCCCTTGGCCGGAAACTGCCGCGAACCTGCAAAGCGTTTACTCCGATCCGACCCCGGATTCCGCCACCCGTTGGTTGCAAATCCAAATCCCGCGGGCGAAATAATCCCGGCCAACCAATATTTAGCGAGTTTTCGCGTCATCGGCAGCCGCCGATGACGATGAATACATTAAATATGGCAAAATCGCTGAAAAATTTTCGAAATCTGGCAGTCAGAATCCCGGCGCGGCCGGTAAAGACCCTGCGGTTACCCAACCTGTTGCTGGTCCTGCTGTTGGGGTTGGTTTCTCCGGCCGGGGCCGTGGGCTATCGCTTTTATGCCACCACCTCCCTCCCAACATTAAGTATCAGATTCGGCAACCCGACGGACTACGCCTCCGCCACCCCCGCCCCGGTGTCGATCGACCTCGGCCCCAATGGCACCTACAATCCCACCGCTGGTGGCAGCGTCTCCTTGATCGAATCTTATCCCACGATCTTTGAAGACAACGGCACGCATTACGGCGGACCGGGCGATAGTTCCTCAAGCCTGGCCTTCTCGGCCGGTGTGGGTCCCATCACCTATAATTTCGCCTCGGAAATCAATAACCAGGATCAAGCCGTGGGTTACTTTACTTCCAGCAGCACCGGTGGGGGGGGCCTGCTCTGGTTTTTCGATCAGCCCGTCACGAATATTTATTTTCCGTGGACTGGACCTTGACCTATGAAAATTTCAGCGGGAAGGGCTTTGGGATCTTCAACGCCTCGATCAACGTGGAAGGCTTCGGGGATATTCCCATTTATCCCACGTCCGGCAGTGATGCCACAATTTATCAGGGCACCTACCACGGCAACGTTTCGGGCATCGCCCACGACTCACGTCTTGCCATTGGCTATAGCACCTCTTTTTATCAGGGCCAGTCTGCGTTCGGCGACGGCAAGGTGAGTCTCGGCATCAGCATTGTGGCCGATGGCGTCCCGCTGCCCCAACCCCGGATCACCGCCCAGCCCGTCGGCGGGAACTTTCCCACCGGCGGCACGGCCCAACTGGGGGTGACGGTGAACGGCGCTGCCCCCCTGAGCTATCAATGGTGGCAAAATGGCCAGCCGTTGATTGGGCAAACGGACACCAATCTGGTGCTGGGCAGTCTCTCGCTGGCCAATTCCGGGGACTACCAAGTCGTCATCACCAACCCTTCCGGCGCCATCACAAGCGCCGTCGCTCATGTCAGCATCGGTGATCCTCCGGTGATCACGTCCCTGCCCGCGCCGCCGGTCTATATAGCAGGCAGCAACGCGACGCTGAGCGTGCTCACCACCGGTGCCGGTCCCCTTACCTATCAATGGCTGTTCCATGGCACCAACCTCCCCGTGGACCGCCTTACCACCTTCGCAGGAAATGGGAGCAGCGCGTATTCCGGGGACGGCGGGCCCGCCACCGCGGCGGCCCTCCGTAATCCCGCGAACCTCGCGTTCAGCCGGGATGGGCGCCTGTTGATCGCTGACACAGGTAATCAGCGGGTCCGGGCCGTCGGATCGAACGGAAAAATTAACACCTTTGCCGGTACCGGAACCGCGGGTTATTCGGGCGATGGCGGTGCCGCTAGCGCCGCCAAACTCAATTCGCCGGGGGGAATTTCCTTCGATCTGAATGGAAACCTGCTGGTCGCAGACTCCGCCAATCATCGCGTGCGCCGGATTGGCACCAATAATCTCATCACCGTCCTGGCGGGCAATGGCACGGCCGATGGATTCTTTGGTCAAATCGGGGACAATGGCGCGGCCACCAGCGCCAATATTAATACCCCCGCCGCCGCCGTGGCGGACGCGAACGGGAATGTGTTCATCGCCGACACCCTGCACCATCGGATTCGCAAAGTGGCCACCAACGGGGTCATCACCACCATCGCCGGCAACGGCGCACCGGGATATTCCGGCGATCGACTGCGCGGTCCCTACGCCCAGTTGAACGCCCCCGCGGGACTGATCTTGGATCGCGCCGGCAATCTGTTGATTGCGGACAAGTCCAATAACTGCATTCGCGCCCTTTCTCCGGGCGGACTTATCAGCACCCTGGCGGGGAATGGCACGCGGGGATTCGCCGGTGATGGCGGTGCGGCTACCAATGCCCAATTCAATCTCCCCGCCGGGGTCACCGTGGATGCCGCCGGCAATGTCTATATCGCCGACACCGGTAACCACCGCATCCGGCGGGTCAATCCGCAAGGAATTATCAGCACCCTGGCCGGGACCGGCGTGGCCGGCTTCTCTGGCGATGGCGGAGCCGGAAAGACCGCCCAGTTCAACGGCCCGGCCGATGTCACGGTGGATGACGCCGGCAATCTCTTTATCGCGGACAAAGCGAACCACCGGATCCGACAGCTTTCGCCCATTACGACGTCACTTCGACTGGACAATCTGAACCCCGCCCAGTTGGGAGACTATCAGGTGATTGTCTCCAGTCCGTATGGCAGCGTGTCCAGCAGTATCGTCTCCTTGACCCTGCCCGTGACGATTCCGCCTCCCTTGCAAATCAGCAGCCTGGGCGGGTTCCCGCTCGTGTTCTGGTCAGACGATGGTGCCCCCCACAGCCTGCAATCCAGCACGAATCTGGGGTCCGGCATCTGGTCGCCCGTGCCGGCGTTGAACTTCACCAACTCCGGCGTCACCCCCGCCCAGTTGGGATTCCAAATCACCAACCCGGCCAGCGGTGCCGCAACCTTCTACCGTCTGCAATAATCGCCGGCGGGCTTATTTCAAGGTTTTAAGGAACGCCAGCAAATCCGTGACTTCGCCCGGTTTGAGGGCGTCCAGCAGCCCGTCGGGCATCATACTCTGCTTGGTATACCACGAGCGCTTTACGTTGCTCTTGGGCACCCGCAGATCGGCAGTGTTCGGGCGGCGCAGGATGAGCGCCTCGCCGTCCTCCGACATCAAACGCCCATCCAACACTTCGCCATCCTTCTGCTCGATTCGATACAGGCGGTAGCCCGGCTCCATTTGCGCGCTGGGCGTCAGGATATTCCGCAGCAGGGATTCCACCCCGTTAGCCCCGGCGCCGTTCAGCACCGGGCCGATCTGGCCACCCTGCCCCGCCACCGTATGGCAGACCTGGCAGACGGCGGTAAACACCGCGCGGCCGCGTTCCACGTCGCCGGGTTGCTCCGCCAGTCCGCGATATTTCGCGAACACTCCCGCCACCGCCTGGGCCTGGGCCGCGGTCAGGAGCGTGGGGAAATCCTGCGTCTTCTCCACCCGGGCGCCCCCCTGCGGCTTGCCCCAGTTGGTGCCGGAGAAATGATGCACCAACCCTGGCGCGGTTTCCCCGTCGTAACTGCGATCAAACTCCGCCCGAACCTCCGCGGCTGTCCGCACCCGGTCCCAGACCCGGAACTCACTCAACCAACCCGCCGTCCCCTTGGCCGGCGTGGTCCACGCGATCCGGCAATGCGCAAACTTTTCCGGTGCCGCCTGCGATTCCGCATTATCCAGTTCGCCGTTGATAAAAATCTGGAATTTGCCCGCGGCATCACGCGTCACGGCCAGGTGCGTCCAGACATCGGGAACGATTTTCTTCTTCGCCACAATGGCATCCCGCGACCGCCCGGCGTCATAGACCCGGAAAGTGCTGTCGTAGAAATTCATATCCACCACCCCGGGAGCGCCCAGGATGCCGTCGTTGTTGTCGATGCCGGGATCCAGTTTCATCCAGGTTTCCACCGTAAACGCACCGTCCAGCGTAATGTCGGATTCGGTCCAGGCATTGTCCTCGCCGTTCAACCGCAGGCAGGGCCGGAACAGGGACGCCATGTCCCCCAGCAACTCCTTTAAATCCGCGGAATCGCCCAGGACAGTTTGCAATTTATCCAACGCGGTCCCGTCCACCTCCGTCTTCGCAATCACTCCGGACTTCAGGGCCGCCACCACGCTCTGGGCGCCCGCCCGGGTGCCGGTAAGGCGGTCGAGCGCCAGCTTGCGTTGGGCACTCTTCAGATCAGGCCAGAAGTCGAGCAACATCCCCGGGCCCGCCTCATTCTTGCTCGCCGCGAGCGCCGCCAAAGCCTCATTCCGCACGTTCTCCGCCGCGGCGAACCGGGCGATGTTCTGGAACAGCTCCACATAGGTGCCGTGTAATTCCCGCAACGCGCGCAACGCCGCCAAGCCTTGGGGCGAAAGCGCCCGCCCGCCGTCGCTGGTGCTGCCGGCAAAGTTCTGCAACCACGCCCGGCGCAACACGTCCGTCACCGGCCCTTCCAAATCCACCAGTTGAAACTCACTCGCCACGCGCAGGCCCAAATCCACCGCGGTGGAATCCACCCGCAGCAGGCCTCTCCCCGCCTCTACCAGCCAAGGCTTCAGCTTGGTGGCGTCGAACCGGCTCCGTACCTGGAGCAATCCTTCGATCAGGTTATTGCGGGCCGTGGCATTCTCCAGCGCGTCCTTGAAGGCGTCGCCCACCCCGGGCTCATCCATAAATTGCGCCAGACGCAGAATTTCCTCCTGCCCCGGGGGCCGACCGAGCTGCGGCACCAGTTGCGCCACCCGGCTCGCGCTCAGTTTCGGCTCCAGGGCCAGCGTGGCCACCAGGCGATTCTCCACCGGCAGCGCTTTTGCCGCATCACTATCCAGGAAAGCCGCCACGGCTGCCGGATGCTTCTCCATTTCCAACCGCGCCAAATACCGCTGAAACTCCCGCTCGTAAGCCACGCCCGCCTTGATGGTGCGCCCGTTCGCCGTGCTTTTCGTGGTGGGTTCCGGCAACGGTGCGCGCGCCGACCGCACCAGCAATTCCACGGCACTTCCAGCAATCGCCGAGGTGGCATTCGCCTCGGCGCCCTGCAGATACTGGCTGAGCAACGTCCCCGCAGTCCGGATCGTCTCGGATCGAACTTCCGGGTCGCCATCATAAATCAGGGGCGTGATGGCCGTCAGTGAGGCGGCCACCGGCAGGAAATCATCCCGGTGCGCGCGCAAGGCTTCGCGCCGGATGTTCCGATTCGGATCGGCCAACAACGGCTTGAGGAGTTCCAAGTCCACCGCGTGCAACCCCTCCAACGCCCACAGACAGGCGATCCGTTTCGCCACGGTCTGGGCTTTGTCCCCCACCAGCTGTTTTAGTTTGGGCGTCAGTTCGCGCAGGCCCCGATCCGTAATCGCCTGCCAGGCCAGATGACTTTGCGGCAGCGAGGCGCCCCCCAACTTGGCGACCAATTCTTCGCCCGTCAGTTTCATGAAATCCGGCACCTCCAGCGGTTTCATGTCCTGGTGTCGTACGCGCCAGATGCGCCCGCGCTTCTTGTCCCGATCCGGATGATTCCGCGCCACCTCGTTGTGGGAAATAATCTTGTTGTACCAATCCACCACATAGAGGCAGCCATCCGGCCCCAGGTGAATGGACACCGGCCGGAACCACTCATCGCTGGATTGAATGAAATCCGGCAGCTTTTGATAACGGAACCCCGTCCCATCGAGGGTAACGCGAATGGCCTGGATCATCCGGGTGATGGGATTGGCCAGGTAGAATATCCCCGCATACGCCTCGGGAAAGGCGGTGGTGTCGGACAGCGTCAAACCGCTCAGTCCCGTGCCGCCCATCTCAAAATCCGGCGCGGTGCCGGGAAATTCCGGCGCATAGCTTTTGAATTGCGCGTCGGAACAGCCGGGGTAGTTCGCGTATTCATGAAACGGCATCATGGGATACCCGTAATCATTCGCCTCCTGGATCCACGCCTGCCCGTTGCTGTCCAGCACCAAGCCCCAGATGTTGCAGGGGCCCTGGCTGGTGACGTCAAAGTCCGAGCCGTCATACCGGAACTTCGCCATTCGAGTCTGATCAAATTGTTGTTCCTGGCCCCGGGTGGTCTTCACCTTCCCGTAATTGAACGCCCCCTGTGCCATCCAGATCCAGTTGCCCGGTGCCCGCGTGAATTGATGCGGAAACAGGTGTGAATCCTGGACGCCGAACCCGCTCAAAATCACCTCCCGCTTGTCCGCTTTGCCTTCGCCCTTGGTGTCGCTGGCGAAGACGATCTCCGTGCCATGCTGCACATAGACGCCATTCTTGTAGGGTAAAATCCCCTCCGGAATCGCCAACCCGTCCACAAACACCCGTGGCTTCGGCGAATAACCCGTCGGCGACTTCTCATCCCGGTCGAACACCACCACCTTGTCCTTGCCCCGGCTGGCATACAGTTCCTTGGCGGCCGCTGGATTCTCATTCCCGTCCATCGGATATTCCAGGGCCGTCATGCTCCATAGATTCCCGTGCAAATCCCAGTCCACCGTCACAAATTTGCCGATCCCCTCGGATTCCTCCGCCACCAACTCGATCTGAAATCCCGGCGGCAACGTGAACCGACCGCGCTCTTCCGCCGCCGTCACCGGCAACGAGGTGCTCGCGGTCTGGACACTCGCCCGATCATTGCCGGTGTTGTCCGCCGCCTTTTTCGGTGCCGGCGCGCCGATGAACTTCTTTCCCGGGGGCGTGGGCGGCAGTTCCTCAATGGTGATGCTTTTGACCTGGGCCAAGCCCATGCCGCCGCCGTGAATCTGGATGCCAAATTTGCCCCAGTCCGGGATGGCGGGATCCGCTTCCACATAATCCGTCCCCATCACCCCGTTGATCCAGGTCGTGATGTGCGGTCCGTCCGCCCGGATCACATAATCATTCCATCCCTGGAGGTCCGGATTCATGGCCGGCCGGAGGGTTTTCATATCCGAAGGCGACACCACCCGGTTCCGGCGCGATTCGTCATAGAGGCAACCATACCAGGCCGGCTCACCATAGTCCGCCTGGTACCCTGCCATCTCTGAATTATTCGGCACCCGTTGGGAACGAAGCTGAAACCCGGAATTGATAAACCCATTGGTGCCCCGCAACCGGATCTGCAAGCGCACAATGAAATTGGTGTAATCCCGCGTGCTGGCAAGAAAATCATTCTCCTTCACCGTCTCCGTCAGCGATCCGCCAGAAATCAGTCCCTCCTCGACCCGCCACAACCTGGATCCCTCCCAACCCGTCAGCGTCTGGCCATCAAACAGCGACACCGTCTTCCCCACCGGAGGCACCGGCTCCGCCGCCGGACAGTTCCCGCCGATCCCCGCCAGGCAAACCACCGCCAATACGGACCAAATCCGCCGCCACTCCAGCCATTTTTCACACCACACGCCTCGGGTATTCATGATCCCCCAATTTGACGAATCCTTTCCCCAAGTAAAGGAAGTTTGCAACCTGCCCCGCGCATAGCTCACTCCAATAATCGGAGCGGCCGAGATCAGGCGCTGAAATTCCGTTTCCCTCCCCGCCCCCGCCAGCCGACTCTCCAGCCAAAATTCGTTGTCCGGTCGGCAAGATTCTGCCAGCTTAGGTCATGGCACAATCCGATCACCGTGAGTTCGACTCCAACGGACCAGCACCCATTTAGCCGTGGCCTGCCTCTTTCATTTCTTCCGTCGTCCATCGCCCCAACCGGCCGCCCGCCCGCAGCCCCTGCCCTCGTCTCAAACGCCCCACGTCCGGTTTTCTTTTGCGGGTATACTGTTCCTTATTTTCCTGGCCGCGACGACACGAGCCGCCGAGGACTCTCCGGCCCGCTTGAGCCAATCCTTCGACGCCAAGGTCCAGCCCTTTTTGCGTAACTACTGCCTTTCCTGCCATGGCGAAACGAAAACCGAAGGGGAACTGGATCTGCGAACCTATTCCTCGCTCGCCGCGGTGGAAAAAGATGACCGCCGCTGGGCTTTGGTCGGAGAGCGCATCGCCAGCCATGAAATGCCGCCAAAAAAGGCCAAAGCACACCCGACGCCGGCGGAATGGCAGGCCGCGGCCGACTGGTTTTCGACGCTGCGGGACTACGAAATGCGGCGGCACGCGGGCGATCCCGGAGTGGTGCTGGCGCGCCGGCTCAGCAATGCTGAATATGACTACACCATCCGTGACCTCACCGGCTTCGACCTCCAGCCCACCCGCGAATTCCCGCTGGATCCCGCCAATCCCGCCGGTTTTGACAATTCCGGCGAATCCCTGGTCATGTCCCCGGCCTTGCTGGACAAATATTTGCAAGCCGCCCGGGAAGTGGCCAACCACCTGGTCCTGAAACCCCGTGGCTTTGACTTTGCCCCCTATTCCATGCTGGCGGAGACGGACCGCGACAAATACTGCGTCACCCGCATCATTGAATTTTATCACCGGCAAAACAGCAACTACCTCGATTACTTCCAAGCCGCCTGGCGGTTCAAACACCGGGCTGCGCTGGGCCAACCGCACGTCACCCTGGCGGAAGTCGCTACGCAAAACCACGTCAGTACCAATTATTTGGCCACCGTGTGGTCCACGCTGGAAGAAACGCCGGCCGAAGTCGGTCCGCTGGTGAAACTCCAAACCCTCTGGCGCGAGTTACCCGCTCCCTCCCCCGTTGGCCCGGCCACGCCGCCGCCTGGTTGTGCCCAAATGCGGGATTACGTCGTCCAATTGCGCCGGAAGGTCGAACCGCGTTTCCTCAATATCGTCGCCGGCAAACTCGACGCCAGTTCGCAACCGTTCCTCATTTGGAAGAACGTCCAATATGCCACCCACCGGATGGAATTTGATCCGGCCCAACTCCAGGTCGAAGACGAGCCCACGCCGGAACCCGATGATACCCCCGAACCCGGCACTGCCAATGAATTCGGTCCCGGCCACACGCAGTTGATCAAGAACACCCCCGGCGATCCCGATCTGTTCGTGTCCGCCGGCCAACGCACCCGCTACGAGGCCGCCTTTGCCAGCTTTTGTCGCGTCTTCCCGGACCGGTTTTACATGGAGGAACGTGGGCGGAATTATTTCGACACGTCGAAGGATCGCGGTCGCTATTTGAACGCCGGCTTTCACAGTCTCATGGGCTATTTCCGGGATGACGCCCCCCTCTCCGCGCTTTTGCTGGATGATGCGGGACGTCAGGAACTTGATAATTTGTGGGCGGAACTGGAATTCATCGCCTCCGCCACCAGCCGCATGTATATCGAGTTTTATTCCTCCGGCCGCCGGGAGCGCCGGGGCCAGGCCGACACCGGAACCGCTGAACCGGCCGAACCGGATTCCCCAGCGCAGGAAATCACTTCCGAAGTGCTGATCAAACAATTGGAGGCCGATTTCCTGAGTCGGGCCGGGACGAGCAACGCCATTGCGCGCCAGGCCATTGAGGATTATTTCACGGGAATCAACCACGGCATCCGCACGGTCGAAAAGGCCCGCCAGGAGGCGGAGCCATTTCATCTGGCCGCGCTCCAACGATTCGCCGCCCGGGCTTATCGGCGTCCGTTGAGCCCGGCGGAGAAAGAGGAATTGACCGCGTTTTACCGGACCGCCCGGGACCGAGATGGACTGGACCACGAAGCCGCCTTGCGCGAAGCCCTGGTCAGTATTTTGCTCTCGCCGGATCTGACCTATCGCATTGATCTCGTTGAAAACCGGCCCGGAATCCAACCCTTGTCCGACTATGACCTCGCCAGCCGGCTGAGTTATTTTCTGTGGTCCAGCCTGCCCGACGACGAATTGTTGTCGCACGCCGCCGCCGGCGATTTGCACCAACCGGCGGTCATTGCCGCCCAGGCGCGCCGGATGCTGCGGGATCCGCGCATTCGGGCGCTCGCAGTCGAATTCGGCGGCAATTGGCTGGAATTTCGACGCTTTCTGGATATCAACACGGTGGACCGTGAACGGTTCGGCGGCTTCACCCCCGAATTGCGCGCGGCCATGTTCGAGGAACCCGTCCGCCTGCTGCTGGATGTCATCCAAAAGGATCGCCCAGTCCTGGATTTGTTGTACGCCCGGGACACATTTGTAAACGCCCCGCTGGCAAGGCATTATGGCATGTCGGCCGCGAATAATCCCGCGGGGCAATGGTGGCAGGTGGTCAATGCCATTGACTTCGACCGCGGCGGACTGCTCCCGATGGCCGCTTTCCTCACCAAGAATGCTCCCGGCCTCCGCACCAGTCCCGTCAAACGCGGCAACTGGGTGGTCAAAAACATCCTGAGCGAACGCATTCCCCCGCCCCCGCCCACCGTCCCGGAATTGCCGAAGGATGAGGCCAAGTTGGATTTGCCCCTGCGCGACCTCCTCGCCCAACATCGGGCCGATCCCAACTGCGCGGGCTGCCATGCACGGTTTGATTCGTTGGGCCTGGTCTTTGAAGGCTTTGGCCCCACCGGCGAACGCCGGGAAAAGGACCTGGCCGGCCATCCCGTGGATGCCTCGGCGACATTCCCAGGCGGCTTCGAAGGTCGGGGCGTGCCCGGCCTGCGTGATTACATCCACGCCCATCGGGAAACCGATTTTCTGGATAATCTCTGCGGTAAACTCCTCGCTTGCGGGCTGGGGCGCAGCCTCCTATTCTCGGATGAACTTACCATTCAGGAAATGCGCCGCCAATTGCAGGCGCACGACGGTCGCTTTGCCAGTCTGGTGGAGACTATTGTGACGAGTCCCCAGTTCCTGCAAAAACGGGGACAGCCGGAACTAGCGGAAAAATAATTATGAACCGACCGCCAAAACCTCCGGGATCCAAGGGACGCGATCCTATTCCGCGCCGGGCCTTTCTCCGGGGCGTCGGCGTGGCCATGGCCCTGCCGTGGCTGGAGTCCCTCCCCGGACTGGATCGGGCGATGGCCGCGGCCGAACCCGGCGAGCCTGCGCCATTCCCCAAACGTTTCGCCGTGTTCTTCATGGGCAATGGCATCAGCCCGGACCATTGGTGGGCCCGGGGTGAGGGCGCGGATATGGAACTCGGCCGCACCCTCGAACCGCTGGCCCCGTTCAAGACCAAGCTGAATCTCATCCACGGGTTGTTCAACCATTCCGCCACCGGCCTGGGCATCCATCCGCCCATGACCGGCAACCTCCTGTCCGGGGTGCCGATCCAAAAAGGCGCCATCATCCACGGCGGCATCAGCATGGACCAGATGCTCGCCCGGCATCTGGGCCAGGACACTCCCCAATCCAGCCTTGTGCTCGCCTGCGAGCAACCCATGACCGGGTATCACGAGACGAATTTCTCGAACGCCTACGGCTCGCATATCTCCTGGCAAAGCGCCGATTCCCCGGTGCCCAACGAGATCTACCCCTCGCTCGCCTTCGACAGTCTGTTTGAAAACCGCGGCAGCCTGCGCAACCTGAGCGTGTTGGACCGAGTCAAGGATCGCGCCGCGCAATTGAGCCGCCAGGTCAGCGCCACGGACAAGGTTAAGCTGGATGAATACCTCGCCAGTGTGCGCGAAGTGGAGAAGAAGATCGAACGCCTCCGCGTGGACAAATCCCGCGCTGGGGACCGCGCGCGCGACCAGGGCCGCCCCCTACTGAGCATGAAGCGGCCCGAAAACGGCCTCCCGGAGGATTTGCGCGAGCACGCGCGGCTCATGTGCGACATCATCGCCATGGCCTTCCAGACGGACAAGACCCGCATCGCCTCCCTGCTCCTGGCCCGCGACCTTTCCGCCCTTTATTATCCCTTCCTGAACGTCCGCGACGCCCATCACGGTGCCTCGCACAACGACACCTCGGACGGCTACGAAAGCATCGCCCGCTTTCACCTGAGCCAACTCGCCTACCTCGCCGAAAAACTGGATGCCATGCCCGAGGGCACCGGCACCGTGTTGGACAACAGTTGCCTGATGTTCATTTCCAACATGTGGTCCGGCACGAAGCACGACAACAAGAAAGTCCCCGTGGTGACCGTGGGCGGACTGGGTGGCACCCTGGCCACCGGCCGTTCCCTCAATTACCTCGACGCCGGGGATGGCAATCGCAAATTGTGCAGCCTCTATCTCGGCATCATGGACCGCATGGGTGTCCACCTCGACCATTTCGGCGACGCCGATTCCCGGCTGGCCAACCTTTAAAACCCGCTTCCCGCCCATGAAGAATTGCCTGCTCAGCCTCGCCCTTTTGCTGGGCTCAGCCACTCTGGTCGCAGCCCAGACTCCGCCGTCCGCCACGAACGCCCCGGTCACCACCAATACCAGCCCGGCGGGCCCGACCTTGGCTCCCGGTGGACGCGGTGGCCGCGGCCCGGCCAATTCCAATGACGTTTATTACCGCCTCGGCCCGGATTCCAAGCCCATGGACGGCGTCCCGCAGGGACACTTTGTCGGCCCCAAGGTCATCCCCAGCCAGGTGTTTCCCGGCACCCAGCACACCTATTTTGTCTATGTGCCGGCGCAATATGATCCCAGCAAGCCCACGGCGCTGATGGTCTTCAACGACGGCCAGGCCATGATGGCCGAACCCGGCGATGTCCAAGGCCACCGCGTCCTCGACAACCTCATCTTCCGCCGGGAAATCCCGGTCATGCTGGGCATCTTCATCAACCCTGGTCGCCGCCCCGACCAACCCGAGCCCAATCCGCGCGACTGGGGCGACCGCACTTCCAATCGCGCCGAAGAATACAACCCGCCCACCGACAAATACGCCCGCGTAGTGGTAGAGGAGCTGCTGCCAGCCCTACGGCAAGAATACAACATCTCCCCGGATCCGGATTTGCACGGCATCATGGGCTCCAGTTCCGGGGGTTGCGCGGCCTTCGCCGTCGCCTGGTTCCGCCCCAATGACTTCCGCAAAGTGATCACCTTCGTGGGCAGTTTTACCAGCATTCGCGGCGAATACATCTACCCGGAATTGGTCGCCGAAAGCGATCGCAAGCCCCTCCGCATCTTCATGCAAGACGGCCGCAATGACAACCGCCGCCCGGGCAATCCGAATGGCGACTGGTTCTACCAAAACGTCCGCCTCATGAAAGCCCTCACCGCCAAAGGCTACGAGGTCAACTACACCTGGGGCATCGGCAACCACGGCCAGAAACAAGGCGGCGCCATCTTCCCCGAAATGATGCGCTGGCTCTGGCGCGACCAACCCGTGAACACCAACCCCGAGGACCGAAACGAACGTTCCTTTCGACAGCCGGCGGGTTGAAGCCCCCTCGCCGTGGCTAATTCGCGGCGTAGCAAGCACCCGTCTAGCGAAACAATCTTGTGTGGGTTCGGGTCGCCCGCTAACCTCGCGGCACTATGAATTCCATTGTCAAAAGTATTGCCGTCGCCGGCCTCGCCACGGTGGCGCTCGGCTCCCGCCTATGGGCCGGGGATTTTCAAATTCATGACGGGGATCGCGTCGTCTTCCTCGGCGACAGCATCACCGAACAGAAGCTCTACACCACTTACATCGAAGCTTACGCCACCACCCGGCATCCGGATTGGAAACTCTCGTTCCGGAATGTGGGTTGGGGCGGGGACACCGCCTGGTTGCGTCAGCGCACCCACGCGGATGAGAAGACCCTCTTCGCTGCCAACCCCGAGGAACAGGCCAAGATTGTGACGGACGCCGTCGGCCGAGGTCTGGCCCGGGATGTGATGCCTTTGCGGCCCACGTTCGTGACCGTGAAGTTCGGAATGAACGATCACAGCTACCAACCGTTCCGGGAGGACATTTTTAACGCTTACGTCCGCAGCCAGGCCGAGATCGCCAAAGACCTGAAAGCGGCGGGTGCCCGGGTAGCCTTCCTCACTCCGCAACCGATCGAGGAAAAACGCGCTGATCCCGATAAGGACGTGAAGAATCTGTCGCTGCGCAAGTTCTCGGATGGTTTGAAAGAAGTCGCGGGAAAGACGGAAACCTCGTTCGTGGATCAATTTGATCCCTACCTCGCGATCATGATGCGGGAAAGAACCGAAAACCCAAACATCACGATCGGTGGCGGTGACTCCGTCCATCCCGGCCCCAGCGGCCATACGGTCATGGCCTGGGCGGTGCTCAAGGGCCTCGGGGCCTCCGCCCTGGTGTCCCGCGCGGAAATCGATTTCACCAGCCAAAAGGTGCGCTCCGTCACCGGTGCCAAGGTCTCCAACCTCAAAGTGGAAGGCAGCACGGTTTCCTTCGACCGTCTCGACGATGCCCTGCCGATGCCGATAGATCCCCGGGCGGCCGCGGCCTTGAAGCTGGCGCCCATCCTGCAGGATTTGAACCAGTATGAATTGCGGGTGACGGGCCTGCCCCAGGGCGACTATGAGATTCTCATCGACGGCCAAGCCGTGCGCCAGGTGGGCAGCCAGGATTTGCTCAAGCTGGTGAACCTGGCAACCACGGCGGGTCCGATCACCAAACAGGCCGGAGAAGTCCTCGAACTGATTTTCACGAAGAACAACCAGTTTCACAACCGCTGGCGCGACGTCCAACTCGCCTCCCTGCCTCGTTGGGCGCAAGGACCGGAGTTGGAAGTCAAGCGCGCGGCGGAAGAGGCGCGTCTGGACAAGGAAATTGCGGAAACCGAGGCCCGGATCGAAGTCGCCCGGAAACCCAAGTCCCATCATTTCGAGATCAAACCGGCGCCCGCCAAATAGTCTGGCGACCGTCCACCCGCACCTCGCCGCGCGCCAACGCGGCGAGGACGGCGGGATAAAGCGTGCGCTCGGCCTCCTGTATGCGGGCGTGGAGGGTGGCCGGGGTGTCGCCCCCGAGCACGGGGACAGTCTGCTGCGCCAGGATCGGACCGGTATCGACTCCCTGATCCACGAAATGCACGGTCACCCCGGTGTATTTCACCCCGTAATCAAGCGCCTGTTTCCAAGCCTCCAACCCGGGGAAGGAAGGAAGCAAGGAAGGATGGATATTCACGACCCGGTGCGCGAACTCCCGCAGGAACTCCCCCTTTAAGATGCGCATGAAGCCAGCCAGAACCACCAAATCCACCTCCGCCTCCCGCAACGCCTTGATATAGGCGGTTTCGGCCGCCTCATCCAGCTTGGTGCGAAAGTTACCCGGGGCGATAAACCGGGCGGGCAAACCCCGTTCCCGGGCCCGCTCGAGCATGGGAGCGGTGGCCACGTCGCTGACCACCACGGCAATCGTGGCGGGAAGGACCCCGGCCGCGCAAGCGTCCGCGATGGCCACGAAGTTGGAGCCTTTCCCGGAACCGAGGATGCCGAGGCGAAAGGGGCGTTGCGAATTATTCACCAGCTTGTGATACCGCGCTACCGGCGGCGGCGGCAAGTCCCAACCATAAGCGGAAGAGCAAAGTCGAATACGTGACTAGATCAAAGTTGTTTTGAAGAGGGGGGGAAGGACAAACACCAGCAAGAAGATTCGGGCAGCAGACGCCAAGGAGGTGGGGATGGGGAATCCCGCTGAGGAAACGTTCTGCCGCCCGAATCAAATCAAAAATTCTTAAGAACAACCCGTTTTAACCTTCCGACACCGTAACTAGAACGTAACACTCCAAAAAAAGGTTGCAAGTTTTTTGCAGTTTTTTTTGTGAATTTTACGATTTTTTCGTCACTGAAGAACGATTTGAGGAAAAATCCTATAATCTTTTCAGGAGAATCACCATCCGTAGAGCAGGAAACCAAGTGGAGGTCACAAATTTAATTGAATGGATCCGACTGATAAGCGTAAATCCGGAGGTGCCAGGGGTGGCAAAGCTCGCAACATCAATCCAATGACGAATTGTGGCAAATCCGGATCGGTCCTCATTTTTCTACTGACGTTGGGGTCGGTGCCCCTGGCGATTCCGGCCTGGGCGGCGGACAATCCGGCTCCCCTGGCGAGCAACGCGACCAATTCCGCCAACACCCTGACGGGTTCGGCCGCGACCGAGCCGGCGTGGAACTGGCATGTGCAAAACACGGGAATCGGGACATTCCATCCGGGTTTTAAGGCACCCTACGCCGGCCCCAACAGCTTGTACGAAGGCACGGATTGGCAGGAGACCGTGTCCCTGGATTTGCTGGTGGGAGTCCGGCTATGGCACGGTGCGGAATTCCATGTGGACGGAATGATGTGGCAAGGGTTCGGATTCAGCAAAACTGTTGGCATCGAAGGATTTCCGAATGCGGAAGCTTTCCGTGTGGGGACCCGGATTCCCAATGTGGACTTTACCCGTATGTTCATCCGCCAGTCCTTCGATCTTGGCGGAGAAACGGTCAAAATCGCGGATGACGCCCTCCACCTGGCCCGTCAGCGAGACGCCTCCAATCTGACTCTGACGCTGGGAAAATTCAGCGCCAAGGACATCTTCGATAATAATGCTTACGCCAATGATGCCCGCGGTCAGTTTATGAGCTGGAGCCTAGTGGCCAATGAAGCCTGGGATTATCCGGCGGACAGTCTTGGTTACACCACGGGCCTGGCGGCAGAATTAAACCAACCAGACTGGGCGGTGCGCTATGGTTTCTTCCAGGTGCCCCGCGTGTCGAACGGTTTGGCGGAAGACACCCGCTATCTGGATGCCTGGGGGATGGTGGCGGAATTCGAACGGCGCTACTCGCTTGCCAGCCATCCCGGGGCGGTGCGGTTGCTGGCCTTTTTGAACCGCAGCCACATGGGCGTTTACCAGGCCGTGATCGATAATCCGGGCCTGCCGGCAAATGATGCCCTCGCCCTCACCCGCGATTACCGGTTTAAATATGGTTTTGGCCTGAATCTGGAACAGGAACTGGCCCCGGATTTGGGCGCCTTCGCCCGCTTGGGCTGGAGTGATGGCAAGAGCGAGGCGTGGATGTTTGCGGACGTGGACCACGCGCTCGCGCTCGGAGTGAGCGCCAAGGGCAGCCGCTGGGGCCGACCAAACGACACTTTGGGATTGGCCGGCGCGGCCAACGGCATCACGCGGGTTCACCAGAATTTTCTCGCCGCGGGCGGAACCGGCATTCTGGCCGGGGATGGGCGCCTGACCTACGGCATCGAGGAACTCCTGGAATGCTACTACGATTTTCAGTTTCACGAAGGCATCCACTTTGCCCTGGACTATCAGTTTGTCACCAACCCGGCGTTCAACCGTGATCGTGGCCCCGTTTCCATCTTTTCAGCCCGGCTCCACTGGGAGTTTTGAATTTGACTCCCCCGTTTTCAAGGACGGGATTGGCCCAGCACCCGGAAGGGACGCCCCAAATGCTCGGGGTGGGTCAATGTCTGAAACTGGCGATTCTGGGCGCTCCCCCACTCGCCGAAAGACTCGCGCGCGGCCAAAATCCGGCCAAGGATGGCGGTTAGAAATTGGGCCTGCGATACCCAGGTCGTGGTGCGCAAACCTGCCGCCTCACCCGCTTCCCGCACGGCACTGAAATTGACCTGAGACGTCAGGTCCTGCCCGCCCGGGTCCGCCAGCAAGTCAGCCGTCACTTGGTGACGCCGGTAAGCCCGGGCGGTCCCCCGGCCGCGCTCGGGAGTGAAGAACTCCTCCCGGGTCAAACCATAGTCGAAAGTAAGCAACTGACCGGCGCACAAGGCCCCGGCGGCTTGCCGCCACCACGACCTCGCCGCCGGGCCGGCCTCAGTGGTGAAGCCATCCGGCAGGACGTCCAGCAAGGCCTCCGGCAAGATCGGAGCCAGGGGATGAGGTTCGCCATTGGCGGGCAGAGCCAAACCCGTCCATGTGAACCCATCCCCCGGCCCGGCCACGGTTACCCCCAGTTCCTCCCAAACCCGGCTGCGGGCATTCCAAGCCAGCCGATGAACCGGGAAGGCATCCAGCAATTCGTTGCCAAAAATCACTCCCCGGATACCGGACGACGGAACCGCACTCCAGGAATCAAACCACCGCACCCGGCCCCCAAATTCCGCCAGGAGTACTTCCTGCAATTGCCGGCGGCGGGGGGACGGCTCGAGCAGCCAGTATTCCACAGTGGCCCGCAAATCAGGGCGTTGCCGGTCCAGCCAGGTCAGGATGTCCCGGGCCAACCGGCCATCGTGCGCCCCGGCTTCGAGAATCTGACATTTGCCCCCCAGAGCGACTAGATCGGAGGCAAATTGAAAGGCCAGCATTTGGCCGAACAAAGGCCCGACGCTCACACTGGTGTAAAAATCCCCCTGGTTGCCGGGGGCGACCTCCGCAGGTCGTTCGTAATAACCCCACTGGGGATGGTAAAGGGCCAATTCCATGAAGCGGGCATACGAGAGGTCTCCCCCTTGTTTAATCTCGCGGCGGATGAGTTCGGCCAGTTCGTTCATGAAAGCGGTCGCGCGACCACCGGGATTGGTATGACGAAAACACGCCCGGTCCGCAATCTTTCTCCGGCATTCCCCTTGCCGCCAACCATCGACCGCAATATCTTTTCGCCCATCACTTAAGGCATATGGCTGGTCACCATTCATAATTCACCGATGAAATCGCTCACTCTCCCAATCCCCTCCCGTGGCCGCTGGATGGCAGGGTGCCGCCCGGTAATCGCCCCAGTCCGCAAATTCCCGGCCCACCATTTCAAGGGACCAATTTTCGCCCCCGGCTTTATCCTGCTCGTGGGTCTGGCCTTGTCCGCCTGCCACCCGTCCGAGGGTGGTAACCGCGACGCAGCGACGGCACCACCGGGGATTTACGGCAGCCAGGGAGACGAGAAAGTCCTGGCCGCCGATCCAACTGTTCCCGACACGATGCTCCGCTGCCGCGCAATCGACACGTTTTACAAACTGTCCAACCTTCGTTTCGGCCAGAATCGCTTCGGCCAGCCCACCATCTTCGTCGATTATGAAAAGGTAAAATTGGGCGAACAGGATGGCGTGGCCTTGCAATTGCGGGCGGGTGACGGCCGACGCCAAACGGTACTGATCCTGGAGCCAATGGGGCAAACCCAGGGCACATTGGAAGTGAAGTCGCCGTTTCACTCCTTCCCGCCGCAAGCCATTCCCAAAGACCTGGAGGCTTTCCTCACCCACCCCGACCAACGGTATGGCGGGCCGAACATGCCCGAGTTTAAAGTGTCAACCTCCGCCATCATGGGACATCCGGCCAAACTCACCCGGGCACGGAATTGGACCGCGGAGGAGATCGCCCGGCTCAGCCAGCCGCCGCCGAATTATGCCAACCCCAACGCCCATCCGGGGGTCGGGGTTGAGACCACCTTGGCCGGAGACCATGACCCAGGAACCGTGAGCAAGCGGTTTGTGGAACCAAACGGTCACCTACTGGGCCTGGAATATCGCTTCAGCGAGTGGGCTCGGGAAAAATGCCTGGGGGCCGTCGTACCAATTTTCAACCGCGACCAACCGACAACTTTACCCGACCGCCTGCTCGCGCGGGAAGGCTATGCGGTCGCCGGAATCAAGGTGCAATCCCGACGATACGTGGACGCCGTGCAAATTGTTTTTCAGCGCCTCGGGCCAGATGGTCGGCTGCTGACGGCGGATTCATACACCAGCGATTGGATCGGATTCACCGGCCAGGGACCGGAAAAATCGTTGGGTGGCGACGGTACCGCCGTGATTGGCATCCGTTGCCAGCAAGGGGCCATCCTCAATGGCATTGCTCTGGTTACCGCGCCACCGAAGCATTGAGGGCCCCCAAAGCGAGTTGATTTGGTGGTTGGTTCGCGCGGGAGGAATTCGGACTGGCAGGGCGGTTGGGAGACGAGCGGAACGTGGGCTAGGCGATAGGCTGGGGCGAATCGAACACGCTGACCGCCTAAAGGCGGAACTCCGAACCGGGAGGAGTCGCCGGCTGCACCCGTGATTTACACTGCGCCGGAGTTGAGGCTAAACTCGCGCGCAGAAAGACCTTGCACATGGCTGAACTGGAAACTTTGGGAATGATCGCCGGAAACCGCACCTTACCGCTGGTCCTGGCGCGGCAGGCGCGCGCGGCCGGGATCAAACGGCTCATCGCGGTGGGATTTGAAGGGGAAACCGACCCCGCCCTCGCAGGGCTGGTGGACGAAATTGTCTGGACCCGCGTCGGGCAGCTTTCGAAACTCATCAATGCCTTCACGGAACGCGACGTCAAACGCTGTGTCATGGTGGGCCAGATTGCCCCCAAAAACCTGTTTGATTTGCGGCCCGACTTGCGCGCCATGGCGCTCCTGTTCAAACTCAAGGAACGGAACGCCCATACGGTTTTCGGGGCGATTGCCGACGAATTGCTGAAAGAGGGCGTGGAACTCGTTTCGGCCATCCCCTGGTTGCAACCCCTTATGCCGGCAGCGGGCTTCCAATTGGGCCGGAAATTATCGGCGAGCCAGGCGGAGGATGTGGCCTTTGGATTTCGGATCGCCAAGGAAGTTTCGCGGTTGGAGATTGGCCAGATCGTGGTCGTGAAAGAGGGGACAGTCCTGGCGGTGGAGGGGTTTGAAGGCACCGACCGCTGTCTGGCCCGGGGTGGTGAACTGGCCGGCCCCAAAGGCGGGGCGGTGGCGGTGAAGGTCGCCAAGGAAAAGCATGACTTGCGCTTCGATATTCCCTGTATCGGTCCGCAGACCCTGGAAACCTGCGTGGCGGCCAAAATCAGCGCCCTGGCACTGGAGGCGGGCCGCACCCTGCTGTTGGAACCGGAGGTCTGCGCCGATCTGGCGCGCCGGCAGGGTTTATCGGTGGTTACTTTTGCGTGACGCGACGCTTGCAATTTTCCGCCAGATGCCGCACTAAATGGGCTCATTCTAAACTGAATTATGCTGACCGCTCACGAATTGCTCGGATTCATGTCGCCCTCGCTGGCGCTCGAAATTATTTCCTATGTGCAGGAATCCGACAAACCGGTGTACCGCGCCACCCTGGCGGCCGTGGCGGAAGCCCGGCGGGTGCGCCCAGTGTTCCTGGAGCGCCAACCGCGCGTCGAACGGAACAAAACCCTGCTCGCCACCCTCACCCGCCCGGCCCTGGAGCCCGCTTCCGGCAACATGATCCGGTTGTGGTTGGTGAAGGGGCAGAAGGCCATGCTGGGCGACTTTTTGGACACGCTGGAAATCCCCCACAGTGAAGGCGTGGTGGAAAACCTGCCCGACCACGTGGAGGATACCAAATTGAAAACCGCGGTCGATCTCCTCCTCAGCCGTTACCCGGCCGAAACCGTCGCGGTGTACCTGCAGGCCTTCAACGATATGAACGAGGCCAACTGGCCCAATTTAAAAGCGCTTTTGGAAGCCGAACCCCGGTTGCAATTGGGCGGCAGCAACTAAAGGAATTACACCATGGAACCCACAGCAGATATCGCATTGATCGGCCTCGCAGTGATGGGGCAAAACCTCATCCTCAACATGAACGACCACGGTTTTGTGGTGGTCGCCTATAACCGGACGGTGGCGAAGGTGGATGAATTTCTCGCTAAGGAAGCCAAGGGCACCAAGGTTATCGGCGCCCATTCCATCGAAGAAATGGTGGCGCTGCTGAAACGACCCCGCCGGGTGATGATGCTCGTCAAGGCCGGCTCGGCCGTGGATGATTTCATCGAGCAAATCCTACCGCACCTCGAACCGGGCGACATCA
Organism: uncultured Pedosphaera sp.; assembly: GCA_903918755.1. Lineage (GTDB taxonomy): Bacteria > Verrucomicrobiota > Verrucomicrobiia > Limisphaerales > Pedosphaeraceae > CAIXFN01. The sequence continues at coordinate 40,850 of CAIXFN010000113.1, forward strand.
TCATCGATGGCGGCAACTCGCTGTTCCAGGACACCATCCGTCGCACGAAATACGTGGAGTCAAAGGGCTTCCTGTATATCGGCACCGGCGTTTCCGGTGGCGAGGAAGGCGCCCGCCACGGTCCATCCATGATGCCCGGCGGTTCCCCCGCGGCCTGGCCCCATGTCAAAGAGATCTTCCAGAAGATCGCCGCCAAAGTCGAGGACGGGACCCCGTGCTGCGATTGGGTGGGTGAAAACGGCGCCGGCCATTTCGTGAAAATGGTGCATAACGGCATCGAATACGGCGACATGCAGCTCATTGGCGAAGCCTACCAGTTGATGAAGGACGGCTTGGGTATGACGGCGGAGGAAATGTCCGCCGTGTTTGGGGAATGGAACAAGGGCGAACTGGATTCCTACCTCATCGAAATCACGACAAATATTCTGGCCTTCAAGGACACCGACGGCAGCGCGCTCGTGGACAAAATCCTGGACAAAGCGGGCCAGAAAGGCACCGGCAAGTGGACGGTAATTTCCTCCATGGACGTTGCCACCCCGGTTACCCTGATCGCCGAGGCCGTCTATTCCCGCTGCGTGTCCGCGCTGAAGGATGAACGGGTGGCGGCGGCCAAAAAGCTGAAGGGACCGCGCCCCAAAATTTCAACGGATCGCGCCAAATTCGTGGAGGACATCCGCCGGGCCCTTTATGCCTCCAAGATTGTCAGCTACACGCAGGGTTACATGCTCATGCGGGCGGCGGCGGAGCAGTATAACTGGAAACTCAACTACGGTGGCATTGCCCTGATGTGGCGCGGCGGTTGCATCATTCGCAGCCGGTTCCTGGGCAAAATCAAGGAAGCTTTCGACAACAAGCCCAAGCTGACCAATCTCCTGCTGGACAATTTCTTCCGCGCCGCCATCAAGGAAAGCCAGCGGTCCTGGCGGAATGTGATTGCCGTGGCGGCCAAGAAAGGCCTGCCCACGCCCGCCTTCTCCACCGCGCTGAACTTTTACGACGCCTACCGCTGCCCGCGGTTGCCGGCCAACCTGCTGCAGGCACAACGGGATTATTTCGGCGCCCACACTTATGAGCGCGTGGATCAGCCCCGCGATCAGTTTTTCCACACCAATTGGACCGGGCACGGGGGCGATGTTTCCTCGAGCACTTATAACGCTTAATCCGGCTGAGCCGCTCGAAATCCAGCATCCCCGATTATTGCCAACATGGACCCGGTAGCCCCCCTGCGCGCATTCCAACCCTCCCGTGAATTCTTCATCGGGATTGATTCGGATGGTTGTGTTTTTGACAGCATGGAGATCAAGCACAAGGAGTGCTTCACCCCCATGTTCATCAAGCATTTCCAGCTTCAGGCAGTGAGCAAATACGCCCGGGAGACCTGGGATTTCGTCAACCTGTATTCCAAGACCCGCGGGGCGAATCGCTTTCCCGCGCTTTCGCGCGCTTTGAATCTGCTCAGGGCACGCCCCGAGGTCCTGGCGCGCCAGGTCGCGGTGGCGGACACCGCGGCATTAGACGAATGGCTGGCGCGGGAAACCAAACTGGGTAACGCCACGCTGGCCGCCGAGGTCAAGCGGGGTAACGAAGCTCTGGGACCGGTCAAAGTCTGGTCGGACGCCGTCAATGCCAGCATTGAGGACATTGTGCATGGGGTCCCACCCTTCCCGCGCGTCCGCGCCAGTCTGGAAAAGCTGACGCAACGGGCCGATGCCATGGTGATTTCCCAGACCCCCACGCCGGCCCTGGAACGGGAATGGGCGGAGCACGGGATCGAAGGCTTCGTCAAGCTAATCGCCGGCCAGGAAATGGGGACCAAGACCGAGCATTTGAAGTACGCGGCGATCGGCAAGTATGCTCCCGGGAAGATTCTCATGATCGGCGATGCCCCCGGTGACTTCAAAGCCGCGAAGGCCAATGGCGCGCTGTTCTTCCCCATCGATCCCGGTCGGGAGGAACTGTCCTGGGAACGATTCGAGACGGAGGCCTTGGACCGTTTCTTTGCCGGCACTTACGCCGGTGATTACGAAGCGGCGCTGATCCGCGAATTTGACGCCCGGCTCCCGGAAAAACCGGGTTGGTGACGCTGCGGCGCCGACCACCCGGCCCGTGGAGATAAAACAGGCTGGCCAAAACGCCTGATTTCAAGGATTTTAACCCCGCAATCATTGCAGCATCATGTTTACAGGAACCTATACGGCGATTGTCACGCCATTTAAGAACGGAAAGATCGACGAAGCCGCCCTCGAACGACTGGTGAATTTCCAGATCGATGGAGGCGTGGACGGCGTTGTCCCGGTCGGCACCACGGGCGAATCCCCCACCCTCGACTACGAGGAACACATCCAGGTCATTGCCCAGACGGTGAAATTTGTCGCCGGCCGCGTCAAGGTGCTCGCCGGCACCGGGGGCAATTCCACGAGCGAAGCCATTTACCTGACACAAGAGGCGGAAAAGGCCGGGGCCGACGGCTCGCTCCAAGTCGCCCCGTATTACAACAAGCCGACACAAGAGGGCCTTTTCCAGCATTTTCATGCCATCGCGCGCGCGACCAGCCTGCCCCTGATGCTGTACAGCATCCCCGGGCGTTGCGGGATCGAAATCGCGGTGGATACGGTCGAACGGCTGGCGCATGACAGCGTGAACATCGTCGGCATCAAAGAGGCCGGCGGCGTCCCCGATCGCGTCACCCAGATCCGCCGGGCCCTGGGCTCGAACTACTCGATCATGTGCGGGGATGACGGCCTGACGCTGCCGTTCATGGCGCTGGGCGCGCAAGGGGTAATCAGCGTGGCTTCCAACATCATTCCGCGCGAAGTCTCCAACCTCGTCAAGGCCATGCAAATGGACAAGACGGCGGTCGCCCTGAAGTTGCACGAGCGCTTCCATCAATTGTTCAAGGACTTGTTTATCGAGACCAATCCCATGCCCATCAAGGCCGCGCTGAACATGCTCGGCATGATGGACGAGGAGCTGCGCCTGCCGCTCGTGCCGATGTCCGTCGGGAACCGGGCCAAGCTCATGGAAACCCTCACCGCTTGTGGAGTGCTGAAATGACCCGCGTCATCATCACCGGGGCCAAGGGGCGCATGGGTCAGGCTTTGATCGCCTGCGCGGCCCGCCATCCCGGCCTCCAAGTCACGGGACAGGTGGATGTGGGCGATCGCATTGAGGATGTGCTCGACCAGGGGGACGTCGTCATTGACTTCAGTTCCCACAAATATACGGCCGGGTTGGCCGCGCTGTGTGCGGACCGGCAGAAAGCCATCGTCATCGGCACGACCGGACATTCGGCGGCGGATCGCGCGGCCATTGAAGCTTTGCAATCCCGCATTCCCATCGTGCTGGCCACCAATTTCTCGACCGGGGTCAACACGCTGTTCTGGCTGACGCGCAAGGCAGCGGAAATTCTCGGGCCGGATTTTGATTTGGAAGTCGTCGAAATGCATCATCGGCTCAAGAAGGACGCGCCCAGCGGCACCGCCACCACGCTGGTGGAAATCCTGGCCGAGGTCCGGGGCTGGCAGTTGCAGGAAGCCCTCCGTCACGGTCGGCAGGGAATTGTGGGCGAACGCACGACGACGGAAATCGGGATGCACTCCCTCCGGGGTGGCGATGTGGTGGGCGATCACACCGTCATTTTCGCCGCGAATGGGGAACGAGTGGAACTGACCCACAAAGCTTCGAGTCGCGAGACCTTCGCCAATGGGGCACTGCGGGCCGCGGCCTGGTTGGCCTCCCAACCGGCGGGTCTCTATAATATGCAGGACGTGCTCGGACTGAAATAGCGGGTCTGACCCTGCGTTCGGGGGCTTGGAATTCAGCGCGACACCCGGCCATGAATGATACCTCCCAGGGCGAACTGGTCATCCTCTCCCTGGGTTCCAACGTCGGAGACAGCGCCTTAATCCTGTCCCAGGCCATCGACCGACTGCGGGAACTAGCCGTATCCCCGGTGCGGTTTTCCTCCGTCTGGGAAACCACTCCGGTAGATTGTCCACCCGGCTCGCCGCGCTTTCTAAATGCCGTGGCCACCTTTGCTTCGCGGACCGGGGAAACGCCGGAATCGCTGCTCCGGCAATTGCAAAGCATCGAAAGGGAGTTCGGCCGGCAGACCAAGGTAATCCTCAATGAACCCCGCCCCCTGGACTTGGATTTGATTGCGTTTGGCCCCGCGCGCCGCGCGTCACCGGATCTGATCCTCCCGCACCCTCGCGCCACGATGCGGCAGTTCGTCCTCCAGCCTTTGCAGGAACTACTGCCCGATTTGGTGCTTCCAGGTCAAACCCAAACCGTCACCGAACTGCTGGGGAATCTGGAGCCGGACCCCAATTTCCGGCGGCTATCCTCCCAAGGATAATGCCATCGCGCCGGAGGCGCTCCGATTTTCGGGGGAAGAGTTACGCCGCGTAACTCTCCTCCCGAAGAACCGCCCCCATCAATGAGCGGGCGCGCTGCCACCCTTGCCCAACTCCGCCTTGGTCTGCGCGGGGGGATGGAAGAACAACGCCAATCCGATGGTGGCCACCAGCGCGGCGCCCAGCGGCACCAGGAACAGGCCACGGAAATCGGTGATATCGCCATGAGCGAAGGTCACTTGGATTAATTTCGGACACACGGAGTTGGCCACCAGCGCGCCGACACCCAGGATCATGACATTGAACAAACCTTGGGCGCTGGAACGCACATCCTTGGGAAAATAGGCATCCACGAAAATATAGACGGTCGCAAAGAAGAACGCATAGCAAACCCCGTGCAGCACCTGAATCAGAATGATGACCTCCCAATGTTGCGGGAAGAAGGCATAGACCGCAAAACGGGCCGCGTGACCCAGAATACCGACGATCATCGTGGTCCGCCAGCCGAGGCGCTTCAGGGTCGCGCCCAGCACGAGCATGGTAAGCAATTCGGCAATCTGGCCGACGCTCATGGCCGGCATGATCCAATTCCCCGGAATGCCCACGCCGCCGGCCGCGGTGGAAGCCCCCAGGAAAGAACCGGTCCAATTGAAGTAGCAATTATGGACAAAGGAATCCACGAGCGTCACCAGCCAAAGCACCAGCACGAAAGGTTTGCCCAACAGCTTGACCGCTTCCATCCAGGCGAAAGTCTCCGCGCCACTTTTATCGGCTTTCTTGGGCGGGGTATGCGGCAAAATCAAACTGAAAGCGGCCAGCAGCAGCGAAGCAATTCCGGCCACGATGAATGTCCACTTCGTCGCATCCTGCAACGCCTGGCCGCTCAGGCCGTTCTTCAAAACCGTACCCACCCATTCCACCGCCCCATGCGGGTTCGCCGCCGAGACTTTGGCCCAGTCCACCAAGATGAAAGTGAACGGCCAGGCCGCCAGGATCCAGCCGAACGTGCCGCCCATCCGCACGATGCCGAATTCCTTTTGCGCGTCCTTCATGTTCGCAAACGCAATGGAATTAGTGATCGAAATAGTTGGAACATAAAGCAGGCAGTGGATGAACATCAAAACACAGAAAAGTTGGAAGTCGTGAGTGAACGCCAGTCCGAGCATCGCCAGTCCGCCGACAAAATGGCTGAAGGCCAGGAATTTTTCCGCGGCGAAATTGCGGTCGGCAAATTGATTGCTGAAAAACATGCCCACAATCGCCGCGATGGGAAAGGCATTCAAAATCAGGGATTGTTGCCATGGCATGAACTTCAAACTGGGCAGGTAGCCGAAAATCAGGGGTAGCCACGCGCCCCAGATGAAAAACTCCAGCACCATCATCAGGAAGAGTTTGAAGCGAATTGAAGAGTTCATATGTTAGGTTAGGTTCGCGCAGATTAATGAGCCCGGCCGGGGTTGGCAAGCCTCGATGAATCGGCCGCCGGCAAAGCGCAATTCGCGCGCGCCAAACCGCATCCGCCAAAAGTTTGCCTCGACAAACCCGGCCTCCATCTATAAGCCATTCGGGCTGAGTGATGAACTGTTGCCTTAAACTCGGCCGGGCGGGATGGTGGTGTTGCCTCAGCATTTTCCTGGCGGGACCGGCGCAGGCCGAAGAGAGCGCCCTCACCACCCTCACCAAAAAAATCCTACTCCAGCGCGCGGATTATCAGCAGCGGAATTCCCGGGGCCTGACCGCCTTCCACGACTTTCAGTTTTCCAACGGGTATCCCCAAAGTGGGATCACTTTTACCAACCGGGTGGTGGACGATGCCGGCCGCGATTGGATTCCCACGCATTACGATCATGGCAACGCACTGGCGGTGGCGGATGTGGATGGAGACGGACGCCTGGATCTCTATTTCACCACCCAACTGGGTGAAAACCAACTTTGGCGCAACCTCGGCGGCGGCAAGTTCGAGAACATCACCAGCGGAAGTGGCGTGGGGCTCAAGGATGCCATCTGCACCGGCGCGTCGTTCGCGGATATCGACAACGACGGCCTGCCGGACCTGTTTGTAACGACCGTGCGCCACGGCAACCATCTTTTCAAAAATTTGGGTGGAGGAAAATTTCGGGACATCACCGCGACGGCGGGCGTGGCCTATTCCGGGCACTCCTCCTCGGCGGTGTTTTTTGATTTTGATAACGACGGCCTGCTGGATTTGCTCGTCCTGAACGTGGGCGTTTTCACCACCGATCAATCCGGCCCGGGTGGCTTCTACCGGGCTTATACGAATGCGTTCGCCGGCCATACACTGCCGGAACGCACGGAACATAGCCTGCTTTACAAAAACCTGGGTGGCGGCCGCTTCCGGGAGGTCACCCGGGAAATGAATCTGAATTTTACCGCGTGGAGCGGCGCGGCCACCGTGGTGGATTTGAACGGGGATGGTTATCCGGACCTGTACATCACCAGCATGCAGGGCCACAACCACTACTTTGAAAATCAACAAGGGAAGGGTTTTCTCGACCGGACCGCCGCCTATTTTCCCAAAACTTCCTGGGGCGCCATGCACGCCAAGTTCTTTGATTTCAATAACGACGGCCGACCCGATCTTTACGTGGTGGATATGCACAGCGACATGAACGGCCGCCAGATTGAACTGGCCGCAAAAATGGATCCGCGCATTGAGAAATCCAAAAGTGAAGCCTGGTGCACCGCCCAGTACGACGAATCGTTCCTCCAAGGCGCTTCCAACAGCATTTTTGGCAATGCGTTTTATGTGAACGAGGGCGGGGGAAAAATGGCGGAACGCTCGGACCCGCTGGGCCTGGAAACATACTGGCCCTGGGGCGTGAGTGTCGGCGATTTCAACGCCGATGGTTATGCCGATGTCTTTATAGCTGCGGGGATGGGTTTCCCCTTCCGTTACGCCATCAATTCCCTGCTCCTCAACGAGGCCGGCCAAAGGTTCTACGACAGTGAATTCCTGCTCGGCCTGGAGCCACGGCCCTCCGGGGAGGTCGAAATCCCTTACTTCACGCTGGATTGTTCCGGGGCGGATCGTGCGCACCATCTTGCCCAAGGCAAGACCGGGATCGTCACCTTTCCCGGCACGGTGAGCACCCGGTCGTCGGCGGTCTTCGATATCGATGACGATGGCGACCTCGACATCATAACCCTGGAATGGAATTACCACCCGCAGGTTTTGCTCAGCAACCTCAGCGAGAAAAAAGCCCTCCATTACCTCAAAATCAAACTCGTCGGCGAAAAGAGCAATCGCGATGGCTTGGGTGCCGTCGTGAAAGTGCATTCCGGTGGCAAGGTATTTACCCAGTATCACGACGGCAATTCCGGCTACTGGGCGCAAAGCCTCATCCCGCTCTATTTTGGAATGGGAGCGGAAACCAACCTCGATAAAATTGAAGTGCGCTGGCCTTCGGGTCGCCACCAGACCGTGACCCGGGGACTGGATTTGAACCGTTTGCTAACCATCCGCGAAAGTGCCGACTAATTGGCACGCCCGGGAGCTGGCTTGGTGAATCATTTTCTCCCGATCAATCGAATGGCTCCCACCTCACGGTTGGGATGGCCGCTCGCCTGGCGCGTGATGGCCTGGGCACTCCCCCTGCTCCTCCATTCGGCAAGCGCCGCTGAGCTTGTCTGGCAACAGCACCCCGGTTACCGCCTGGCCCCGCTCAAGGTGGCACCTACCGGCCGGACCGGCTTCACCCGGTTGCCGGGTCCGCCGCAAGGGATTCCGTTCACCAACCAACTTTCTTTTGCCCATGCCAAACTCAACAATAACTTGATGAACGGCGCGGGCGTTGCTGCCGGTGACTTTGACGGCGACGGTTGGTGTGATCTGTATTTCTGCAATCTCGACGGCACGAATGCCCTCTATCGCAATCTCGGGAACTGGCAATTCGAGGACGTCACCGCCGCCAGCGGCACGGCCTGCCCGGGCCAGGCCAGCACCGGCGCAGTCTTCGCGGATATTAACGGCGACGGTCGCCTGGATTTGATCGTGGGCTCTTGCGGCGGCCCCGTGACCTGCTTTCTCAATTTGGGGAACGGCCATTTCACCAATGTCACCAGTTCCAGCGGACTGATTGGCGGTTTTGGCAGTTCCTCGATGACGCTCGCGGATGTCAACGGCGACGGCCACTTGGACTTGTACGTGGCCAATTACGCCAAACTTTCCCTGCTGCGGAGCGGCGGGGCGCTGGCCATGCGTTACGTCAACGGCCGGCAGGTACCCACCGGCCCAGGCGCGGAACGCCTCCGCATCGTGAATGGGCAATTGGTGGAACTTGGGGAGCCGGACTTCCTCTATTTGAACGATGGCCAAGGCCATTTCACACCCGTGTCCTGGACCAATGGCGCCTTTCTGGATGAACAGGGTCTGCCCCTGAAGGAACCGCCCGCCGAATTGGGACTTTCCGCCATGTTCCGGGACATCAATGGCGACGGCGCGCCGGATCTCTATGTCTGCAATGATTTTGAGGGTCCGGATCGGATCTGGCTCAACAACGGGCACGGGCAGTTCCGCGCCCTGCCCCGCCTGGCGATGCGCAACAGCAGCCGTTTTTCCATGGCCGTGGATTTCGCGGACCTGAACCGCGATGGCCGGGATGATTTCATGGTGGCCGACATGCTGAGTCGGAGCCATCTGCTCCGCACCACCCAGATGGGCATCACCGACCCCGACCGGCGATCACCGGGTCAATACGATGACCGTCCGCAAATCCGCCGCAACACCGTGTTTCTAAATCAAGGCGATGGCTCCTACGCCGAAATTGCGAATTTTGCCGGCCTGGCCGCTTCCGATTGGACTTGGGGCATGGCCTTTCTCGATGTGGATTTGGATGGTTACGAGGACCTGCTGACCGTCGGTGGTCACGCCTTTGATATCCAGGATTTTGATGCCATGGAAGCCATCCAGCGCCTGGGCCGGCCGCGCTCTGCCGAGGCGGCCCGGGACCATCTCCGCCTCTTCCCCCCGTTGCACCCTCCCCACCATGCGTTTCGGAATCAGGGCGACCTCACCTTTGCGGAGACGGGAGAAGCCTGGGGGTTCAATGCCACGGAAGTCGGCCAGGGAATGGTGCTCGCGGATTTGGATAACGATGGGGATTTGGATGTTGTCGTCAATTGCCTGAACGCCGGTCCCCTGCTCTATCGCAATGACACCGACCGCCCTCGCATCGCCGTCCAACTCCGCGGTCAGGCTGGCAATACGAAGGGAATCGGCGCCCGGATCGTGGTGACCGGATTTGGCCTTCCCCAAAGCCAGCAAATCCTGGCCGGCGGGCGTTACCTCTCCAGCGACGAACCACTCCGGACTTTTGCCGCGGGCAGCCTTACGAATGAACTGACAGTGACCGTCACCTGGCGTTCGGGTCGCCGCTCGGTGGTGGAACACGTTCCGGCCAACTCTTACCTCGAAGTGGATGAATCCGCCAGCGTGGTAGTTCCGCCGGTGGCCGCCAACCTCCCCGCCCCGCTGTTTACGGATGTGAGTTCCCGGCTGGGGCATCGGCATCATGAAAACGAGTTCGAGGAATTTGAGCGCCAGCCCTTGCTGCCCCGGATGTTCTCCCAACTCGGACCGGGGATTGCCTGGTATGATCTGGATGGCGATGGCCATGATGATTTGCTGATCGGGAGCGGTGCGGGCGGCAATTTGGCGGCCTACCACAATGAAGGAGATGGCACTTTCAAGCCCATGACCAATCAAGCATTCGCCTTCCCGGCGACGCGGGATCAGACCGCGATTCTCGGCTGGACTCCGGTCCCCGGCCAACGCGGCTTGCTGGCGGGCCTGGCCAATTATGAGGACGGCCAAACGAATGCCCCGGCGCTTCAGTCCTGGGCCTGGACTGCGGGTCAATCATCAAACCGCGCCGAAATAGCCGGCCACGGCTCCAGCACCGGCCCGCTGGCGGTGGCCGATGTGGCTGGCGACGGAACCTTGGCGCTCTTTATCGGTGGCCGCATCCGGCCGGGACGTTATCCGGAACCTGCTTCCTCGCAACTGCTGCGCCGACGAGATGGCCAACTGGTGGAGGAACCCGCTGATCATCAGCTATTTTCCCAGGTGGGCCTGGTGAGCAGCGCCTTGTTCAGTGATTTGGATGGCGATGGTTTTCCAGAATTGTTACTCGCCTGTGAATGGGGCCCGATTCGAGTCTTCAAGAATGACCACGGCGTCTTTCATGAAATCATCCATGAAATGGGCCTGGACCAATACCTCGGCTGGTGGAATGGATTGGCGACGGGTGACCTGGACGGCGATGGCAAAATGGATCTGGTGGTCGCCAATTGGGGGCTGAATAGTCCTTACCAGGCCTCCCTGGAAGCCCCCGTGCAACTCTTCTATGGCAATTTCCGAGTCACCGGTTTGAACGACTACCTGGAGGCGGAATACGAGGGTTCCCGGGTGTATCCGCGCCGGGATCTGTTTGTATTGGGAGCGGTGTTTCCCGCGCTACGCGGCGCGTTTCCCACCCACCATGCCTTCGGTGAAGCGACGCTCCCACAGGTTTTGTCGGCCATGCACTGGACGGCCCAAAAGATTTCGGCCACCACGCTAAGCACGCTGGTGTTTCTGAACCGCGGATCCAACTTTCAAGCGGCCGCGCCCCTGCCGGCGGAAGCCCAATTCGCTCCCGCTTTCTGCCCCTGCATCGCCGACTTTGACGGGGATGGCCATCAAGATCTCTTTCTCAGCCAGAATTTTTTCGACCTGGCCCCGGACCAACCCCGCCTGGACGGCGCTCGCGGTTTGCTGCTGCGTGGCAATGGTCAGGGGGCGTTTACCGCCATGGCTGCCACCGAATCCGGCCTGGCAATCTACGGCGAGCAACGGGGTGCCGCATGGAGCGATTTTGACGAAGATGGCCGACTCGACCTGGTCGTCACGCAGAACGGGGCGGAAACCCGCCTTTTTCACAACGACCTGGCCATCCCCGGACTCCGCGTCCGTTTGCTGGGCCCGCCGGGAAACCCCACCGGCATTGGTGCCCAACTCTGGCTGCGCACAGGAGACCAGCGCAGTCCCACCATTGAAATCCAGGCCGGCTCCGGCTACTGGTCGCAAAATAGTGCCGTCGCCATCCTCCCCCATCCCAATTCCCCGGCGGTGGTCGAGGTGCGCTGGCCCGGCGGGCGGCTGACCCGCACGCCGCTGGCGCCCGGAACGAACTCGGTAACCTGCTCCTTTGCCTCCCACGAATAAGGAATGGCGGTTTCTTGAAGATTTTTTGAAATCCCGCCCGGTGGTTGCTTCTTACTTCAGTGAACGCGACGGTGCGCCCCGAGACCAAGTGGTCCCAACACCGACGCCCAAGCTAAAACTGAACTATGAAACTCAAGCATTCATCCTCCCTCTGGCTGGGAGTTCTCCTCCTGGCCGCCGCCGGATTCCCGCGGGCCTCCCACGGTCAGGCGACTAACCACCCCGTGGTCCTGAGCGGAAATGTCCATTTCAGTAACATCAACCCGGCTATTCTCAGCCTCTTGAACCCGCCCGGCGACGAAGGCATGAGCAATATCGTCGTCGAGGCCACCAGCCTCCCCCCCGCCGACTATCGTGACTCGACCTCCGACAGCCAGCCCGTCACCTCCCGCACCAGCACAGCGTATGAAATCACTGTCGATTCCGGCCCTCCGCCCGGCATTGCTTACAGCGTATCCCCGCGCGTGGTCTTGCAAGGGATTCGCCAGGTGTATTACTTCACCCCTGCGACCAACGCGCCGGTGATCACGGGCATCACCCCCACCCCGCTGGATTTCTCGGAGAGCGTCGGGGTGCTGACCGTTCGTTTCGTGGATCCGGCGGGCCTGCCGGTTTCGGTCACCGGGGGACATATTTATGCCACCGACCCCGTCACGGGCAATTATACCGGTCTCCTCGATCCCATCCCGGACGGCAGCACCGAACAACGCATCTACCTGCAGGGCGGTCAATCCCATAACCTCGCCATCACCATCCAGCGGGGCACAAACTATTATACCGACCGGATCGACACCGCGCTGGCCACGAATGTGGTGGTGACCGCCGATGATTTCACGACCGTGGACATGTTGATCCCCGGCGCCCAAAACCTGGCGAAAATCACGGGCCAGATCAAAATGCTGCGGGAATTTGAATTGACGGTGGCGGGCGACACCAACCAGGCGGTGCAATACCCTGATTACACCACGGTGATCGCGAACTACGGCCCCTTCAGCAGCCAACGCTGGGGCGCGCTCGGCGGCACCAACTTCACGGTACCATCCAGTGGTGCCTTTACCCTCTCGAATGTCGTACCTTCGACGCTGGACCCCGCTTCCGCCGGCTACCAAATGTCCGCCCAGATGGTATTCCGCACGAACCGTAACATTGAGATCTTTGTCACTCCGACGCTCAATACGGCCCTCAATCCCCCTTTGACAGTCACCGACGGAGCGACGCTGGATTTGAGCAATTTGTTCGTCATCGATCCCGGCTATCTCCGCGGGCGCATCCTCCTGCAGGGCCCCAACGAGATCGCCGGGCGTTCCTCCCTGTTCAGGGGAGTGCTCCATTCCGGCGACGATGACGCCAATCTGGACGGCATTCCCGACTCCCTCGGAACCTACGGCGTCTATTGGTCAACAATCGAAGCGGTGGGAGTGGATCGGTTGGCTACCGGCGCCACGCTCTCAGCGGGCAACGGGGTGGGCTACGGCGATTTTCCCGGGGCCTTCAACCCCGTCACGAGCGCGTATGAGGGGAATTACGAGCTCGCGCTGGGCGGATTGCGCGGCGAGCGCAGCATTTGGAAACGGCAATACCTCTCACTGACCCTCGACAGTGGGGCCGTGACCAACGACAACGATTATTTTTACAATGTGTTTTATCTGACCGACAACACCACCAACGACGTGGAGGTGGTGCCTGGACAGCCCGTCACCAACGATGTGAGCTATTGCTTCAGCGAAGTGATCATCAGCTTTAATTCCACGACCGGCACCTTCTACAACCCGAACGTCAAGGCCAGCTCCGGAGCTTTCGCCGGCACCAACTTTCTTGGCAATCCCGCCGATTACAATGTGAGTCTGCAGGCGATGTACGGCACCCCAAACACCGTGGCCGCCGCGACCAACACCGGCCAGGTGGTCATGTACCTGCCCGAGGGCACCTACACGCTCTATCCCAGCGTCACCCCCGCGAGCGGCACCTACGCGGTGACCGGCCTGGCTCCGATTACGCTGACGGTCGGCTGCGGGCAGTGCATCGCCGTGGAAACCTGCCTGCAACTCAACTTGAATGCCCCCGCCATGAGCAAGTCGCCCGTGGTGCCGGTCACCGGCTCCGTGAGCAGTTGCGGCAACGATGTGGCCAAGATCACCTACCGGTTGAATGGCGGCGCCGAGCAGGTCATCTGCGCGGGTTGTGGGGCGAATCCAAGTTTTGCTTTCAACCTCACCCTGGCTGGGGAATGCACCGACAATCAACTCACCGTCACCGCCACCGATGTGAGCGGCGGACTCAGTTCCATCACCACCAGCCTCCGTTACGACGCCACGCCACCCGTCATTCAAACTCCCGCGGATCTGGTGGTTCCGGGCTGCGGCACGAATGGAGGGGTTGCCACCTTTACCGTCACGGCCACCGATAACTGCACGGGTCCGGTCAAGGTCAGTTATACCCCCCCTTCCGGCTCGTCCTTCCCGGCGGGCACGAATACGGTGGTGTGTGTCGCCACGGATGCGGTCGGCAACACGAGCCAAAGCACGTTCAAAGTGATTGTGCTGGGCGGCTCGCAGTTGGCCATTCAATCGGCCGTGATCGTCACCTGGAGTTGCGGGGGCGTCCTCCAGGTGGCCGATGACCTCAATGGACCGTGGGCAGACGTTCCCGGAGCCACCAGTCCGTACGCCGCCGCCGTCGGTTCCGCCAACAAATTCTACCGGGTGCGGAACTAGGGAGTGCGCAGGTCCCGAAACCTCCCCGCTCCGGTTGCGGGGCGGGGAGGCCGGGACAATTTTGCTGTTTTTTCGGGAATGTTGACTAATATGAATCTGGTTGAACGACGAATCCGAAAAGACGGCCGCACAATTTGTCACCACGCATTGGAGCGTGGTTTTACAGGCCGGACAGGTCATGTCCCCGGCCCGCGCCGCGGCTCTGGAGAAGTTGTGCCGGGCCTATTGGATGCCCGTTTGTGTCTTCGCCCGCCGCAAAGGTTGGAATGAGGAGGACGCCAAGGACTTGACCCAGCAATTCTTCGCCCGGCTCCTGGCACGCAATGATTTCGGCGGCCTTGATCCCAAAAAAGGCAAATTCCGCACCTTTTTGCTCACCGCCTTTACCCATTTTCTGGCCAATGAATATGACCGGAGCACGGCGCTCAAACGCGGCGGCGGTTTCGCCATCGTCTCGCTGGACCAACTCCCCCCGGATCAAATCGGCGACCTGGCCATCCCGACCGGCGCCCAACCCGGCGACCAATATGACCGGGGTTGGGCACAGGCCATTTTGCAAGCGGCGTTGCGGGAGTTGAAAGCGGAGATGACCACCGCCGGCAAAGGCCCCCAATTCGAGGAATTGAAGCAATTCCTGACGCTCAACGGGACGGCGGCCGATTATGCCGCCGCCGCCGATAAACTCGGGGTCGAAGCGGCCGGGGTGCCCGTCACCGTTCACCGACTGCGGCAGCGTTACCGGGCATTGGTGCGCGCGGAAGTGGCGCAAACGGTTTCCAGTCCCGTGGAATTGGAAGAAGAGATGCGCCACCTCTTCGCGGTTTTGAACCAATAGTGCCCACCACACGCTTTTTTGGTAATCCGAGGCCGCCCTTGCTTCTCAAACAGGTGTAGGTTGCGTATTGCATGAACCGGCAGAAGACGTGTCCGACGTGCGCCGCTGTCATCCCGGCTGACGGTGCGGATGGTCTGTGCCTGAAATGCCTGGGTCGGTTGGGGTTTCTGACGGAGGAGGATGTCGCCGGCAATGGGCTGCTGCGGTTGGGGGATTATGAAGTGCTCAATGAGATCGGCCGCGGCGGCATGGGCGTGGTTTACCGCGCCCGACAACTCGGCCTGAACCGGATTGTGGCGTTGAAAGTCCTGCTGCACGGCCCTTTCGCCAGCGGGGAATTCCGGGAACGCTTCCGCAATGAAGCCCGCGTGGTCGCCACCTTGCGCCACCCGAACATCGTGGCAGTTTACGAGGTGGGCGAACAAAGCGGGTCCCACTTCATCGCCTTGGAATTCATTGACGGGCCCAGCTTTGCCACGCTCGCCCGGGAACGTCCCCTCCCGGCCAAACGGGCGGCGAATTACCTGAAAATCATTGCGGAGGCGGTTGACTACGCCCACCGCAATGGGGTGCTGCATCGGGACCTCACCCCCGCCAATATTCTCCTCGACCCGTTCGACCAACCTCGCGTTTCCGACTTTGGCCTCGCGAAACTCCGGAGTGGCGACTCCGCCTTGACCGTCACTGGCCAGATCCTCGGTTCCCCGAGCTACATGCCGCCCGAGCAGGCCGCCGGCAAGTTTGCGAACAGCGAACCCACCGCGGATATCTACTCCCTGGGCGCGATTCTCTTTGAATTGCTCACCGGCCGGCCGCCCTTCCAGGGGGAAACCCTCCAATTCATCCTAGCCCAAGTCCAGACCGCGGAACCCGTAACCCCACGGAGGTTGAATCCGGCCATCCCGGAGGACCTGCAAACCATCTGCCTGAAATGCCTGCAAAAAGAGCCGGCGCGCCGTTATGCGACTGCCCGGGAATTGGCCGACGATCTGGATCGCTTTCTCACCGGCCAGCCCATCCGGGCGCGTCCGGTTTCCTGGCCGGAACGGACGTGGCTTTTCTGCCGGCGCCGACCGCTTCTCGCCGCGCTCTCGGCGGGATTGGTTCTCGCCGTCACGCTGGGAGTTCTCGGTGTCCTCTGGGAATGGCGCCAGGCGGTCGCCCGGGCTGCTGAATTGCGTCTGAATCTTTATGCCGCCGACATCGCCGTGGCTTCGCAGGCCATCCAGCAGGGGGATTTCGGCCTGGCCCGGCGCACCTTGGACGCACTGCATCCGCGTCCGGGGGAAACAGATTTGCGCGGATTTGAATGGCGCTACCTGTGGGCCCGCCGGCGGCATGATCAGTTGGCGACCTTGACCGGCCACACGCTCGCGGTAACCAGCGTGGGGTTCGCCCCGGACGGCCGCCTGGTAGCGAGCGGCAGTCTGGATGCCACGGTACTGCTTTGGGACTCCGCCACGCAAAAACTGGTCACCAACCTCCCCAGCGCCCGGGGCCCGGCGTGGATTTCGGCCTTCACCCCGGATGGCAAATTCCTCGTGACGGGCAGCGCCGGTGGGATTCAATTTTGGAACACGCAGAATTGGCGGCATCACACGAACTTTCCGGGCACCCTCGCCGCCCTCTCCCGGACAGGCGACTGGCTGGCGACGTCCACCGCGGAAAGCCCATTTTATTTTGAAGCGCCCGGCCGGATCAGCCTATGGAACTGGCGCACGGGAGTCATGGCGCGGCAATTTGACGAACCTGGCCGGGCCGTGGCCCTCTCCCCCGACGGCGCGCTCCTGGCCGCCTCGGTGACCAATGGCATCACGGTCTGGGACACGGCTTCCGGCAGGCAACGTTACCATTGGCCGACCACGAATTCCGTCTGGTCATTGGACTTCTCCCCGGATGGCCGCCATCTGGTAACCGCGGGATGGGCGCGGGAAGTCGCCATTTGGTCGATCGAAAGCGAGGCACCTCCCCGGATCCTGGGAGGGCATTCCCTGAACGTGTGGTCCGCTGCATTTTCCCCCGACGGCGCGGCCATCGGCACCGTGAGTTCCGATCAGACTTTTGGACTTTGGGACGCCCGGACCCTGGAGCGCCAGGCCACACTGTTTGGCCATGGGAGTGAAGTTTGGTGCCTGGCCTTCAGTCCTGATCGGAAGTTGATCGCCAGCGGCGGCAAAGATCAAAGCGTATTGCTCTGGCCGGCTGCTCCGGCTCCCGTTCCCCCGGAAATCCCCAATGACCGTGATTTCCATCCTTTTCTCTCCCCAGACGGAAAGTGGCTCTTAACCTTCCAACCGAAAACCGGGCGCGGCCAACTCTGGCAAACCTCGGATCAGGCGTTGATCAATGCGAATATTGGGGTCGGTGGACTGACAGTGGGATTTTCGCGCGACAGCCGGGAAGTGGCCATCTTCGATGAAGCCGGTGGTCGTCTGCAATTCGTTGCTCATACGAAGGACATTTCAACCCGAACGGTTCCCCTGGCCGGTTCGGCTCCTGCTGCCGGTCAATTTCTTTTCGCCGAGATGTCCCCGGAACAGACGGTCTTTTTTGCCGTTCACGAATCCGGTCAAATTCGCTTGTGGGACAGCGCCTCGGGTGGCGCCCGACAAACGATCACCGGTCCCCGCCTGGCGGCCGCCCAAGCCGACCATGATCGGTTTCACCGCGCCGCCCGGCAGACGTTTCGCACGGCCACTTTATCCGCGTACGGCCGTTATCTGGCGCTGAGCCTGGTCCCCGAGAATTTCGCCCGGCTCTATGATTGCGCCACCGGCCGGGAATTCCAACTGACGGGTCACCGGGATTTCGTGAGCGGCATGGCCTTCTCCCCGGATGGCACCCAACTGGCTACTGGGAGCATTGACGGCACCATCCGCTTGTGGCGGACGGCGGACGGCACACTTTTGCGAGAATTGCCAGGACACATGGAAGAAACCACAGATGTAGCCTTCTCGCCGGATGGCCTGACACTGGCCTCGGTGGGATTGCGGAATTCCCTTAAACTCTGGCATCTCCCCACTGGACGGGAGGTGGTGACGGAGCATGATTTGGAGACCGGCAACTGGGTCCGCTTTCTGCCCGCCGGATCCACTCTCGCTGTGGGCACCGTCACCAACACCATTCGGCTTCTCCCGGCCCCGGCGGAGTGATCCAGCAACTCCCTTGAAGCCCGCTCAAGCCAGGATGCCCGTGATAGTCTTGCCGGCAATTCCGGTCAGCCGGGCATCCAGTCCCTGGAATTTAACGGACAACTTCGTGTGCTCGATGCCGAGCACGCGCAGCATCGTGGCGTGCAGGTCATGCACGTCCACCGGGTTTTCCACAGCCGCGTAGCCCAACTCATCCGTCGCCCCGTAAACCATGCCGGGTTTGATGCCCCCGCCGGCCAGCCAGACCGTGAATCCGGCATTGTGATGGTCTCGGCCATCGCCGCCCTGGCTCATCGGCGTGCGCCCAAATTCGCCCGCCCAAACGATTAACGTTTCATCGAGCATACCGCGTTGTTTCAAATCGGTGATCAAGGCCATGCAGGCACGATCAATTTCCTGCGCCTTGAGGGCGATGCCTTCCTTGACGCCGCCATGGTGATCCCAGTCTTTGTGATAGAGTTGGATGAAGCGAACCCCGCGCTCCGCCAACCGGCGCGCCAGCAGGCAATTGGAAGCGAACGAGCCATCACCCGGCTGGCAGCCATACAAATCCAGCGTCGCGGTCCCCTCGCCCTTGATGTCCATCAACTCCGGCACACTGGTCTGCATCTTGAACGCCATTTCATATTGCACAATGCGCGTGGCAATCTCGGGATCATCCACAATCGTGTCATACTTGGCATTGATGGCATTGATCGCGTCCACCACGTCCTTTTGCTGCGCGTGCGTCACCCCGGCCGGGTTGCTGAGATACAATACCGGATCGCCCTTGCCACGCAAATGCACGCCTTGGAAGCGACTGGGCAGAAGCCCCGCCGCCCATTGCCGGGCGGCGATCGGCTGGTTTTGTCCGCCTCGTCCCAGCGAAGTGAGCACCACGAACCCCGGCAAGTCCTCGGCGTCGGAGCCCAAGCCATATGTGGCCCACGCACCCATGCTGGGGCGGCCGGCGATCTGGGAACCGGTGTTCATGAACATGTGCGCCGGATCATGATTGATCGCTTCGGTGGTCATCGAGCGCACCAGGCAAATTTCATCCAGCACGGATCCGATCAGCGGGAATTTTTCACAAATCTCGGTGCCGTTGCGGCCAAAACGTTTGAAACCATGCTGCGGACCATAGCAAACGAGTTTTTGCCCCTGCAATTGGGCGATCTGTTTGCCCTGGGTGAACGACTCCGGCATGGGCTGGCCGTGCATTTTGGCCAGCTTCGGCTTGGCATCGAAGGTTTCCAGATGCGACGGCCCGCCGGCCATGGTCAACCAAATGACCCGCTTGGCCTTCGGCGGAAAATCAAAAGGCTTCACCACGCCAGTCCATTTGTCCCGGTTGGCCGCGGCCGCCACGGAGGCCAGTCCCGGATTAATTAGGGAGGCCAAGGCCAGTGCTCCCAAGCCTTGCGAAGTCCGCCCCAGAAAAGTGCGGCGGGTCTGGCGCTGCGCCAGGTATTGTTTCAATTCAGGATGCGGTTTCATATGCAGGGCAAGGCTCCGGGCAGGTCGGGAAATTGGTATTCAAGCGCGCGTGATGGTTTCGTGCAGGTTCAGGAGGACGCGGGCAATGTTCGTCCAAGCCGCTAGTTCGGCGTCGTCCAAACCGCCGGGCAGCGGCGTCTGGCCGGTCTTCAGCAGGCTTTGGGCGGCACCCGGATCGGCGTGGTATTCCGCCAATTCCTTGGCGAGCAAGGCCCGGGTCGTGGCCAGTTCATCGGGCCGCGGCGCGCGGTTCAAGACCTGGCGCCAAGCCCAGGCAATCCGCCCACCGGCTTCTTCCCCGCCCTCTTTGATCATCCGCACGGCCAAAGCCCGGGCCGCTTCCACATAGGTGGGATCGTTCAGGAGGACCAAGGCTTGTTGCGGGATGTTGGAGCGATTGCGGTCCGCCGCGCACTCCTCCCGGGTCGGGGCGTCGAAGGCTACGAGGCTGGGGTGGAGGTAGGAACGCTGCCACCAGGTATATAATCCGCGCCGGTACTGGTCTTTGCCCGGACTCGCATCATAATTTCGGGTCGGAAAATTTAGATTCTCCCAGTATCCATCCGGCTGATAAGGCTTGGTACTGGGGCCGCCAATGCGTCCTTCCAGCAACCCGGCAACCGTCAGGGCATTGTCCCGGACCAATTCGGCTTCCAACCGCCAGCGCCCCTGGGCGGCCAGCTCGCGGTTCAGCGGATCATGAGCCCGGGTTTCCGGCGACGGCACGGAGCTTTGCTGGTACACCTCGCTATTGACGATCAAACGCACCATGTGCTTAACATCCCAACCGCTGTCCATGAATTCGCAAGCCAGCCAGTCGAGCAAAGCCTGGTTCGGCGGCAATTCGCCCTGTGCCCCCAAATCATCCACGACCCGCGACAAGCCCACCCCAAAAAACTGTTTCCATAACCGGTTCATCACCACACGGGCCGGGAGGGGATTCTCCCGCGCCACCAGCCAGTTGGCCAGGTCCAGGCGGTTCAAGCGTCGCCCGGGGGCGTTGGTTTCTTCGCCGGCCAGGAACTGGGGCAGCGCGGGTTGGACAATATCGCCGGTCTCAATCAGAAAATTGCCCCGCGGCAGCACCCGCACCGTGCGCGGTTGGGAATTCGTGGCCGAGACGAGGCAGTGGGGAATCGTGCCGACGAATTCATCGCGGGATTTGCGCGCCTCCGCGAGCGTCTTGCGCGCCGCGGCCGTTTCGGGGGCACCGTTCTTGAAGTAGTCAAACAATTTATCCCGCTGCGCGGCGTCGCGCTTGGCCACGGGTATCAGGAGCAAATCGGCGATTTCCTTGACCGGCGCGAAGCGCAACGGACCGGACGTCTCCGCCGGGTCGGTTGCCACCCCGATCCGAAAATGCCCCAGCGCCAATCCGGGTTCATTCTGCTTGAGTTCCAAGACCAGAGTTTCCCCCTCGTGCACCGTCAGCGGGGCACTCAAACTCAGTATCAATTGGTGCGGTTGCCCCGTCTGCGGGGCGATAGCCCAGCCAGTGGGTTCAACCTTCACCGGTCCCCCAATCACCGAGCGGGCGCCCGTAAGCGGGCGTGACTGCGCCGCCGGTACCGCAAGCTGCTCAAAATCCGCACGGGCCGAGACGAACTGCACCGTGCTGGGTGTCTGGCCGGGTCGCTGCACGGTTGCCACCACTTCGGTCAGGGCAAAATTACCACTCGCTCCCCGCCCTGGCCCTTTGCCTGGAAGCGAATCATGCGGCAGGGTCTCCAGCCGGAAAGCCACCGCGTCTTTCACCCCATTCGTGAATTGAATGGTGTAGGTTTCCGTAACGTTCGTTTTGCCACGGGCCAGCAATGAGTGATCCTTTTCCAACTTCAGTTCGGCCCCGCTGGCCGCCGAGACTGAGGCGGGCGATAACGCCGTCCAGCGGCTCTCCTGCATTGCCCCGTCGGTTTGCTCGGCCTCCCAGGTTCGATAAGCGGCGAGCCACTCCTCCTTCGGTGTGTCGTATTCTTTTTGCGCACGCGCCAGCACTTCCTCGCGCCGCTGCAATTCGGCGGCCTGAGTGGCATCCGGCACCAGCATGCCCGGTTCGCGTCCCCCGATGATCGGTTCCTCAATGTCGGCAAAAAACGCCCCCAAGGAGTAAAAATCCCGCTGCTTGATCGGATCAAATTTGTGATCGTGACATTGGGCGCAACCCACCGTCTGGCCCAACCAGACGGTGCTCACCGCCCGCACCCGGTCCGTCAGCATCCGGGCCTCATAATCCTTGGCCTGGGCGCCGCCCTCCTCAGTGGAAAGGATCAGCCGGTTGAAAGCGGACCCGACCTTTTGCTCCTGGGTAGCCCCCGGCAGCAGGTCGCCCGCCAGCTGTTCCCGCGTGAACTGGTCAAAGCGCTTGTTGTCGTTGAATGCCCGGATGACATAATCCCGATACGGCCAGACATTCCGCGGATTGTCCGAATGATAGCCGATCGTATCCGCATAACGGACCACATCCAGCCAACCGATCGCCATCCGCTCGCCGAACTGGGGCGCCGCGAGCAGCTTCTCGCTCAGGCGGGAAACCGCATCCGGGGCCAGATCGACGCTGAAGGCGTCCACTTCCTCCGGTTTGGGTGGCAACCCGGCGAGGTCAAAATATAACCGCCGGGCCAGCGTCCGCCGGTCCGCCGCGGGTGCCGCGGTCAGTCCCAATTCCCGCTGCCGTTGATGCACCAAGGCGTCTATCGGATTCCCCTCCGCGGTTATGGCCGGTTTGACGGGCGGCACGTACGCCCAATGCTTTTCATATTTGGCTCCCGCCGCAATCCAGCGGCTCAAAATCTCCTTTTGGGCGGCCGAAAGCGGTTTGTGCGACTCCGGCGGCGGCATGACTTCATCCGCCTCTTTGCTCAGAATCCGGGTGATGAGTTTGCTCTCCTCTGGTTTGCCGGGAACGATGGCGCCCTTTTTGACCGCATCCTCCGCCACATCGAGGCGGAATTTGCCCTTGCGGGTTTTCTGATCCGGGCCATGGCAATGGAAGCAGGTGTCCGAGAGAATCGGGCGGATGTCCCGATTGTAGCTGATGCTTTCCGCCCCGACCGCCGGCAGCGCCAGCCACAATCCCACCATTGCCGCGCCCCCCCGGGCGAGCCGAACCTTTAAATTTTGCATGCGAAAATATTCGTGGCTTTTGATCTCTCCGATACCTATCCCAAACTGCCCCCATGCGCAATAGTGCGCGTGAGCTATTTGCGAAGCCAGCCATCTGGTTCGCCCACGCCGTCTTTCCCCAGAAGCCCCAGAATCCATTGACACTTCCTCCCGCTGGCGCGAAAATTACCCTCAACGATCACCAAGGCAATTCATGGGCTTCCCAAGAAGCGAAAATTGCGGCGGACCTATCGTCGCGGATTTCCGCCACGACCGGCGCAGCGGCTTTTGTTGGACCCGGTCGCTCTCTCATCCACCCCATCCCTATGCGACTTGAAGGCAACCTAAAGGCCAGCCACCTTCTGCGATTCATAAAGCTGCTCCTAATCGCCTTCACCACGACTTTCATCTTGTTGGCGGGATTTGCCGCTTTTACGAAGTTTCGGCTCGAGTCTCAGCGAAAGCAGGTGCGCCGGGACTTGCGGGAAGCAGCCGAGCAGCGGTTAAACCAGTCGGGAAAATCAGGAGCGCCCAGGCGTTCGTTGGAGGATTTTCTGACGCTGCATCAGATCCAATCCGGCGTGGAGCCCGATTGTTTGAATTTCGAAGTTCCCATCGCTTTCGCCGAACTGGGCTGGCTGGGCCTGGTTGATTTGCTGGTTGATCCGGACAAACCCGGGGAAGGGGTAACGAATCAAATCTTTGCTTGGGAACCCACCGAAAACGGGAATTGCGTGTTCGAATGGCCCGCCCTCCTCTTCCCTCCCGGTAGGCACGAAATCCGCGCCGAACTGCGGCGCCCCGCACCGCGTCACACCGAAGCGGAATTCAAGACCTTCGTTGGTCCCCCTCTAATTGTCAGCACCACCAATCTCTGCCAGTTTGACTGGGGCGGTATTCTAACGTTTCAGGATTTTGTGGACTTGAAGGCTCGCGTCTTCGAGCCAGGGACTACTTACGGCATCTCCATACAACTCACCAACGGTCAGATTGTGAGAACCCTTTCTGGCATGGCCACCAATGGGGAAATTCGCACTACCTGGGATTTTCGAGATGACGCAGGCGTTCTGCTTTCCAGTGTTGATGCCTTTACCGGCATTTTTTGGCTGACCAATTCCCGAACCGGAAAATCAGTTTATCATTATCAGAGAAATATTCAATGACCTTGGCGGAGGCCTGCGGCAAAACCCGTTGGCAGGTCCATGTCTATTGCCTGATGTCGAATCATTTCCAGGTGGTAATGGAAACGCCCGAGCCAAATCTCGTCACGGCCAGGAAATCAGCAATAATACAGGAAGCTGGGGAAGCTCCGGCGGAACGGTTGATATTCACAGGGCTGCAGGCGCTGAAATGGGGACCGGCGGTCCTGCCCACTTGTCCCAAGAGCGATGAAGGCAAGTTGACAATGGCGCTTGAAATACAGCGCGCAAACACCATGACGCTGCCCTGAATAGCAAATCCATTGTGTATAGGCAGTGCCGCCCACTTGAAGTGCCTCTTCCATCACACCCGGAGGCGGCAAAGATGATATGCCAATACGCTTAACCGCTACCTTTTCGCCGGTCGCCACACGTAGCGGACTCGCTTGGCCCCCACGAATCGGCATGCCGAAAGATGTCCGTAATTTGTTGGACCGCCCGAAATAACTGTCGCACGAAACAACTTGAGAAAAAGCCTGAATCGTTGGATAATTTGCCATGCAATGTCCTATTAGAACCAAAATAGGAGCGATGCAGTGAAAATGAACATTGGGGCCAAATTAGCGGCGAAACTTCACCCGCGACGGACAAAACCCAGTGGCGGATTGAAACAATGAGTGTCAAAACTATGAAACGGGACAAAAATGACCAAAATCGTAAAAAAAGAGTCCTCGCTGGTTGTTGGCAAAAATCCATCTGGAAAGTGTCAGTTAATCGGATGCTTCGCTTTGTAATCATCGTGTTTGCCGCCATGGTTCTCGGCAGTGCTTCGCTACTCGCTGAGGACAAGCTCTTGGATCGAGTAACGGTGCCACTCCAGGTCGAGGGAAACCGACCTTATGTGGATGTCATCTTGAAACGAACCAACGGGACGCCCCGCATTACCAAGTTTTTGGTGGATTCGGGTGGCGGCGGATTTCTGATCGCGGAATCTGCCGCGCGCGACCTCGGACTGAAGTGGGGCAAAACCGAAAAGGAAGAAGGCTTGGAGTTTGGCCAGCCAACCATTACGCCCGAGGCTTCCCTAGGCGGGATGAAACTCGAACTTAATCCTCAGCGTGTAATGGTGATCGTGGGCGCCGACCGCGTTGCTCCCTCAAACGCGCCGGTCAAGGCGGAAGGACTTTTTCCCGGCCACTTGCTCGCGCGGTATCACGTAGTTTTCGATTATCCGAACCACACATTCACGCTTGCGCGGCCGGGTGTGCTCAAACCGCACGGCACCGCAATGCCGATGCCCGTGGGCAGGCCAAGCGGATTCCCGCGAACCGAGCTGGTGGTCGGCGGCTTTACGAACGGTTTCCTGATCGATACCGGCGCGTCGTTCTCCATGGTGTCGGAAACGCTGCTAAAATCCTGGGGCAGCGCGCATCCCGACTGGCCGAGGCACCCCGGCGCTTTCGGCGAAGCCAAAACACTAGGCGGCCAGACGCTCGAAACCATGTTCGTCCCCCGCGGACAATGGGGTACGTTTGAGCTCGGCGAATTTGGCGTGACATCGCAGCGGGCCGGCACGTTTGAAAAGTGGATGAGTTCAATGATGTCCGCGCCCATTAAAGGCTCGCTGGCGGGAAATGTGTTGCACCAATTCCGCGTGGAACTCGATTACCCGAACCAAAAGCTCTATGTCTCGAAGCGGTGAGGAGTGCCAGCTCTGCTCCCGACTAATCACACACGATTTCAGCGTTTCTGGCGGAGGAGGCCCGCACCATAAAAAATCTGACGGGATTTGCTGACGAAATTCGGCAGTTGAGGATTGAGGCCGTGGGCTTGTTTTGGCCTGACAGACCTGAGGACGGCATGATTTACTTCAAAGGCCCCGACGAGTCTAGAGGCTGGGGATGCGATTAAATTGCATGGAAACCACGAGGACTTGGATTTGACGGTTGAGCGGTCAAACACAAGCCACAGCGAACGGCGGCGGGCCATCGCGGTGGCCTTCCGGCCGCCATCGCTGAGCTTGGGTCGTTCGTGCATCCACCACATCAGCACACAAAAGCGCACTGATATTACCACAGAAATTGTGATGCGCTTTCATCGTGCCACGGGCATGCCGTTGGAGCACTGCAAGCTGCAATTGGAGCGGTTGACTTTTCCGCAGTTTACCAAGCTGCTGTGTGCGATTTCCAATCAACGAGGACCGGTATTCCATGATCCGATTGAGGATGACGCCGGATTTACTGCTACCATCGAGTCGGTGCGACGCGAGGCCGAGGTGCTTGCTGACGAGGAGGTGGAGCGTAAGCGTCAGGAGTATCGTCAGACTGGCTTGGAAAGTTTGGAGTTCATGCTTCGTCGTGGTCATTGTCGCCGCACCTGGCTTATCATGCAGCGACTTCTGCGGGAGCGGCATGGTATCGAGTGGTTCACGCCAGCGCAGATGTGTCCTGGAGTTTGTATGGATTGAGGATGACCACGACGGCTACCATGCGCTGCAGCGAATGGCGGAGGCCCGTCGCGGTTGCAATTCTTGCGTCCGGCGGGCCGGATCGCTGAGCTTGGGTCGTCAGGCACCTGAGCGCACATATGGCATACGATTTACACATTGAGCGAGCCGAAGACTTGCCGATTGCCTTGAGCGAGTGGCACGCGGCGGTTGCGGCCACCGTAGGGGTGCGCCTGTTTGCGGCCACAGCGCATACCATCACGAATCCGAGGACCGGCGAGGTTATCAACATCGGCGCTCGCGAAGGAGACACAGAGGTTTTATTCCCAGACGGAAAGTGGCATTCCGTCTTTCGCTGGCGCGGTCATTCGGCAGTGTTTGCAGCGCGGTTCGACCCCACCGACACATCACACCCAGTTTGGAAAGCGGCAGTTTACCTGGCCACTCACTTGGGCGCGGTGATTCGTGGTGATGAGGGAGAGGTTTATGATTTTCAGACTGGTGAAGTGAGTGATGCCTAACAGCCTGTTGAATTAATAAAGTTTTGAAAAAAAAGCGCCCCTCATTCCAAAAAGCTGCCGTTGTCCCAGAATCCTCCGCTGGTGCTAACTGGACCCATAAATTCTCACGCAATGTGTCCGGTCTTGTCGATAGAC
>CAIXFN010000114.1 GCA_903918755.1 uncultured Pedosphaera sp.
CCGGGAGTAAGGAAAGCTCTCCCGGGGAGGCGGACAGTTGACACGCCGCGTAGGCTTACGCGGCGAAGAAGAATTAACCAAAAACAAAGCGCCAATGGGTAACAGTCCTTTTGGCACAACGAATCACCCTCTCGGGTAACACACACTTCTGGCAGACGGCGCCCGGCGCGGCTGGCGATGTCCCCCCGAAATCTTGTTGTAAAGCCGCTCCGTTCCGCGTAACCGAGAGGCATGCAAATCAATGCCCCGGTGATTGGTGCGGCGGCGGCCTGGTGCCTGGTGGTTTCCGCCGGGGCGGGGGAACATCCCGTGAATCTGCTGACGGCCGACTCCGCCACCACCCTCGGTGGTTACGTGAGCACTTCCGCTGGTTGGAGTCCCGGGGCGGGCACTGCCTTTCTGCCCGCTTACAAATACGGGGGGGCCGGCAAGTCCGACGGTTTCAATTTGGACGGGGTGAACCTGACGCTGGAACATCCCCTCGATGAAACCCGCTTTGCGGCGGGCTACCGCGTGGATCTGCTTTTTGGACCGGACGCCGCCGCCTTTGGCTCCCAGTCCACCGGCATCCGGGGGGATCTGGCCATTCGGCAGGCTTATGTGGAACTGTTGGTGCCCGTGGAGAATGGCCTGCATTTGAAATTCGGGGTGTTTGACCGGACCCTGGGATATGAATCGTTTGACACCACGGTCGATGCTCATTTCACCCGTTCCTGGGGGCATACGATCGAGCCCTCCACCCACACTGGGATGCTGGCGAGTTACGCCTTCGACCACGAATGGAGCGCCGATCTCGGGGTCGCGGATACCGTCGGCCCGGTGATCAACCAGCGGGCCTCCCTCGTTCCCGGAGGGGCGCGGGTGGAATCGGCCCGCACCGGTCTGGCGGCGCTCCATTTTTCGGCGCCGGAATCCTGGGAGCTGTTCCATAACCTCGCCCTTTCCTCCGGTTGGGTGAGCGGGTTTCAAAACGGTTTGGGCGTGGACCAATCGAGTTGGTATGCCGGCGGTACCTGGGTTACCCCGTTGACCAACCTCCTCGTGGGTTTTGCTTACGATTACGCTGGGTTGAATCGCCAGCCGGCTGCTCCCCTAACCACCCCGGCCTACTGGAACGCCACCGCCGGATACGCCTCCTGGCAGTTTGACCCCGCCTGGGCGCTTCATGGCCGCGCGGAGTATGCCACCCGGTCGGGTAATTGGGTGGCTCCCGGAACCGCGGATCGGACTTTCTCCGCCACAGCCACCCTCGAATGGAAACCCTGGCACCAGGTCCTCACCCGCCTTGAGTTCCGCTGGGATCGGGCGGTGGATGGCACCACTCCTTTTGGCGGCGCCGGCCCGGTGCCGTTGCCGATTGCCGGTACCCGGCAAAATGCCTTCCTGCTGGCCGCCAACCTGGTTTACCGTTTTTGAGATTCCGCTGAATAGCCGGGTAATCTGGTGCGTCGATTGAGTGCCGGCATTGGTTCCGACGGTTGACCCGTCGGCCGCGCGGCAAAGGGGGGCGAGTTTTGAAGCTTGCCTACCCCTTTTGTGCCCGTAGAGTGGTTTAATGAAAACCTTAGCTTTTGCCTTGGTCGCCCTGTTGTTTGCCCTGGATTTGCAGGCTCAGGTGACCGTTGAAGTCCGCCTGGAACAGGTCCAGTTTGTGGCCAAGGAATCCATTCCCGTGGCCGTCCGGATCGTCAACCATTCTGGCCAGACGCTGCACTTCGGCAAGGATCCCGACTGGCTGCTTTTTTCCCTGGAAGCCGCGGATGGTCACGTGGTTTTGCAGACGGAAAATGTGCCCGTGCAGGGGGAGTTTGATCTCGAGACCTCCAAGGTGGCCACCAAGCGGGTGGACATCGCGCCCTATTTCAGCCTCGATCGCATCGGCCATTACCGGCTCACTGCCACCGTCAAAATGAAGGATTGGCTCGTGGATATTTCCAATGAAAATCCCGCCCATTTTGAAATCACCCCCGGCACCCGGCTTTGGGAGCAAACTTTCGGCCTGCCCCCGGCGGATGGCGAGAGTCATGCCCGCCCGGAAATCCGCAAGTTCATCCTTCAGCAGGTGACTTACTCGAAGCTCATGAAGATGTACGTGCGCCTCACCGACGCCTCCGAGAGCACCGTCCTCAAGGTCATCCCGATCGGTCCCATGGTCACTTTTTCCCGTCCCGATCCGATGATCGATCAGCACAGCAATCTGCATGTGGTTTACCAATGCGCTGCCCGGCTTTACAATTACAGCATCGTCAGCCCGGAGGGGCAACTCCTCCTGCGGCAGTCCTATGATGTGACCGCCAATCGGCCCCATCTCAAGGTCGATGCCACGGGGAAGATCGGGATCGTGGATGGCCTGCGGCGGATTGCCGCTGATGACTTCCCGCCCGCGCCCCCAACCGCCCCCACCAATGATTCCCAACCGCCGAAGCCGTGATTTGTTCCGCACCGCTTTCTTCGCGCTGGCCCTCCTGGCCGCGCCGTTGACGTTTGCCCAGAACGTTGTTCTACATCTCCGCAACGGGGATCGCCTGGCGGGGAAAATCCTACAGGAGACCACCAATCAGGTGACCCTCTCCACCGCCTGGATCAAAGAACTTGCGGTGCCCGTCGCGCAAATCGAACGTCGCGAAATCGTCCTTCCCGCCACCAACGCCCCCGCCACCAATTCCCCCCCGGCTGCCCTGCCTCCGCCCGTGGCCAAGTCAGGCGTCATGAATACCAATACCGCCGCGGCCAAGGCCGCCGCGTCGCCGGCCCCCACCAACACCTTTTGGAGCCGTTGGAAAGGGGAGATCGCCCTGGGTGCCGATCTGATTTACGGCGCCACCGATCAGCAAATCTATCACGGCCATAGCAAATTTACCTATGCCCAGCCGTATCACCGCGATCCCAAGGAGTTTTTCCGCGAGGTCATCACCTTTGACGCCGAGTATGGCAAGACCGCTGGCGTTCTCTCCGCCAATCGTTTCGACGGGAGTTCCAAGACGGATTTTGACCTCAACCACCGGATGTATCTTTATAATCTGGGGGGGGCGGGCTACGACAAAATCCGCTTGATTAACCTCCGGTATGAAGAGGGACCCGGGGCAGGATACCACTGGCTCACCCAATCCAACCTGGTGGTCAACCTCGAATTGGGCGCCAATTATCAGGAGGAATACCGGGGGGACGACACCACCTCGCGCAACTTTTTTTACCGCCTGGCCGAAAACGCCACTTGGAAAATCAGCAAACAGCTCTCCTTGACCGAAAAATTTGAGTTCTTTCCCGAGGCCACCGACGTCAACCATTTCCGCTCCCGCCTGGAAG
Source organism: uncultured Pedosphaera sp. (assembly GCA_903918755.1). Classification (GTDB taxonomy): domain Bacteria; phylum Verrucomicrobiota; class Verrucomicrobiia; order Limisphaerales; family Pedosphaeraceae; genus CAIXFN01. The sequence goes on from CAIXFN010000114.1 coordinate 3,307, forward strand.
CGACGCTTAGCTATGCGCTCCTCCAAAACCTTTCCCTCAATCTTAGCACGCTGGATCTCTACGACACCCGGCCGGCCGCCGGCGTGAGGCGCAACGAATTTCAATTGCGCACTTCCATCGGCGTCAAATTTTAGGCCGCCAGGATCTGTCCGACCGGGCGAAATTGCAGGATCCGGTCTACGATCATTTCGAAATTGGGCAGCGCCATGTCGTAGTGCACCGCGCCAATCCACGGGGACTTGATCAACAACGAGGTGCAACCCACGGTGCGGGCCGCGGCGGCGTCCTGCCATTTGTCGCTGATGACAAAGCAGCGGTCCAGGTCCAGTTGCCACTTGAACGCGGCTTCGGTGAACAGCCCCGGGCGGGGCTTGTGGCAGGGGCAACCGTCTCCTTCCGCATGGGGGCAGACCAGGATGTCGTCCAGGGGCATCGCCCGCCGGAGTTGTTCATGCATGCGTTCCAATTCCCGCCGCGCCATGTGCCCCATGGAGAGGCCCGGTTGGTTCGTGGTGGCGATTAATAAAAAGCCCGCTGCCCGCAGTCGTTCCAGCAAGGGCGCCGCTGCCGGGTTGATCTGAAACTCCTCCAGGGTCAACGGGGTGATCCGCTGCGGCCCATCCATCGGCACGAGATTCAGGATGCCGTCCCGTTCCAGGAATATCGCTTTCTTCATAAGGCTTTCCCAAGCATAAAGCTCGCCGAGCGCGGCCATCGGTGCCTTGGAGTGAAAAAGTCCAATGAATTCACACTCTTTTCCGGTTTGCGGTTCGCGGTTTTGCGATCAATCCGTAGGCTGGCGCCGTTGGCTTGCGAAAAATGCGAAAAAGCATCCCCAAATCTGAATGCACCCGCTAGTCTCGCGTCGAACACTGGAATTTATGCGACGAAACAATAGCTGGATTTTTGCGTGCCTGGCCGTTTTGGCCAGCCCCGCCTCCTGGGTGGGCGGTCGAACGGCGGATGCCCCGTCGGCCACGATTCCCACTCCGTACCTCACTCCCGCGGAGGAAGCCAAACTCATCCAGTTGCCGCCTGGCTACCGTCTCGAATTGGTCGTCGGCGATCCCATCATCAAAGAACCCGTGGCCTGCGCTTTTGACGGCAACGGCCGGATGTTCGTCGCCGAGATGCGCACTTACATGCAGGACATCGACGGGGGGGCGAAACAACTGACCCCCGGTGGCCGCGTGTCCCTCCACTGGTCCAGCCGGGGCGATGGCAATTTTGACCGGCACACCGTCTTTGCGGACAACCTGATCCTCCCGCGCATGATCCTCCCGCTGGCCGACGGCGTGTTGATCAACGAGACCGATTCCAATGATTTGTGGCTGTACCGCGACACCGATGGCGATGGCGTGGCGGACAAAAAGGAACTCGTGCTGGCCGGCGGCCGTCGCGGCGGCAACCTGGAACATCAGGCCAGTGGTCTCATTTGGGGTCTCGATAACTGGATGTACAGCGCGGTCAATTCCTTCCGCCTCCGCCTCCAGGGCACCAATTTCCTCCGCGAAGCCACCGGACCCAACGGCGGCCAATGGGGCGTCGGGCAGGATGATTATGGCAAACCCTGGTTCGTGAACGCCGGCGGTGAAGTCGGGCCCTTGAATTTCCAGGTGCCCATTGTTTATGGCGCTTACGGTGTCCGTGACCAGTTCGCCCCGGGCTTTCCGGAAGTCTGGCCGTTGGTCGGCCTGGCGGACGTTCAGGGTGGCACCCCGCGCTTCCGCCCCTCGGACAAGACTCTCAATCACTTCACCGCCACCTGCGGCGGCGAAATCTTTCGCGGCGACCGCCTGCCCGCCTCGGTCCGGGGCGACCTCTTCTTCGGTGAGCCGGTCGGTCGCTTGATCCGCCAGGGGCACATCACTGTTCACGAAGGCATCACCCAACTCAGCAATCCCTACGAGAAGAGTGAGTTCATCCGCGCCACGGATCCCAATTTCCGCCCCGTGAACATGGCGAACGCGCCCGATGGCACGCTGTATATCGTCGATATGTACCGCGGCATCATCCAGGAAGGCAACTGGGTGCAAAAGGGTTCCTACCTGCGCCCGATGGTGCAGAAATATGAATTGGAAAAGAATTTTGGCCGCGGCCGCATTTGGCGCCTGGCCCACCAGGATTTCAAGCCGGGCCCCACTCCCCACATGCTGGCGGAAAAACCCGCCCAACTCGTGGCCCACTTGTCCCATCCCAATGGTTGGTGGCGCGAGACGGCCCAGAAGCTTCTGGTCCTGCGCAATGACAAAACCGTGGTCCCCGCGCTCGCGCGGATGGCCCGCAACAATAAGGAACATTTCGCCCGCATCCATGCCCTCTGGACGCTCGAAGGCCTCGATGCCCTCGCCCCGGATCTCCTCCGCGAGAAACTGCGCGACAGCGACCCGCAAGTCCGCATCGCCGCCATCCGCACCTCCGAATCACTTTACAAAAAGGAGGATAAATCACTCGTGCCTGACGTCCTGGCGCTGGCGCGGGACGCCGACCCCTCGGTGGTGCTGCAAGTGCTGCTCACCGCTAATTTGCTGAAATTCCCGGATTCCACGGCGCTGATTGAATCGGTCGTCAGCACCAACTCCGCCCGGGCTGTGACTGAAATCGGCACCCAGTTGCTGCACCCTGGTGTCGATTTTGGCCGCGACCTCACCGCCGCGGAACGGAAACGGCTGCAACGCGGGGAGTTGATCTTCAAGGAACTCTGCTTCGCCTGCCACGGCCCCGACGGCAAAGGCATGCCCCTGGTCGGCGGCAAACCGGGGGCCACCATCGCCCCTCCTTTCACCAGTTCCAAGACGGTGAGCGGCATGGCGGACGGTGTCATCAGCGTCGTTCTCAAGGGCCTCTCGGGTCCGGTCAACGGCAAGACCTATGACGCCCTCATGGTTCCCATGGAGAGCAATGACGACGAATGGATCGCTTCCGTCACCTCCTACGTACGCAATCGCTTCGGCAAGCGCGCATCCATGGTGGAACCGGCCGATGTCGCCCGCGTCCGCGCCTGGATCAAAGGCCGCACGGAACCCTGGACCCTTGGGGAATTGCAGGCGGCTCTGCCGCAAGTCCTCACCAATCGCAACCAATGGAAGGTCACGGCCAGCCATCGGCCCGATACTGCCCGGGCCGCCATTGACGGGGATGTGGATTCGCGCTTCGACACCGGCACCTCCCAGGTTCCGGGAATGTGGTTCCAGATTGAGCTGCCCCAGGCCGCGCTCGTGGCCGGACTCCGGCTGGATGCGGTGAAATCACCCCAGGATTATCCCCGCGGTTACAAGGTGGAACTTTCCAACGACGGCCACACCTGGGGCGCGCCCGTCGCCACCGGCAAGGGCACCCAACCGGTCACGGACATTTCATTCGCCCCGGCCACCACCCGGTTCATCCGCATCACCCAAACCGGGGGCGTGGACGGACTGTTCTGGTCCATCCACGAACTGCAAATCTGGCAGCCCGGCGATCCCACCCTCTTGAAAACCGCCGCCAACAAAAAGCCGGCGGAGTCCAAGTTCCAGTAAGCGATTTTCAGGACATCCCTTTGGCATCCGCCAAAGGGATGTGATGCTCGGGAATTCCGCCTCCGGTGGACTCCCCGGCTAGGAGTTCCACCTTCCCAGGCCCCCGACCTGTCCGACGTAGCCTTGGCGAAGTCGGAAGCTTCTGAGCGAAGGGCGGCAGGCGGTACCTGTGTCCGCCGACCAACAACCACGACCTTCGCCCGTCACTTTCCCAACTCCTCTCCGCCCCGCCGGAAGTGCGCTGCCCGCAAATCTTCCCTATTTTTCCACCGCAATCGCTTTCACCGCCGGTTGGCGCGCCGCGCCATCACCCACCGGTTTCGCCACCACGCGCAGCGGCGTCTCAAACGTCTTCAAATCCGCGTCGGTCATGGCCGGCGCGGCTTTTTTCAGCATTTTCAAAAACCACTCCACCTCAGCCGGCGCGGAGGGAAAACCGATGTTTTGCGCCTCGGCCGTGGGGCGGGAATTCACCAGCAGTGCGCCTTCAGCGTCGAGCAGCGCGATATAGGGCAGGCCGCCGTTAAGCCCGCCGAATTTTTCCGCGTACGCGTCGCCTCCCGCATTCTCCAGCGCTTTCTTTTCGCCGTGCTCCTGGATATCGAGGGTCACGAGAACGAAATATTTTTCCAGAACCGGCTTCACTTCCGGGCGGTCCAGGTAGGCGTCCAGGCGTTTGCACCAGCCGCACCAGGAGGCGCCAAAGTGCAGGAAGATCGCCTTGTGTTCCTTCGCCGCCTTCGCCTGGGCCTGGGCCATGACCAGGTCCGCCGGGGGAGGGGACGCCATGGTTCGAGTGGTTGTCAGGATGAGGCTCATCGCGATTGCCGCCAACAGGATTCGTTTCATGGAACCCCTTCTACGCCTCGTCTGTGCGGGCGTCAAGCGCGGGGACGGACATTGCATCCCCGCGCCGATCTGTTACCCTCCTTCCGCTTATGGCTTTTGATTCTTTTCGCGCTTTCCTGAACCAGTTGGAGGCCGCCGGACAGTTGACCCGCATTTCCCAACCCGTCGCCACCGAACTGGAGATCACGGAGCTGGCGGATCGCGAAATGAAGAAACCCGGGGGCGGGCGGGCGCTCCTTTTTGAAAAGCCCATGGTGAACGGCAAAGTTTCGCCCTTTCCCGTCGCCATCAACACCCTGGGCTCCGCCTCGCGCATGGCCGCCAGCCTCGGCGTGCCCTCCGTGGATGACCTGGCCCGCGACCTCGGTGCGCTCATGAAAGCCAAGCCGCCCACCAGTTTCCGGGAAGCCGTCAAACTGCTGGGCACCGCCTTTGAACTCCGCCACGCCCGCCCGAAATCCGTGAAGACCGGTCCCTGCAAGGAAGTCGTGCACCACTTCACCGCGCCGGATTCCCGCCGCGAGCCCTGGCCCGCCGCGCCCGTTATCAACGCCGCCACTGCGGTCGCCCCGCTCGTCCCCCAGCCGCCGACACTCCTGGACCTGCCGATTCTCCAGTGCTGGCCGCTGGATGGCGGGCGGTTCATCACCCTGCCGTGCGTGGTCACGCGGGACCCCGATACCGGCGATCGCAATCTGGGCATGTACCGCATCCAGATTTACGATGATCGCACCACGGGGATGCATTGGCAGTTGCAGAAAGTCGCGGCCCGTCACGGTCGGCGCTATTACGAAACCGGGCAGCGCATGCCCGTCGCCATTTTCCTTGGGGGCGATCCCGTGTTCACCTTTTGCGCCACCGCGCCCTTGCCCGACGGCCTGGATGAATTTCTCCTCGCGGGTTATCTGCGCAAACAATCCGTAGCCATGGTCAAATGCGAGACCAACGACTTGGAAGTGCCCGCCAACGCGGATTTCGTGATTGAAGGCTACGTGGATCCCGTGGAACCCCTGCGATTGGAAGGCCCGTTCGGGGATCACACCGGCTACTACACCCTCCCGGAGCCGTACCCGGTCTTTCACATCACCGCCATCACTCACCGGCGGGACGCTGTTTACCCCGCCACCATCGTCGGCCTGCCCCCGATGGAGGATTTTTACATCGGCGCCGCCAGCGTCCGGTTGTTTCTGCCCGTTTTCCGCATGAACTTTCCCGAGTTGGTGGACATCGCGCTCCCCGCGGAAGGCACCTTCCACAACCTCCTGTTTGTGAGCATTCGGAAGACCTATCCCATGCAGGCCTACAAAATCATGCACGGCCTGTGGGGCATGGGCCAGATGATGTTTACCAAATACATCGTCGTGGTGGACGAGGACGTGGACGTCCAGGACACCAGCAAGGTCATGTTCCACCTGTGCGCCAACACCGATCCCCAGCGCGATTCCATCTTCACCCGCGGCCCCGCGGATGTCCTGGACCACGCCACGTCTGAAATCGCGAGCGGCACCAAACAAGGCTTCGATGCCACCCGCAAACTCCCCGGCGAAGGCTTCCACCGCCCCTGGCCGCCCCTGATTAAAATGGACCCCGCCATCCGCCAAAAAATCGACACGCTCTTCGGGCTCCGGTAATGCGCTGCAATCTCCCGCCCGCACCAAGTACCGGATCGCCCGGTTCAAACCGAGACGCCAGCCCGGGTTCGGGTTCGGAGTTCCGCCTTCTGGCGGTCCCTCTTTCTCCCCACTTTCCAACTACCCCTCACGTCCGCGACCGCAAATCAACAAGCCCCTTGGCCTCCGCACTCTGGCAACCGCGCGGAATTTCGAACGAACGGCGCTTCGCCCCCGCCAAACACCCCCGCGCCCCAATCCCTATTCCCCTTGGGCTGAAAGCCCAAAATCCCTCAGCCTGGGGTAAAGCGTCCCCGCGGCACCCCTGGAACCGATTCCCTCCCACCCCCCAAGCGCTGAAAGCGCGAAACACCGGGCTCCCCTTGTAACCCATCCCCGGCGGCGGAGGCGGAATTCCCAACGAACGATGGTTGGTGCACCCGCTCGCCAAAAAATTCAGCGTGCGGTTTTCCCAATGCCGGTGTCAGTTAATAAAACTGACCAAAATCATTCCAAATTCAATTAAAGGAACACATGAACCTATTAATACGTAGAACGTTTTTGGAAATTGCTTTAACCGGTGGTTTGGTAACCGGCCTTGCTTCCCGTTGCCAGGCAAAAGACATTGCTTTTCGGGCCACGGGTACCTTGACCTGTGACATAAACTTGCCGCCCAGACATCAAGTGATCAATTATGAGCTTGAGGTCTCGAATACTTGGTGGGGAATTCAAATCTCTCGCGCAGAATCCCCCACCACTCGCGCCTTTTGCGATGGGACAAACGTGTACATCACCCTATTATTCAACCCCGAGGCAAAAATCGACCCGGCAATACAACAGCGCTATGGGGCACAGCCGGTCGCGCCTGAGGTTGTTGCGCGCGCTCCCGTACCTTGTTATCTGATTCCGGGAACCATGGCATTGGGCGATTACAGTTTGCATCTCCCGTGGTTGGCCAACTGTTCGTCTTCTTACATCAAAAGCCACGGATTGAGTCCGATTCCCGTACCCTGGAGCGCGCCGCAACGTTCGGCGGAAGCATTTTACTTCGCCGCCACGGGAGAACCATTCGCTGATGATCTGGGGTTGCCGAAGCTTGTCCACTGGAAGTTCTCTCCCGAGAACGCCAAAACGGCAATAAATCGGATCGAATACATGCGGGAGGTCCACTCGCTGGAAGATCGACAGGAGCAATCTAACCGAACCCCCAGGGTTGATAATCCCGGGGATGAAACCGAATACAAAGTTTTGCGTTCCGATTTAGTTGACGGGATTAACGTCGCCCAGGACTATGTAATGATTCATGAGAGCCTTGCTGGACCGGCCGAAAAAAGGCACGCGATCACGATGACTGTTAAAGGGCATCAAACCGTGGTCGGCCGGGGCACGGGCGAGCTTTTGGCGTTGCCCCAATCGAACGCTGGATATTCCGTGACCGATCACCGGTTTCGCCACCAAACACAGATGGTAGATTCCATTTTTTATTATACGAATAGCCCACTTGCGGCCGGTTTCTTGGACGAAAGACTACAGTTGATTTACTCCAAGCGAGTCGAAACCCAGCCCCTTGATCCAGCTGCTATTCCCCGTTGATTGTTTATCAATGTTTCAAGGCCAAAGCCCCCTTTTCGTCGCCAGCCCATTGTGGCTAAACAACTTCCGGGGATTGGGATGGGCGGGCGCCAAATTATTGTGCTGGATATCTACGGGGCATGCACATCTAGCTGCGATGAATTCGAGAGGTGGTTGAATAATCGAAAACCGCTGGCTGCCCCCCCCACTGCCTCACCCCGCCTTTCCCTTCATCCGCTCCCGCTTCACCTCCTCATACGACCGGTCCCGAATAATCTGTCCATCCTCCGGAATCAAATCTCGCTTAAAATCCACTCTGTCAAAAGACGGCGCCACACAGTCGATGGGCAGGACCTTGCCGCCAACCCTGATGTCCATGAGTTCGCCGGTGGTCTTGTGCCGGATGATCGTGAATTCGGAGCAGGGAAAGGTGCGCGGCTGGTTGACTTCCGGATCGTCGGTAATCTCCACATAATCGTAAAGGTATTGGCCGTTCAGGTACAGGATACTGTGGTCGGCCAGTTCGATGAAGTAATGCATTCCCTCATCCTCGAATTCCTCGACCTCAAACGCGCGGGTTGCCTGAAAACTCTCCGACACCAGGAGCCCCTGGCTTTCCAGTTCAGCCATTTGTTCCGCAAAACTTTTTCGCGAAAACGACGGCCGGCGGCCTGTGCGATTGAACAGGAACAGCGCGATGCCGGCGAAGAGGAAGAGCAGGAAGGCAAAGAACATTCCCATCGCCCACGGCGGCCCAAAACCATCGGGGAAGAAGTGGTCGATGACACTGACGCAAACCAGCAGTCCACCAAAGCAGAACAGTCCGGCAAGCAGCGCGCGCATAACGACTCGACATTAGGATCGCGCCCGAATGCCGTCAATTGGAATACCCCGGGCGCGGGCCTCGATTGGGGGGGATGCCTTCCTGGCTGTGGACGAGTGTTTTGTTCTATTTTGTTCGGAAGAGCCGTCCGCGCTGTTTCTTCGCGATCTTCCTGCCCTGCGTAGCTTTCAGCGAAGCATGGGTCGCGGGCTTCGGTTAAAAGTCCGTTCTCCTTTCCGTTTTGTGGTCTCTGCGCACTTTCGTGGCTAAGCTTCTTTGTTTGGATCAGTCTGTTGAATTGCGCCTCGCCCTCAACTCATTGCCCCACTTCCACCGAATCAAACACCGCGGTGGCGGACGCGAAAGTATTCCCGGAACAGACAAACATCCCAATCCAGCTTTTGTCATCAAAGTTGGCGGCATGAACCAACCGCGGTTCGCCCCAGTTCCGGCCGTCGCCGGAAGTAAACACTCGAATCTCTCCTCCTGCTCGGACGAGTTTGAGGTGAACCGGCAATGAGACTTTGCCCAGATCCTTCCTCTGGTTGTCGTCTTGATCGCCAGCTTTGTCGCGCCAACGACAGACCAGATTGCCGGTTGCCTCCACCTGGATCAGCAGGTAGCGGCCACAACTTTGGTCGAGCGATTCGCGGATCATGACCCCGGATGCCGTGGGCGGGCGGTTGTCCCACTGGTACGCTGGGCCGCCAACGTTTGGCGCGAGACTTGTCAGGCGCGCAGATATTTCTCCCTCGCTTCCCAGCGGCCGACTGACGAAAACTCCCTGATCCCGGACCCGCTGCCACCAGGAAGTCATTGCATGGCCGGCCCCCGTGATGGTGAATTTTCCCTCGGTCGCCACTACTGCGCCGGGAATGGGTGGCGCGTTGAGTTCGTCGTAACGCCAACCCTCGGGCAGTGTCGATGGGGTCACCGTCACCGCGCAGGTCCGCCGTGCCTTCCCAATTACCGCTGTGATGATGCAGGAGCCAGGCTGCTTCCCGATCACCATGGCGATCTGTTCGCCGATGCGCCGCACCTCGGCGACGGCAGGGTCGCTGCTGCTCCACGCCACTTCCCGCTCACCAGCGTCCCGGGGAGCAATCGTCGCGTTCAGCGTCGCCCGGGTGTTGGCGGAAAGGCTAAGCCGTTCCTGGTCCAGCACCACGGCCGCCACCGCCACCGTGGGCCGGCAGGTGATCGCTTCGTTGAGTTCGATCGCGTTGATCTGAATGCCTTCGTTCGCATTGGCCGCCGTCACGCTGAGTCGGTAAAGGTTCCACTTGCCGGGGTTGGCGATGAGAAACTCGTGGCGTGGCGTCACCTCGCTGAATCCCGGAGCTGCTTGCCCATCCAGTCGCGTCCAACTGACCCCGCCGTCATTCGATCCCGACAACTCCAGCGCGCGGGGTAGTCGTTGCTGGTTGCTGCACCGCACGGCGTACGAGGTGACCAGGTATTTTCGTCCATCGACATACTGGCACTGAATCCAACTGGCTGCCGCCTGGTCCCGCCACGCGGTTTGGTCATCATGATCGAACGCCTTGATCGGCGCAAAGTTGGAGTCGGTCGCCCCCTGGCTGGTGATTTGGCACATCCCGGCATCCGCGTAGTAAGCGGTGTTGAACTGGAGGTTCGTGGGCCGCCCCTGGCCCGCCACCATCAAGTCCTCCAGCGCTTTCTCAAGTTCAGCTTTGCCGGACTGCAGCACCAGGTACGAATGACCGCGATCCGGGCCAGCTTGCCAGGTGTTGATCCCCGTGGACGCATCCGTGACATTCAGTCCGCCACTCACGGATTTATACCTCGGGGCGCCGCCGCGCACGGCCACCAGGCTGGTGATTGGGTCCCAACTCAAACGATCCCCGGCAAAACCCACCCCCGGATAATGCCGGTAGGCCATGGTCAGTGGGTTATGTTCCGGCATTTCGTATGTGACACGTCGACCCGAACAGGTGGAACCGCCTTCCCCGTTGAAGCGCACCGGGGTCGGCCAGGCGGAACAGATCAACGCCGCCGCCGCCGGATCTTGTTTGAAGTTCCATTCGGCTTCTTTCGGGTTTGCCGCGGGCGGGTAGGTTCCGCCCATGACTTCGAGTTGCAGCACTTTCTTGGCCACGAGCGCCGCTCCGTCCAACGGGCTGAACGCATCCGGTCCGGACTCGAGCAAGTTGGCCAGATTGCGCAACGGCCCAACCGCCACCACGACCACGCTGCGATCGGGTTGCTTCGCCAGGATCTCGCGGTACAGGGTCAGTGCAGCCGGGTAATCGCGGCTGCTGGGGAACTGGTGGGGAAATTGTTTGCTGATTTCCCGGGGGTAACCCGCATTCGGCAGGAATCCGGGGTCTTTCAATGTCCCCACTGGAATTTCCGGTCGTCCAAACCAGGTGTTGATCGCATCCAGGCAGGGAGCGATGGCGGCGGACGACGTGCACCCCATGGTGGCCAGGAGCCTGGCTTCGCCGCGTTCCACGGCTCCGTGTAGGAGGAAAAGAGCCCCTACATCATCGCAGTCACCCCCCATATCCGTGTCGAAGATGATATTGACCGGTGGCGCCGCCGTCGGGGTGTGCGACCGGTCGCCCGCGTAAGCCCCCCAGACTGCGAATGTGATGAAAAGGGTGAGGACGGTGTTCAAAAGCAAGGGCTGCATGTTCGGGTCGGTTGGACGATTTCTGAACGACTATCCTACGATTCTGGCTATCGCGAAAGGCTTTTCCGGGGGAGCAGGTGGTGCAGTCTCGATGCTATTGGATGGACCATCGACCAGCCGAAAAAGTCTGCGTCCAACCGGTGTTCACGCGGCGCTCTCGGCCGCGCAAGTAGTCCGACCGGTCCGGAACCGCACTGCCCGGAGCCGCGGAACCGCGGCCTGGTATCACGCAAAACGCAGTCGGATCTCTAAATCGCGCAACCCAACGGTCACGTTCGCGCGTTTGTTCTCCTTCAGCACCGCGTAATAGTCACCGCCGCCCTGCGCTTTCAATTCCACGATGGCGCGCACATTGGCGATGAGCGAGCGATTCAGGCGCACGAAGTCTTTGGTGGACAATTCCCCTTCCAGGGTTGCCATCGTCTCGCGGATGATGTGACGTTCCCGGCCCGCTTGTACGATGACGTAATTGCCCGCGGATTCGATCCAGTCAATCTCCTCGGCTTGGATGAAGACCACGCGGTCGCCCGACTTGGCCATGAGCCGCGAAAGGGTGCGCTTGGCTTGGTCCGTTGGGGCAGGGGACGGCGCAGTTAGTCCGGCCGGTGATTCCCGCATGGCCTCCAGTTGGTCGCGCACCCGGTCCAGGGCGCGGGCTAGGCGTTCGGGGCGGACCGGCTTGAGGAGGTAATCCACGGCCCGGGTGTCAAAAGCTTCGACGGCAAACGAATCATGCGCGGTCACGAAGACCACCAGCGGCAATGGTTCGTCCGCCAGTAATTGCGCGAGTTTCAGACCGGTCAGGCGCGGCATCTGGACGTCGAGCAGCAGCAGGTCAGGGGAGAGGCTTCCCAGCACCGCCCTGGCTTCCGTGCCGGAGGCGGATTCGCCCACAATATCAACGTCGCCGTGCTCGACCAGCAATTGCCGCATGCGCTGCCGCGCGAGGGCCTCATCATCCACCAGCAGCGTTCTAATTTTCATAATTGTTTCCGCTGCCGGCGCGCGCCGGCAGGCGGATGCTTACCCGAAATCCACCATTCGGGAGCGAGCCGAAGTTCAGTGATTGTTCAGTTCCGTAAAGGGCGGCGAGGCGCGCTCGCGTATTGGCCAACCCGACCCCGGTGGAAGCGGGTGGTTTACCGAGGCTCTCGGTGGGACAGTGGCAACTGTTCGTCACTTCCAGGGCGATTGTCTGCGCCAAAAGTTGCACGCGCACCAGAATAGTTTCCGGTTGTTCGGACGGTTCCACGCCGTGACGGATCGCGTTCTCCACGAGCGGTTGCAGCAACAGCGGTGGCACGGGAAATCGCAGACAGGCCGCCGCGGCGTCCAGTTGGAAAATCAGGCGCTGCCCGAACCGCAACTTCTGGATATCCACATAGTGCCCCAGCAGCTTGAGTTCCTCACCCAGGGAAATTTCCGTGCGCTGGGGATCGCGCAGCGTCATGCGCAACAGGTCGGCCAGATTCAGGACCATTTCGTTCGCGAGTTTCGCGTTTTGCGGAATCAGCGCGGAAATCGAATTCAACGTGTTGAACAGAAAATGCGGTTGCAATTGCGTGCGTAATCCTTCCAGGCGCGCCTGGGCCAGGTGCGCGGCCAGTTCCGCGGCCTGCTGCTCGCGCTCGCGCAGCCGCGCCGAGGCATTGAGCGCATGAGCGAGCAGCACCAGCACCCAGTACGGGGGCAGGTTGGTGACGGAGTTGGTGAGGACGGTTGGCAGGTCGAACTTTCCCGAACGCAGTCCCGGCGGCAAAAACATGACGGCGGACTTTGCCGGATCCTGGTTGCCGGCCGGCGTCGGAGGAAAATCTCGCTTCCATTGTTCGTTGTAAGCCGCCAGCACCTGGGGCTGCAACACCACCAGCGCGCTTCCCGAGAGCGTGGCGCAGATGAGGCAGAAGATGGCGGAGGCCACGATGTGCTTCCCCAGGTTCGATTTCCAGGTGGCGAGGCTGATGGGAAACACCCGGGCCAGCCAAAAAACCGGCGGCGTCAGCAAGCCAGCCGGAAGCAGGATCACCGTCACGACTTTGAGGATCAACGACAATGGGCGGAAGCCCGAGAGGCAAATCGTCGAGCTTATCAACAGCGCCAGGCAGAGCCACCCCAGCACGCCAAAGAGCCACCACCGCCGCGCTCCGCGGTTGCTGGCTTGCGGGATGGAATTTGCCGGCTCGATCACTGGGCCATGTTCCTTCAAGTGCCGCAGCCTGGCAAATCCAAGTTTTTGGTGATTCGATTTGTTCTCGGTGGCCAAACTTGGCTGACTTCGGACGAAAGTTTCACCCCGCAATTGCGTGGTTTCGTCCCGTCATCCTCCGGTTCGTCACTCTCCCCACGACGAATGGTTGCGGATGCGGCAATAGTGGCTCCATGGAAAACGTGATCATCGTCGGGACGATCCTCCCTCACGCAGGGGACAGTGCCGCGCCGCGCCGCGCCGATCGCGCCAATACTGGCGCCGCGATTTCTCTTGGAAAGGGCGTTGGGAGGCGCGCATTGCAATGAAAACCCAAGCCATGCTGCCGATCCTTGCGGCCGCGCTTGCCCTGTCGGGATGCACGATGATCCCAAAATACGAGCGTCCTTCCGCGCCGATCGCGTCGCGGTATCCGGTTGGGCCCGACACTAACGCCACTCCAGCGGCGGCCGAGATTTCCTGGCGCGAGGTTTTTCCGGACGAACGTCTGAAAAAGCTCATCGAACACGCGCTGACCAACAACCTGGATTTGCGGGTGGCGATCCTCAATGTGGAACAGAGCCGCGCCCAGTATCGCATTACGCGGTCCGATTCATTCCCCCACGTCAACGGTAGCGGCAGTTTTGTCCGCTCCGGGGCCGCGAACCGGACGGCCGATTCCTGGAATGCCAGTCTGGGCACGACGGCCTACGAGTTGGATCTCTTTGGACGGGTGCGCAGTTTGAATGCGCAGGCGTTGGAGAAATTTCTGGCCACCGCTGAGGCGCGACGCAGTGCCCAGATTTCCTTGGTGGCGCAAGTCGCGGAAGACTACTTCACGCTGCTGGAGACCGGGGAACAGCTGGCCTTGGCGCGCCAAACCCTGGCGGCGGTCCGCGAATCTTACGCGCTTAACCGGGCCACCTTTGAGGCCGGGGCCAGCAGTGAATTGGATTTGCGCACGGCGGAGGGACAGGTTGAGAACGCCAACATCAATGTGCTGACCTTCGAGCGACAACTTGCCCTCGCCGAAAATTCCCTGACCCTGCTTTTGGGCGGAGTTCTCCCGGATGATTTGCCGCGGCCCGGTGCGTTCAGCGCCACCAATCAGGTGGCGGAAATTCCGGCCGGACTGCCTTCCGAATTGATCGGGCGGCGGCCTGACATTTTGGAAGCCGAGCACACTTTGAAAGCGGCCAATGCCGGTATCGGCGCCGCGCGCGCGCAATTCTTCCCCACCATCACCTTGACGGGTTCGCTCGGGACGACCAGTTCGGAGTTCGAGAAGCTCTTTGGCGCCGGCACGGGCATCTGGAGTTTCTCACCGCAAGTCACCCTGCCGATTTTCACGGCGGGCCAGACCCGCGCCAACGTGGACTCCGCCAAGGTGGGCGCGCAGATCGAGATCGCCCACTATCAGAAAGCCATTCAGACGGCTTTCCGGGAGGTGGCGGACGCGCTGGCCACCACCCGGAGTTATTCGGAACAACTCACCGCGCAGGGTGCTTTGATTCAAGCCCAGCAGCGCCGCTACGAACTCGCCAATCTGCGCTACCGCCAAGGCGATGACACGTATTTGAATGTCCTTTCCGCCCAGCAGGACCTTTACAATGCGCAACAAAACCAAATCACGGCGCAATTGAACCGTTTGACCGGTCAGATTGCGCTTTTTAAGGCCCTCGGTGGCGGTTGGAAATAATTTGCCCTATGAATAGACCATTCCTTCGCACCCTCAACACTATCATTGCCGCCGGCGTCCTTGCCGCCTGCTCCGGTTGCAAACCCGGAGGCGGCGACGCGGCATCTTTCGAAACGGTGACCGCCACCCGCGGTGACCTCGCCCAGCACGTGACCGCCAGCGGTACGCTGGGCGCGGTGGTGAGCGTGGACGTGGGTAGTCAGGTTTCGGGAAAGATCGCCAGCCTGGCTGTAGATTTTAATTCGCCCGTGAAGAAGGGGCAACTCGTCGCGGAAATTGATCCGACGGTTTACGAAGCCGCGCTGCGGCAGGCGCAGGGTGAACTCGCCAACGCGAATGCCACCGTAACTCTGAAGCGCCAAAACCTGGAGCGGAAGCGGGTTCTCGTGCCGTTGAAAGCCGCCTCGCAATTCGATTTGGATCAAGCCACCGCCGAACTCGCGCAGGCGGAAGCGTCGGTGAGCATTCACGAGGCCGCGTTGGAAAGCGCCCGCGCCAACCTCGGTTACTGCAAAATCACCGCGCCGGTGGACGGCATGGTCATCGCCCGCAAGGTGGACCTGGGGCAGACCTTGACGGCGGGTTTCACCACACCCGTTCTGTTCACCATGGCGCAGGACTTATCCCGGATGCACATCAGCGCCTCCGTTGCGGAGGCGGACATCGGTCAGGTGAAGGAAGGCCAGACGGTGGTCTTTACGGTGGATGCGTTTCCCGAAAGCACCTTTCAGGGCACCGTCACCCAGGTCCGGCGTTCGCCGACCTTGACCCAGAATGTCGTCACCTATGAGACCATTATCACTGCGGATAATCCGGAGCAAAAATTGTTTCCCGGCATGACGGCGGATGTTTCCATCCTGGTTGCGGAAAGGAAAAACGTTTGGAAAATCCCCAACGCGGCGCTCCGCTACTCGCCCCCGGAGGGGGTGGGGTTGGAACAAGCGCCGCCCAAAAACTTCGGGCGCAGTCAGCGCCTGCTCTACGTCCTCGGCGCGAATGCTGCCACCCTTAAGCCCATGTTGGTGAAGGCCGGCATCACGGACGGCGTGGAGACCCAGATCCTGGAGGGCCTGGATGAGAAGCCCCGGGTCGTGACTTCCACCCTTTTGTTTCGGGTCAAATCATCCGGCTTTGTGCCGAAGCCGCCACCGGAGGCCCCGCAATGAGCGCGCCCGTGATTCAATTGCGTGACCTTGCGAAAACCTACCAGACCGGTGGGGTCTCCGTGGCGGCGGTGCGGGGTGTGACGCTCGATATCAGGCGCGGCGATTTTGTGGCGGTGATGGGCGCCAGCGGTTCCGGCAAGTCCACCTTGATGAACACCCTTGGTTGCCTTGACCAGCCGACCCGCGGAAATTATCTGCTCAACGGCGTGGGGGTTGCGGGGCTCGATCGTCGGCAGCTTGCGGAACTGCGGAACCGCCAGCTGGGATTTGTCTTTCAAAGCTTTAACTTGCTGGCCCGCACGAGTGCGCTGGAGAATGTCGAGTTGCCGATGCTTTACGCCATGCCGGTCATCAGTCGACGCGAACGCCGCCAACGGGCCATTGCGGCGCTGGCCCGGGTCGGATTGGCTGAACGTCACGACCATTTTCCAAGTCAACTTTCCGGCGGACAGCAGCAGCGGGTGGCCATTGCGCGTGCGTTGGTGAACCGCCCCGAACTGGTTCTCGCGGACGAGCCCACCGGCAATCTCGATTCGCGCACCAGTATTGAAATCATGGGATTGTTTCAGGAGTTGAACGCGTCCGGGATGACTCTCGTGATGGTCACCCATGAACTCGACGTCGCCGCCTATTGCCAGCGGATCATTGTGATGCGCGACGGCGAAATCCTCCGCGACACGCGCAACGAAAACCCCCGTTCCGCGGCGGCGGAAATCAGGGCGCTCGATCAGGCGGAGCGGCGGGCCAGCCATAACTAATTATGTTTACGACTCTGCAAGTCTTGCTGCTCCAATCCTGGCAGACTTTTTTCATCGCCTTGCGGGCCTTGCGCCGGAACAAACTGCGCTCCGGTTTGACCGCCCTGGGCATCATCATCGGCGTGGCCGCGGTGGTCGCGATGGTGGCGGTGGGCAATGGCGCCCAGGCCAGCATCACGAAGCAGGTGGCCGCGCTCGGGGAAAACCTGCTCACCGTTTTTGCCGGGAGCAAACGCTCCGGCGGAGTTAGTTCCGGGTTGGGCAGTGCCAGCACCATCACGCTGGCCGATGTCGAAGCGATCCTGCGGGAGGTCCCCGATGTCATTGCCGTCAGTCCGGAAATTTCCAGTTCCGCGCAGGCAATTGCTAACGGGCGCAACTGGTCCACCAGCATCGTCGGCGAGTCGCCGGAGTATTTGCGCATCCGCGATTGGAAGTTGGCCGCCGGCTCGATGTTCACCGAGCGGGAAGTCCGTAGTGCGGCGAAAGTCGCCGTCATCGGTTCCAAGACCGCGCTCGAACTCTTTGGCCCGCTCAATCCGGTTGGACAAAGCGTTCGCGTCAAAAACATTCCCTTTGTGATTACCGGCTTATTGGAAACCAAGGGCGCGGGCATGGCCGGGCAGAACCAGGATGACAGGCTCATCATTCCTTACACCACCGCGATGAAACGCATCACCGGCGACCGGTATTTGCGCTCCGTCAACCTCCAGATTCGCCAGGCGGACCGGATGGAGATCGCCCAGGCGCAGATCACCAGCCTGCTGCGCCAGCGCCATCGCCTGGTGGCCGGGCAGAGCGATGACTTCAACATCTTCAATCAGAAGGACATTGCCGACACCGTTAGCGCCGTCACGGGCACCGTCAAATTATTGCTCGGAGCGATTTCCAGTTTGTCGTTGGTCGTCGGGGGCATCGGCATCATGAACATCATGCTCGTCAGCGTGACTGAGCGCACGCGCGAGATCGGTATCCGCATGGCGGTCGGAGCCCAACCTTCGGCGATCCAGTTACAATTTCTCATCGAAGCGGTGACCTTGAGCTTGCTCGGCGGATTGATCGGTGTGGCGCTCGGGGTGGGCATATCGGTATTCGTGGGGAAAGCCGGCACTTTCCAGCCGGTCGTCTCCGCGGAATCCATCTTGCTGGCCTTCGGCGTCAGCTTCGTGATCGGAGTTTTCTTTGGCTTTTATCCGGCTCGTAAGGCGGCCGCCCTCGATCCGATTGACGCCTTGCGCTACGAATAGGCCAGCAGCGCCGTCACTGGTTTGCGCAGTTCATGAAGATTTTTTGCTCCACCTGGCCACCTCGCACTCAGGCCCCGGCGACAGGTCGCCGGATTTACACTCACAGCTTGCCGCCCATTTTCAACTGGCTCTTGATCGATTCCGGATGCCGGGCGCGGCTCAACGCCGTGTCGTAGCTGATCAGGCACTGGCAATACAAGTCGAGAAGACAGTTGTCCATCAACACCATGCCCTCCTTGCCACCGGTTTGAATGATGTTTTCCAATTGATGCAGATTGCTCTCGCGGATGAGGTTGCGCACCGCGGGGGTGGCGACCAGGAATTCGCAGGCCAGCACCCGCCGGCAGCGGTCCGCCGAGGGGAGCAATTCCTGCGCGAGTACGCCTTGCAAGGTGTTGGCCAGTTGGAGCACGATTTGCCGCTGCGCGCCCCCTTCGAACACCCCGACAATCCGCTCCAGCGCGTGCGTCACATTCGGCGAGTGCATTGTGGCCAGGACCAGGTGTCCGGTTTCCGCTGCCGCCAGCGCCGTGGCGATGGCCTCGTGGTCCCGGATTTCCCCCACCACAATTACATCCGGATCCTGCCGCAGCACATGGATGAGCGCGCGGTTGAAGGAATGGGTGTCCGTGAGGACTTCCTGTTGCACCACGATCGCGCGCTTATTCTCATGCACGAACTCGATGGGGTCCTCGATCGTGACGATTTTGCACCGCCGTTCCCGGTTGATCAGGTCCACCAGGTAATTCAGGGTCGTGGTTTTTCCCGCCCCGGTCGGCCCGGTGATCAGAAACAAACCGTTGGGCCGCCGGGCGAGTTCATCCAGCCGTGGTGGTAGTCCCAGTTCCTCCCGGCCCGGAATCCGCTCGCCGCAGAACCGCAGACTGAGTTCCGGGAATCCATTCCGCTTGTAAAAAGTGATCCGCACCCGGCCGGCCGCGCGATGGAGCAGGGAGATGCATAATTCCCATTCGCGGTCAAAAGTGTCCTGCTGCGTGCTGGTCAGCAACCCGGCCACCATGGCGCGGATTTCCTCCCCCGCGAGCGGCGCCTCTCCGCCAAAGTGAATCTCCCCGTTGACGCGGAACGACGGGGGGACTCCGGCGATGAGATGAAGATCAGACGCCATCTGTTCCGCCGCCTGCACGAGCAATCGCTCAAACTTGGGATGACTCATGATCCGAACATTCCTCTTAGTCGGCCCCGCAACCGGGCGCCCAACCCTGTTTGCGCCACCTCCCGGCAAACGGCTGCGACCAGTGGCGAGCGCGGCAATAACTGTTGAGCCTGTTCCAGGGAAAGCCGCGCCGGCGTTACCAAACCCAGCGCCAACTGGCATTGGCCAGCCTGCAGCCAGAGCATGCCGCGGCCGGCGTCCAGGGCCAGACCTTGTTGCGCGTGCTGCATCGCCAGCACGATCCGGTGGTAAAAGAAATACGCGCGGGCGGTCAGCCACAAGGGAACCCAGTTGCCCGGGGCCAACCGCACCGCCTTCTCAAAACTGTATTCCGCCCTTTTCTCCTCCCGGGCCAGCAGGACATCCCCGCGCGCCAGCCAGATGTAGGGGGTGTTCCCTCGTTCCTCGATGGCATTGTCCGAGAACACGAGCGCCGCGTCCAGGTCGCCAGCCCGCGCCAGCGCCACCGCCTTCGCCGCGAGCAATTCGGCTTCGTTGGGGAATTGTTCCAAAGCCTTGTCCGCCCAGAGTCGCGCTTCCCTATATTCGCCCAATTCGATCAGCATGCGGACCTGTCCGGTCCAGGCCCCGGCGTACTTGGGATTGTGCTCCAGCACTTTCGACCAGGCGCGCAGGGCGGGTTCAAATTCTCCCTGGGTAAACGCCGTCTCCGCCTTCGCGACGAAATAAGTTTCATCCCGTAGTTCCTCCCGCCTGCCGGACTCGTCTTCCTGGTGTCCGCCAAATTCCAAATTGGAAAAACGGCTCATGTTCACCGTAAGGTAAGCTTCCGCTGCGGCTTTGATCAACCGGTAAAAATAATCACCTCCTCCCGCTTGACATGCAACCAAATGGTTGCATATTATCTCCGTAATGAACGCAGTGTTCAAAGCGCTGGCGGACGAAAGCCGCCGCAAATTGCTCGATGAGTTGCACCGGGACAATGGTCAGACCCTGACCCGCCTGTGCGGCCTCCTCGACATGACGCGGCAGGCCGTCACCAAGCACCTGGCGGTGCTGGAGGCGGCCAATCTTGTCACCACCGTGCGCTGCGGACGCGAAAAACTGCATTACCTCAATCCCGTGCCGTTGCAGGAGATCTACGACCGCTGGATTGGCAAGTACGAGCGCCCGCGCCTCTCGGCGTTGGGTGATTTGAAAAAGGATCTCGAAAGTGAAAACCTAACCAAAACCAAGACCAACCACTGAGAAAGGAAAATGCCCATGCAAAAGCCCTCGTTCGTTTATGTCAGCTACATCCACACAACCCCGGAGAAACTCTGGGCCGCGCTCACCCAACCCGAATTCACCCGGAAATACTGGTTTGATTGCGGCATCGAATCCGATTGGAAGGTTGGCTCCCCGGTTCGATTCCGCCGCGATGGCGAACTCGCTATGGACCAGGTCCTGCTTGAATGCACGCCTCCCCGTCGTCTTGCTTACACCTGGAGCATGTGCGGCGACGCGGAAGCGAAAAGCGAACGTCCTTCCCGCGTGACCTTCGAATTGGAACCCGTGGGTGACCAAGCCGGCGCCTCCGCCCCCGTCGTCAAACTGACCGTCACGCACGACGATTTCCCGGCTGGCAGCGTGGTTTTCCCCCGCATCTCCCAAGGCTGGCCGGTGGTGCTCAGCAACCTCAAAACCCTGCTGGAATCTGGTCAACCCATGGTTACCACCTGGGAGTCTTGCGCCGCGACCACCAAAGACGAGGCTGTCGTCGCCGCCTAAACCGTCTTTTTCCCCCACCGCCGTCCCGTGATCCCCTCACTGGACGGCGTTTTCATATTCTGCCCCCTACTTTCACACCTTTTGCGCCTAAATTCCGAAGGTAATAATACGTTTCCACCTTTCCTGTGCTATATCGGGATGCATGGACGTCAATCGTCCTGGCATGGACGCGGCGATCCCGCCTGCGTGCCGGCCCAAAGTCCGCCCAAAATTGGTCACGCCCTTGGCAAACCCGCTCCACGTCCTTCCATCGAACGCGGGGCCAGGGTCATGACACTTAAGCTTGGTTGAAAAATGTTGCGAGTTGGCGGCTGAGGCGCATTCTCAGTCGCAGATGAAAACATCGACCTCGCTGTTCCGGACCCAGTTTTATCTGATCCTCCTCGGCTCGCTCCTGGCCGGCGTGCGGCTGGCCGCGGAGGAGTCGGCCAAAACCCTGCAGGTCTTCCTGTTCGCCGGCCAGTCGAACATGGTGGGGGCGGACGCCCACCCGGATCGGATCGACGATTATCCCATGTTCAAGGGGGCAGGTTCACCGCAGCCGGATGTCTTATTCGCCACCTTGGCGGAGCCAGCTTCCGACACTTTTGGTGGTTGGGGACCATTGCAGCCACGGGATTCGTTCGGGTCGGAACTGACTTTTGCCCGTCGGTTGAAGTCGGCGGGCGCTGGTCCCATCGCCATCATAAAATCTGCGATCGGCGGCACCACCGTTGCATTCGACTGGAACCCAGACGCCCCGGACCAGGGACAAAAACTTTATCCTCGGACGCTTAAGCTGGTGCGCGCGGCGCTGCAAGAACTGGACCGCCGCCATGTGCCTTATCGTCTGGCGGGGGTGATGTGGCATCAGGGTGAAAACGACATGCTGGACCGCCGGCTCAATACGAATTACGCGGCCGGACTCACGCAATTGATCGCCCGCCTGCGACAGGATCTACATTCGCCGGAGTTGCCATGGTACATCGCCGAGGTCAGCGAGAAGGGTATCTGGGGCATGGACAATCGGCATAACCTGGCCATTCTGCGCCAGCAGCAGGATCAGGTGCTTCAGGCGGACGCCCGGTTGCACTGGGTGCCGACTTCGCACCTGGCCTTTGAAGTAATGGGCAGCGGCCAGCCCCATTACCACTTCGGCACGCAGGGACAATTGCAATTGGGCGAGGCTTTCGCCACGGCTTATCTGGAGGCCAGTGGGAAAACTCCCGCTGTGCCGTCGCGACGGTTCCGGACGGCACCACCGATCAAGGCCGGGAAGCGGGTGCAGCTTTTTGTCCTCGCCGGGCAGCGGAATATGGAGGGCGAGGATTCCTTTGTCTCCGAAATCCCCTCGGCCACGGGAGCGGGTTTCAAAACGCTCGTAGCTCCGCAGGAAGACATCTTGTTCCGGTATTCTCTCGGTGGCGGCTTCAAAAAGTCCCGGTCTTGGGAACCTTTGGGGCCGATGGATTTTCTGGGCAACTTCGGTCCCGAACTGAGTTTTGGAGCTAGATTGCGGCGAGCCCTCCCTGCCCAGGAAGGCCTCGCCATCGTCAAATTCACGCACAGTGGAGCACAGGGGCCGGATTGGCTTCCGAGCGGCTCGCCGGAGGCGCGGCGCAATCTCTATCCCCAATTCCTCGATTTTATCCGGGAGGCGCGGGCGGAGCTGATCCGCCAGGGCTGCGAAGTCCGCCTGGCCGGGGTCTTCTGGCATACCGGGGAAAACGACACCTACTTCGGCCCTTATCAAAAAAAGTATGCCGGCTGGATGAAGGAACTGATCACCCAGGTGCGCTTGGACCTCCAACAGCCCGACCTGCCGTGGTTCATTTCCGAGCAACATCCGGGCGCGATCTGGGGCAATATCGCAGCCATGAATGCCTCCCTCCACGCCATGGCGCAAAAGGAGCAGCACGTTTACCTGATCCCCACCGGTCAGTTGCCGCATGGGCGATTGCATTTCGGCACACAGGGGACGCTCCAGCTGGGGGAGGCCATGGCGGAGGCGTATTTGAAAATGCCGCGTTGATTTCCCCGACGGATGCGAGTGGTTAGTGATTGCATTTTCTCGTGGGGGGAGCATAAACAGGTCCTATGCCGGTCGAAATATTCCAAGCCAGTCGATGGACCCGGGGGAATTTCCTGTTTCCCACGGTGATCGAGGTGTCGGACAAAGCGGTGATCCGCCGCAAACGGTCGTGGTTTACCAAGGATGAGATCAGCATGAGCATCTACAAGGTCGCCTCGGTCCATATCAAGACCGGGATGATCTGGTCCGATATTCTGATTGAATCTTCCGGGGGCTCTGATCCGCTGGCAAGCCACGGACATACCAAGTCGGATGCGCAACGCATCAAGGAACTGATCGAGGGCCACCAGGCGCTGCCCGCGAACCGTAGTGCGCAGGAGCGCGCCGATTGAGGCGCCGTGTGGCGGCGATCTCCCGGGCGGTTCTGGCTCATCATGTTCCGGGTTCTGTTCCGGCCTGGCGGGGTTCCCTTTTTTCATGAAATACGATGTGGTGGTGATCGGTGGCGGCGCAGCGGGCTTGATGTGCGCCATCGAAGCGGGGAAGCGCGGACGCAAGGTCTTGGTGCTGGAGCACCAGGAACGTTTGGGGAAGAAGATCCTGATCTCCGGCGGCGGCCGCTGCAACTTCACCAACATCAACGCCGGGCCGGATAATTATCTTTCGGCCAATCCCCATTTCTGCAAATCCGCCCTGGCTCGGTATCGGCCGGCCGATTTCATCGGACTGGTGGAACGTCACGGCATTGCCTACCACGAGAAGAAGCTGGGCCAGCTTTTCTGCGACGTCACCTCGCGGCAGATTGTGGAACTGCTGGAGCAGGAGGCGCGGTTGGCCGGAGTGACCGTCCGCTTGGGGGCGCGGGTTTCGGAAACCAAGGTGGCGGGCGGATTCCAGTTGACGACCAATTTGGGCGAGTTCGCGGCGGACTCGCTGGTGGTGGCGACCGGCGGGTTGTCGGCCCCCAAAATCGGAGCGACGGATTTCGGCTTCCGTTTGGCGCAACAATTGGGCCACTCGGTCAATGCGACGCGACCGGGATTGGTACCGGTGACTTGGGGGCCAGAAGACCGGGATTCTTATGGCCCGCTGAGTGGTATTTCACTGGAAGTCACCGCGACGGCGGGCGGAAGGAGTTTTACCGAAAATCTTTTGTTTACCCACCGGGGTTTGAGCGGACCGGCGATTTTGCAAGTGTCGAACTATGCGGAGCCCGGGCAGTCGATTGAGTTGGATTTGCTGCCGGGGCGTCCGGCCGCGGAATTGCTGGCCGCGGAACGGAATACGGCCAAGGAATTGCGGAACGTCCTGGCGATGCGCCTGCCGCAGCGATTCACGCAGGAGTGGTGCGCGCGGAACGCTCCGTCCAAGCCGATGAACCGGTACACTCCGGCGGAGTTGGCGGTGATCGCCGGGCGGTTGCATCACTGGGAAATCCGACCGGCGGGAACGGAGGGGTATGCGACCGCAGAAGTGACCTGCGGCGGCGTGGACACCCGCGAAGTTTCCTCCAAGACGATGGAATCACGGCGCGTGCCGGGACTCTATTTCATCGGGGAAGTATTGGACGTGACCGGGTGGCTGGGCGGCTACAATTTCCAATGGGCGTGGGCTTCTGGTCACGCGGCCGGGCAGTTCGTCTAACCACGCGCGCGTTCAGGGCTTGGCGCGGAGCTTGGAAATGATCGCTTCGAGACCACCTTCAACGGGTTCGATTTCCAAGGCGCGCTCGGCCGGGCGGATGGAGTTGGCGTTGGTAGGGGGATTGGCTGGCGCGGGCTTGGGTCGCCCGGAACTCGCCACGGGGGCCGGATCCAACCGCAGGGTAAGGGGCTTGATATCTTCCGCTTCGACCGTGTCAACGGGCGGTTCTTCCTCCACCTTGCTGCCCGGCAGATACCAGGATTTACGGTTGTCCAGCCAGGTGCGGTAGCGGGCATAAGTCCACATGCCATGCTCGGCGCCCGTTTCCATCACGGACATGATTTTGAAAAACTCGTTGCGTCGGATGAAACTCTTGATGGAATGGGTGGGCACGAGCACTTCACACTCGGGCACCTGGATTTTCAGTTCCGGGCGGAAGACGAGCCGCTGGGAAATGACGGCCACCACGCAGTCGGCGAGTTGCGCGCACACACTGTTCTGGATTTCCGAGGGGAACGCGGAGACCACGCGTTGCAGGGCTTCGCTGGCCGTGGCGGAGTGGGTCGTGGCGAGCACAAGGTGGCCCGTTTCGGCGGCGTTCAGGGTGAGCCGCATGGTTTCCGGATCCCGCATTTCACCGACCATCAACACATCGGGATCCTCGCGCATGGCGTCGATGAGGGCTTGTTCGAAAGAGGGGGTGTCGCGTCCGACTTCGCGCTGGCGGATGTACGCGCGGTGCGGGCGGAATTGATACTCGATGGGGCTCTCGATGGTCACGATGTGCCGGGCTTCGACCAGGTTGATTTCCTGAATCATGGCCGCCATGGTCGAGGATTTGCCTGAACCGGTGGGACCGCTGATGAGAATCAGTCCGTTGGTATGGGCGATGAAGCGCTTGAGCTCCGGGTGCAGGTTGAGCTTCTCCAGGGTGGCTTGGAAGGAACTGAGCAGGCGGATGGCCATGCCGACACCGCGGGAGCTTTGCAGGACATTGATTCGGCAACGGATCCCGGCAATGGTTTTGGAAAGATCGTAGGAGCGGCGTTCGAGGAAGCGGGGCCAATTTTCCGGGCCGACGATTTCCTGGGCTGCTTCCAGCAACATTTTGCGGGGCAGCGGGGTGCCGAGCATGCGCAACGAACCGCGAATGCGCACGGCGGCGGGCAGGCCCGGCTCCAGGTGCAGGTCGCTGGCTCCCTGCGCCCGGGCGGTCTCGATAAACGTCAGCAATTCCATTTGTCTCTAATATAGATACCCGCAGGCGGGGAAATGTTACGAGCTATTGTGGATTTGTTGCTGCCGCGGACGCATGACGCTGGCTTCTCCGGACACGATTCCGGCCGGAGGAAAACGCCATTGCGTCCGGCTCGGGGGAGGGGGTATCTTAAGGTATTCCTGCGGGCCACGGCTGGCAGGAAGGGTGTGCAATCATGAGTGAAGGCAAATATTTGAAGGGTTCCTGCTCGGAATGCGGCACCCATATTGAATTCCCCGAAGCCGGCCTCGGTCAGGTCATCAATTGCCCGCATTGCGGCTTGAAAACCAAGCTCGGGGCCCCGGCACCGTCCGCGGCGCCCTCCGCCTCATCAACCGCTCTGCCCACCGCCAAGGTGGTCACCCGGAATTTGACGGCGGACGCGGAATCCGACGAGCCGGAGGGATCATCGCGCGGATTGCTGGTGGGGTTGCTCGTGCTAGTGCTGGCCGGAGGCGTGGGAGGGGGATTCTGGTGGAAGTCGCGGGCGGGCCGCAGAACGGCCGGTTTCGAAGCGACGCCACCCAAATCAGCGTCCGCCGATGCCGGGGTGGCCACGAACACCGAGGCGGTTACGGAACCACCCGCTGCCAAAGCACCGAAATCCGCCGCCGACCTGAAACTGGGGACGATCCGGCTGGAGCAAACCAAGGGCAGCAGCCTGGTTTATGCGATTGGGGCGGTGAATAATGATTCGGATTACCAGCGGTTTGGCGTGCGGATTGAATTGAACCTGATCAACGCCAAGGGGGAGCGCGTGGGCGGGGCGCAGGATTACATCGCGGTAATCGAACCGCGCAAGACCTGGGAATTTCGCGTGCTGGTGAATGATCCAAAGGCCGTGTCTGCCACCTTGTCCGCGCTGCGGGAGGAATGACCGTGGGTCGCCCCCGCCGCCTTGCCCGAACATCCATTTTATGAGTCGTACCACCAATCAATTTGAAGGTTTGCTGGACCGCTACTTTGAAGGCGTTTTGGCGGACAATCCCGATTTCGCGGCCCAGGCCGGCATTCAGTCAGCCCGCGGCAAATTCCCGCAGGCGGACCAGGCGATGGAAACCCGGCAGGAGCAACGCCGGCAGAAGTGTCTGGCGGGGTTGGAGCGGATCAACCCGCGAGAACTGACCGCAGAGCAACACCTGGACCGTCTGGCGGTGCGGGCCGAGTTGTTGCGCGGAGCGGAGGATTTTGCCCGGGGGCGGGCGGGGATGGATCCACGCGCCCTGGACCACGTTTTGGACCAATTGCTGCACGAGTTGCAACGCAGCCAGGATGAGCCGCGGATGGTGGCGCGACACCTGCGCTCACTGTTGCAACAGGCGCCCCGTTATCTCGGTGAGGCGGCCACACTGCTGCAGCGTCCGGAGCCGGTCTGGCTGCGGATGATGGAGCAAACCGCCGCGGGGGCCGGGGAACTGATTGACGCCGTGGCCACGTTTTTGCGTTCCCAGGGCGAGCAGCCGGCGGATGCGGCTCGACTGGCCGGGGTACGGCAGGCGATTGCGGATTATGCCACGCACGCGTTGGCATTACCGGCGGCGCCGGCCGGTTCCTTTGCCGTGGGGGCGGAGGTATTGCAACGCCGCGTGCGTGACGATTTGGGATTGGACTATTCCCTGGGGCAGATCGAGGCGCTGGCGTTGGCGGAAATTGAGCGGGTGGGCGGTTTGCTCGCCACGGCGGCGCGCAAATTTGGTGGGAACCGGCCCACCCGAGAAATCCTGGCCGCGGCGCGGGCCGAATGGGAGCCGGGCGAAGACTTGTTGAATGTTTACAGCAAGGAAACCATCCGGGTGGCGGAGGCGTTTCGCGCGGCCAAGGCGGTCACGTTTCCGGCGGGTGAAACTTTGGATGTGCGGCCGGTGCCGGAGTTCATGCGTCACCTCTTCCCCACGGCGGCCTACTCCCAGCCCGGGGCGTTTGAGCGGCGGCAGCACGGGATTTTCTGGGTCAACGATTTGAGTGCCACCAAAACCACGGAACCGGAGAAGCGGGCGGAACGGCAACAACATTTCAGCTTGAGCCTGACCTGCGCGCACGAGGCCTACCCGGGGCATCACCTGCAATTTGTGACGGCGAACCGGCATCCGCGCAAGTGGCGGCGACTGCTGGCGCACGCGGTGTTCTACGAGGGCTGGACCTTGTGGTGCGAGCAGATGATGGCGGATTTGAAGGTGATCCGCTCCCCCTGGCTGCGGCTGCAGCAGTTGCACGACGCCCTGTGGCGCTGCCACCGCATCCTGGTCGATTTACGGTTGCAGACCGGGCGCTACACCTACGAACAAGCGGTCAGCCACATGCGCCGACATCTGGCGTTTACCAAGGCCCGGGCGGAGGGGGATGTGAATTGGTACACCGGCGCGCCGGCGGTGCCGATGAGCTACTGGCTGGGGCGGCTGGAAAACGAGCGGCTGCGCCAGCGGTTGGTCGTGGGCCGGGGCTGGACGTTGCAACACTTCAATGACTGGCTGCTGAGCTTCGGCACCCTGCCACAGGCCTGGCTGGAGAAATACGGGCTCGATTGAGGTAAAGGATTTTCATCTTCCCTCCTCGCGTCGAACCCCGAAGGCAATTCCCGGGGTCCGCCGCCACGGCAATCCTGAACTCTGAATCGCCAGCTGACCGGCCTTGGTTCAAGGCAAAAGTTGAATGCGATAATAGCGCTGCGTAACGGCATCCACATCAATAGTCGTATTCAGAGCGTTGGTGACGGTAATGGGGCTGCCGAGACTCACCCAATTTGTCGAACCCAAATCCGTGGCGTATTGAACCTGGCAAACCTGGTTGGAAAGTGCGTTCCAGCTTAAGGCAACACCACCATTGGTTACAGTCAGTCCTAGGATGCTCGGTGGTATATTTAGACTGAATAACGTGCCGTAGCCTTCATCTTCCCAGGTTTGGGTTCTGAAAGGACTGCCATTCGGGATAAAACTTGAACCACCGAAGGGCGTCTTGCCATAAATTTTGCCGTTCCTGCCCTCGGTCAGGGTGGCATTCGGGTGTTGTCCATCAGGACCTCTAAATGCGTAAAGCGTTGTAAATTTGCCTTGCGGCGTCATCTGAAAGATCGTCCCATGTCCGTAATAGTAGTATTGATGATCATAAAAATCTCCACCATACCAGGTGGTGCCGTAAAAATTGCCATCGCTGGCCTGCATCAGGCTGTTGGGTTCGGAGCCATCACTGCCTCCGGTGAAAGTATAGAGGGTTGTGAGAACGCCGTTCGTTGTAATCCGGTAAATTGTGCCAATAGTGGTTCCGTAAAAACATCCATCTTTTCCCAAAACGATCCCCAACGGGCCGTAACCACTAGTGCCATTAAACGAATACAAGGTTGTGAAGTCGCCGGTGCCGGTGTAAAACTCTTTCTGTAATTTGTCTTTCTTCTCCCCGCCGCCACCCCTCCGGGGTGAGGCGGAGCGAAGCCGCGCGTAGCGAGGC
>CAIXFN010000115.1 GCA_903918755.1 uncultured Pedosphaera sp.
AGCGCCATCGAGCAATACAGTTCCAAGGGCAGCAATACCTGGGGCGTGGACACCGCGCCGGACGGCGAAATCTTCTTCTCGCAGGCCAATGGCAATCACGTCGACCACGTGGTGCTGCCGGAATACGCGTTGGCCCGGGGCCGCATCGGACGGACCACGAGCTTCCAGAACATCGAAGACCACAACAAGAGCTTCCCTTTGATGGACTGGAAAAAGCAGGCGTATCTGCAGATTGATTGGGTGGGCAATTTCACCGCGGCGGCGGGGGCCTGCATCTACGACGGCGGCGCCTGGCCCGCCAAATACGATTACACCTATTATGTCACCGAACCCACGATCAACCTGGTGCATCAGGACAACCTGAAAGCGCGCGGGGTGAGTTTTGTCGCCAGCAAGGATCCCCAGTTTGAGGGCAAGGAATTCGTGGCCGGCACGGATCTCTGGTTCCGCCCGATTCATGTGCGCGTGGGGCCCGATGGCGCGATGTATATCCTGGATTTTTACAATCAGGCGGCTGTCCACAACGATACCCGCGGTCCCAAGCACGATCCCCAGAGCAATGCGGCCGTCCGGCCGGATCGCGACCATTATTTCGGCCGCGTCTGGCGCATGCAGCACAAGGAAGCCCGCGCGCTCACCCTGCCGAAACTCGCCGGGGCCAGTGACGCGGAATTGGTCGCGGCTTTGGATCATCCCAATATGTGGGTACGGATGACCGCCCAACGCTTGTTGGAAGAGAGCGGCAAACCGTCCAGCGGTCCGGCCCTGATGGCCCTGGTGCAATCGGCCCAGTCCACGCCTTTTGGCAAGATTCAGGCGCTCTGGACGCTCAACGAACTCGGCTTGCTCGCTGCCCCGGCTGGTCAGACGCTGCTGGCGACGGCCATTGCCAGCCCCGATGCCATGGTGGCGAAGAACGCGCTGACCATTGCGGCGACCCAGACCATTCCGCCCGCGCCGGCCGCCGGCAAGGTGGAGCAGGCGTCGTTGGAACGGCTGAAGGATGCGAACCCCCGGTTGCGGCTGGAAGCCCTCGTGGCGTTGCAAAACCAGACCGTGAGCCCCGCCGTGGTGCAGGCCGTGATCCAGGCCTACCCGGGACTGGGTGATCAATGGCTGGAATCCGCCGCGGTGGGCGTGGCCGCCCGCGCGCCCGCGGAAGCCATCGCCGCCGCCCTCGATCTGGGCAACCCGGCCGTCCAGGCCCTGGTGGAACAATTGACCGTATCCATCGCCCGGCAGGGTGATGGGGAACTGGCCGCCCGCACCGTGATCGGCCTGGCCGGGAAACCGGCCGCGGCGGATGCCTTGAAGAAGGTGGTGCTGGAAACCCTGGCGCGCGATTTGAAGAATTCCGTGGCCGCACCGGCCTGGACCCCGGAATTGCAAGCCGCCTTCCGCAGCCTGCTCCACGCCCCAGAACCGGGGTTGGATGTGGCCGCGCTGCCGCTCTTGGCCCGCTGGGACAAAGCCGGGGCCTTGGCCACGGAAATGAAACCGTTGGTCGCCCGGCTGCTCGCCCAATTGCAGGATGCCAAACTTTCCGATGCGCAACGGTCCGGGTTGGCCGTCAGCCTGTTGTTCGTCCGCCAATTGAATCCGGAGATTCTGCCCGCGGTCGCGGCCATCCCCGGCTCCGCCGCTTCACCCGCCTTGCAGCGGTCCGTCATCGAGGCCTTGGGTAAACTGCCCGAACCGCGCGTGGGCCCGGAATTGGTCAAAACCTTTGCGAAAGTGCCGACCGACTTGCAGGACGTGGTGCTGAATGAACTGTTCAAACGGTCGGATTGGTCGATGGCGTTGCTGGCGGGCATCAAGGCCAATGTCGTGAGTCTCGCGACGTTGGGGCCCGTCGCGATCGGCCGGCTGCGCACCTATGGCGATCCCGTCGTGGCGCAATACGCCAACCAGTTGATCGACGAATTGCGCGGGCCGGAAATGAAGGAGAAAAACGCCCTGATCGCCCAATTCACTCCGCTGGTGAGCCAGCCGGGCGATGCCGTGAAGGGCCGCCAGTTGTTCACGCAGAATTGCGCCATCTGCCATAAATTTGAAGGGCAGGGGAAGGATGTCGCCCCCGATCTTACCGGCATGGGCGTGCATGGTCCCGCGGAATTGATCATCCATATCCTGGATCCCAACCGCGAGGTGGAACCCAATTATTATGCGTGGAGCATCGAAACCAAGGACGGCGAGTCTTATGACGGCGTCATCACGCGCGAAAACCGGAACAGCGTCACCCTGCGGAATTCCGTGGGCGACAAGGAAATCCCGGTCAGCGACATCAAGAGCCGCCGCAACACGGGCCTTTCCCTGATGCCCAATGGGCTGGAAGCCCTCGGTGCGCCGGCGTTGCGCGACATCCTGTCCTACATTTGCGCCGCCGAGCTGCGCTATCGCGTCATCGACCTGCGGTCTGCGTTCACCACGAGCACCAGCCGGGGCCTGTTCGCCAGTGCCGACCTGAAGGACGACACCATCCATTTCCGGAAGTTCGGCCTGTTCAAGGTGGGGGGCGAGGTGCCCTTCGAAATTCTGAATCCGCAAAAGACCGCCAGTGGCAACAACGTCATCGTCCTCAAGGGCGGTGAAGGCACCGCCAAAACGATGCCCCAAAAGGTGGAGGTTGGGAATCTGGATATTGCCGCCGCGCGGCTGCA
Organism: uncultured Pedosphaera sp.; assembly: GCA_903918755.1. Lineage (GTDB taxonomy): Bacteria > Verrucomicrobiota > Verrucomicrobiia > Limisphaerales > Pedosphaeraceae > CAIXFN01. The sequence continues at coordinate 2,661 of CAIXFN010000115.1, forward strand.
TTTCCTGGGCGGCATTGGTGGCTGGGCGTATCCGTATAGCGGCACTGACAAGGATCAAAAGCTGCCAGTGGCGAAGGTCACCGTGCGCTATAAGGACGGTCAGTCCGAAGTCCTGGAACTCCTGAACGGTCGCGAATTTGCCGATCACATTGCGGAGTATGAGGTGCCGGGATCACGCTTGGCGCCGGGACTGGTTTCCCGCGGCCAGGTGCGTTGGTTCACCAAAAACCTCCAGCACAAAGGCGTGATCGCGGGGTTGGCCTTCGAGAGCTATGACACCCTAGTCGCCCCGGTGTTCGTTTCCGTGACGGCCGATCTCGATGCCGGTGCGCAGGCGGCGACGGCTCCGGCGGCGCCTGTGGTTCCTGCGGTGCTGCCGCCGATTGAGTGGGGTGCGGGCGCGCATGTGCTTTCCGTCGGGGGCAACAGTTCCCACGATTTCAACCGTTGGTTCAATGTGGCCGACTCCGCGACGCTCAGTGCGGGTGGCAAGGCATCCGTGCATTACACGGAGAAAATGGCTGAGATCCTGCCCGCCTTGAAAAATGTGGATGTCCTGTATCTGAGCTGCAACCAGCCCCTGAACGACAAGGCCCTGCGCCAGGCGATCTTTGATTTTGCCGACGCCGGCCACGGGCTGCTGCTGGTCCATCCCGCCCTCTGGCGGAATTGGCGGGACTGGCCGGAATATAATCGCATCCTCGTGGGCGGCGGGGCCACCAGCCATGATTCCTACGGGGAATTCGAAGTCACGGTCACGGCCCCGGATCACCGGCTGATGGCGGGGGTGCCCCATACGTTCCGGCTCAAGGACGAGCTGTATCATTTCGTGCCCGATACCAACGGGGCACCCCGTCAGGTGCTGGCCGAGGGCCGCAACCTCGCCACCGGGAAGACCTGGCCGTTGGTCTGGGTGACCGAGCATCCGAAAGCGAAAATTGTCTGCTGCACGCTGGGACATGATGCGGCTTCCCATGATCTGCCCGCCTACCAGACCATCCTGCGGAACAGCCTGGCTTGGATGGTCGAAAAAGCCCCGGCCAAATGAATTGTGAATAAAACTTGCGCCCACGGCAAAATCGGGCTACTTTGACGCTCAGTTAGATAGCTGGTCGATTTCAAGGCTTGGAAAATCTTCAGTTGAAAGTGTTTTTTTCAGTGATGATTTGAAACCCGGTAGTCGGGAACGGTCTGGGAAGTGGCAGTCGGTCTAAGGTTAGTGAACAAATCATCATGAGTACTAAACTCTACGTCGGTAACTTGTCGTACAACACGACTGAAAATCAACTCCAAGACCTGTTCTCGCAGCATGGTCCCGTGACCTCGGTTGATCTCATCATGGACAAATTCAGCGGCCGCCCCCGCGGTTTCGGCTTTGTCACGATGGAATCCAAGGAAGCTGCGGAAGCGGCCGTCCAAGCCCTCAACGGCAAGAACGTTGATGGCCGTGACCTGACCGTCAACGAAGCCCGTCCCCGTGAAGACCGTCCTCCTGGTGGTGGCGGCGGCGGTGGTGGTGGTTATCGTGGCGGTGGCGGCGGTGGCGGCGACCGCGGTGGTTCCCGTCGCGAATATTCGCGCTAAGATTTAAGTCTTATTTCAGGGTGTGGGGTTCCTTTGGAGCCCCGCGCCTTTTTTGTTTCATCCCGATTCCGCCCGAGGGTCGGCGTGAAAGCAAACAGTTTAACCGGGCAGTGAAGAAAGCGCTGGATGGAACAACATATCGAAATTGAAGGCACGATTCTTGCCGTGCTCGCCGGAACGATGTTCCGGGTGGAACTGACCAACAAACATCAGGTGCTTGCCCACATTTCCGGCAAGATGCGCAAACGCTTTATCCGCCTGACCGTGGGTGACCGCGTGAAGATGGAAATGTCCCCGTACGACCTCGACAAGGCACGCATCGTTTACCGACTGCAATAGCCGCCGACTGTCAGAGTTCTGCCGATTTTTGCCGCCCCGCAATGGGAGCGGCTTTTTCTTTGCCGCCCGGGCTCAGCCCAGGCGCAGGAAGTTCTTCAGAATGGTGCGCCCTTCCTCGGTGAGGATGCTCTCGGGATGAAACTGGACGCCCCAGATGGGATGCTGCTTGTGGCGCACGCCCATGATTTCGCCTTCATCGGTCTCGGCCGTGATTTCCAGGCAGTCCGGCAGCGTGTCCTTCTTGATCACCAGCGAGTGGTAGCGCGTGGCCGCAAAGGGATTGGGCATCCCCTCAAAAAGGTCTTTGCCGTTGTGCCGGATCGGCGAAGTCTTGCCGTGCATCATCCGGTAATTGACCACGACATCGCCGCCAAAGGTGTGGCCGATGCATTGGTGGCCCAGGCACACGCCGAACAGGGGCAGCTTCGGGCCGAAGGTGCGGATGATCTCGTTCGATAACCCGGATTCCCGCGGGGAGC
>CAIXFN010000116.1 GCA_903918755.1 uncultured Pedosphaera sp.
GTCAGCTTTCGCTACGCTCAAGCTTCCGCAAGGCCCGCAGGACTGGAAGTGTTCGCCTTTGCTCGCACAGCAGTCCGGGTTTGATCGCACGGTGTTCGCCTTTGCTTGCCGCGCGACAGGCGGGATGCGGGGGGCGCCGCGCGCGCCGGGCGGTTTAATTTCAATGTTGATTTCACTTCCCATTGCGGCCGCTTGCGTTATGTTACCCACCGTTCGCTTGGTGAGCGGTCAATCGCCGTCACCTCGGGAGCCACCTGTTTACAAAAATCATATGACAGCAGAAACCGTCCCTTCCGGTGCCCCCGCCGCGCCGGGCACCACCTCTTTACCCACCGTTTTGCTCCGTCCCGGAGAAGCTGATCGCATCCTCGCCGGGCATCCTTGGATCTATCACGGCTCCGTGCTCCGTCTGACGCATCCGGCCGCCGATGGCGAGCTGGTGCAGGTGAAGGACCACCGGCAGCGTTTGCTGGGAGTGGGATTTTACAATTCCAAATCGAAAATTCATGTCCGCATGCTGGGCCCGGAGCGGATTCCGGTGGATCAGGCGTTTTTTGAAACCCGCATCAAGGCGGCCCTGGACGTGCGGCGGCGGCATCTCCCCGGGGCTTCTTCGTTCCGGGTGGTGAATGCCGAGAGCGATTTCCTCAGCGGACTGATTGTGGATAAATACGAGGATGTGCTGGTGGTGCAAACTTCGGCCCTCGCGATGGACCAGCGCAAAGCGCAAATCGTGGCCGCGTTGCAAAAGCAGTTTTCCCCGCGGTGCTTCCTGGAGCGGAATGACACGGCGTTCCGTAAATTTGAAGGGCTGGCAGATTCCAATGGCATTCTCGCCGGAGCCATGGAAGGTCCCATCCACATCCGCCTGAACGGGCTGCAATTTGAAGTGGACCTGGCCGGGGGCCACAAGACCGGCCTCTACCTGGATCAACAATCCAATTACCAGCAGGTGGCCGCTTTTGCGCCTGGGGCCCAGGTGCTGGATTGCTTTAGCTTTCTGGGCGGCTTTGGCCTCCATGCCGCGCGGGCCGGCGCGGCGCACGTGCATATGCTCGACCAGAGCGCCGACGCCAGCGCGGCGGCCGGACGCAATGCGGCGGCCAATGGTTTGACGGAGCGTTGCTCCACGGAGACCGTCAATGTTTTCGACTGGTTGAAAGCCAAAACCGCGGTCAAACCACACGAGCGGGTGATCCCGCAGTTTGATGTCATCGTCCTGGATCCCCCCTCGTTCACCCGGAGTCGGGCGACGGTGCCCGACGCCCTGCGCGGGTACAAGGAGATTCACCTGCGGGCGCTCAAGTTATTGCGCGCCGGGGGCACCTTGGCGACCTTCTGTTGCTCGCATCATGTGGATGCGACCACCTTCCAGGCGGTGATTATGGATGCTGCCTATGACGCCCGCCGGGTACTCCGCCGGGTGGCCACCTACAGCCAGTCATTGGATCATCCGATCCTCCCCGCCATTCCCGAAACCGAGTATTTGAAAGGGTTCGCTTTTGAAGTTGTCCGGTAAGGGTCCAAAATTGCCCCGAATTCCCTGCTTGCTCCCGAGCCGGGGAGGGCGCATTATTCCCGGCCCGTCAACCCCGGAGGTTGCACGGAGCGCGGTTTAGCAGCATGAAGCAAGATCAGAAATTACGATTTGGACTGCCGAAAGGCAGTTTGCAGGACGCCACCATCGAGAAGATGGCAAAGGCCGGATACAACATTCAGGTCAGCAGCCGTTCGTACATCCCTTACTGTGATGACGAAAACCTGGAGATCCGCCTGATCCGGGCGCAGGAAATCAGCCGGTACGTGGAGCACGGTTACCTGGATTGCGGCATTACCGGCTTGGATTGGATTCAAGAGAACGACTCCAAAGTGCATGAGGTGGGAGAGTTCCAGTTTAGCAAGGTCACCCGCCAACCGGCGCGCTGGGTGCTGGCCGTGCAGGAGAATTCACCGGTGAAGACGGTCAAGGACTTGCAAGGCAAGCGGATTGCCACCGAGGTGGTCAATCTCACCCGGAAGTATCTGCGCAAACACGGGGTCAAAGCCGAGGTGGAGTTCTCCTGGGGGGCCACCGAATTCAAAGCGCATGAGTTGGTGGATGCGATCGTGGAACTCACGGAGACCGGGTCCTCGCTCCGGGCCAACAAACTGCGAATTGTGGACACTTTAATGTCCTCGACGCCTCGGTTGATTGCCAACCGTGCCGCCTGGAAGGACCAATGGAAACGGCAGAAAATTGAGACCATGGCCATGCTCCTGAAAGGGGCGTTGGAGGCCGAAGCCAAGGTGGGGCTCAAGATGAACATTGCCGAAAAAAATTTGGGGAAGCTGTTGGAAAGCCTGCCCTCGTTGCGAAATCCAACCATCTCCCATCTCAGCCTTGCCGGTTGGGTGGCGGTGGAAACGATCATCGACGAGCATGTGGTGCGGGAGTTGATTCCGCAGTTGAAAGCCGCCGGTGCGGAAGGAATCATTGAATACCCCTTGAACAAAGTAGTATATTAACCGCCTGACAAAATTATGGGTTCACTGAAAAAACGTCGTAAATCGAAGATCAACAAGCACAAACGCCGCAAGCAACTGCGGGCCAATCGCCACAAAAAGCGTACCTGGCAGAAGTAATCCGGCCGCCCCTTCGCGGCCTTCCCGGTTTTCTCCATCTCCGCGCAACCCGTCCGGGTTGCGCGGAAGTCTGGTTGGGGTATTCTATCAAATGCAGCATCGCTACCATGCCGCGTTGACCAGTTTCGGGGTGGGCTTATGCCTGCTCACTGGTTGCGCCGGCGGTCCGGCGGTGGGTCGGGGCAAATCCGGTGCCCAAGCCCCAGCCACCTCTCCAACCAACGCAGTTGCGGCGGGCGGGTTAAACACCGCCGAGCAGGCGACGGTGACGGCGCATGCCCATTATGCGCAGGGCACCATCCTTGATCTGGCGGGAGACCCCGAGGCGGCCTTGCAGGAGTTCTCGCTCGCGGCCCAAGCCGATCCGGCCAACGAGCAACTCGTCATGGATCTGGCCCGGCGCTATCTGCAGCGCAGCCGCCCGGAGCAGGCCTTGGAAATCCTTCTCCGCGCCACGGCCCGACCCAAAGCTTCGGGCATGGTTTTCAGTCGCCTGGCGCAGGTCTATGCGGTCCAAGGCAAGGACGATCTGGCGCGTGCCGCCAGTCAGACCGCGATCAAACGGGATCCAGCTTCCCTCGCCGGTTATCTTGGCCTTTTTTTGCTCGAGATGAAGGGGGCGAAACATCAGGCGGCCCTGGCCGTCCTTGATCAAGCCGCCCATCAACCCAATGCCTCCGTCGAGTTCCTGGTTGGCCTCGGGGAGCTTTACGCCAATCTTCAACATCAGGCGCCCTCGCTCAAGGAAGCCGCCAAGCCGGGCGCCGCCCTGGTGCTCAAAAGGGCGGCGGAGTTGAATCCGGCCGCACCCTTGCTCCGGTTAAAATTAGCCGAGGATTTTTATGTGTTGGGCGATACCCAGGGTGCCACCCGCATTTATTTGGACTTGTTGGAACGTTTCCCGGACGAAGCCGAGCTCGCGGAAGAGGTGCATACCAAGCTGGCGCAGATCTATCTCCAGGCCAGCGACCGCCAAAAGGCGGCGGAACAACTGCAAGATCTGTTGAAGGGCAACCCGACGTATGTCCAGGCCTATTACGTGCTGGGACAACTCTCCCTGGAGGCCAAGAAATACGCGGACGCCGCCGATTATTTTGCGAAGGGGCTCCTGCTCAACGACAAGTTCAAGGATTCCGAAGCCACGTATTACATGCTCGCGGAATTGCAGATTATTCTGGATCGCGTGCCGCAGGCATTCACCACTCTGGAGCGGGCCCAGGCGAAGTACCGGGATAGTTTCACGATCGAATTCCTCAAGGCCCGGGCGTTCAGCAAACAGAAGGACTTTACCAATGCCCTCGTGCATTTCACCACCGCCGAAGTGATGGCCAAGGCGATGGAACCGGCGCGGTTGAATGCCTTGTTTTACTTTCAGTTGGGGGCCGCCCACGAGCGTAAAGGCGACCTCGCCGAAGCCGAAACGGCCTTCAAGAAGACCCTGGAAATTGACCCGGATTTTTCCGAGGCGCTGAATTATTACGGCTACATGCTGGCCGATCGCGGGGAGCGCTTGGACGCGGCCCGGGCCATGGTCCAGAAAGCGCTGGATGCGGAACCAAAAAACGCCGCCTTTATTGACAGCATGGCATGGGTGTTTTTCCGGTTGCACCAGCCGGAAAAGGCGCTGCCGTTGGCCTTGCAAGCCATCACCCTCAACGAGGAGCCCGACGCCACGCTGTATGAGCACTTGGGGGACATTTACGCCGCCCTGCAGCAGCCGGAACAGGCGCGCGAAGCCTATCAGAAATCCGTGGCGCTCGAAAAGAATCCCGCCGTGCAAAAAAAACTGGAACCCGCACCGGGTCGGTAGGCAGTTCTCACCTCACTGATTTCTCCTTTTCCCATGGCCCACCGGTTTGACACTCATTACACCCGCGCCGAAGCCCGGGCCCTGCTGCCGCAACTTCGACTCTGGTTGGACGAATTGTTGCGGCACCGGGATGAAGTCGCGAAACTGGACCGCCGGCTGGAAGGTCCACTTGCTTCCGGTCAGGATTTGGGGGGCGACACGGTAAACCGCTCCATCTTGTTGCTGGCCAAAATGCGAACCCTGTTCCTGGAGTTTCATCGCCGCGAAATCCAAATCAAGGATCTGGACCGGGGCTTGCTCGATTTTCCGGCGCTGATCAATGGCCGGGAAGTGTTTCTCTGTTGGGAAAAGGATGAGGACGACGTAGAGTTTTGGCACGACATCGACACCGGATTTGCCGGACGCGAGCGGTTGGATTAACGCGGCCCGTCCTGAGCGCGTTCGGGCCCGGGAAATCGCCGATTCCCAAAACGCGATTTAGTGCTAGTTTATCCGCATGAACTTTCGCCCTGGTCCATTATTACTGGCGCTGTTGACGACGGTTTTTGGATTGGCCGCGCGGGCGGATGATCCTCCCGTCGGGGCCACCAACTCCCCGGGGCCGGTTTATGAGACCCGATCCCGGCACGATCCCAACGGGATTGGCAAGTTCTTCCAGGGGCGGGAAATCGCCATGGTCATGGGGCATCAGGCCGCGGATTGGCTGGAGCGCCCGGAACGCGCCGAGGAAGAGAAACCCGGCTTGCTCATGGAGGCATTGAACGTCCAACCCGGGGAACGAGTGGCCGACATCGGGGCAGGCACCGGCTATTACACGCGCCGGCTCGCGGAAAAAGTCGGTCCTCAGGGTTCGGTTTACGCGGTCGAGATCCAGCAGGAGATGCTGGACATCCTGACCAACAAAATGGTCGCCCTGAATTTTCATAACGTAAAACCCGTCCTGGGAACCGTGTCTGATCCCCATTTACCGGCCAATACCCTGGACTTGATTCTAATGGTGGATGTTTACCACGAATTTGATCATCCGGCGGAAATGGTGGCGGCCATGGTGGCTGCCTTAAAGCCCGGCGGGCGGCTCGTGTTTGTGGAATTTCGCGGTGAGGATCCCCAGGTGCCGATCAAAGAAGTTCACAAAATGACCGAGGCGCAGGTCAAAAAGGAAATGGCCGGCTTTCCCGTGCATTGGGGGCAGACCATCGAGACCTTGCCTTGGCAACATGTGATTGTGTTCCGCAAGTGAGCTGAGTCGGCAGGATGCGCTTGCCCGGTTCGCGGAAAAGCCCACGCTATTTCGGCACGGAAGTGTGACGCGTGATCCAGACGCTGTCCGGATTTTTCGGGGTGGAGATTCCCAATGCCAGATTGCCCGTGTAAGTCGGTTTGGGCCGGGTGCGGGCATCCAGCCATTTTTTAATCTCCGCATGGCCATCGCCAAAGGAAAAGCCGCAGGCGCCATTATGGAAACTTCCCGGGAAATCGAAAATGTAATCCGCGCCCGGATGGGCCAGGTCAGACATCCAGACCCCATAGGCGCCGTTGTTGATGCTATCCGGGTGTTCGTCCACGAATACCAGGATGTCCGAGGCCGGGACGGCGGCCAGTTCGGAAGCTTTTAGAAAGATCCGATAGGTGGGGGACGAAACCTCGTAATTCAGCCAGCTTCCACCCACCGGATCGCCCACCGCAACACTCATGGACACACTGCGCACCCGGGGCAGCCGTTGATTGCCGATGATCACCTGGCTGCGGTCCCCGGGACATTTGTAAATGCCCGATTGCCGGCCGGTATACGGGGCCAGGAGGGCGGAACGCGGGTCGGTCAGGTAGGTCGTGTTGGTGTTGTCGGGATTGTTGGGGGTGAAATTTAAGTTGCCCGCCACCCAGGTTTGGCCCGGGGCGTCGGACTCCAGGTTGGGAACCAGGATGCCCGCGTTGTCATCGGGATAAAGCAGGGCGCCCATTTGCAACTGCTTGAGATTGTTCAGGCACTGGATGCCTTCCGCCTTGATTTTTGCGCTGCTCAAGGCCGGCAGCAGCATACCCGCGAGGATGGCAATGATGGCGATGACCACCAGGAGTTCGATCAATGTGAATCCGGCGCGGGCGGGTGAAGCGGGAGCAGAGGAACGGGCAGGGTGACACGGGTAAAGGCCCGGCGCCTTCGTTGGTTGCGGATTCAGCGGCATGCAAAAAACTACCATTGGTCACCGGTCGTTTACAATGGTTCCCCGGCATCATTTCTCCGCCCGCCCGCTTAGTTGATGAACATCGCCTCGTTGGCCTGTAACAGGGCGTGGGCGTATTTGGCCCACGCACCCACCGGCGCCAGTCCTCCCGCCGGAACAGTGGCCAGTGTCATGGCCCCTCCACCGGGACGCTTTTTCCCGTTCGCGGGTGCATTGAGACCGCGGTTTCCCCCGGGGCTGTTGCGCGGAAGGCCCATGGCCACGGGTTCCGCCCCGGGCGAATCGTTGACAAAGTTCAGCGCCAGCTTTGATTCCACTTCCGATGGCTCGCGTTGGTAGATTGAATCATACAGCCAGCGCACGCGGGCTTCGTCGTCCGGCAGGTTGCGAAAGCCCGGCTGGTTGACCAGGTTGCGGGCCTGCTCCACCACCAGCGGGCTGTTCATCATGAATAGTGCCTGTTGCGGAACGATGGTATCGTAACGCTTCCCGGTGGTGATGTCTGGGTTCGCGAAGTCGAATTGGTTGAACACTTCCGGCAGGTTGCGGCGATCCACAAAGCCGTAGATGGTGCGCCGCGTCGAATAGGGGGTGGCCCCGAGATTCACCGGCCGGCCGCCCAGGGTGGTATCGAGGCGGCCGCCGATCTCCAACAGGGAATCGCGCACCGCTTCGAATTCGAGTCGCCGGATGTTGGCCCGCCAGAGCAGGCGATTGTTGGGATCAATCTGCGCGAACCGCGGATTGTTCCGGCTGCCTTGTTGATATATGCTGGAAAGCATGATGCGGCGATGCAACTGCTTGATGGACCAGCCCTCCGCCATAAAGCGCGCGGCCAGGTAGTCCAGCAATTCCGGGTGGCTGGGCGGTGCGGATTGGTTGCCGAAATCATCCGGCGTCGTCACGAATCCCTCCCCGAAATGATGCTGCCAGATCCGGTTGACCAGCACCCGGGCGGTCAAAGGATTGGCCGGATTGGCGATGGCGTTGGCCAGTTCCAGCCGCCCGCTGCCGTTGCGAAACACCGGCCGGTTGGGGCCGGCGAGAATTTCCAAAAAACGACGGGGCACGACTTCCCCCGGGTTTTCCGCCTCGCCGCGCAACAGCACGCGGGAGTCCGCCACCCGCTGGCGGTCGAACAACACCATCGCCCGTGGCGGGGCGCCGGGATTGGCCACTTCCAGCATGGCCAGGTCGCGGATGAGTTCGGTGCGCTGCTGCCGGAGGTTTTTGTTTTTGGCCGCCGCGCCACCCTTGCGGTTGCCGCCGAGGGCCGTCAGTTTTTGTTCCAGATCATTATGTTGCCGCGCATATTCCTGGTACTCGGGTGATTCGGTCTTCAGGTTGCCCAGAAACGGATCCTCCCGCGGTTCCACCGAGCTCGCGAAGATGCCGTGCAATGAATAATAGTCCTGGGTGGGGATCGGATCGAACTTGTGGTCGTGGCAGCGGGCGCAGGTGACGGTCAGGCCGAGCAGTCCTTTGGTCACCACGTCAATTCGATCGTTGATGATGTCGTTGGCGTTGCCATTGTAGCGTTCGCCCACGGTGAGAAATCCCATCGCGGCGAGCATGCTGCGGTCCTGCCCCGTGTTGATCTTGTCCGCCGCCAGTTGTTCGACGATAAACCGGTTGAACGGCTTGTCTTCGTTGAACGCCCGCACCACGTAATCGCGGTAGGTCCAGGCAAAGGGATAATGAAAATCCTCCTGGTTGCGCTTCACGTCCCCCTTGGTGTCGGAATACCGCGCGGTATCCAGCCAGAAACGACCCCAGCGTTCCCCGTAAGCGGGGGATGCCAGCAACCGTTCCACCACCTTGGCGAACGCATCCGGCGCCGGGTCGTTGAGGAAATCCCGGGTTTCCGCGAGCGTGGGAGCCAGGCCGGTCAGGTCGAAGGTCGCGCGCCGGATCAGGGTGCGCCGATCGGCTGGTGGCGACGGTTTCATGCCGTTTTCCTCCAGTTTTGCCAGAATGAATGCGTCCACCGGTGTCTGGCCCCAATCCTTGTCTTTCACCGCCGGAAGGGCCGGCTGTTTTACCGGCTTAAAGGACCAGTGGTCCCGATCCGATTTGGTTCCCCATTTTCCGTAGGCCGCGGAATTGGTGGTGCGGGGATCCGGCGCACCCAGCTTGATCCAGTTGACCAGCCAGCCCACCTGTTCATCGGAAAGTTTTTTGCCTTTGGGCGGCATCTGTAAGTCGGCATCCGTGTATCGTACCGCTTTGATCAACAGACTTTTTTCCGGGTCGCCGGGGACAATTGCCGGGCCCGTTTCGCCCCCGCGCAAAAGCAATTCGCGAAATTCCAGGGAGAGCCCGCCCTTGAGTTTGGTCGCCTCATGGCTATGGCAGGAATAGCAGTTGTCCGTGAGCAGCGGACGGATCCGGTTTTCAAAAAACTCCAACTGGGATTTGGTCGGCTCGGCGGCCCGCAGGCCGACGGACAACCAGCTGAGGGCGGCGAACAGCAGTGGGAACAGCCAACGGAATCGCGGCGTGCGCATTATCCGCGAACGCCCCGACAGGTTTTTTCGATAATTCACGCCAGCACCCCCGCCACGACATTGCCGGCCACATCGGTCAGTCGGAAGTCCCGACCGTTGTAGCGGTAAGTCAACTTGGTGTGGTCGAACCCCAGCAACTTCAGGATCGTGGCATGCAAGTCATGGACATGCACCGGCTGGTCGACGGCGCGCGCGCCAAATTCATCGGTGGCGCCATAGATGGTTCCCCCCTTTACGCCGCCCCCGGCCAGCCAGGTGCTGAATGCTTTGTTGTTGTGATCGCGCCCCGGATTTTCATTCCCGTTGCGGTCCTTGGTCACCGTGCGGCCAAACTCGCCGCCCCAGACCACCAGGGTGCTGTCCAACAAACCGCGTTGTTTCAGATCGGTCAGCAGCGCGCCCAACGGCTGATCGATTTCACCCGCCTGTTGGGGGAGCCGCCGTTCGATATCATTGTGATGATCCCAACCACCCGCCCAGACTTGCACGAACCGCACCCCGCGTTCCAAGAGGCGGCGGGCGATCAACATCTGGCGCCCTTGCGGGGTGTCGCCATACAGCGCGCGCATGGCGGGCGGTTCCTTTTGAAAATCGAAGGCGTCCGTGGCCGCGGACTGCATTTTGAAGGCGATTTCATACGCTTCGATGCGGGCTTCCAGCGGCGCGTCCTTTTGCAAATTCTGACTGTGCAATTCATTCAATTGGTGCACCAGGTCCAGTTGCCGCCGCTGTTCGCGGAGTGAAATGTAGGGATTCCTGATGTTTTGAATCATGTCTTCCACCGAGCCGGCCGAGGTATTGACACTGGTGCCCTGGTAAACGCCCGGCAGGAAGGCGGCCTGCCAGTTTTGCGTGCCCCCTGGGGGGAGATTGCCCCCCGGACGCAGGGAAATGAACCCCGGCATGTTTTGGTTTTCCGTGCCCAGGCCATAAACCGTCCACGAACCCAGGCTGGGCTTCGCCAGCCGCAGGGAACCGGTGTTCATCATGACCGTGGCCACTTCATGGGCCGGAATATCGGTGTACATGGACCGGATGATGGCCATTTCATCGACGTGTTCGCCCAGCCGCGGAAAGACCTCGCTGACTTCAATTCCCGCCTGCCCCTTTTTCTCAAACTTGAAGGGCGACGGCATGGCGAGACCGTTCATGCCCGGCAGCGCCTGGCCGGCATGACGGAGCAGCGCCGGCTTCGGGTCCCAGGTATCCACTTGGGAGGGGGCACCTTGGGCGAAAATGTGGATGACCCTTTTAGCCCTGGCTGGCAACGGCGGATTCCGCGGTTCCAAAGGGGACCGGCTTTCACCGCCCCGTGCGCTCGCGGTCAGGAGTTCGGGTCCCAACAAACCCGCCAGGCCCAACGCCCCGAATCCCATGCCGAAACGATTGAGGAATTGCCGCCGGGTGATGGCAAAATCTTCCGGCCGGGCCTGATGTTCTTTGATGTTCATGCTGCCATTACCACGACTTCGACTGTTTTCCTGCGCCGCCGTCTTCGACCCGTCAGACGCCCGCCGCGGCCCCTGGGTTTCAGTTCCCGGCCGGCTGGTTTGAGTTTGCTTGCCGCAACCTGCCACCGAATCGGGCGCCAGGCAAACCCACCTCCGGCAACCCAGGCCGATGGTTCAATTGCAATTCAGAGCCAGCACGCGGCGTACCACTGCGCGATAGCGCGATAGCGCGTCCCGCGGCAGGGGTAATGGGGGAGGAGATCCTCGATCGCTTACGCCGGATTGGGGGGCCCCGCAGGCGGCACGAGTTGGCCGAGATCGCTTGCCGCGATTCCCAATTGCCGACATTGGGATTGCCAGGCAGCTTCCGTCAATTTGCCCGCCGTGAGCGAGGCGATGAGGCCAAACGGTTCTATGCTCACGGACGCCAAGGTCAGGGAGATGGGCTGTCCGGGCTCGCAGACCAATCGCGCCCCCCGATTCACCAGGAGCAGGCAAAGGGCGGCCCCTGCGACATTCCTCGCCAACTCCTCCGCGTGTTCCTCGGCCGTGGATTCGCCATCCGGGAAGTGCAGGCGGAGGCCGGAGGTTTTCTGATCGGCCGCCCACGCCGCGAAGGCCAGCGGGGTGAGGCCCGCCAATGCGGCAAGGTTGGCCTGGATCAGCTTGGTCCAGGCCGGCAGGTAAACACGGGGAGCCACCTCATCCCATTCCAAGGGTTGGAGTTGAGCCGCCTTTTCGGGGTCCGCCAGCACCGCCAACAAACGGCTTTCCAACGCGGGCACATCCCCCAAAAGCGTGGTCGCGGGAGGATCTTCCGGTCCCGGATCACCCGCGGGAAGGTGGGCCACCGCGGCAATCCGCTCCTTGAGCGGTGGATGGGTGTCGTAAGGGTCCGCCTGGCCGGTGTTCAATTCCTCCTCCAACTGCTGCTGAATGCTTTCCGCCACCGGAGTGGCCTGGATGAACCGTTGAAAACCCTCGGTGAGTGGCGGCTGGTAACCGGCGTTCAGCACGGGCGCGCAGACCTTGAACCAATACGCGTTGTAAGCCGAAGCTACACCGTGAATCGTTCGCAACCCGTTGATGAGGGGTTGTGAACCAATCGTGCGGGCCGCCAATTCGTCCGCCACGAACTCCTGGCGGCGGGAGATCGCGTGGGTGATGCGCAGAAACATCTTGCCATACCACAAGAAGGGCAGCTGGAGCCAGGAATCCTCCCCGAGTGTTCCGAGTGTCCGGCCGATGGTCCCCCGGGTTTTGTAAATCCAAGGACCAAGCTTGGTGTCTCCCCCATGGTAATGGCCGAATTCATGGGCCAGCACGGCGCGGAATTGGGACCGCGTCAGCATCCGCATGAGTGGCAATCCCAATCCCATGACCCGCTGGCTGCCGAATCCCATGGTCCCGCCCCGCTGCATCACCCACGCGTTCACATCGGGCACCAGGTAAACCTCGACCGGCATCGCTTGCTGCACGGAATTGGCCACGCCCTCGAGTTCCTGAAAAAGCGCCGGGTGTTGGTCGCGGGTTAGTCGCGGTCCCGGGGCCTCAAATTTGTCCGCCCGCGGCAGCACCGACCACAGGATTGCCAGCGCCCCGATCACGCAGCCTATGGCCAACTTGAAATGGAGCCGGTGGGCATAGGTCATTTCCGCATAGGGGATGTAAAGCAAACCGCCGGCCACCGCGATCGCCAGAATGTAAAATCCGACCATGAGAAAGACTGCCAGCAGCGCCCGGCTGGCCAGGGAAGTGGAGGAATTCATGGGATCATGTTCTTTCCGGAGGGTGGGACGGACGGTGCCCCCAATTCAGCTTTGAGAGCCCAGCGGACGGACTCTTTTACCGAATCTTGGTAGAGTAATTGGGTGGTCACCATTTGCTCCCGGATGCTTGAGAAAATATTATGCTGTTTGCCGCGGTACGTCGAGCGCCTTTCTGAGTCGTGGAACCCGGCCCCGGCTCAGGCGGGTCGCCCGGGAGGCTTTGTTCTGTTCGCCTTTCGACTGGCCACCGCCGGCTGCCTGGGCTAATGATCAAAGGATGAGACTTCGTATCGTTTTGGCGGTCCTGTTGCTGGTGGAACTGCTGCTGCCCGGCCTGTTCGCCGCCGGGGTGCCGGGTGTCGACCGGGGGGTGGCCGAGCATGTTGTCGTGGTCGTCTGGGATGGCATGCGGCCGGATTTTGTGACGGCGGAAGGCACCCCGAACCTCTATCGCATCATGACCAACGGAGTCTTTTTCCGGCGGCATCATTCCGTTTACATCAGCACCACGGAGGTGAACGGTGCGGCCCTGGCCACCGGAGCCACCCCCGGCCATAATGGGATTCTGGCGAATGCGGTGTATCAACCGCTCATCAGTACCACCGGTCCCTATGCCACGGAAGGATTGGACGCGATCCGGCGGGGGGATTTCCTCAGCGGGGGCCATTACATTTTTGTGCCCACGGTGGCGGAGATTTTACACAAGGCGGACTATCCGACGGTGGTGGCGGGGGCCAAAGCGGTGGCGATATTTCAGGATCGCTCGGCCCGCAAGCTAACCGACGCGCAAATGGCGTCAGTCACGCTGTTCCAAGGCCGGAGCGTGCCGCGCTCCGTGGCTAAAACCCTGGCGAGAGTGAATGAAAATAAACCCTTTCCGCCGGCCATCTCCCACCCCAACACCGCCCAGGATGAGTGGACGACCAAATCCCTGGTGAAGGGATTGTGGGCGAAGGGCGTGCCGAAATACTCCGTATTGTGGTTGAGCGACCCGGACAAATCACAGCACGATTCCGGCGTGGGCTCGCCGATGTCCCTGACTGGGATCAAGGCCAGCGATGTCGATTTGGGCACGGTGCTCGCCGCTTTGGAGGAGCATAAGGTCCGGGAGAAGACGGATTTGCTGGTGGTGTCGGACCACGGTTTTTCCACTATTTCCGACGGCACCGATGTGGTTGGCCTCCTGCGCAAGCAGAACTTTGCGGCCAGTTCGACCTTGGAGGACCCGGAAGTCGGTGACGTGCTGGTGGACGATCTGGGAGGAACCTTCCTGCTCTATGTCATTAATCACGATGAAGCGATCATTCGCCGTCTGGTGGCCTACCTGCAGACCACCGAATTTGCCGGGGTGATTTTCTCCGCCCTCCCGGTGGCGGGCACCTTTTCACTGGATACCGTGGGTTACGCGGCCACTCCGCAGGCTCCGGATCTGATGGTTTCGCTCCGGTGGTCTCCGGGTACCAACCAGTATGGCGCCCCGGGCCTCGCCCTCGCGACGGACGGCAAGCCTGGAAAAGGCTCGCATGGTTCCCTGAGTCCGTTTGATATGAATAACACGCTCGTGGCCGGCGGGCCCGACTTCAAACGCGGTTTCACCAATGACACCCCCAGCGGCAACCTGGATATTGCCCCGACGGTGCTTTGGTTGCTCGGGGTGCAGCCGACGTTTTCCAGTTCCCCCATGGACGGCCGGGTGCTCCGGGAGGCGTTTATCAACGGGGGTGTCCGGGAACCCAAAATCACTACGAAAACGGTGGAAGCAAGCCACGAGATCGGCCCTTTCCGCTGGACGCAATATCTGAAATACAGCGAGGTGGAGGGGACCCGGTATTTCGACGAGGGGAACGGGGAATTCGTCAAACAATAGCCTCCCCAAGTTGCGGAATTGCGGTGGGGGGCGGCGGGATGGATTTTGCGATTCTCCCCTTGGATTCGCGGGCGGCTTGTGATTGAATTGAACTTGAATAAAATGAGTAAAGATCGACAACCCTTCACCGAGTTCGCCACCCAACCCAAAAGCAGTCCCGGCAGTTCCAAAGTGGCCTGGGTGGGCGCCTGTTTTATCGTGGGTTTGTTGATTGCCGGCGGGTATCTCTGGAATCTGGCCGAGACGCGGAGGCAGTCATCGGTCGCCTTGCAGTCCTCGCTGGTGGAAGCCAGCAATCGGTTGGCGCAGGCGGTCTCCGATTCCGAGCAAGCCAAAGGAAAGATCACGGCCTTGCAAACCCAGGTGACCGAACTGGCGAAGGAAAAAGAACGCGTCGGCCAGACGGCGCGGGGATTGGAGGATGAAATGCGCGCGGCGATGGAATCCCGGGACGTCACCATCTCCAAACTGCAGGGCAAACTTACCGTGAATATTCTGGACCGGGTCATGTTCGATTCTGGCGAAGCGATCATGAAGCCGGACGGCGAAGCGGTTTTGCGGAAAATTGCCGAGGTGCTGACCGGCCACCCCGAGCTTAAGATCCAGGTCATCGGCCACACGGATAACGTTCCAATCCGCAACCGGTTCCCCAGCAATTGGGAGCTTTCCGCCAGTCGCGCGCTGGCCGCGGTCCATTTTTTGACGGAGAAGGCCGGCGTGGATCCCAAGCGGGTTGGGGCTGTGGGTTACGGTGAGTACCGTCCCATCGCTGACAACGCGACCCCCGAAGGACGCGCCCGCAACCGGCGCATTGCCGTCACCATTTTGCCGGATGAATTTGCCCAGGCCGATGCGATTCCGAACGCCGTGACCAATGCGGTGGCGGAGCCAAAGATTCCGGCCGTGGTCCCGGCCGCCACCAATGGGACGCCGGTGGCGCCGCCCGAACCCCCGGCCAAATAGTCGTCTCCACGGGACTTAACAAGTTTTCCTTGGCCCCCGCCGTTCATCTGCTGATAGTGAAGGGGTCATGACACCCCAACCCAGCCCCGCGCCGCCTGCCGGGTGGAAGGATTATCTCCCCGGAAGAACGCTCCTGCGGGGATACCGCCGGGAATGGTTCTGGCCGGATACTCTGGCCGGCCTGACGGTGTGTGTCGTGATGATTCCGTCGGTGATTGCCTATGCGGGACTCATCGGCATCCCCCCGCAATTTGGTCTTTATGCCGCCCTGGTACCGCTTCTGATCTACCCCTTGTTTGGCAGTTCCCGGCAGGTCATCGTGGGACCGGACATCGCCATCTCCCTGCTCATCGCCAGCGCCGTGATCCCTTTGGCCAAGGGGGATGTTGGCCAGGCCGTGGCGTTGGCGGGTCTGGTTGCCTTGATGAGTGGGGGCATCCTGCTGCTGGGGGCCCGCGCCCGCATCGGCGCGGTGGCAGACTTCCTCTCCCAGCCGGTGCTCGTCGGTTATATGACCGGCGCGGCGTTGATCCTGATGGCGTCACAATTGAACAAGTTGTTTGGCGTGAACTTGTCCCAGAGCGACTTTTTCCCCCGTCTCCTCGAACTGGCCCGCAAACTTGCCACCACCCATTGGCCGACTTTGGTCCTGGGATTAGTGCTGCTCGCCGTCCTCCTGGCGTTGCGACGCTGGGCGCCGAAAGTTCCCCCCTCCCTGGCGGTTTGCCTGCTGGCGGGACTGGCGGTGCCGACGTTTGGTTTGGAGTCGCGGGGTGTGGTCGTCGTGGGCCCGATTCCCCGGGGTTGGCCGTCGTTCGCTTTTCCGCCGATCGATTGGCCCCTGGTGCGACAACTCTTCCCCGCCGCCCTCAGTATTGCCTTCCTCACCTATACCGAGGCGATCCTGTTGGCGCGGGCTTTTGCGGCGAAACACAAATGCGAGGTGAATCCCAACCAGGAACTCATGGCCCTCGGGTTGGCGGATATCGCGGCCGGACTGTTTCAAGGCTTCGCCGTCACCGGTAGTCAGGCCCGAACGGCCATCAATGACGCCGCCGGCGGACAAACGCAAGTCGCCAGTCTGGTGGCGGCCGGGATGCTGGCTCTTTTTCTCTCCTTTCTGACTCCGTTGATCGTGCATCTGCCCGTGGTGGCCCTCGCGGTCATCCTCATTTATGGCGGGTCCACCCTCGTGGAATTCCGCCGCATGCAGCGCATCAACCGCTTCTATCCCCGCTCCGCGGGGGTGGCCGCCCTGACCACGCTGGGCGTCCTGGTGGCGGGGGTGATTCCGGGCATTCTCATCGGGGTGGGACTTTCCCTGCTGGGGATGATCAACAGTCTTTCCCATCCCGCCGATGCCGTGCTGCGGGAGGTGGCCGGCAATGGCTTTCATGACCTCGGTGAGGACGGTCCCGGACAGACCATACCCGGATTGCTGATCTACCGGTTTTACGCCCCGCTCATGTTTTCCAATGTGGGCCACTTCGCGGCCCGCGTCCGCCAACTGGTGGCCGCCAGCACCAGCCCGGTGCAGTGGTTTCTGCTGGATGCCCAGGCCATTACCGAAATTGATGTGACGGCAACCGAAAGCCTCCACGCCCTGCGCGAGGAATTGCAAGGGCAGGGGATAGAACTCAAGATCGCCCACGCCAACCGCCCCTTGCGCGCGCTGCTGGAACGGACGGGTTTGGCCGGTGAACTGCAGGAGACCAGTTTTTACTCCTCCGTCCACGAGTGCGTGACGGCATTTCGCTCCCGTGTCGTTTGACGGAGAACCCGCGGACGGGCAAACCTCGAATCCGCCAGCTCCCCAACACCAAAGGTGTTGCGCCATCGAGCCCAGCAACGGTGTTTATTTGGCAACGGTTTTTTTTACTTTTTTCGATTTTTTCTCTTTTTCATCGAGGGGCTGGGCAGCGAGTTTTTTCAATTCACTGTTCATGTGAATGAGAAATTTGCGCATGAGCGCTGTCAGCA
>CAIXFN010000117.1 GCA_903918755.1 uncultured Pedosphaera sp.
CCGTTTGATTAGCGCCCTCCTCGCCGAAATCAGCGACGAATGGCTCAGCGAGAAAATTTACCTCAACATGGATAACCAATACCCAGCTCTCAGTTCAAAATGCTAAAACATTTTACAGAAAAAAACTTGCGCGGCCAATCGCACTCGGCTCGTTTCCATACAAAGGCAGGTAATCAACGCCATCGAGCATGTAATGTGTGCCGCTAGACATGAAATAAGCAAAAATCCTCAGGGCACCGCTAAATGAATTGCTCAAATGTGGCATGGGCTGACGAGTGGCCTACCCGGCTCTGTTGGCCGTGACGCCGGGTGAGTTGTCAACTGAAACCTCTGGCTCATGATCAAAAGCTGGCAGAGGGCTTTACTCCTCGCAAGTCAAAATCTGGAACTGACGGGTGTACCAAGCAGCCGATTCTTGGGGTCAAGGGGATTGGTTTTGTCAGGAATCTGTCAGGAAATGCGTTCAAGGGGGGGCGCGGAGGAAGCAAATTCCCACTCATAGCTCCTTCATTTCTGCCCGGAAACTTGGAGAAGTCGCTTCGTTGCAAACGCTTTTCCGGAGTGGGATTTCAAGTAGCGTTCGAATTCTCTGGCCCGACTTTCGTGGGGGAAGGCGCAATAGAACTCGATCTCCCAGGGGGCAAAATTTGCGGTATGCGGACTGCCACCTTGGTTATGCGTGAGAAGCCGCTGCTTCAAGTTTTCCGTGAAACCAACGTAGGTCTGTTCCGGGTGATTCTTGCTCCGCAAAATATACACGTAAAACATGCCCCGGCTTGGTTTTGTGCCCACCATCACGCTCGGCAACTTACCAGCTTTTTGCTCCACGCGTAGACCACGCTTCGCCGACTCGCTTGTGCTTCGTTCCGTTTCGGCCACCGCTTATTTTCGAAGTGGCTGGTCACGCTTAGCCCATCGGGCGCAAGAGCCCGTGCTTCGTTTCGCGTTGCTCAACTACGCAGGGCACGCTTCGCCTTGTGGCGTCCATGAACCTTTCTGCTTCGACTTGCCAACCAGACCAAGTGGCTTGTTACGCTTAGCCCAATGGGCGCAAGGGCCCGTGCTTCGTTTCGCGTTGCTCAACTACGCAGGGCACGCTTCGCCTTGTGGCGTCCATGAACCTTTCTGCTTCGACTTGCCAACCAGACCAAGTGGCTTGTTACGCTTAGCCCAATGGGCGAAGCGTGGAGGCGGCGGGAGTTGAACCCGCGTCCCTGAACTATAAACCAGCCGCGACTACATGCTTATCCAGAGAGGGTTTTCTGCTATGCGATGGCGCTCTGGCACGAATCGCACTGCCTAGTCCGCATGAAATTTTTCTCGAACATCCGCGCGCGGTCCCCGCGTTTGTTCATACCTGCTGTAGCGTTCATCCCCCGTAGCAGATGTCCAAGGGCGAACGTCGTGGCCTTAGGCCGCGAGAGCTAATTCGTTGTTAGCAGTTATTTTTTGGTCCGATTATTAACGAGGCCCACGAACCATCCTCGGCATGCCGCCTCTGACGTATCTTCCAGGTCGAAACCAGTACGCCCCCGAAACGACTGGTGCTAATATGCCACTCACAATCAGGGGTGTCAAGGAATCGGACGGGAATCGCAGGCATTCCCCACTCCGCCAACTCAACCCGGGAGCCGGCCGGTTTTTTCGAGTTCCAGCAGGGCGCGTTTGCGCCAGACGCCGCCGCCGTATCCGGAAAGTTCGCCATCGGCGGCGATGACACGGTGGCAGGGGATCAGGAGGTAGATCCGGTTGGCGCCATTGGCACTGGCCACGGCGCGATTGGCGGTGGGGGCGTCCAACTGACGGGCCACGGTTTGGTAGCTGACGGTCTGGCCAAAGGGGATTTGCCGCAAGGCCTGCCAGACGCGTTCCTGGAAGGGGGTGCCGCGAATGTCCAGCGGGACGGTGAATTCCCGGAGTTGCCCGGCGAAGTAGGCTCGTAATTCTTCCCGTAATTGATGCAGGACCGGGTTCTCCCCGGGTATGACGGGCAGGTCAAAGCGCTGGCGCATCCCGGCGTAGCTGCGCTCCAGCCCGCGGCGGTCAGCGAATTCCAACTGGCAGAGTCCCTGCGCCCCGGCGGCGGCGAGCATGGGTCCCAGGGGGGTGTCGAGCAGGAGGACGTTCAGGCAGTCGCCGGCGCGGGCCCGGCCAGGTGGTTGACCGAAAGCGCGCGTAAACGCTTCCCGAAAACCGCTGTGGGATTCGAACCCGTGGCCGAGGATGACGTCATCCAGCGGTTCCCCGCGGCGGATTTTGGTGAAGGCGGCGGAGAGGCGGAGGCCGCGGCACCAGGCGGTGAAGGTGAGGCCGTAGTTTTGCTGAAACCAGCGGCGGGCGCGTTCGGGGGTGATGCCGAGGGCACGGAGATCGGCGGCGGTGATGCGGGTGTCCGGCGCGGCGGCGGCCTGGGCCAGGAGTCGGGCGGCCCATTCGGGCGGCGTGCCGTGGGCGAGTTCCGGCTGACAACGTTTGCAGGGGCGATAACCGGCGCCGACGGCGGCGCTGACGGTGGGAAAAAACTCCATATTCTCCCGCTTGGGCTGGGAGGGACAAGACGGGCGACAGAAAATGCCGGTGGTCCGGACGCCGAAGCAAAACAGGCCGTCGTAAGCGGCATCGCGGTTTTGCCAGGCGCGTTCCATTTCGTCCGCGGACAATTGATTTTGAGCGATCAGTTTCACGCCAACATCCTAGCAGGGGCCTCCACCGAAAAAGCGATACGACAGTTTGGCGGATGGAAGAAAACAAAAAAGCGGGGCTGGCTTGCGCCAGCCCCGCAGGGTTGATTCCCGGTTCCTCGCGGGGATCAGATCGGACTTAGTAGTCCATGCCGCCCATGCCGCCGCCATGGCCGCCGTGACCGCCGCCGGCGGGAGCCGGTTTTTCCTTCTCGGGCAGTTCGGTGATCAGGCATTCGGTGGTGAGCAGGAGGCCGGCGATGGACGCGGCGTTCTGCAGGGCGCTGCGGGTGACCTTCTTGGGGTCAACGACGCCGGCCTTGACGAGGTCTTCGTAAACGTTGGTGGCGACGTTGTAACCTTCGTTGCCTTTGCGTTTCTTGACTTCCTGAACGACGATGGAGCCTTCCACGCCGCCATTGCTGGCGAGGGCGCGGAGGGGCGCTTCCACGGCGCGCTTGACGATGTCGACACCGATCTGCTCATCGCCTTCGAGCTTGAGCGCTTCGATGGCGGGGAGGCAGCGGATGAGGGCGACACCGCCCCCGGGAACGATCCCTTCTTCCACGGCGGCACGGGTGGCGTGCAGCGCGTCTTCCACGCGGGCTTTCTTTTCCTTCATCTCGGTCTCGGTGGCGGCGCCGACATTGATGACGGCCACACCGCCGGCGAGCTTCGCGAGGCGTTCCTGCAATTTTTCCTTGTCGTAGTC
This sequence comes from uncultured Pedosphaera sp., assembly GCA_903918755.1. Taxonomy (GTDB): domain Bacteria; phylum Verrucomicrobiota; class Verrucomicrobiia; order Limisphaerales; family Pedosphaeraceae; genus CAIXFN01. The sequence continues at coordinate 3,394 of CAIXFN010000117.1, forward strand.
CGAGGTGGTTTCCTCGATCTGACGGCGGATCTGGTTGACGCGGCCCTGGATGTCGCTGGACTTGCCATTGCCTTCGACAATGGTGGTGTTTTCCTTCTCGATGACGATGGACTTGGCGCGGCCGAGGTCGCTCAGCTCAATGGATTCGAGCTTGATGCCGAGGTCTTCGGTGATGCACTTGCCACCGGTGAGGATGGCGATGTCTTCGAGCATGGCTTTGCGGCGGTCGCCGAAGCCGGGGGCCTTGACGGCGCAGACATTCAGCGTGCCACGGAGCTTGTTGACCACGAGGGTGGCCAGGGCTTCGCCTTCGACGTCTTCCGCGATGATCAGGAGGGGCTTGCCAATCTTGGCGACCTTCTCGAGGATCGGGAGCATGTCCTTGAGGTTGCTGATCTTCTTCTCGTAGTTCAGGATGTAGGCGTCATCGAGCTTCACTTCCATGGACTCCGCGTTGGTCACGAAGTAGGGGGAGAGATAGCCCTTGTCGAACTGCATACCTTCGACCACGTCGAGGGAGGTTTCGATGGACTTGGCTTCTTCGACCGTGATGGTGCCGTCCTTGCCGACCTTGTCCATCGCGTCGGCGATGATTTCGCCGATGGTGCTGTCCCAGTTGGCGGAAACGGTCGCGACCTGCTTGATTTCTTCCTTGTCCTTGACCTTCTTGGCGATCTTGGCGAGGTGTTCCACGGCCGCGTCAACGGCCTTCTGGATGCCGCGCTGGAGGCTGATGGGGCTGGCGCCGGCGGTCACGTTCTTCAGGCCTTCGCGATAGATCGCTTCGGCGAGCACGGTGGCGGTGGTGGTGCCGTCGCCAGCGGTGTCGCTGGTCTTGCTGGCCACTTCGCGCACCATCTGGGCGCCCATGTTTTCATAGGCGTCTTCGAGTTCGATTTCCTTGGCGACCGTGACACCGTCCTTGGTGACGGTGGGGGAGCCGAATTTTTTGTCGAGGACCACATTCCGGCCTTTGGGCCCGAGGGTGGCTTTGACCGCGCGGCTCAGTTTTTCCACACCCTTCAGGAGGGCGTGACGAGCGGCTTCATCAAAAATCAATTGTTTAGCTGCCATAAGATTGGATTATTTCTAGTTGGGGATTGGTAAATGGGTTGTTAGTCGATCACGGCGAGGATGTCGTCGGAATTCAGGATTTTGTATTCCTTGCCATCCAACTTGATTTCGGTGCCGCCGTATTTGCTGACGAGAACGCGATCACCCTTTTTGACTTCGAAGGGCACTTTCTTGCCGTTGTCATCCGTCTTGCCGGTGCCGAGGGCCACGACGATGGATTCGGTGGGCTTTTCCTTGGCCGAGTCAGGGATGATGATGCCGCCCTTTTTGGTTTCTTTTTCTTCGACGGCCTCGACGAGGATGCGATCGCCGAGCGGTTTAACGTTTAATGCCATACTATTGGTTTTTCTATTTGGTTGTTGATTTTTCAGTTGAATGAAATCCCGCCGCACAGGCCGGCGGGAAAATTTTTACTGCGGCCGGATCAGGACGGAAGGAGCGGGTCCGGGGAGAACCCCGGCCGGCGGCGAAAGCCGCCGGCCCGCATTTCCAAGCCGATCCGGGCGCTGGTTCAAGAGCACAGGTCTTCGGCGGAATGCTGACTCACTTCTTTTCGTCCACGACTTCGGCGTCGATAATCGGACCTTCGTCCTTCTTCTTCCCGCCGTCGGCCTGCGGCCCACCCGCGCCCGCTCCGGGACCCGATTGCGGTCCACCGGCACCGGGTGCCCCCGCGGAGGAGGCCGATTTGTAAAGTTCCGCGGAAACCGCCTGCCAGGCTTCGTTCAATTTTTCGCCCGCGGCTTTGACCGCGGCGGCGTCGTTGCCCTTGAGGGTTTCTTTCGTGTAGCTGATGGCGTTTTCGATCTTGGCGCGGTCATCGGCCGAGATTTTGTCGGCATTGTCCTTCAGCATCTTCTCCGACCGGTAAACCGTATTGTCGGCCTCGTTGCGGGTCTCGATCTCCTCGCGCTTTTTCTTGTCTTCCTCGGCATGGAGTTCGCCGTCCTTGCGCATCTTCTCGATCTCGTCCTTGGACAGGCCGCTGCTGGCGGTGATCGTGATCTTTTGTTCCTTGCCGGTGCCCAGATCCTTGGCGTTGACATGGAGGATGCCGTTGGCGTCGATGTCAAAAGTGACTTCGATTTGCGGCATGCCGCGCGGGGCGGGCGGGATATCGGTCAATTGGAACTTGCCGATCGTCTTGTTGTCCCGCGAGAACTGGCGCTCGCCCTGGAGCACATGGATTTCCACCCCGGGCTGGTTGTCCGAAGCCGTGGAGAAGATTTCCGATTTGCGGGTCGGGATCGTGGTGTTGCGCTCGATCAGTCGCGTAAACACGCCGCCCAGGGTCTCGATGCCGAGGGACAGCGGGGTGACGTCCAACAGGAGGACATCCTTGACCTCGCCCTTGAGCACGCCGCCCTGAATGCCGGCGCCGATGGCCACCACTTCATCCGGATTCACCCCCTGATGCGGCGGTTTGTTGACGAGCGTGTGCGCGGTTTCCACCACGCGGGGCATGCGGGTCATACCGCCGACCAGCACGAGTTCATCGATCTTGTCAGCGGCGATTTCAGCGTCCCGCAGGCAGTTCTTCACCGGGGTGATGGTGCGCTCGAACAATTCGTCGCAGAGCTGTTCCATTTTGGCCCGGCTCAACTTGAGGCTGATGTGCTTGGGACCACTGGCGTCCGCCGTGATGAACGGCAGGTTGATGTCGTACTGCTGGGAACTGGACAAGGCGATCTTGGCCTTTTCCGCCTCTTCCTTAATGCGCTGCAAGGCGTCCGGCTGCTTGCGCAAGTCCATGCCCTGCTCGCGTTTGAATTCCTCCAGGATCCAGTCAATGATGCGGTTGTCCCAATCGTCGCCGCCCAGATGGGTGTCGCCGTTGGTCGCCTTCACTTCAAAAACGCCGTCGCCGATCTCCAGCACGGAGATGTCGAAGGTGCCGCCGCCCAGGTCGTAAACGGCGATCTTCTCGTCTTTTTTCTTGTCCAGCCCATAGGCCAGGGACGCCGCGGTGGGTTCGTTGATGATGCGCAGCACTTCGAGACCGGCGATGCGACCGGCATCCTTGGTGGCCTGGCGCTGGGAATCGTTGAAATAAGCGGGCACCGTGATCACCGCCTGGGTGATCTTCTCGCCGAGGCGCATTTCGGCGTCGGCTTTGAGCTTGCTCAAAATCATCGCGGAAACCTCGGGCGGGCTGTACTGCTTGGGCTTACCGTCCACCTCGACCTCCACGGCGGCATCGCCATTGGCCGCGCGCACCACCTTATAGGGGACGCGTTTGATTTCCTCCTGCACTTCGTCAAACTTGCGCCCCATGAAACGCTTGATGGAATAGACGGTGTTCCGTGAATTCGTCACCGCCTGGCGTTTCGCGGCGTCGCCCACGACGCGTTCCCCGGTCTTGGTAAAAGCGACCACGGAAGGCGTCGTCCGCTTGCCCTCGGAATTTTCCAAGACCAGCGGCTCGCCCGCTTCCATGACCGCCATGCAGGAATTTGTCGTCCCCAAGTCGATGCCTAATACTTTTGCCATAAAATCGTTTTAAAATTGTTTCGTGTGCCTGCCTCAGTAAAGCAACGTCGGTGCCAACTCTCATTTTAATCTGTAAACCATTGCCCGATATAATCTTAGCAATACTTTGGTCGACACGCCTCCCAGCCAAAAGTGTGCCAAGTGTGACAGATTGGCACAGGGGTTTCCCGATTGGCACCAATTCTGGCACAAGTCGGGCGGAAAGTTCAGAAACGGGCAGGGGCGCCGGAGCAGCGGTCACCAAAAGTGCCAATCACCGCGGGTGATGATCCAGAGGCCGAGGAGGAAATTGGTGATCGCATGGGCGGTAATGGCATCACCCAGGCGCTTTTTCCAACAAACCAGGCCTTGGTAGGCGAAGGCGCAAAGAATCCCCGCCAGCCACTCCTGATGGCTGAAACCAAAGATCACGGCGGTGATGATAAACGCGCCAACCCGGAATTGGCCGAGCGGTTCCGCCAGGAAATCGACCCGCGAAATATAACGGTAAATGAAGGAACGGTAAAAAACTTCTTCCAGCGGGGGCACGACGAAAGTGGAGCCCAGCAAGCGGGTCACAACCAAAAGCCACGCCAGAAAGCCCCCGGCACCAAATTGGGAATGGGGATTCCAGGGCACTACGGCCACAGCCGGCTGGCACCAACTCGCCAGGCCAATTGCCCGATAGATCGGGTAAAGCACGCGCCGGCTCAACTCGCTGGCATTGGGGTAGTACGGGTCCAATCCCACCCACACGACGCAGACCCCAACCCCGACGACCACCGCTTCCCAACTCAAAACCCAGCGGCATTCCGCCACCAGCGGGCGCAGCAACCCGGCCACCAGCCAGATCCCAGCGATGGTCTTCGCGAAATAGATCCAATACCTCCCCGCCTGCCCAAAGCTGTCCTGCAGGGCGGTGAAAGTCAAAAAAATGACGAAGGGAACCGCCCGCGCCAGCAGGGAGGACGATTGCAGCTTTTCCCGGATCGGGTTCATGCGCAGGCGAACGAACCCCCGGTCGGGGTTAAAGCTGGTTCCTTTTTCCACGTCATCCGGAAGGAACCGGCACTCCTCAGGACGGAGCCGCCCCGGCCCGCAGCCCCAATGCGTCGGCGCCCGGTCGGCCGCCGGTCAGACTTCATAACTCCACAAAAAATCCCCATGATTTTTGACATCTTTCAGCGCGGCCCCCCGCTTCACGGCACCATTCCGCTCCTGCTCCTACAATACCAACCCGCCGATTCAGAGAATCAAGCAAGGCCAGGTAGATACAACATAGCTACAACAATCGTCGGTAAATTGCCAAACCAAATTAGCAAGTTTCCAATTCTGGCCCACGTAATGGGCGGCTCAGGGGGCGTCGGGCCAAACCAGCGCATCTTCCCGGATATGCCAGGATTTCGTCCGGCCGTCGGGTTGCTTGATACCCGCGGTGGCCTCGAATCCGGACGCCGTCAGCTTGAGGGTGGGCGGGGCGGAGAGGGCGGCCGGGAAATTTCCCGCGAGCTTCAGGTCCGCCAGCGTGGCGGCCCAATGGTGATTCCCGGCCTGATAATCCTTCTGGGCATAATAGATTTCCTGGAGGGTATCGCGGGCGGGCAGGGAGGGATCGGGCGTAAACGGCACGGTGCCGGGCGCCTGCCGCGTGTATTGGACAAAGCCCCATTTCTCCGGGCGATGCATGTCCACGATGCCGGGCGGCGACCAGATCCAGTTTTCCTCGGATTTGCCCGGTACTTTTTCGTAATGCCCATTCACCACATTTATCTGCCACTCAACCCGGGAAAAATCGACCCGCCACTGATCGCCCTCCTGCGGCGGGGCGGGGCGGTGGGCATACTCGCCCAAGGCTTTCCACGGGAACGCAATTTCAATGGTCCAGCCCTGGTCGGTGTCGGCCGGATTGTTCAACGTGCCGCGGACCTTCACCGCGGTTTTCAGGCCGGCGATATCCCACTCATTGAGCGCCGGACCGCCATCCTTATACGGTTTCTTAAGGAGCAAATCCCAACCAGTGTTTAACGCGTTCATCTCGAACTCGTAATACTCATGGCTGTCGCCATTGGGATCGATAAACACCTCGAAGTCGTTGTCGCGAAAGATCACCTCGTCATGTTTCGTGATCGTGCCCCAGACATGCGGTTCCTCCAGTTCGGCAGCCACATAGAAATACTCATCATCCCACAGCATCTTGGCATGGGTCTTAAAACGGGGTTTCGGTTTGCCGGGCCCCTCGATGTCCTGGAAATCTTCGGTCCAAGGCGCGGTCTGCCAATCGGCCTCGGACATTTGGCCGTCCACGGTGATGGGACCAGTGGTATGATGGCAGACGTAGCCCTTCGGCACCTGGAGATTCATCCGGGCCCAATCGGCGGAGTAATTATGGGGGGGCGGCCGGTTGCAAGCCGTCAGAAACAGCGCGGCGAGACCTATGGCGGTGAGTTTTTTCATAACTTCAGATCCGGAACCTATGCCCGGGTAGTGTAAGTAGACCGATTCCCGAAGGCAATCCCGGACCCTGGACTCCAGGCAGCAACCGGCTCCGCCAGCCGGCGGCGGCGCCCTAACCGCAATCCGCTGGAAGCCAGCCATTACGCCGGGTCAACCCCGGATTTCGCGTTTGACCTTTTTTCGCAAACCGGCAACCTGTGCCCACCTTTTATGGAGAAACCAACCGAATCGGGGTCTTCTTTGCTGGCGCGGCTGGGCACGGCTTTCGCGTGCTTCAGTCGTGCGCTCGCCAGCGCGGAATTTTGCCGCGCCGTCGGCCCCGTATTGCATCCCGTTGCCGCCCCCGTCCAACCCGTCCCCCGGCCGGTGACTCCTCCGCCTCCTGCCCCGCTCCCCAAACCGGTCGAACTGCCGCCGGAACGGGTCCACGCCTCGGGCTTGGCCATGCTGTCGTTGCTGCAACGGGAAGGCCGGTTGATCGATTTTCTGCAGGAAGACATGGCGGCGTATTCGGATGCGGACATCGGGGCCGCCGCCCGGGTGGTGCACGCGGGCTGCCGGAAGGCATTCACCGAATGCTGTTCCGTGGAACCCGCGGTAAAAGACAGCGAAGGCGCGAGCATCCAGGTGCCCGCGGGTTTTGACGCGCAGCGGATCCGGCTGACCGGCAACATCACCGGCCAACCGCCGTTCCGCGGCACCTTGAAACACCACGGCTGGGTGGTCACCGCCGTGCGCCTGCCCGCGCTTTCAGAAAAACTCGATCCCCGGGTGCTGGCCGCGGCGGAAGTCGAATTGTAATCCGGTCCCGGCGCTGGTGGTTTTAGCCATCGCCTCACTCAGCCAAATTTTTCCATGTCCACCTATTCCATCGGCATTGACTTGGGCACCACGAACAGCGCGGTGTCCTATTTCAAACTCAGCGAGGCCAAGGCCCGCGGCGGCGCCCAGACCATGCTCGCCATCCCGCAACTCACCGCCGTGGGTGCGGTCAGCGAAAAATTCCTGCTCCCCTCGTTTCTTTACCTGCCCAACGACCAGGAATTTCCCGCCGGCAGCCTGGCGCTGCCGTGGGACGCCCAACGCTCTGACCGCATTGTCGGTGAGTTCGCGCGGTCGCATGGCAGCAAAGTGCCCATGCGCCTGGTGGCCTCGGCGAAAAGCTGGTTGTGCCATGCCGGGGTGGACCGGACGGCGGCGATTCTGCCCTGGCAGGCGCCCGCCGATGTCCGCCGCGTCTCCCCCTTGACCGCCGCGGCCCTTTACCTCGGGCATTTGCGCGAAGCTTGGGATCACCAATTTCCCGGCACCCCACTGACGGAACAGGAAGTGGTGCTCACGGTGCCCGCGTCCTTCGACGCCGCCGCGCGGGAACTCACCCTCAAAGCCGCGCAGCAGGCCGGCCTGCCAAACGTCACGCTGATCGAGGAACCGCAGGCCGCGTTTTACGCCTGGCTCGAGGGCGCGGGCGAAGGCTTCCGTAAACAGGTGCAACCCGGTGATGTCGTGCTCGTGGTGGACGTGGGCGGCGGCACCACCGACTTTTCGCTGATCGCGGTCACCGCGTCGGAGGGGGAAGTGGCGTTGACCCGTGTAGCGGTGGGAGACCACATTCTGCTGGGCGGCGACAACATGGACCTGGCGCTGGCGCATACTGTCAACCAGCAACTCGCGGCCGCGGGCAAAAAGCTCGACCCGTGGCAGTTCAATGCCCTGACCTTTGCGTGCCGGCAGGCCAAGGAGAATTTGTTCGAGGATGCCAAATTGGAGAAGTATCCCCTGGTGGTTCCCGGGCGCGGTTCCTCGCTAATCGGGGGCACGATCAAGGCGGAGCTGACCCGCGAAGAACTGGATCGAATTCTGACGGAAGGCTTTTTCCCGGTGACGGCGGTCACCGAATTGCCGCAAAGCGCGCGCCGCACCGGCCTGGCGCAAATGGCCCTGCCCTACGCCCAGGACGCTGGCGTGACCCGGCACCTGGCCGCCTTCCTGACCCGCCAGGCTCGCGCCCTCGCGGAAGCCCACGACGCCCCGGTCGCGGTCACGGGCAAAACCTTTGTGCATCCCACCGCGGTGCTCTTCAACGGTGGCGCGTTCAAGGCCGGTCCCTTGAAAAACCGGGTTCTCGAAGTCCTCAACCAGTGGCTGGCGGCAGACGGCGGGCAACCGGCCAAGGAATTGGCGGGGGCGGACCTGGATCTCGCCGTCGCGCGAGGCGCGGCTTACTTTGGCTGGGTGCGTCATGGCCACGGATTGCGCATCCGCGGTGGGACTGCCCGGGCCTATTACGTGGGCGTGGAAACCGCGATGCCGGCGGTGCCCGGCATGCAACCGCCCGTCAAAGCCCTCTGCGTGGCGCCCTTCGGCATGGAGGAAGGCACGCAGGCGGACATTCCGCCGCAGGAATTTGGCCTCGTCGTCGGCGAACCCACCAGCTTCCGTTTCTTCGCGAGTTCCGTGCGTCGGGACGACCACCCGGGCACGCTGCTCGAAGAGGTTGCGGGCAATGACGAACTGGAGGAAGTCGCGCCCATCGAAACCACGCTACCGGCGCAACCGGGCGAGGAAGGCAAATTGGTACCCGTGAATCTCCAGGCGTTGGTCACCGAAATTGGCACCCTGGAATTGCGTTGCCTCGAGCGCGGCGGCCCGGGCCAATGGAAACTCGAATTGAACGTTCGGATGAAGGAATAACCGGGCGGCGGGAGCGGGCCGGCGGCAATCCCGTCGCGAGCCCCTGCCCCCTCGCCTGCCACCCACTGGCACTTTGACCGCTCCGGCATACATCGTCGGTATTGACCTGGGAACCACCAATTGCGCGGTCGCCTTTGTGGAACCGGCGGGCGGCGCGGAGGCGCCCGTGGTGGATTTTCCCCTGCCGCAATTGCAACGGCCCGGGGAAGTGGCGTCCCTGCCGGCGCTGCCTTCGTGTCTTTATGTGGCCGGCGACCACGAGTTGCCGGCCGGCGCCACCCAATTGCCGTGGGGCGAATCGCCCAAATTGATCGCCGGCGCCTTCGCGCGCTGGCAGGGCGCGCGGGTACCCGGGCGGTTGGTCGCCTCGGCCAAGAGTTGGCTCTGCCATCCGGGCGTGGACCGTTCTGCCGCGATTTTACCCTGGGGTGCGCCCGCGGAAGTGGCCAAAGTCTCTCCCGTGGAGGCGGCGGCCCGGTTGCTTGGGCATATCCGGTCCGCCTGGAATCATGCGCATCCGACCGCCCTCCTGGAGCAACAGGAGGTGGTGATCACGGTGCCGGCTTCATTCGATGAAGTTGCGCGCGCCCTCACGGTCACTGCCGCCCGACAGGCGGGGTTGGAAAAATTCACGCTGGTGGAAGAACCCCAGGCGGCGTTTTACGATTTCACCGCCCACCATCGCCATGATCTCGCGGAGGTGCTCACCGGCGTGCGGCTCGTGCTCGTCGTGGATGCGGGCGGGGGCACCACCGATTTCACCTTGATCCAGGCCACCGTCACCCCGGAAGGACCAGTCTTGCGTCGCCTCGCCGTGGGCGATCACCTGCTTTTGGGCGGGGACAACATGGACGCCGCGTTGGCCCGCCAGGTGGAGGACAAGTGGCTGGCCGGGGGACGTAAACTCAGCGCCACGCAATGGACCCAGCTGGTGCAGGCCTGCCGCGCGGCCAAGGAAACCTTGCTGGGCGAGTCGGCGCCGGAGCGCCACGGCATCGCGGTAGCAGCGGAAGGCAGCCGCTTGCTGAGTGGAACCCTCACCGCGGAGCTTACCCGTCTGGAGGCCGAACGCTTGATTCTGGAAGGTTTTTTCCCGACCTGCGCCCCCACCGATACGCCGCGCCGGGCCGCCCGCACCGCTTTGCAGGAATTGGGCCTGCCCTACACGGCCGATCCCGCCATCACCCGCCAACTGGTAGCATTTTTGCGGCAACACGCCGCGGCCGGCCAGGAAGCGCTGCAAACCGCCGGCGCGGGAGAGAGCTTGCCGCGGCCGGACGCGATTCTGCTGAATGGCGGGGTCTTCAACTCTCCGAAACTGGTCCAACGGCTGGTTGAAGTGGTGTCCGCCTGGTGGCCGGAGGCACCGCCCATCCGACTATTGCCGCATGGTTCGCTGGACTATGCCGTGGCTCGCGGTGCGGCCTGCCACGGTTTGGCGCGCCGCGGTTTGGGACGGCGAATCACCGGCGGATCGGCGCATGCCCTCTATGTCGGTCTGGCGGCCGGGAAGGATGCCACCGCTCCCCGCGCCATCTGCCTGATTCCCCGGGGACACGAAGAAGGTCAGCCCGTCGATCTGCGCAGTCGGACCTTTGAATTGATGTTGGGCCGGCCGGTCCAATTCCCGCTTTTCTCCACCGCGTCCGACCGGGTCGATTTACCGGGGGATATGGTTTCGGTGGGAGAGGAGTTTCGGGCGCTGCCCCCCATTCACACTCTCTTCCAGGGCGCCCGCGGGGTGAAAGCCCTGGTGCCCGTCCATCTGCGCGCCACGCTCACGGAGTTGGGCACGCTGGAGCTCTGGTGCGTGGCGAACACGGATGGGGCTTGCTGGCGACTGGAATTCGAGTTGCGCGGCAGCACCCACACCTCGACCAGCTCCGTCACCGAAGCGATGCCCGCCCGGTTCGAAGAAGCCCTGGCGGCGGTGGCGGGTGTGTTCGGCAACCAACCGCATTCCGTGGACGCCCGCGAAGTGAAGGGGCTCGTGCGTACATTGGAAAAAATCCTGGGCCCGCGCGGCGAATGGCGGCTCCCGGTGCTGCGCGAAATGTGGAGCGTCCTCTCCGCCGGGGCCAGCCGCCGGCGCCGTTCGCCCGATCATGAACGGGTGTTTTTTCAACTGCTCGGTTACAGTCTGCGGCCGGGTTTTGGCTATCCACTGGATGAATGGCGTTGCGAACAGACCTTTCCGCTGTTGGGCGACAGCATCAAATTTCTCTCCGAACAGCCCGTGTGGAGTGAGTTCTGGGTAATGTGGCGCCGGCTGGCCGGCGGCCTCGACGAACGCCAGCAGCAAGCGCTCTGGGATTATCTCAAGCCACACCTCGCCCGCCGCATCCCCCCGATTCCCCCCAAGGAGGGCGGTAAACCCAAGGGCATTCAACCGGAAGGGTTGGACGAAATGGTCCGGGTCGCCGCGTCGTTGGAACATCTGCATCCCACCGAAAAAATCCGACTCGGCAACTGGATCGCCGACCGCCTCCGCAACCCCGCGACCGCCGCCGGCCCCTGGGCCTGGGCGCTCGGCCGCCTCGGCGCCCGCGCGCCGCTCTACGGCAGCAGCCACAAGACTGTGGCACCGGAACCGGCCGAACAATGGTTGACGCTGCTCCTTGAGGCTGGACTGGGAACCATCGACGGCGCCCCGTTTGCCGCCAGCCAGATCGCGCGCCTCACCGGTGACCGCACCCGCGATCTCTCCGACGAAATCCGCACCCGCACCGCGACTGCCCTGGCCGCCGCCGGAGCGCCGGCCAGCTGGAGCCAAATGCTCGTGGAAGTCGTCACGTTGGAAGCGGCAGATCAGGCCCGCGCGCTCGGCGATACGTTGCCCATCGGGCTGCGACTCGCCTGATCAGCGCGGTGCCGCACGGCCCGCTATTTCTTCGCAGCCGGCGGATCGCAAAGAACCAGATGGTGGGTGCCCGCAGGGAGGCGCATGGTTTCCGCGAACGTCACTTCCGCTTCACATCCTGGCGGGACCGTCAAATCCAGCATGAGTGCTCCGACCGCATGCGTCCAGGAGACTGCAATCTCACCATGAGGCGTGGGCACAACACCCTTGGCCCACTTCAGGCCGCAAGTTTGGGGGTGGACGGCAAAGAGGGCAAAGCCAGGCGTCAGCGGTCGGACTCCCAGGATGGTCGAGGACATTTGGATCAAGGGCGCGCCGCCCCAAGCGTGGCTATAGTCGCCGTTGTCCCACATTTCCCGGTAGGTTTGCGTATCGGCGAAAATTTTCAGGCGTTTCATCTGCGCGATCGCGTAAGGCTCAAATCGCCCGGCGTGGTCCAGCGCCGCATAGACGAAGTGCATGAAATACGGTTGTGTGTTCAGATCCGGCCGGGCCATGAGCCGGTCAATGATGGCCGGCGCAGTTTCCCGGGGGGCCAGGTCATACAACACCGCCAGGAGATTGCCCTGGCTGCTCAACGTTTCGATGTCCTTGTCCGCGGGCAGCCACTGGCCCGGCTTCACCGAAGTTTGAAAGGGTTTGCCATCCCGATACAGCCCCGATCCCGCCACCCACAATTCCCGCTGAAACGCCGCTTTCACTTCTTCGCGCAACCGGGCGTATTGCCCCGCGCGCCCGGTGTCGCCGGTCAAATCCGCCACGCGAATGGCGTCGGCCAGCCCGCGATAATAGAAAGCGGTCATGTATCCCTGGCCGATGACGGCGGGCGGATGATGGCATCCAAATCCGGCAATCGTGACCCAATCCATGAACATGTAATTCGGCGCCTCCGAGATCAGGCCATTGGTGCCGCGCCAACTGGTGAAGGTGTCCAGCAGGGCGTGCACGTCCGGCGCGAGTTCCGTCACCAGGGTCTGATCCCCCGTGTAATCGTAATAGGCCAGCAGCATCTGCAACCAGAGCAGCGAATAGCTGGTGTGAAAATTCCGGTAATGCAGTTGCCGCAGCAAGCCGCCAAACTTCCGCAAATCCTGCCGCGCCAGCCACGGTTCTCCGAAGGCGTAATAATTTTCCAACGACTCGATCAAATAATCGCCCGGATCGCAGATGGGCTCCTGATGATTCGGCGAATCCAGGTGATGCGTCTGCATGCAAATCTGGGTCAACCAGCGCGAAACCTCCCACAGGCGGGTCAATTCGGGATCGCTGCACGCAAAACCACCTTTGTAGGCCACCGGGTAGGATGAAAACACCGCCCCGGCATCGAGAATTTCCAGCGGCGTGGTCACGTTCGTGGCCTGGAGTCGCATCACGGAAAAGCTATCGAGGTACGGGTACTCGAATTCCTGAATACCTTCTCCCAGATGGAAGCTAACGACCCGCGAGCGCTGGCCGGCTCTTTCTCCCGGTATGACCGTGAGGGTTGCGCCCGCCCCACCGCCCCGAACCTTGAAGGTCGGATAGGCGGAAATGACGCGGTCAAATTGCAACGTCAAACCACCATTGCCCGGCAGCACAAAGCCGGTCCCCGCCCGCTGTACATTCGCACTGGTTTCCAGCACCCGGTTCCAGGGATAACGGGCTTCCATCAGGGGTGGCAATTCGCTGGCCGCCAACGGCGTCCAGACCGATTCCACCACCGCGGCGGTTGACCAGTTGGCATCGTCAAAGCCCGCCGTTCGCCAGTCCCGCACGGTGGCACCGGGCGTCGTACGCCAGTCCCCCGGCAAGGCCCGCCAACTGGCATCCGTCTTGATCGTTTGCGCCGGTCTTCCCGCCGCTCGCACCTCGGCTTCGAAGAGGAATCCGCGACCGCGGGTCACGCGCGAACCAACGTAGCCCTCGGTAAACACTTCCACGGCGATGACGTTTGTTCCCGGCCGGAAAAAGGGCGTCAGATCCCGGTAGTCATAAAGCCACTGCGGGCCCCGCTCGCCGCGGTCATAATCCCGCCCGATATCCGCCGGCCCCCGCGAGGCCAATTGGCCATTGATGTAGAGGCGATACATGACATCGGCGCTCAGCCAGGCCGCCACCTCCTCCGGGACGGAGTCCAGGTTCACTTCCTTGCGGAATTGGACCATCTCGATTTTGCCCGCTTCCCGCAGCGACGGCCAAATCCACTGCGCCTGCCAGGGCGTGGGTTTCTGGCAGCGATTGGTAAAAGTATAACCCGGCGCCTGCACTCCCGCCGCGTCCACCACCACCCGCATGCCCGGAGTCGCGATCGGCCCGCGGGGACTGGGTTCCGCCGCCGGAAGGGAAACCAAACCTGCCAGCAAGGCGGCGGCTGGATAAACGATCCGCCCAAGGCGGCCAAAAGAAGTTTTCATTTGAAGAATTGGCTGACGGTTTTGACCCACTCCTCCGCCATCAATTGATGACCGGAATAGGTGGGATGCACCGAGTCCCAAATCCAGTACTCGGCCGACGCGCGCTGACAGGCGGCTTCAAAAACCGGCTGAAATTTTACCAAGGCCGCATGGTGTTTGGCCGCGAGTCGGGCCACGATGGCCTGCCGCAATTTCACGTCCCGGCCCCGTTCGTCATCCTCCAACTTCCCGGATTTGGGCAGATAAAAGGGCTCGCAGAGCACCAGGCGGATTTGGGGATTCGCGGTTTCCGCCTCGACGAGCAGTTGCTCGTAGCCTTGCTCATATTGATCCAAAGGCACGTGCCCGCTGTCATTGATCCCAATGAGAATGCTCAAAATGTCCGGCTTCAGATCCAGGGTGTCCTTTTGCCACCGGGCAGCCAGGTCGGGAACCCGGTTGCCGCTGACGCCGCGATTCATGAAGGTCAATTGCCGTTCCGGAAAGCGCGCCCCGTAATGGGCGGCAATAATGAAACAGTAACCGTGGCCCAGCACATGGTTGGGATCGGCATTGCGACCACGATTGCCGTCGGTAATGGAATCTCCCTGGAACAGGATGCGGGCCTGGGAAACAAAGGCCGGAACCTCCGGGAAATCCGCCGCCCGGGCGCGGGCCGACAAGAGCCAGCCGAGTGCCAACAGGGACGACACCGCGAGTCGGCAACCCATCGCCTGCCCGGGCCTGATAAAGTTTTTCATAGCGGAAATCAATAAGGTCAACCGTCCGGTTCCAGCGCTTGTTTAATTGGCCGCAACTGCGACCGGTGAGTTTCCGGGCCAAGCGCTCTTCCAGCCCCGGTTACCACGTGCGCAGAGCTTAAATCACAACACATTCAGGCGATATTTCCAAACAAATCGCCCAGCGCTGGCAATCCCGGAAATCGCGGGTAGATCACGCCAAAATCGGGTCACCTTGACCGAACCCAACCCAAATGGAATCCCCCGACAACAAAAACCGATTGATGTTCCGTGGCGCGCTTTCGCAACCCTTACGCGGCTTTGAACAAAAAGGGGACGGCAGCCCTGGCTGCCGCGGCTCAGGCTCCTGAGTGCGAATTAATTTGAAAACACTTTTCCAGTTGAACGAGTGGCGGCACGACGACAAGTTTGAACACCAGCCCCAAGCGATCCCCACTACCACCCGGCCGGCCCAATCCGCCGGCTGGTCCATCCCTTTGGTCGGCTCCGGCAACACCGTGGCCGCCATTTTATTCGCGTCCCTGTTTCCCGTTGCAAGGCTTTGCCGACAGGAAATACGCCCCGTTGCGGTCCGGCAACCGGGTGAAAGGCGCGCGTAAGTCCCCGCCCTGCCGGACCGTGACTGAAACAAGACCAACAAAAATCGTAAGCAACAAAATAGTTCGTATGAAAAAATGTCGTACCCCAAGGCCAACCCTGCTCCCGCTGGGTCTGGCACTTGCTCTGGCGGGCGCCGCGCATGGCGCCGGCTACCAGCCTGTTCCCCTCACTCCCGGCAGTTTTAATTTCGACATGGTGGTCGAAAAAGCCGCCCGTCCGCCGTGGGAAAATTATTTCACCGCCGGCCCAGATGGCGGCACCAATCTGACCGGCAATGTCTGGTTTGAATCCGGCTTCTTTCCCACGGTGCCCGGCTGGGGATTGCCGCCGCACGGCACCACTTTCAACGCCCAATATACGATTGCGGGGGCGATGGGTCCGGATCCCGATTTCGCCTTCACCATGCCCCCTGATTACACCACGAACAACGCCCTGTTTGTCAGCGCGAACAACGGCCCCCGGTCGGCGTCCCTCACCATCAACAATCCCGGTTCCTTCAGCGGTCTTTCGTTCCTGAATTCCTCGGGCAACGGCGGCGAGACCATCAATGTGACCGTCCATCACCAGGATGGCTCCAGTGAAACAAATTTCTTTGTTTCCGCGGACTGGTTCCACGGGAACGGCTCCGCCCCCTACCCGGCCTGGATAACGCACTGCCTCATCAGCGCCGACGGCGGCAATCTGCAGCAGGTCAACGGCGCCAATGGCGATGTTTACCATGCGGAAATTCCCGTCAACCCCGCCAGCCCCGTTACGAGCATCGACTTTACCCTCGTCGGAACCGGCGGCCGGATGAATCTATTTGCCATCAGCGGCTCGACTGACAACGTGAGTTATACCACGAGCCTCAGTCTGGCCGGATTCAATGCGGACATGGTCGTGGAGGCGTCCGCCACCAACTACAGCGCAAACCTGGCGTACTGTAACGCCACCATGGAACGCGGCACCAATCTCTGGGGTAAGGTTTTCTTCGAGAAGGGTTTCGGCGGTCAGACCACCTCCGGTTTGCCGGCCGCCGGCTCACTCAACACCAACACCGCGGGCGACCACGTCTTCAAGATGGCTCCCTCCTATGCGGCGAACAACACCATGCTCGTCGCCGGCGATGGCTATGGTCCCAATGGCGGCAACTTTCAATTGATCACGCCGACCGCCTACCAAAGCCTTTCCCTCCTGGGCGGAGCCACATGGGGACCCAAGTTCGTCGATGTCACGGTAAATCATCTCGACGGCAGCAGCGAATTCTTCAGCGGAGTCTCGATTCCCGACTGGTTCAATACCAGCGGCGCCATCACCGCCGCCAACAACAGCGGGTATCCCGCTGTGGTCTCGCTCATTGCGGCGAACAGTTTTGAGACGGATAACATTACGTTTAATGGCGTGAACACCTCGCAGAACCGCCTCTTCGGAGTGGATATCGCCTTGGGGAATCCCGGCAGCCCGGTGACCAGCGTTGATCTTGCCCTGAATCCCTCCCTGAATGCCGCGAACAGTCCCAGCTACGTCGTGTTCATCATGGCCCTGGCCGGCAGCACGGGTGCCACCACCCCCGCCTTCCTACCGGCTCCGGTGACCGGCTACAATGCCGACATGGTTGTGGAGGCCAATGCGACGCTACGGCCGCACGCCCTCTACAGCGCCACCACCGCCTCCATGGATGGCGGCACCGCGGACACCGGCAACACCTGGTATGAAAAAGGATACTACCGCCTCTTCCCGAATTCGGGTCTGCCTTCGGCGGGCTCCACGATCGTGAGTCTGGCCCAGCCCAACAACAGCTATCAATTGCCCTTCACCTACGTGGGCAACAACACCGCCTACATCGACTCGGCCCACCCCATCGCCAACCTCACGCCCGTCACCCCGGCAGCGTATACCGCGCTGTCCATCCTGAGCTCGGATGCCAACGGTTTCGTGACCAACAAGTGCATCATGCAGTACGCGGACGGCTCCACGGACACCAACACCTTTGTTTCCTCGGATTGGTTTAACAACTCCCCCTACGCCTTCAGTTCGTTGGGACGCGTGAATCTGGACACCGGCTCGATCAACAACGATCCCGGTCATACCACGACCCCCAACCCGCGCCTTTATGAGGCGCAGTTCGGCCTGAACAACACCACCAGCCCGCTCACCAACGTGGTGCTTTCTTTCGTCGGCGCCCCGAGCGCGACCGCGCGCATGGCGGTCTTCGCGGTCAGCGGCGCCACCGGCACCTACCCGCCGATCATCCGCACGATTGCCGTCAATGCCCCCACGGCGATCGAAGGCACCAACCTCATCCTCACCACCACCACCGCCGGCGGCGCGCTGCCCATCACCTACAATTGGCAGATTCAAAGCAACGGCGTCTGGATTAACCTGCAGGACGGCGCCGCCGGCGTTTCCGGTTCCGGCACCCTCACGGCGGGCATTGCCACCTATCCGGGCTGGCTCACCAATGCCGGCGCCCCGGTCAATGGCGCGGTCAACTTCCGCATCCAGGCTGCCAACGCCGCCGCCACCGTCGTGGGCCCCACGGCCACCGTCACCCTGTTCTCGGGCTATCCCGACCTCCCGGGCATCGGCGATTCCGTCACCGCCTTTGGCGGGAGTACCGGCGACGCCGGCCCCGCAGGCAACATCGATCATCTTGTGGGCACGAGTCCCGACACGAAATGCCTGTGGCACTCGCCCACCAGCGGCAATGTCAATGTCGGGTTCATCACCCTCCCCTCCGTGGGCAGTTCCGTGGCCCGCTCCATCCGCCTCTATACCGCCAATGACACCCAGGGCCGCGATCCGACCAGTGTCGTCCTCGACGGCTCCAACGACGGCGGCGCCACCTGGGTCAACATCCTGCCCCAGACGACCGTCGCCCTTTCCGCCACGCGGAATGCGCAAAACCCGTCCCTCGCGCCCAATCCGCTGACGCAGCAGGTGCAGCAGTTGAACTTCTACGGCAACAACGCGGCCTACACGTCCTACCGCGTGACCTTCCCCACCGTCAACACCGTGTCCCTCGGCCTGGTGCAGATCGGCGAAGTGGAAATCCTCGGGCAGTCCCTCAACACCGCGCCCCCTTTCTTGGCGGCGGAACTGCCCCTCACGGAAACCGTGTATGTGGGAACCTCCCCCAAGTTCACCGTCGTCGCGGGCGGGGCGCCCACGCTCCAGTATCAATGGTACACCAACAACGTCGCCGTGGCCGGGGCCACGACCGCCACGTATACACTGGCCAACGCCAAGCTCGCCAATTCCGGCAACCAGTTCTATTGCCGGGTGCAGAACATTAATGGCGCCACCAACAGCGCGCTACTGACGCTCATCGTACTGGCCCGGCCCACCCAGGGCTATCCGGCCACCGTTCTCGGGGACAACCCGCTCGCCTTCTACCGGCTCAACGAGTCCGATAACGGCGCGGGAAACAGCGGCAGTGTGGCCAATGACTACGTCGGTGGCTATTCCGGCACCTACTCCAATGTCATCCTGGGCGTTCCCGGTTATGCTCCCCCCCATGATCCCGACCTGGCCGGCCTCTTCGGCCAATACAACTCCGCCGACAGCATGGTGGATAACATCGCCCTTAACTTCGCCAAACCGGCGGGTCAAAGCGCCACCTTCTCGGTGGAAGCCTGGGTGCAATCTTCCGCCGGTCTCCAATCCAGCGACGCCGGCATCGTCACCATCGGCTACGGTGGCTTTGAGCAGTTGAATCTGGACTGCGGTGGTGCCGATCCGGCCCACAACTTCCGGTTCTACGTCCGCGACGCCACCGGCGGCATCCATGGTCCTTCCAGCACAAAATCCACGGCGGACGGTCTCTGGCATCACCTCGTGGGCGTGTGCGACGAAGTCAACAGCAACGTCGTCCTGTATGTGGACGGCGTGCAAAACGGCATCACCTCCGGTTTCAACAGCGGCCTGGGCATCCTGAGTCCGACCACGCCGTTGACCATCGGCGCCCGCCGGCAAAGCACCACCACGGACTACAACTTCCAGTTCAACGGGACGATTGACGAAGTGGCTTTCTATGGCACGGCGCTCACTCCCGCCCAAGTCCTGGCCCACTATTACGCCGCTCTTCCGGCCCCCGTCTTCACTCTCGAGCCGACCAACACGGCGGTGGGCGAAGCCGCCACGCTCCGGATGTATTCCGCGGCCTACGGCCCCGGCACGATCAGTTACCAGTGGTATGACTCCCCGGATGGCACCACCTTCACGCCCATCGCCGGCCAGCGTTCGGCGAACCTCGTCGTGGCCAACATCTCCGCCGCCTTGAACAATTATTACTTCCAGGTGGTGGCGACGAGCCCGAACGGCTCCGCAACCAGCTCGGTGGCGGGACAACCCGGCGCGCAACTCACCGTGGTGAGCGGCCCGCCGGCCATCTACACGGATCTGCCCTTCACCCAGGTGGCGGTCGCCGGCAGCATCCTCACGCTGCAGGTCACGGCCTACGGCACCCCCACGCTGACCTACCAATGGCAGACCACTCTGGACAACGGCAACACCTGGAACAACGTGGCCAACAGCGGCCGGATCACGGGCGCGACCTCCAGCACCCTGACCATCGCCGATGTCCAGGCCAGCGATGCCCGGGGCTACCGTGTCAGCATCTTGAACCAATTGGCCGCGGGCAATCCGACCGTCAGCGTCACCGACAGCATCCTGGTCGTGCCCACGGTCAACTTCAACACGAACGGCGCCGGCTGGCAAATCCAGGGCACCATTCCGCCGTCCATCGTCAATGGGGTGCTCACCCTCACCGACAACGGCCAGAGTGAAAACGGCAGCGCCTACCTGCAGACGCCCGTCAACATCGCCGTTCCGTTCCTCGCCTCCTTCACCTACCAGGTGCTGGGCGGCATCGCGGGCGCGCAAGCGGATGGCGCCTGCTTCGTCCTGCAAAACGACCCGCGCGGACCCGCCGTCCTAAGCGGCGGCGGCGGTTCGTTCGGCATCGCCGGCGTCACCCCCAGCGCGGCCCTGGAATTCAACATTTATCCGAATTCCAACGGCGGCGAAGGCTTCGCCTTTAACATCAACGGCGCCACCGGCAACTACGGCGGCCAGCCGAACCTCCCCACGGCCCCGGTGGTGCTGGACACCGGTCATCATATCAACGTGGTCTTCACGTATGCCTACGGCATCGGGCAGGTGACGCTGACCGAACAGGAAACGGGCGCCACCTTCCATACGACGATCAATCTGGCCCTGCTCGGGACCGACCTCCCCACCATCCTCGGGGCCAACACGGCCTACGTCGGATTCACCGGCGCGGACGGCGGCACGGCCTCCTATCAGCAGATCAGCAACTTTCGCTTCATTTCCGAAGCGGTGCTGACGGTGACCCAAACGGGCCCGGGTAGTCTCGTCCTCGCCTGGCCGCCCCAAACCGGTGGCTACGTATTGCAGTCCGCCACCGATCTGGCCACCGGCAATTGGCAGACGGTGAACACGCCCGTGTCGCTCGTCAACGGCCAGTATCAGGTCGCCGTGCCGTTCAGCCCCGCCGGCAAGTTCTACCGGCTCGTCCTGCCGCCCAACTAAGGCGCGCCCTCCGCCAGGCGGAGGGAATTGAGTCCATCCACCAAGGCCGGGGCCCCACCCCGGCCTTGGCTTTTGTACGGGGCAAGGCGGCGCAATTGGGGATTGCAGTCGGACCGGGGTGGGCGATAATGGCACCACGCTTCCGCCCGGCGTGTCGCCGCGCGGGTCCGATCATGAACGAGTGGAATATTCAATCGCGCGGTCACGTTTGCGAAGCCTGTGGCAAGAGCTTCGCGAATCACGAGACCTTTCATACCGTGCTCTGCGATGAGCGCCGCGATTTCCGGCGCTCCGATATCTGCGTGGCGTGCTGGAAAAAGGATTACAGCGAAAACGCCCGCGAGCGCAAAGGCTTCATCTCCTATTGGCACGGCGTTTACGAGGCCCCGGTGGCCGCCCCGGAAGTCATCCAGAAGGACACCGCGGAGACCCTGCTGCGCAAGTTGGTGGCGCTCAACGATCCCCGCTACGTCCCGGCCGGTTATATCCTCGCCGTCATGCTGGAACGCAAGCGCCTGCTCAAGGTAAAGGAGCAATTTACTCGCGAAGGTCGGCGGGTCTTCATTTACGAACACCCCAAGACCGGGGACATTTTCACCATTGTGGATCCCAATCTGCAACTGAACCAGCTCGCGGAAGTGCAGCATGATGTGGCCCGGTTGCTGGAGCATGGACTGGAGACTCCCACTCCCGCCCCCATTCCCAGCCCGGCAACGACACCACCCCCTGCCGCCCCCGAACCGGTGCTCCCACCGGACACCCTCAACCCGGGCACCGCCACCGCGGAAGCCCTCCCCGCGGCCACGGCCGCCTAGCGCAACGCCCGCGGTAAAAAGTGAACAAGTTGCACGAGTTGGAAATCCGGCTGGGGTATCATTTCCAGGATCCCGCCCTGCTGCGGCTGGCCCTCACCCACCCCTCCGTGGCGCACGAGCAGGGCAGCCCGGTCCAGCATAACCAACGCCTGGAGTTCCTGGGCGACGCCGTGCTGCAGGTCGTCCTGACCCGGGATCTCTACGAAAAGTTTCCCGCCTTCGGCGAAGGCCCCC
Organism: uncultured Pedosphaera sp.; assembly: GCA_903918755.1. Lineage (GTDB taxonomy): Bacteria > Verrucomicrobiota > Verrucomicrobiia > Limisphaerales > Pedosphaeraceae > CAIXFN01. Next base: position 25,259 of record CAIXFN010000117.1, read on the forward strand.
TCACCAAGGCGCGGGCCAAACTGGTCAACCAACGGACGCTCGCCGGCAAGGCGCGCGAACTCTCGCTGGGCGGACACCTGGTGCTGAGCCGGGGCGAAGCGGCGAACGGCGGCCGGGATCGCGCCTCCGCGCTGGCGGATGCGTTCGAAGCCGTGCTGGGCGCCCTCTATTTGGACGGCGGCTTCCCGGCGGCCGAGTCCTTTGTCCGCCGCCATTTTCAGGATGGGCTGGGCATCCTGACGGATATTCCCATCCTGGAAAATCCCAAGGGCGAATTGCAGGAACTTTTGCAGGCCGATGCCTCCGAGGCACCCCGTTACACCATGGTCTCTGCCAGCGGACCGGATCACGACCGGATCTTTGAATGCACCGTCCATCATGCCGGGGAAGAACTGGCCCGGGGACAGGGTAAGAGCAAGAAGGACGCGGAGAGCGCCGCCGCCCTGGCCGCCCTGGGTGTGCTGCGACTCCGCACCGCCGACCCGGCCGACCAGCTGGAATCCCCGTCATGAACTTCCCCACTGGTAAAAAACTCCTGCTGGGAGTGGTTCACCTGCCACCCTTGCCCGGTGCCCCGCGCTGGGGTGGGGACCTGACCCAGGTGGTGAAACATGCCGTGGCGGATGCCCGGGCCTATGAAGCCGGCGGCGCTCACGCCCTCTTCATCGAGAATTTCGGCGACGTCCCCTTTTCCCGGAGCGCCGTGGGACCGGAAACGGTGGCGGCCATGGCGGCCGTGGGCTGTGCAGTGCGGGCCGCCGTGCGCCTCCCGCTTGGTTTCAACGTCCTACGCAATGATGCCCGGGCCGCCCTGGCCTTGTGCGCGGCCTGCGCCGGCAGCTTCGTGCGGATCAATGTGCATACCGGCGCGATGATTACCGATCAGGGCATCATCGAGGGCCACGCTTATGACACGCTCCGTTACCGCCAGACGATCTGCCCGGGAGCGGAAATTTACGCGGATGTCCATGTGAAGCATGCTGTCCCACTCGGGAACGGCACCATCGCCGACGCCGCACGCGACACCGTGGAACGCGGCCTGGCGGATGCGCTCATCGTTTCCGGCACCGGGACCGGAGTTGCCGCCAACCGGGCGGACATTGAGCAGGTCCGGACGGCTTGCCCCGACTCCCGCCTCCTTCTGGGCAGCGGCGTGACTCTGGCCAACGCCCCGGAATTCCTGGGACTGGTGGACGGTTTCATTGTCGGCAGCTCCCTGAAACGCGGTGGCCGGCTCGCCAATCCGGTCGATCCGCGTCGCGTCGCCGCCCTGGCGAAGGTTATGCGAAACCATTAAGCCGGGTGGCACTCGGCCGGGTTGCGGCCGCAAAAGGGCATTGGAACTTCCCGCTTTCTGCATTACAAACAGGCATGGCGATCTCCGAGCAATTGTTAGTCCTGTCCCACGTCGGCCTGCGCTACGCGGCCAACGCCAACGCGGAGCCCGTGACGGTGCTGAAGGACATCTCGCTCACCGTTCAACGGGGGGAAACCCTCGCCATCATCGGCCCTTCGGGCTCCGGGAAAAGCACCCTGCTCAATGTCATCGGCACCCTCGACCGGCCCACCTCCGGCACGGTGCGGCTGGGGGAGCAGGATCTCGGTCAGTTGAACGAGAACCAATTGGCCGCGATCCGCAACCGGCAGATCGGGTTTGTCTTCCAGGCTCACTTCCTGCTCCCGCAATGCACCGTTTGGGAAAATGTCCTGGTTCCCACCCTGGCCGCGGGAGCCGCCCAGCGCCAGGACGCGCCCGCCCGGGCGGAACGATTGTTGCGTCGCGTGGGCTTGGGCGATCGCCTGGAGCACCGCCCCGGCCAGTTATCCGGGGGGGAACGCCAGCGGGTCGCGGTGGTCCGCGCGCTGATCAATCAACCGCAATTGCTCCTCGCGGATGAGCCTACCGGCGCCTTGGATCGCGCCGCCGCGCAACAACTCGCGCAATTGCTGCTGGACCTCAACCGCGAGGAAGGCGTGACCTTGATCGTGGTCACGCATGCCCTGGAACTTGCCCAAAAAATGGGCCGGATCATGGAAATCACCGACGGCACCCTCACCCAGCGCCCCGGCTCATGACAATCTGGACCTTGATCCGTCGGAGCCTGCGTTTCCATGCGCGGGCGCATCTCGGGGTGTTGCTCGGCGCCACCATCGGCAGTGCCGCCCTCGTGGGCGCGCTGGTGGTCGGTGATTCCGTCCGCGCCAGTTTGCACGCCCTGGCGCTTCTGCGCCTGGGCAGCATTGATCAAGCCCTGGTTTCCAACGACCGCTTCTTTCGCGCGCAACTGGCCCGCGACCTCGATCCCGGCGGCCAGCGGCAAACCGCGGTGCTGCAACTTCCCGGCACCGCGGCTTCCGCCGATGCCGCCGCCCGCGCCAATCACGTCCAGATCCTCGGCGTGGACGCTGGTTTTTGGCATTTGGCGCCGGCTTTTGGCGGCACCAACCTCGGCGTGATCCCGGCCGACACGGTCTGGCTCAACGAGGCCCTGGCTGGCCAACTGCGCGCCCGCACCGGGGACACGGTTTTGTTGCGGGTGCAAAAGCCGAGCCAACTCTCCCGGGATGCGCCGCTTACGCCGCAAGAGGACTTTTCCGTGGCGTTACGGCTCAAGGTGGGCTTGATCGTATCGGATCAACAATTGGGCCGTTTCAGTTTACAGGCGAATCAAGTGGCGCCCTTCAACGCCTTTCTCAATCTCACCGAGCTCGCCAACCGCGTCGGACAAACCAACCGGGCCAACCTGTTACTATCGGCGTTGGCGGCGGATTCCGCCGGGGGCAATTCCCCGGCCAAGTCCGCGGACACCCAGGCGCAATTGCGCGCTCACTGGCAACTGGCGGACGCCGAACTGACGCTGGCTGAACTCCCAGGCGGCGGGGCGGAATTGCGGACTGACCGTGTGTTCCTGGATCCCGCCGCGGTGGCGGCCGGCCGGCAGGTCCTCCCCGAAGCCCAGCCGGTGCTCACCTATTTCGTCAATGAACTGGCGGCCGGGAGTCGTTCCGCTCCCTATTCCATGGTCACCGCCATGGGCGCCCCGGTGGTGCCGCCGGACATGCCGGATAATGAGATCATCATTAACGACTGGCTGGCCAACGATTTGCAGGCCAAACCGGGGGACCGGCTCATGCTGAAATACTTTGTCATCGGCCTGGGACGCGCCCTGGAGGAGCGCACCAACGCTTTCCGCATCCGCGCCATCACCCCGCTCGCCGGCCCGGCGGGCGATCGCACCCTCATGCCGGATTTTCCCGGCCTCGCCCGGGCGGAAACCTCCCGGGACTGGGACGCGGGATTTCCCATCCAGCTCAACCGCATCCGGGACCAGGATGAAAAATACTGGCATGACCGCCGGGGAACTCCGAAGGCGTTTGTCACCCTGGCGGCCGGCCGGGGTTTGTGGGCCAATCGCTTCGGGGAAATCACCGCCTTGCGCTTCCCTGCATCAGCCAAACCGGTCGCCCGGCTGCAGGACGAGGTTTTGCGGGCGCTGGATCCGGCCGCCTTGGGGCTGGCTTTCCAACCGGTCCGGGAACAGGCGCTGGCGGCCAGTGCGCAAGCCATGGATTTTGGCGGATTGTTCATCGGCTTCAGCTTCTTCCTGATCCTCGCGGCCCTGATCCTGATGGCGTTGCTCTTCCAGTTTGGGCTGGAACAGCGGGCCACGGAAATCGGCACCCTGCTAGCCCTGGGCTTCCGGCCCCGGCAAGTTCGCAACCTGCTCCTGTCCGAGGGCGCCGTCCTCGCTTTGCTCGGGGGCGTCCTGGGAGCGGCGGGCGGACTGGTTTACGCGCGGGCGATGTTGCAGGGCCTGACCACCATCTGGCGGGGCGCGGTGGGCACCACCGCCCTGCAGTTTCATGTCACTCCCGTCACCCTTTTGGCCGGCGCCCTCGCCGGCACGTTCGTCGGCGTCCTGACCATCTGGCTGGCGTTGCGCCGGCAGGCCCGCCGCCCGGCGCGCGAATTGCTGGCCGAGGGCGCGGGTAGCGACTTTCAGAACGGCACCGGGAAAAATTGGCGACGGAGTCGCGGCGGCTGGATTGCCCTGCTGGCTGGGGGCGGGGCGCTGGCGATGCTGGGCGATGCGGTCCGCCGCCACGACACTTCCTCGGCGGAAACCTTTTTCTGCGCGGGTATGCTCCTGCTAATCGCGGGGCTGGGCTTGACCGCCGCCTGGCTGGGACGGCGCCCGGCGCGGGCCGCCAGTACTGCCGGCCAGCCCGCGTTTCACCTTTCCGTCGGCGGACTGGGTTTGCGGGGTGGTTCCCGTCGCCGTTCCCGCAGTCTCGCCACCGTCGGGCTGCTCGCCTGTGGGGTCTTCCTGGTCGTGGCGATTGGCGCTTTTCAGTTGGACGCCCACACCGATGCGACCAAACGCTCCTCCGGCACGGGTGGATTCGCCCTTCTCGGGCAGGCCACTCTGCCGGTGACCTATGACTTGAATGGGGCCGCCGGTCGGGATTTTTACGGGTTGAACGCCGCGGATTTGTCGGACGTGGCGGTTGTTTCCTTCCGGGTGCGGGACGGTGATGACGCCAGTTGCCTCAATTTGAACCGGGCACAAAAGCCCCGCCTCCTCGGCGTGCGGCCCGAAGCCCTGGCCGAACGCCATGCCTTTACCTTTGCCGGCACCCAAAAGGGCCTGCCCACGGACAATCCCTGGCTCCTGCTCCACCGGGGCAGCAATGGCCCGGCGGATGAAATCCCCGCCATCGGCGACGAAAACTCCATCCTCTGGGCACTCGGCAAACAGGTCGGTGACACCTTGGATTACACCGACGAACGCGGAAGAACCTTCAAGTTGCGCCTGGTGGCGTCCGTGGCCAACTCCGTCCTGCAGGGCAACCTGATCATTGACGAGGCGGAATTCCTGAAGCGCTTCCCCGGCGAGAGCGGTTATCGAATGTTTTTGCTGGATGCGCCGTCAAAATCCGTGTCTCAGGTGGCGGCGCGCCTAACGCGCGCGTTGCAGGACGCAGGCTTGGAATTGACCGGCACCGCCGAACGTTTGAATGCTTTTAACGCCGTGCAGAACACGTACCTGAGCACTTTTCAGGTCCTGGGCGGTCTGGGCTTGTTGCTCGGCAGCGCCGGGCTGGGGGTCGTGGTTTTGCGGAATGTGCAGGAGCGCCGCGGTGAGCTCGCGCTGTTGTTGGCCTTGGGTTTCCGGCGCGGGACCTTGCACGGGTTGGTGCTCACGGAGCATGCGGCTTTATTGATTTTGGGTTTGCTGGTGGGTACGGTCGCGGCCGGGCTGGGCGTGCTGCCCGCCTTGCTTTCGCCGGGGTCCCACCTACCTTATGGCACCTTGCTGCTGACCCTGGCCGGCATTCTGGTGAACGGCTGGGTATGGACCTGGGTGGCGACGCGCTTTGCCTTGCGCGGTCGCTTGCTGGATGCCCTGCGGAATGATTGATTGCTCGCTTATGAAAAAACGCAACTTAACGCCCCGGGCGCTCCGGATTGGCGGTCTGTTTTTAGCCGCCGTGCTGGGGCTCGCCGCCGCCCGGGCGGAAGACCCCAAACCCCTTTACACCAACAATTTTTCCCAAGTTGAAACCGGCAAAGCCCCGGAAGACTTTCTGATCCTCGACGGCGGCTGGATCGTGAAGGAGGAGGGCGGAGGCAAGGTTTTGGAACTGCCCGGCGCCCCGCTGGATACCTACGGCGCCTTGTTCGGTCCCACCACCAAGAGCGACATCGCGGTGACCGCCCGAGTGCTCAGCACCAAGAAAGGCCGCCGCTTTCCGACCTTTGGCCTCGGGCTCAATGGCCAGAGCGGCTACCGCCTGCAAGTCGCCCCCGGCAAGGGCGAACTGGAGCTTTACCACGGCGACGATTTGCTGGCCCATGTTCCCTTTGAGTGGAAATCCGGGGACTGGACCCTGCTCCGCCTCCAAATCACCCACTCGGGCGCGGTTTGGAAGGTGGCGGGCAAGGCCTGGAGCAAAGGAACTCCCGAACCGGAGCAACCCTTGATCACCAGCTCGGAAGACAAGGAACCGGCACCCGGCCGTTCGGCAATCTGGGGCAGCCCCTATGCCACCACCCCCATCCAATTCACCGACCTCGTGGTCACGAAGCTCCCCGCGCAGCCCTGAAGCCCGCACGCGGATTCCATTCCCAAGCCAAACTTTTGCCCCCAACCGACAACCAACGCCCAACCCCTCGACCGCTTATGAAAAAACTACTGCTTGCCATCTGCCTGGCCGCCCTTGCGTGCCCCATGCTGCTTCCGGCCCAGGATCTCTCCGCCAAAGATCGTGAGAAAGCCGTAAAACATTTGGAAAAAACCCGCAAGGAGGTATTCGCCGCCACCCGGGATTTGACCCCGGAACAATGGAATTTCAAACCCGCTCCGGACCGCTGGTCCGTGGCGGAAGTCACCGAGCACATCGCCGCCGCCGAGGATTTTCTCATGGACATGGTCCGGGAAAAAGTCATGGTGGCACCTGCCCGCACCGAGGCGACCGACTTGGGGGCCCTGGATGATTTGGTCCTGCAACAAATTCCGGACCGCAGCCACAAGGTCCAGGCCCCGGAACCGCTCAAGCCGGCCAACCGTTTCGGCTCGCCGCGGGATAGCTTGAAGCATTTCCAGGAAAGCCGCACCAAGACCCTGGCGTTTGTCAAAAAGACCGAAGGCCTCCGCCAACATGCGGTGGACAGCCCGATGGGTAAAAAGCTGGACGCCTACCAATGGGTGCTCCTCACCAGCGCCCACAGTGAACGCCACACCAAACAAATCCTCGAGGTGAAAGCGGACCCCAATTTTCCGAAAAAATAACCCCCGGCCAACCATCCACGACCGGCCAGTTTCGCATGGCGGTTTGCTCCCAAACGGGAGCAAGCCGCCATTTTTGCTCTCTCCTCCCCGCCACCCACCCACCAGCTCGCTTCACTCATCCTTGCAAATCTGGCAACAGGTGCCATATTTACAAGGATGATTCAACGAAGGATCCAGAGCCAGTTGTTGGCTGCTATCGATCATAACCCGGCCGTCGCCCTAATCGGGCCGCGGCAGGTTGGCAAGACCACTCTGGCTTTGGACATTGCGGCAACGCGGCCCTCGTTGTACTTGGACCTCGAATCCCCCTCCCAACGCGCCAAATTGTCCGATCCGGAGCGTTATCTCGCGGAGCATGAAAATGAGCTGGTGGTGCTGGACGAGGTTCATCGTGCCCCCGAAATATTCCAAGTCCTCCGCGGCTTGATTGATCGCGGGCGTCGGCAAGGAAAAACGGGGGGCCGGTTCCTGCTGCTGGGTTCGGCCTCGATGGATCTGTTAAAACAGTCCGGCGAAAGCCTCGCCGGGCGGATCGCCTATTTGGAATTGACCCCTTTTGACGTGCTGGAGACGGGAGTGGACGAACTCGAGACGCTTTGGGTCCGGGGTGGTTTTCCGGGCAGTTACCTTGCCCCGAACGATCCACTCAGTTTCGCCTGGCGCGGGGATTTCCTGCGCACCTACCTGGAGCGGGACATCCCGCAGTTTGGTTCCCGAGTGCCGGCCGAAACCTTGCGCCGATTTTGGACCATGCTGGCCCATAACCAGGCGACCACCCTGAATGCCGCCGCCCTGGCGCAGAGCTTGGGGATCGATGGCAAGTCCGTTGCGCGCTACCTGGACCTTTTGGTGAATCTGTTGCTCGTTTACCGGTTGCCGCCTTGGGCCCAAAATGCGGGCAAGCGCCTGGTCAAGACTCCCAAAGTATTCGTGCGTGACACCGGCCTCGTCCATGCGCTCCTGGGTCTGGTCAACAAGGAGCAACTCCTCAGCCATCCCGTGGCGGGTCCCAGTTGGGAAAGTTTTGTCATCGAAAACCTTCTGCGGTTGCTGCCCCAGGGCGGATCGGCGAATTTCTATCGCACCGCCGCCGGGGCGGAAATTGACCTCGTTTTAACCCTACCCGGCGGACAACTGTGGGCAGTGGAAATCAAGCGGAGTTCGGCCCCCCAAGTGGCGCGGGGATTTTACCAGGCTTGCGCGGACCTCCAGCCCACGCGGCGTTTCGTAGTCTACCCCGGTGCGGAGCGTTTCCCCCTGAATGCCGAAACGGAAGTGCTCAGCCTCAGCGAACTGGCCCGTCTTTTACAAAGCGAAGCCGCGTGAATCCCACCCCGGCGGACCGGGAATGCCGTCAAATCGGTTGTCTCCCCACGCCCCCTCCGCCTCCTACTGCCGGATCCGATAAAACATCGCCGTCCCGCCGGCGTTCGTCACCACGAAGGGCGAAGCGGCTCCCGGCACATCCGCAAACACTCCGTTGATCGTCCCGGCCGCTTGCAACGTCCCGCCGCCCGACCACTTCAGGGTGAGCCCCAGCCCCGTCCGGCTCACCGCGATCACCGGTCGCACCGGCACCGCGGTGTAGGAAAAAACATCCCCGCCGGCCGCGTAAACACCCAGACTGGTGCGATGGTACCAGGTCGTCGTGACTTGGAACCCGCTGACCTCCACCACCACAAACCCATATTGCTGCTCGTGGAAAATCAGTCGGGGGAAAAAGAACGAATTATTTCCGTCATAGGCGTAAGTGGTGGAAATCGGCGCCCCTCCCGAACCCACAATCATTTGGTGCACATCATTGTCCGGGTTGCCATCGCCGTCATCGATCCGGCTGTGGTTGTAGAAATGGTCGTGGCCTGTGAAATAGATCCGGCAATTGGCGTTGCTCAGGCTGTTCCAAAAAACATTCCGGTTTTTGGGATAATTATCCAGGCAATCCGGGTGATTAGCCTTGAACGCGGGCTCATGCCCTTGCACGAAAACATGCGGCCGGGTGTTCGTGGCCAGCACCGCGTTGATCCACCCCTGGTTGACCCGGCTGACGTTGACGTAGGTGTCCAGATTGAGAATGAGCGCGTTTGAGTAGGTGATGAAATAAGTCCGGTCAATCTCAGTCGCCGGACCGTTGTTCGGAATGGTGGATCCAAAAACGTTCGTCCACCCCGGAACACTCGGGAGGTCATGATTCCCGATCACCGGGTAAACCGCGATACCCGCCTGATAAACCGGCGCCATGACATTGGTCCAACTCTGGAATGCCGCCGGCGTCCCGGAATTCACCAGATCCCCCGGCACCAGCACAAACGCCGGATGATAGTTCGTCGCCGCCCGGGCAATTTCGGAAAGGATCGTCGTGTCAATTTGGTCGCTGGTGCTTTCCCCCCGCGTGTCCCCGAACACCACAAACCGCCATGCCTGTCCTTGCACCGGTGCACTGGCAAGCAAAAGCCATAGGAGACCCGCCCTCACCATTGCCAGTGTTGCACGCTTCATAACAACTCCATCCCGGGGTGCCCTCGCTCAATCCCAGCTGAGCGGACGGTCCCAAGTTGGTCCGGGGAAGGCTCCCGCCCCCGATTCCGCGACCGGAGTGTTCCTCCCGGCGATCCAACAAATTTTGCTCATCATCCAAACTTCGGCCCCAAAGCTCTATTCCGCCTCCCGGACTGTGCCAATTGGGAACCCTATCTTGCATCACTCGCCCAAGCTTCGCCGACGTCCGGGCCCGCCGAAACGGGGGTGTTTCCCCCCAAGCAATCCTTCGCCGCCAATTATCGCCCGTGTTAATCTGAACGATCAGAAAGCCAGGCAAGATTTTCTCCCGCATCCGCCGCTGGCGGGACCGCTTTGCGGGCCGGAATTCCGCCCTCCCGGCTCTCGATGTCCTGGCCTCGGCCGCACCCGCTGGCGAAGCGCTGGCCAGCCGGTTGAACTGGCTGGTGGATGTCGTGCAATGGGTCCGCCGCCCCGGCCACGGGGAGGAGCGGCAAATGGCCCCCGAACTCCTCGTGCAAGCCGGTCGGCTGCGCCGGTTCCTGGACGTGCTCGATCGCAATCCCGCTTGGAGAATCTCGGTAGCCAAAACCCTGCGCTCCATCATTCGCGAGACCAGCGCGATGGAGCTCTTCTCGGAAACCGGGCTGCCGCGCCAGTTCGGCATGTTGCAGGAAATCGCCGGGCGATTGGCCCACAAATGTCTGCCGCCCCCGGACTCGGCGGAATTGGGGGTGCTGTTTAACCGGTTGTTTCCCCATCCACTGGATGCGGCCTGGATCGAAAAGCTGGACCCTGCCACGCTGGATCGATTCCAGGACTTGCTCCTGTTTGAAGTGACCCCCGCGGAGGACGGTTGGAACGCGCTGGCGGAGGAATTGGAGGACGCGCTGTTTCACCTGGCCGCCCAATTGCGGGTCAGCGGTTGCTCCGCCGCCATCCGTGCGCGCATCCGGCATAAACGCATCGGCGAGTTGCCCTTCACCAAGTTGACCAGTGTGTTGGGAAACGCCATCGCCGCGCGCTCAACGGGTGTGCCGGCCACCCTGGAGGGCGAATTGAATCATTTGCGGGGCACCCTCGACAGCTGCCACCGGACCCTTGCCGAAGTGCAAAGCCATTTGGAAACCCGGGGAGTCAGTACGGACGTGGTTTATCAACTCGCCTTCATGGAGGCATGCCTGGGCCGCTTTGAGGTCCTGCTGGAATTGCATTTCAATGATGCCCCATCGCCTGGGCGAAGCAGTTCCTTTGTGGCGCTGCTGGTCCGGCAAAACCTGGCCCGGGAGAGTGTCGGGGAATTATTGCGCCAGAATTTCCACCTGCTGACGCGCAAGATTCTGGAGCGGAATGCCGCCACGGGCGAACATTACATCGCCCGCACCCCCGTCGAGTATCGCGACATGCTCCGGCGTGCGGCCGGCGGCGGAGTCATCATGGCGTTCACCACCTGGTTCAAGCTCATCATTCTGGGCTGGCAGCTGCCCGGTTTGCTGCAGGGCGCGGCGACCTCGCTCAACTACGCCTCCGGCTTTGTGGCCATCCAACTCACCGGCGCCACCCTGGCCACCAAGCAACCGGCCAACACCGCCCCCGCCCTCGCCGCCCGGATGCACCATGTTCGGGAACCGCATGCCATGGAGATCCTCGTGAACGAAATCGTCTGCCTGATCCGGTCCCAAGTGGCTGCCATTGCCGGCAACTTGCTGCTGGTGGTCCCCACCATGCTGGCCCTTCATTTCCTTGTCCTGGGGGCGACCGGCCATTCCTTGATGACGGCCGAAAAGGCGGCCCACACCATTCCCTCCCTTTCTGTCTTCGGACCCAGCCTGTTCTTTGCCGCGTTTACCGGCGTGCTGCTCTGGTCCTCCAGCATGATCGCCGCCTGGGCGGATAATTGGTTCGTCTGCCATCGCGTGGCGGAGTCACTGGCCGCCGATCGCCGCCTGATCCGCGCTTTCGGCGCCACCCGGGCCCGCGGGTTCAGCCGCTTCTTGCACAAAAATATTGCCGGTCTTGCCGGCAACATCTCCTTCGGTCTTATGCTGGGGTTCATCCCGGAAGTGGCGGCCTTTGCCGGCGTGCCCCTGGACATCCGCCACGTCACGCTCTCCTCCAGCTTCCTCGCGGGGGCGGTCGCTTCGCTGGGTCCCGCAGTCATGACTACCGCGCCTTTCTGGCTGGCCGTGCTCGGCATCGCCGGCATCGGTTTAATGAACGTGACCGTCAGTTTCGGCCTCGCCATCTGGGTGGCCATCCGCGCCCGGGGCATCGAGGCACCCGAGCGTCGGGCTATCTTCGCCGCCCTCGGCCAGCGCCTGCGCCACCATCCCGGGCAATTCCTCCTGCCCGTCACCTCGCCCGATCTCGAGTTGGAACCCGCCCCAGACCAGGTCGGGCGACCCGGTAGCTAGCCACAGTATATGCGGTAAACCCGGGGATCTCCCGTCCTGCATGGCGAGCGACAGGTCGCGCTTACCCCGACTTGCCGCAGGGGTGACCGAGTTGCGCACTTCACCCCGGATTGCGTTTACCGCCATGATCCGGCCATGCCCTCCCGTTCTTCTGGCCATTATCCAATGCAGTTGCCTCCCCCCACCCACCCGACCGACCGCAGGGAGCCGCTAGAAAATGGCAACCGGGCGACGGCAGCTGTGGGTGAATTCGGCGATGGTCAGCCGGGCTGGCGGACGGCAGTGCTTGTGGTGTGACGGTGCTCCGCTCCATCCAGCCCACTGAAAACCGCCTCAACACGCTTATGAACCTCCGCCCAAAATCCGGCTTCACCTTGATCGAACTACTCGTGGTGATGGCCATCATTGCCATTCTCGCTGCCCTGCTCCTGCCGACCCTCGCCCGGTCCAAAGAACGCGCCCACCGCATCGCCTGCCTCAGCAATCTCCGCCAATGGGGGATTGGCCTCAACCTATACCTCGACGACAACTCCCAGGCATTTCCGGAATTTGCCATTCCCGCCAGCACTCCTGGCGCCCCGGAGGGTTACAGCCAGGACAAGCTGCATTGGTCGGACCTGACCGCATTCGCCGCCGCCGGAACGGGCAACCGCGCCTGGTTCAACGCCCTGCCGCCTTATGTCGCGCAAAACGCCTTGTGGCAATATGCGGAGCAACCTGCGACCTACCTGGATTCGCGCAGTGTGTTCCACTGCCCCACGGCGCGCTTCCTCCCGGGCGAAATTGATCTCACCAATAATGTGGCGTTCAGCTATGGCATCAACTTTAAGGGCACCAACGGCCTCAATCTCCCCGCCGCCTCGCCTTTCAAAGCCTCGCTGATTTTGCATCCCTCGGCATACGTTTTCCTCGCCGATGACCGGGCTAACTCCGGGGAACGCCCTTATTTCGGAACGAATCCCTTCAATGATCTGGCCTGTCCGCGCGGTTCGCTCAACCATCTCTCTTCCCGCCATGACGAAGGGGCGAACCTGGTTTTCCTCGACGGACACGCCGCCCACTACCGTTATCGCGATTTGTGCTTCCCGAAGGGCACCAAGATCGGCGACCCCGGGCTGGCGGAGGTGAACTGGACGTTCGACGGCGCGCAGTCCCAGTGATCAACGTCCGGTTCGGTCCCGGGCGATTTGCGGCCCGGTGCGGAGGGGATAAAGCCCCGGGCAGCAGCCAAAGGTTTCGTGAAACGTCTGGCTGAAGTGACTCGGACTCGAGTAGCCCACTTCCAGCATAACCTCGGTCACATTCAGTTCTTTCCGGCGGAGCAATTCCGCCGCCCGCTCCATCCGCAGTCGGCGCAAATACTGGCTGATGGTTTGTCCGGTCTGGGCGGAAAACGTCCGGCTCAGGTAAAACGGGCTGCAGCCCACCTGCCTGCCCAGTGCCTCCAGGGAAAATGGTTCCGCCAGCTTTTGTTGGAGCAGAAAAATGACTTGCTCCACCCGTTCCTGGGCGAGCCGGTGCTGCCGGGTGCAAAAGAACTCCGCTTCCGGCGGCGGCTGAAAGAAAAACCCCACCGCCAGTTCGAGCGCCTTGCACTGATACCAGATCGGCTGCGCCGCGGCGAAAACGGGCGGTTGCCGCAACGTCGCCACCATCCGCTGCTGGTCCGCCGACAACCGGGCCGTCACCGCCGGGCCACAGGGATCCGCTCGCTCCGCCATCGCCGCGCGCACAAGCGGATGCAGCTTTGCTTCCGCGCCCGCCAGGTGCCGGGCCAAAAACTCGTCGGAATATTCCACCGTCAAAAACTCATGCCGTTCTCCGCCCTGCCGCCGGCCGATCAGTGGGGTCTCCCGGCGCCGATAAAATCCCGCGGTAATCGGCGCAAATCCCTGACGCCGCCCCTCACCCTCAACGTAGCCATTACCGCTCACATTGAGGCACAACTCCACCCCGTCGGGATGAAAACTCGCACCCCAGTCCAATTCCTGCCGGACCTGAAACTCGTGCCACTCGATGCTGTAGCCCAGGCTCTCAAAATTGCCGAACACCCGCTGCCATCCGGCGCCCACGGATGCCCAGGCGGGATGTTCTGTAAACACGTTCCCGCCGCCCGCGTCCCGATCGGAACGCGGGGCCACCGGGGATTTTTGTGTTGAATGGCGCATGTGCTGGTCTCTGCCTTAACGAGACTCATTCTCAATTAGCCGCGCGCGTTTGGCAAGTGGGAATCCCACTCTCCCTGCCTGGCTGGCCCTGTGTTTGGCATTTCCCCCGGGCTGGTCCTCGGTGCCGCCATGGCACTTTCGGTTGCAGATTACCTCGCCCAATCTCTGACCGGACGGACGCCGGTGGCGAGGGGCGACCATACGGCCAAGTTTGCCAGGCCGCGATCAAACTGCTAAGTGAAATGCCATGAAATCACTCACCGAACATCTGTGGTTTGAGGTCCCCACGCGGCGTGGGTTCGTCAACATCACCAAAACCGTGGAAGACCTGGTTCTACGCAGCGGCGTGCGGGAAGGTCTGTGCCTGGTCAATGCCATGAACATCACCGCGTCGGTTTTCATCAACGATGATGAACCTGGTTTGCTGCATGACTACGACGTCTGGCTCGAGCGGCTGGCCCCGCATGCGCCCACGACCCAATACCACCATAACCGGACGGGCGAGGACAACGCCGATGCGCATCTGAAACGACAGCTCATGGGCCGGGAAGTGGTGGTGGCCATCACCCAGGGCAAATTGGATTTCGGCCCCTGGGAGCAGATCTTTTACGGTGAGTTCGATGGCCGGCGCCGCAAACGCGCCTTGGTTAAAATCATCGGTGAGTAAGTTGACTCCGCGAAACGTGTCGATAACCAGGCCGGAGTTCCTCTCATGGGAATATGGATTCCCTCGTTCGGGGTATTCCATACCGGCGGCACGAACCAGAAGCCGCGGCTGACTCGCCCCACCGCAGGTCTCCCCGTATGGAGTTCCGCATTCACTCGGCCGGGTCGTGGACAACCTCCCCGCGCCAATTCGCAGTTGAATCCGCGCCTTTTTCGCGACCCGCCTCAACGCAGCCCATCATTCCCACGGCCTCAGGCCTCCGCCATATTCCTCACGATTGATCCAGCCACAACGCGCCTCTCGTTGCCCAGAATAGTTTGCGCCTGGATCTCCCTCTTGGAGGCCCGGTCCGCTGTTCTGGCGCAATTATGTCGTATTTTCATTCGATACGATTCGCCGAACTGTGCGCAAAATCGCCGATTTCGCCTCGCCCGACCTTGACAGTGGCCTGTAAAGTCCCCTTGCGATTGCAAGTTTGATTACATGATTAAAGCGGCCTATTTCCAAAGAGAATCCGTTTGCCCGGGCTTACACCAACCGTGGCAAAGGGGGGAGCTTGGTGATTGGTTGATTCGGAGCTGGATCTTCGCCCTCCTCTTTGCCGCGTCACTTTTGGAGACCGGGTGTCACGAAGACAACCTCAAGGACTATTGGACCATTGCACCCAATCCGAGCGCGCCCCGGACTGTGACGGTAGTGACCTCTGCGGAAACCAACCGGCCTCCCGGCACCAACACCATGCGCGCGCGCGCGACCTTGGGGCGTCCGCCCAAAAGTAAACCGCTGCGCCAAATCCTGCCGACCACCGGCATTTCCCAGGAAGTATTGGGTGCCAAAACGGATGGTCAATTCGGACATACCCTGAGCGGAGTGGGCGATGTTTATGGCGACGGTTTCGACTGCTTGCTGGTGGGATCCTTCAAAGGCGGCACCAATTCCTCGGGGGAAATCATCCTCTACCGAGGTTCGCCCCTGGGAATTGATACCAATCGCTACTGGTCTTATATCTGCCCCAATCCCGGCGCTGAATTTGGGCATCAGGTCGAGGGCCTGGGTGATGTGAATCGGGATGGTTACGCGGACTTTATCGTGGGGGCGACCTATGACTCTGAGCCCGGCAAACCGGCCCATACCGGGGCCGCTTACGTATTTTTAGGCGGACCGGATGGTCCTCATCTGGCCCCCGGTTGGCCCGTTTACGGAACGGTGGTCGATAGCAAGACCGGCTTCTCCGTCGCCGCCGCCGGGGATGTGAACGGCGACGGCCTCGATGACATCCTGGTGGGCGCGTGGCAGGATTCGGTCATCTCCAATAGTGTTACGGTCACACGCGTCGGCCGGGTCTTTTTGTACCTGGGCACCCCCTCCGGCCCCACCAATCAGCCGGCCTGGGTTGTGTCGGGCGCCGCTTCCGGGGAAACTTTCGGCTATTCCGTTCATGGCGCGGGCGACCTGAACAACGATGGCTACGCTGATATCGTGATTGGCAGTCATGGTTATGAATCCTCCTGGAAGGAATCCGGGCAGGTGAAGGTTTATTACGGCGGACCCAACCTACCCTCGCAGAATGCCAATTGGACGCTGCAGGGAACCCGGGCGGAACAAAACACCGGGGACTCGGTTTTTGCGGCGGGCGACGTCAACGGCGATGGCTACGCGGACCTGCTGATCGGGGCCAATTCCAGCAGTGTCGAAAAACAATACGAGGGCGCGGTGCTGGTTTGTTATGGCAGCCCTTCCGGCCTTACCACCAACATTTCGTGGGCCTATTGGCCCCGCGAACCCGGAATGTTTTTGGGCCACAGTGTGGCCACCGCCGGGGACGTGAATGGCGATGGCTATGCGGATGTCATCGTGTCCGCCGCGGAAGGGTATCAATTGCAGCGGGGCGAGGGCGTGGCCTTTGTTTTCCTTGGCTCCCGCCAGGGCTTGTCGCGGCAACCCCATTGGACTGGGAGCGGCGGACAGCCAAAAACGATGTACGGCAAAACCGTCCGGGGCATCGGCGATTTTAACGGCGACGGCTATGATGATGTGGCCATCGGTCAACCCGGATATACCGACACCATTCCCCTCCAGGGTCGGGTGCAAATTCTGTACGGTTCTCCGACCGGCCTCGCCCATTCCAGCCATTGGCCCGCCGGTATCCACCCCGGGTGGACCGCTTATGGCGGTTGGATTGCGCTCGGTGGCTTGGCGGTCAGCCTTCTCGGCTTTCTCATTTCCCGGCGCCGCTATCGCCTCAACGAAGCCGCCGCCACTGCCGCCGCCCGAATCCGGGAACAGGCGCAGGCGGAGGAACGCCAGCGTATTGCACAAGATCTGCATGACCAGTTGGGGGCGGAATTGACCGAAATTGCCATCGCCAGCGCCAACGCCCGGCAGCAATCCGGGACGCGGGAGGCGGGGGAAGCCAAGTTGGTGCAGATCGAAGCCACGGCGGGCCGCCTGGTCGGAAATCTATCCGAACTGGTGTGGGTCACCAAACCCACCAATGACACCTTGGAAGCGACGGTGGCTTACACGGGAGACATGGTGGCGGCCATGCTGGAAAAGACGCAATTTCAGTGCACCCTCGACATCCCGACCCAACTCCCCTCGCTCTCCATCCCTTATCAATTGCGCCACGACTTGATTCTGGCGGTCAAGGAAGTCATCCACAATGTCATCAAGCATTCTGGTGGCATGGGCGTCCGTTTGGCCCTGCGCTGCGAGGACTCCCGGTTGACCATCACCATCCGGGACGATGGTCGCTGGCATGACTCACCCCCGGAAGCCGGCCGAGGCAATGGCCTGCCCAATCTGCGGGATCGCCTGGAACGGCATGGTGGCACCGCCGTCATCGCCGGCACGGCCAGCGGCACCACGGTCACCCTGCAGGTTCCGCTCCCAGCCGCCATCACCCCGGCTAAACTATGAACGCTCCCCCAAACCCGTCCGCACCCATCACCCGCGTCGCCTTGGTGGAGGATATCGCCAACATTCGGGAAGAGTTGAAGCAACTGGTCGCGGGCACTCCGGAATTGGAACTGCACGGCGTGGCCACGAGCGGCGAAGAAGCCCTCCTCCTGCTGCCACCCTTGCGCCCCGATGTCGTCTTGATGGATATCGGACTCCCCGGCATTTCCGGCATCGAGTGCGTCCGGCAGTTGAAGGAGATCCTCCCGATAACCGAGTTCATGATGTTGACAATTTTGGACGATCATGAGTCCGTTTACGCCTCGCTCCAGGCCGGCGCGACCGGGTATCTCGTCAAGGGATTGGCAGCTGAGCGTTTGGCGGAATCCATCCGCGAACTGCGAGCGGGCGGCTCCCCGATGTCCAGTTCGATCGCGCGCCGGGTGGTGCAGCGCCTGATTCGGCCGGAACCCCTCCCCCTTCCGGAAAACCAGCTGTCATTGCGGGAGGAGCAGGTGTTACGGATGCTGGCGGCCGGCCAGCGTTACAAGGAAATCGCGGCCGACCTGGGGTTGAGTGTCCACACCGTCCGCACCCACATCCACCGCATCTACGGAAAACTCCAGGCCCAGACCAAGGCCGAGGCGGTGCGCAAATTCCGCACGAACTTCCCCCCGCAAAGTAAATAGTGCCTGGCGCACTTGGCGGCCAACAACGCCGGCCGAGCAGCCTATCTTCTCCCTCTCTGCCATTCACAATGGCGGAGAGGGTCGGGGAGAGGTGGTGCCTTCAATCGTCCCGGACGCCCATCTTCATTTTACGAGCCTGCCCTTAATCGTGTAGCACAAAAATACGACACCATCTCCATTGGGGGCCCCCCGCCCGACTGGCTAACGTGACGGTGTGCAAAGCGTCATTACCAGCGCAATCAATCCAACGCCAGGGGTGGGTGTGGGCTTGGGGGTGACTGGCCGGCAACTCCGGTCACCCTCATCGGTCGTTCCGCCCGGCAATGAATACCGTCCTTCAAATCGCGACCCGTGGAGCTTCGCCACTCGTGTCAACCCGAGATCCGCGCTGACGGCGTTGGCAATGGCTGTCTTCGCGCTTTACCAGTTCTCGGCTGCCCAGGCACGAGCACAGGCGCAGGTGCCCTCTATTCCCTACTCCTTCGACCGCGTCGGCGAGGCTTTCCAACTGACGCTCGCCCCAACGGTGGGCTACTACTTCGCTTTTCAAACCAGCCCGGATTTGCAGCGACCCTTTACGACCGCGCAATTGGCCTTGGGCGATCCCGGACCCTCCTTTCTTCATCTGCCGACCAATTACGAAAGCCAGTTCTTTCTGCGGTTTGAACCAATCAGCGTCTTTGCGCCCCGCGATTCCGACGGAGATGGCATGGATGACCTCTGGGAATTGGCGCATGGCCTGAATCCCCTGGATCCGAAAGACGCCCGCCAACCCAGTCCGAACATTGCCGGACTCACGAATCTCGAGGAATACCGCCAGCGGTTCAATTTGAGCGATGCCAAATTGCAGTTCTACAGCCGCGAAGTGAGCCTCTTCAATTTCGGGGGACCCACGGCGCGACTCGAGGCCATCTCGCCGGAGGTCTCATTGTTCAACTTCGGTTCCCCGATCTACCACGTCGAAGCCGAAAGCCGGGAAGTCTCCGTGTTCAATGGCGCGCACACCCCCAGCGCGGGTTATCCGGAAGCATACTCCCGGGAAGTCAGCCTGTTCAATTTTGGTTCCCCGCTCTTTCATCGGGAGGCTACGAGTCGCGAAATCTCGGTCTTCAATGGCGAGCGACCCGGTGTCGCCGGCTATCCCGAGGCCTATTCCCGCGAAGTAAGCCTGTTCAATTTCGGCGCCCCCACCGCGCGCGTGGAAGCCATCTCGCGTGAACTATCGGTCTTCAACGACATCCAATAACCTTTGCCCCCCTTTCCCAAACGCATCGAGAACCCATTTGCAATGATCACCCACCATCCCGAAAACCCATGAAACTTCGCTCCAAATTACTAATCAGTATTGCCGTCTCCCTCCTGGCGGTCGTCCCTGCCTGGACCCAAACCATCCCCAGTGATGGCTCCGACCTGGATTTCAGCCCGACCAATAATATCGTCGTCGATTTGTCCATCGCCGTCCCGGGCCTCTGGAACGCCGACAACTCCGCCAATGCCGGCAAAGGCATTTACGATTCCAACAAGTGGGCCGTGGTCTTCAAGTATCGCTCGGTCAACATTCCGGCGGGAGTAACCGTGACGTTCACCAATCACCCCAGCCACGCCCCGGTCGTTTGGCTGGTGGCGGGCAATGTGGTGATCAACGGGACGCTCAGCGTGGCGGGTCACGATTCGTACCCAGCAGATTCCCTCTCGCTCCTCACGCCAGCTGAACCAGGGCCGGGCGGCTTTCGTGGAGGCGCATCAGGGCCATCTGGCAATGGAGGTGGCTATGGCCCAGGTAGCGGTGCCTATGCGACTTATGCTTCCAGCTATGGAAATCCGCAAATCATCCCTCTGATTGGAGGGTCTGGCGCTTATGCTCGAGCGGCAGACAGCTACTATACTGGTGGCGGCGGCGGCGGGGCACTACTGATCGATGCAATGGCCGTTTTAATAAACGGTACTGTTAGTGCAGACGGCGGAAACTATTTTAGCAGCGGCGGTGCAATTCGCCTCATCGCAGCACAAGTTTCGGGCACCGGAGACATTCATGCACAGGGAAACTCGGGCGCAGGAAATGGGCGGATTCGAATCGAGACATTGACTTTGGCTCCAACCATTAGAATTACCCCTGTCACCATCGCCGTCGCTCCCGCGGCCATTCCCATCATCTGGCCAGCCGACGACGCGCCGACCGTCCGAGTGGCCTCCGTTGATGGCACGCCCACTCCGGGAGATCCTACGGCCCCGTTGGCCAGCGCGGCCGACATCCCGCTCCAAAAGAATGGCACTGTCCAAGTGATCCTTGAAACCAAAAACTTCCCGGTGGAAGGCGTTGTGCAATTGCGCACGGTGCAGAAATACGGCCCGGCGGCTTGGGTCTCCGCAACCAATAGCGCCGGCACATTCGCCCAGGCAACTTGGATTGCCAATGTCACCTTCGCCCCGGGATTCACCACCCTGCAAGCCCGTGCCACGGTTCCTTGAAATGCATGAAAATGAAATTTCTCATTTCCGTCGCGTGCTGGATTCCATTGCTGGTCTTGCAGCGCGTTGAGGCACAAGGCACGGCCTTCACCTACCAGGGCCGGTTGAATCTCGGCGCGAATGTGGCCAGTGGCAATTTTGACCTGACTTTCGCGCTCTACAACGTGGCCAGCGGTGCGGGTCAAGTCGGCCTGACCACGACGAACGCCGTTGTCGTCAGCAATGGCCTGTTCACCACCACCCTTGATTTCGGCGGCAATTTCCCGGGGGCGGATCGCTGGCTGGAAATCGGTGTCCGCACCAACCACGGCAGTGCCTTCACCACCCTGAGCCCGCGCCAAAAGTTGACCCCCACTCCGTATGCGGTCACGGCGGCCAATTTGAGCGGCGTGGTCACCGCCAGCCAACTCCCTGCCAACGTAGCCCGATTGGATGCCAACGAGACCTTCACCGGTCAGGTTGATTTCTACGGTGGCAACCTGGGCGTGGGCACTTTAAACCCCCTGGCAAAAATCCATGCCGTGGGTGGCAGCCCCTGGTCCACTTTTAATTACAGCGCCAATATTGTTGCCGACGGACCGGCCAATAACGCCATCGGGATCCTGGATTACGCTTCGTCCCATCCCTGGGCGATCGCCAACGACGCCGGGAACTTGATGATCGCCCAGATGCCGCCTTTGGGCACCACCGCCACCAACGGGGTCATCCGCCTGGCGCTCGCGAACTCGGGCAACGTCGGGATCGGTACGACCAGCCCCTCGGAGCGATTGGACGTGGCTGGGGCGGTGGCCATCAACGGCACCACCATCATCGACGCCTCCGGCAACTGGATATCCGGCAGCCATCTCCCCGCCAACGTGGCCAGATTGGATGCCAACGAAACCTTCACGGGCCAGGTTAATTTCACCGGCGGCAATCTGGGGGTGGGCACGCTGAATCCCCAGGGCAAGGTGCACGCCTTTGGGGGCGGCTCCTGGTCCGCGTTCAGTTACGGGGCGTCCATCATTGCGGACGGTGCGGTCAACAACGCCATCGGCATTCTGGACTATTCCTCCTCCCACCCCTGGGCCATTGCCAACGATTCCGGCAACCTGATGATCGCCCAGATGCCGCCGTTGGGAAATCAAACGTCCAACGCGACCATCCGCCTGGCCATCGGCGCCAGCGGCAACGTCGGCATTGGCACCACCAGCCCCAAGCAGCGTCTGGACATCGCCGGTGCCGTCGCCATCAATGGCACCACCATCATTGACGCGTCCGGAAATTGGGTGGGCAGCCCCGCCGGCTTTAACACCCTCCGCAACGGCGCTGGAGCCCCCACGGCCTCCTTGGGCAACAATGGTGACTTTTACATCAATACCACGGCCCACTCCTTGTATGGCCCCAAAGCCAGTGGCACTTGGGGTGCTGCCGTTTCAATTGTCGGACCCCAGGGTGCAACCGGCCCGCAAGGGGCGACCGGGCCGGCCGGACCGAAGGGAGACACCGGGCCTCAGGGGATTCCGGGACTGACGGGCGCAGTTGGTCCGCAGGGCCCAGCAGGTCCGGCAGTTCATACATCCGCTATTTGCACTACAGCTGGTGGCTCTTGCTATGACATCTGCACCGGCAGAGTGATCGCCAACATGCCAAACACAACCTCTTGCTATGTGACCTCGGAAACCGGACCTTGTACTATCTCAGGTTTCGGGAGTTGTTGCGTCTGTAGTCCATAACTATTTTGTAGAGTTATGACAAGAATGTATCGAATTGGCGTTAAGCTTCTGTTGACGCTGGTTTTTTCGTCACCAGTTTTCCGCACTTTGGGAACGGAGGAAAATGTCTGGCAACAATCGGCTTTCCGGTATAATCCTCATTATGTTCTCAGCCTTAACCTTAATGAATACGCCATTCTAAACGTTTCGGAAATGGACGGCTTGCAGAAATATGGCGGGAGCGGAGATTTCAGACTAAATATGGCCAAGGTAGGCAGCAATGTGGTCTGGAACGTAACCGTTGACAATCCGCGGCTCATGGAATTGCTCGGTGTTTTTGTTGGGGAAAGAACCATTAAACTAGTCCAATCAATTAAAGCGGACGCTCTTGAGTCCGATCAAAGAGTTGCGCTGGACTGCGTAAAGTCCCTAACAGCCTGTTGAATTAATAAAGTTTTGAAAAAAAAGCGCCCCTCATTCCAAAAAGCTGCCGTTGTCCCAGAATCCTCCGCTGGTGCTAACTGGACCCATAAATTCTCACGCAATGTGTCCGGTCTTGTCGATAGAC
>CAIXFN010000118.1 GCA_903918755.1 uncultured Pedosphaera sp.
CCGGGGAGGCGGACAGTTGACACGCCGCGTAGGCTTACGCGGCGAAGAAGAATTAACCAAAAACAAAGCGCCAATGGGTAACAGTCCTTTTGGCACAACGAATCACCCTCTCGGGTAACAGACACTTCTGGCAGACGGCGCCGGAAACGACCAACGATCAAAGCTAAAACGCATGAATAACCGTGAGCACCTGATCGTTACCCCAGTCACCTCCCTCCCCCGCGCGCCGCGCCGCCGCCTCCGCTGGTTGCTGGCCTCGGCCTTGACCCTGGCCCTCGCAGGCGGTTTTGGCGGAGAATCCATCCGTCGTTATTTGACGCTGCTGGCGCTGTTGCGCGCGCCCAGCACCACCGCCGAGCAAGTCCGGGAACTGACGGTTGGCGCGATGGATCCCCTGTCCGAGTTGCGCCGCTTTTGGGCGACCGGCCGTATCACTCACCGGTTGGCCGTGATGGAAGTCGCCGCCGGTCGAGCCAGGGAATCGGCGGAATTCGCCCAAGGCGCCGAATTCCTCTTCCGGGAGGGCGCCCGCGATGCGGACTCGGATGTCAGAGAACGCGCCCTCGGAGCCCTGGATACCCTCGCCAACGGCCCCTCTCCCCACTTGCCAGAGCTCGCCCGGTTGCAATTGGCGGACCTTGATCCGCAGCGCCGGTTGCTGGGTCTGCAATGGGTGCGGCGCACGGGCGGCGCGGAACTTGTGCCTTTGATCATTCCCTTGGTTCAGGACGCGGATGCCACGGTGGCGGCGTCCGCGGATGCTTTGCTGCGGACCTGGACGGGAAATGATGTAGGCGTTCGCATCTACTCCGCCTTGGGCGAAGGGGCCGATCCCACCAGTTCCAAATTGGATCCCGTGAAAGAAAAAGCCCTGCGGGACGGATTGTCCAAATGGCGGGAATGGTGGTCCCTTCACGCCACCAACTATGGGCCACTCACAAATCCCCCCCTCTCCGCTCCGCTCACGACAGCTCACTTCGCCGCCGGAGACTTCACTCTACCAGACCTCGAAAATCATGCAGTCAGCCTGCACGATTTCCGTGGACGCGTGGTTTTGATCAATTTTTGGGCCACTTGGTGCAACGCCTGCCTCACGGAGATCCCCGACTTGATCGCTCTACAAAAACGGTTTGGCAATCGCCTCGTGGTTCTGGCCATCTGCCTGGACGGGCGTCCTGATGAGCATGACCACGAACACGAACACGAAGGTGGTCAGTCGGCCCCCTCGGAACGCAAGGACGCACGGGAGATTCAGGAAAAGGTGCGCCGACTGGTTCACGCCAAAGGGATCAATTATCCCATCCTGCTGAATCCCGCCGGGGAGATTGGCGCCCGTTTCAACGGTGGGGAATTGCCCACCAATGTCATCCTTGATGCCGCGGGCCGGACCCAGCGCCGTTTCATCGGCACCCGCTCGGCCGCGGCCCTGGACGCCATGTGCCGGGAGGCTGGCGCATCCGAAACCGGGTCAGCCTGGCCTTGAATTGCTCAGGCGGCCCGGTCCGGCGGCGTCTCACTTGTTATTGGGATTAATCGAACTCATCCAGAAATAATTGGTATTCCCGGTTGGAATCGAAAATTCCAGCGAGTGAAGCAAATTCACCGAAGGGTAGAGCAGTGCGGTGCCATTCAGCATGTAATTCCACCACGGAGCCGCGGTGGTGTCATAAACCTCGAGGTGGCTCGAATCGATGACATGCAACAACGTCGGGGGAGTGGTATTTAGCGCCACGTAACTCTGCGGCAGCGCCGGATCAATTTGCGTATGCGGCTGAACGTTTCCAGCCGAATCGATTTTGTATAGGTAATGCTGGGGGGTGGTGCTGCCCACGGATCGGGTGCTGATGAGCCAGCCATCGTCAAGCGGCGCCGTCCCGGTGATGGACTCGTTAAAATCGAGCTCATTTTGGAAAGTGCAACCTTCGGCGGTGCAGACTGTGAAGTAATGGGAGGCGGTGCCGGGCCAACTGATCGTCGAGAGCACAAAAATGGAATTGCCATTCGCGCTAAGAACGTGATGCTCCACGTAGCCGCCCGGCACAGTAGCGGGCAAGGGGATCTCGGTTCGTGAACCGGTATCAATATCAGCGATGCGGATGCAATAATCAGTGCGGGCGCTGGTATCCAGCAGCCAGGTGCCGCCAAACGCGCACCAAAGACCCTCCGGTGAGGTCACGGAAACGGCATCCAATTCATTCATGTTGGTATCGTAGGCCGATGCCCCATCGCCGTTGATGATATAGAGGATATCCTTCTGGATCACCACTTTGTTGGCGTCCAGATTTGGCTGATCCCACTGGCCGGTTGCGACATTGGTCCCGGCATCCCGATCCATGAAAATCCATCGTTGCGCGCTGCACCAAAGGATCCGCGAAGCGCTGGCCAGCACGATGCGGGTATTCTCATCCCCCGCCAGGTTCACGCTGCTATTCCAGAGTTGTGCGCCCTCCCGGGTGCGCCGCTCCAGCAGCACTGTTCCGCTGGCGGGCTGATCCCAGACCGCCACATAACCACCCGAATTTTCGGGAAAGAAGGAGTTGAAAGCGCTGGGAATATCCGGAGTCGTCACGGGGCGCGGTGTGCCCGTGGGTCCATAACAAACCCAATCTTCGAAGGAATCCGCCCGAGCGGAGAAAACCCAGGCCGTGAGCGCCACGGCCAGGAGGAGGTATGCCTGTTTTTTCATAGTTTTAATTATCGCGGCGGTCCGGGCTGCAACGGCGCCTGGTTCGTTCACCCTATTTTTTGGGAAACTTTACTTCCGGTTCGTTAAATTCGGGTTCCAGCCGAGGGACATCGGAATCGTTGATAATATGCGGCGTCACAAAAATAACAAGTTCCGCTCGGCGCTTATAGTCGAAAGTGCCGGTGAATAGCTTGCCCAGCCAGGGGATGTCACCGAGCAGGGGAATTTTGCGCTCGTTTTTGTCGTGCTCCGTCTGGATCAAACCGCCCATGACAATGGTGGTGCCATCCCGCACGCGCACGAGGGTGGTGGCTTGTTTCGTTTCCATGTCGGGGGCCGTGGTCTTGCCCGTGGCATCCGTGCCCGAAGTTTCCACGCCAGTCTGCCGACTGAGCACCGGAGAAATATCCAGGGAGATCCAGCCATCGCTCGAAATTTGCGGAGTCAGGGAGAGGATGGTGCCAAACGTGACCATCTGCACCGTCGCCTGCTGAATGGGAGTCGTTTGCGACGTCGTTTGCAAATAGGTCGTGGTGGAGGAGAAAAACGCCTTCTCCTCCCCCACCTTGATCAAGGCCGTTTGATTGTTAAGGGTCCGGATGCGCGGCTTGGTGATGACTTGCACCTTGCCCTGGAGCTGCAACGCGTCCACGAACGCGCTGCTGTTGAAATTCGTGAACAGCATGGTGAGCGCGGAAGGCGAGGCGCTGGCTGGGCCAATGGCCTGGGGCAGAGTCGAAGCGCCAAAGGTCATCTGGCCGCTGTAGGCCTGCACCACGTGATTCCAATCCACGCCAAACTGGAACTGGTCGCTCAGGGTGACATCGTAAATCTTCGCATCGATCTCGACCTGCCGGTGCACACTCTCCCCGGTGCTGGTGAGGTAACCAGCCACCCGTTTTAGGGCCGAGGGTCGGTCGGTAACCTGAATCAGCCCGGCGGTTTTGTTCATGGTAATTTTTCCCTGCCCCGTCAGCATCGTCGCGAGTTCGGTCGACAAATCTGTCCAGAAATCGACCGGGTTTTCCGCATTCAAATTGACCGAGGAACCGCCCCCTCCCGTGGTAGTGCTACCGCCGCCCGAGCCACCGCCACCGCTAGCTCCTCCCCCACCGCCGCCCCCACCGCCGCCCCCACCGCCGCCGCCGCCGCCGCTGGCGCCCGAATTGAGATTGGCCGAACTGTGGACGGAATTTTTTCGGGAAAGGCGCAGATAATCCACCGGAAAGAGCTTGGTCTCCGTATTCCGCACCCGGATCAAATTGTTTTTCTCATACCACACACAGTCGGCCGCTTCGAGCAACGCCTGCATCATCTCCTCCAAAGGCAACTCGCGGACATCCATGGTCACCTGGCCGGCGATATCGTTGTCCGGCACAATGTTCAACCGATTGGCCCGGGCAAAAAGCGCGAGGGCGGTCTTCAGGTCCAGGCTCTCCGCCCGAAAGTCGTATAGTTGCTTCCCCTTCGCATGGGCGTCGAGTCCCTTGCCGGGGGCTGCTTCAGGCTCCGTCACCACGACCACGTCCCCGGGTTTGGCTGATGGCCCCCCCGCAGGCTCAGTCGCCACCGGAGATCCCTTCCCCTCCGCTGGATCCGGCTCACGGGAAAGTTTGGAATTCTGGATGGCCGGAGCCAGTCTGGTCTCGCCGGACACAGTATTCGTGGCTAAAGGGGAATTGGTTTGAGCCAATTCCCCCTGCCCCCCGGCCAGTGCACTTTCGGCCGCAACCGATGAACCACTACCGGCCGCGAGCAGACTCAGACTGGTAACGCCCGTGAGCAGCGCCACGGCACTCCGGGAAATCCATCGGGGCAGCGCGCCGCCTTCGTGGACCTCTGCCAGCACGCGCTCCCGGCTCCAACGGAAAATCAACTTTTGCTTTGGGCGATTGCTCATAATTTGGACTTGCTTCCGGTTACTGGGGGGGCTCCGAACAATCCCTTCCCCTTCCGGACCGGCGCCGGATTCGCCGCGGGGCGGCCCCCCCGATCAAAGACCAACTGCTCGATCTTTTCGGGGCCCTTTAGCCAGACCCGGTCCCCGTCAATGCGATCAATTTGAAATCCTTCCACCGTATCCCCCTCCACATAGACCCGTCCATTGATAACCACCGCCCGGCTACCCGATTGCCGCCAAATAGCCCGCAACTTGAGCAGGCTGACCGGCGAATAGGTCGGGGACGTTGCCACCGCCACCTGGGTAATCTGAAAGGGATCGCGGGGGGTGGCTTCGGCAATCCGCATAAAGTTGGATTCCGCCGCGCCCGGGTCAATCGGCAATTCGGGCCAAAAACGGTTCGTCTGGGCCGCGGGCACGGGCACAACGGCACGGTTGGTGGGGGCGCTCCCATTCGCCACCAAAACCACGGCGCCGCCCTTCCTGGCCTTCGGCTTGGGCTTGCCCATCCACCCCAGGCGCCACCCCAATCCCATCACGAGAACGGCCAGGACGATTCCACCCAGGATCCAGGATTTCGGGGTCATTTTCACGGCGTTTCCCCCTCCTCACCGGTCCAAACATCTAATTCAAAGACGGCCCGGCTGATCGAATTCGAACCGGCCTCGATGGAAAAACCAACCAGATCCACCCGGCGTTCCTCGCCCGTGATCAGTTGCCCTAACTGCAGAATCCGTTGGAATGGCGAGGCAATGGCCTCCACTTCTGCCGCCGGGCGGACCGCCATCACCACCCGGTGGGGGAACGGATTGGCGGAGTTGTTCGTGCCCGTCGGGGGGATGGGGGTGGCAGCGGGATTGGCCTTGTCAATTTCCAGTTCAACTTCCAGCGCCAGCGGAGCGACTTGTTCCTGCACCTGACCCAACCACGTCTCCAACGCCCCGCGACCTTGAAAAACGCGGCTTTTCGCATCCGCGAATTTTTTACGAATGTCCCCCGTGACCGGGGCGGTCCACCGGTTTTCCATCACCCCGACAGCCATACTCAACCGGTCCACGGTGGAGGTCAGTTCCCGGGTCTGCCGCTGCAAGGGCAATAATCGCCACTGCAAGATCCAACCAAGGAGGGCGAGCGAACCCAGGTTCAAAAGGACCAGCATGACCCGCGCAATGAGCTGACGGTAGTTGATTCCCTTGGGCTGGACCAGCGTCCCGGAGGCATGTCCCGCCTGGCTTTCAGGATTGCTCATCGCATGCTTCCTTCCAAATTGAAAGTGCTCACCGGCAGCTCCTTCGCCCGCGCCGGGTTGGCCGACCGGGTGGACCAACCGGAAAAGAGAGGGGCCTTGGTGGCGGCCGGCGAATTGGTGACGCTGACATCATTTAACCGGAGATGAAACGGCGCACCCGCCAACTTCGCCTTCAATTGCGCGACCGCCCCCTGAAAGGCCGCCGGCGTGACTGGATGGACCCCCGCCTGCGCCACCCCTCCCAATGCAACCTTCCAAAGCTCAGCCTCCCGCCGCACGAGCAAATTCGTCACCACCAAATCGGGGGGCGTAAACTCCCCCAGGGAGGCCAAAAACCAATTGGGAACGGGAGCAATGCGGTTGTCCGCCACCAAATGCGCCATCCCCTTCTTCCGCAATAACTCCTCCTCCAGCCGCTGCAACTCGAGATGGCGGGACTGGAGTTTGCCCTGTTGCGCCTGCAGACTGGCCAGGTTGGCGCGCTCCACCCGGATCTGGTACTGGCACCATATAGCAGCCCCCAGGGAAGCGCCCACCGTGAGGATCGTGGCCGCAGTCGTGAATTTCAACAGGGCCCGCCGCTGCGGGGCCTTTTGCAGTTCCAGACTGATGAAATTCGGCAGCTGCCCCAACGGTTGGCGCAATGCCTCCGTGGCCCAATACAGGGGGGAATACTCCACCAGACTCAGTTTAACCGGCACCTGCACATGCCGCTGCAGCTCGGTAATATGCTCTTTCGCGTTGGGCCCAAAAAGCCAGAGCCCCTTGTTCACCGCCACCCCGTACTGTTGGTTCACAAAGAGAATGGTCCGACTGAGATCCACGGCCAGCCGGGCCGCGTCAGTCGACCAACTCCCGTTCAGGGTGCGCGCCAGCAGCAATTGCCCGTCATTCCGCCCGATGATAACGGTCGTGGAGCGGCCCATATTGGCCGCCAGCACCGCAATGCCCTCCTTTTCCACGCCGAACTCCGGCAATTGGCTTTGCAACACCGCCGTGGCGGGCAGCACGGAGGTCAGGAACAAGTCGTTCTTCTGGGCCGCCTGCACCAATTGGTCCAACAAAATGCGCGGAAACAGATGCAGAACCAAACGTTGCGAACCCGGGGCAGAAAACGCCGGCTGGAAGGCAAAGGCCGCCTCCGCCTCAAACAATTTCTGCTGGCTCGCCTGGGTTTGGACGAATTTGGTCAGCGCCGGTCCCCGCAGGGGCGGCGTTTCCAGCAATTGCTGACTCAACCGCGGGTGCATCAATACCAGGGAAACGGTGGTGCCCCGGTAACCCGTTTGCTTCACCCCTTCCCGGATCAATTCCTCAAAATGCTGGGTTCCCTCAATCTCACCCGGGTGCTCCCAACTGCCCTCCACCACCCCGCGCTGCACCGCAATGCACTTGAACTGGTTGTTCAGCCAGCTCACGCTCAACGTCGAGATATTCGTCGGAACCGAGACCGTTCGAGTTTTCTGGGCGTGAGCGAGTTGCAGCATATATGAATGTCACTTCCTTCCGGAACTATTTGTAGTAGGTCAAGTCGGACATGACCGAGATGAAGGAATTCGTCACCACGGCCTTCTTGGCGGCGGCAAAGCTTCCGCCGTTCGCCGCGCCGGCATAGTAAACATAATTACTCATGAAATTGTAAAAATCCCAGGTGAGGCTGGATTGGGTGACGCCAAAGGCATTGGCCCGCGGCGGCCCGGACATGAAAATATCGTAGGCCGATTGCATCACATCGCCGGAACCATTGGTGTTCCCCGTGCTGGCGGTTACGTAGAGCCCGCCCCGCCAGTATCCCTTGTCAAAAACATAACTCGGAACCTGGAAAAAATAGCTGGCATTATTCGTAAGCCGATTCACTCCCGCATACGGTTGCAATACCTGCAGTGATTGCAAGCCTCCGCCGTTGGTGTGCAATCCCAGGACTGCTCCCTGCAAAAAATAGGCGCTATACGGCACCTTGGGAAGGGCCGCGTGGGAATTGGTCCCGTCAATTGAGTATTCGCCATTCGTGACCGAACTGCTGTTCAAGATCACCTGCACGAACAAAGGTCCCAGATTAATTCGCTGCACCATGATGTCATCCCACGACCCGTCAACCCACCCAATCGGACTCACGCCATCAGCGGCGTTCCAAAGGTTGCTGAAGGCGACCGCATTGGTGGTGCAGCCCACCAAAACCGAGGCAGGAATGGAGGTGCGCATGCTGGTCACCAGCACGACCCGGTTCACCGGCGGGTTCGTTGGGCCGCCAGGAACTTCCGTGAAAGGGAGACTCAGGTTTGTTCCCGTGCTGGGGTTGGGAACGGTTGGGTCAACCAAAAAATACCGGCCGCCACCCAGGGCGTTCGTTTGGACCTGCCCGGGCAACCAACCCAATTGATTGGCGACATCGGTCATGATCGTGTTGGTCCCCGGGATGCGGTGATTGAGCAGGATGTAGGAATTCAAGGCATCGGAGATCGTCTGCAGGGACGACCGCTCTTGCGCGCGGCTGACAGTATCCATCTGCTTCATCAAGGACGGCTGCACGGCCAGCGCCAGGATCAAGATGATCGCCAGCACCCCGATCATCTCCACCAGTGAAAACCCCTGCTGGCGTCGCGCTGCCGCTACGAAAGGATCCCGGCCGATCCTTCCGGATTTATCCGTGAACTGGAATTGGGATTTCATATCCAAAGTCTCCGCTTTCCGGGCCTGACGGTGCCCTGGATCACTGCGGGGGCACCTTTCCCAAATAGATGAACACGTCCCCTTGCTGCAGCGTTTGGTTCCCCACATTATACATGTCATACTTAACCCGGCCCAGAACATCCCAATAGGCCCACATGCTCTGGCGGAAACCATCGATCGAAACACTCAACCGGTACGCGTCGCCAACTTTCACGCCTTCCAGCACCAATTCCGCCACAATCGTGGGATTGCTGGGATCCTGGGAAGCAAAAGTGCTCGTCTGGCTATAAGGATCAAAACCGGGGTACTGAGGATTAACACCGTTCGGGATTACCCCCGGGACCGCGGGCGGCGGGGTCGTCCCCGTGGGCAGATTGTAGCAGGCAAAAAAAGGCATTGGCCGCAAGGCGGCAACCATGGCCCCGCGGGTCGCGGTGGGCTGGTTCCAGACCCAGGCGCCGCCCCAGTCGGGGGCCGGGATGGCCGAGTACATGCTGGTAAGATCATAAAGCCCGTTGTTCCCGTTAAAATTCCCGATGTGGCCGATGTTCATCGCCGTCGTCAAGGCCGTCCCGGAACTGCTGGCGGTTATCTTGGTCAGGCGAATATAGGCGGCGGTACCGAGTCGCGTCGTCATGGTGCGATCCAAATACCTTTCCGGCAAAAGAACCTTGGTGTCCCAATACTCGTAGGCGCCGTTGGTCCAGGTGAGGATGGAGCCGTTCGGCCCCGCAAAGGTGCCCTTGTTTTGAAAGTATTTTTGGGTGGCAGCGGTGTAGTTCGCGATAGTCTTCAAATCCGCCGCCAAGCGGGCATCGTCCACGATATTATAAATCGGCGTTATCAGCATGGCGCAAAGGACCGCAACGACGACGCCGATGCCGAACATCTCGAGCATGCTGAATCCGGAAACCTTCGGGTTCCTGGCCCGCGGGGACAGCTTTGACCGGGGCGGGATGGTCAGCGGATCACTCGAGGGGAGGCTCCCGGTCAAGCCAGCCCGGATTCCGGCTGAAGGCGGATGATTCCGGGGACCGGCGGTGGATGAGGAAGGTCGGTAAGGAGTCATAAAAAGTGTGGTTGGTTTGGCCGAGGGCTTATTTGATCAGATCCCAGGCCACATTTGTCAAAGTGCTGGCGGCCGCGGCGCTCAATGATTGAGCGGGGGCCGGATTCGTCGCGCTAAAATTGTCCAAGGACCATTGGCCAAAATAGTAGAGGTAAAGAGACATCGCATCCGCGACTGACTGTTGCTTTGGATAACGTTGCAGCTTCCCCGGGGGATTCGGGGCGGCAAGGAAGCTGTAGGCCATCTGGCCAAACCATGCCGGGTTCCCAAATTGCAGCGTGCCGCCCCAATTGCCATACTCAAAAGTGAAACCGACGCTGCCGTTGACGTAGGTCCGGGAAAGGAGGGAATTGACATTGTTGGAGGCATAAAAATTGAGCACCGAGGTGTTGATCAACCACATTTGTTGCCGGGTCGCGGGCGCCAGCGTGGCCACGGCGTTGGTTTCAACGGAATAGTAGGCCGAATTTGTGGGATCATTATTTTCCAACACCACACAACTGAAGAGACTGCTGAGATTCAGCCGCTGGATCTTGAGATCGGCGCCGGAATTGGTCAATGCTCCGGTCCAACCCGGCGGCACCGCGTAGGCGGCGGTGTTCCACAGGTTGGAAAAAGTGGCGGCATCAGTCGCGATCGTCGGCAAGCTTCCGGCCAGGCTGGAAACCACCAGCAAGCGGGCGCTGGTCATGACGGGTTGGACCGAACCGGTATTGCCCTGCGTATAAGGCGGCACACTGGAGGTCGTCGTCCCCACATTGAAAGCCGGGTCATAGAGGAACGCCCGCTGCCACCCGCTGGAATTGTTGGTGATCAGGTCCGGTGACACGTTCATCGTGTTAAATACCGGAACATACCAATTCGACGCGGCCGGCAGGGACTTGCTCTTCAGTGCCGCCGTCTGGAAAGCCGTGACGATATTCGCCAGCGAAGTAACCTCCGCGCTCCGTTTGGCGTTCTTGACGGATTCCAGCACATTCTCCGCTGCCAGGGCGCTCATGATGATGATAATCGTGAGCACCCCCAGAATCTCGATCAGCGTGAAGGCCCGCCGCTCAACCCGCGGCCGCACCGCCCACTTTGATGGCTTGATGCTTGTATTCATTTCGTGCTTGCTTTCATTTGATCGAGCCCAGCAATGACAAAATGGGGAGGAAGATCGCCAGGGCGACAAATCCCACCAACCCCACCAGGAAAAGGATGAGCATGGGTTCGGCGATGGCAAAAATCTTCTTGATCTTGCGGGGAACGATGGTGCTGTAGTACGTGGCCACATTGTTCAGCGCATCGTCCAGCTTGCCCGTATTCTCACCCATGGAGACCATGCGGATCAGCAACCCGGGAAACACCGGATGCCGCCGGAGGGATTCGCTCAAGGAATCACCCGCCTCGACCCGCGCGACAACATCCTCCAGCACGCTCCCCACCCAGACACTGCCCACCAGCCCCTGGCAAAGCTTCAGGGCATTCACGATGACCACGCCCGAACGGTACAGAATGGCCAGGTTGCGGGCAAAGCGCGACATGGCCAGCATGCTGTTTAAACTGCCGAACAACGGTAGTCTAAATTTAACCTTATCACAAAAAATCGCGAATTTTTTGGAACGTTTGCAGCCATAGGCCACCGCCGCCGGAACCACGGTCACTCCGATCAACCAGATCCACCAGGTGGCCTTAACGGCGTCACTGACCCCAAAAATGATCCGGGTTGGCAGCGGCAACTCCACTTTGATGGAGGTCAAGAGCATGACAAAGCGCGGGATGACAAACGTAAAAAGCACCATGACCAGGCTCATCACCACCAGCAGGACCACCGCCGGATAGATGGTCGCCTGTCGGACGTCGGCCATGATCTGCTCCTGCCACTCCATGTAGCGTTGCAGTTCCAGGAAAGTTTCCGGGAGGGTGCCGCTGGATTCACCCGCACGCACCAGGCTGATGAATTGTGGCTCAAAGATCTTGGAGCCCCGCTCCATCGCCTCCCACAGCAGAACCCCGGCCTCGACATGCTTTTTGAGTTCCAACAAGGAAGCTTTGAACCCCAGGTGTTCGCAATCATCCGCGGCCACCTGGATGGCGGTCACCATGGGAATTCCCACCCGCAATTGGAAGGTCATCAAGGTGCAGAAATTAATAATTTCCTGGCGCGGTGGCCGGCCCTCAAAAAAGCGCCGCCGCTTCCGCGATTTAGCCTTGCTCTCCCCCCGGTCATGCTTCGCGCTCACCAGCCAGAGGCCCAGCCCACGCAGCTTCTCCTCCAATTCCACCTCATCGGCGGCCACCATCTTTCCCGAGACATTGCGACCGCTGCGGTCAATCCCGACATATCCGTAACTGGGCATAGAAAAACTTTTCCGGGGGCTTATTCGTTGCGGGTGACCCGCAGGACTTCTTCCACCGTGGTGGCGCCGAGCAGAGCCCTTCTCACGCCGTCCTCAAACATTGTCGTCATTCCCGCCTCCTGGGCCAGGCGGGAGAATTCCGGGGCGCCGCACCGGTGGACAATCGGATCATGAAACCGCTGATCCAGCATCATCAATTCAAAAACCGCCAGGCGCCCCTTGAAGCCCGAGCCTTTGCAAACCCCGCAGCCCTTGCCGCGGAACAATTCCAGTGGGACTCCCTCTGGAAGGGGAAGCTTCAAGTTGGCGAATACCTTTTCGGGATGCTCGATTGGCTCGCGGCATTGGGGGCAGACGCGCCGCACCAAGCGCTGCGCCAGCACCCCGATCAAACTCGCCGGCAGCAGATACGGTTCGACCCCCATGTCCACCAACCGCGGAATCGCCCCCGGCGCATCGTTCGTATGCAGGGTGGTGAAAACGAGGTGCCCGGTCAGGGCCGCCCGCACCATTAACTGCGCCGTCTCCGTGTCCCGGGTTTCCCCCACCAGGATGATGTCCGGATCCTGCCGCAGCAGCGTCCGCAGGCCGCTGCCGAAGGTCAGCCCGATATCCTCCCGGATTTGGGTCTGCCGGATTTCCGTCATCGTGTATTCCACCGGATCTTCCAGCGTGAAAACGCTCCATTCCGAACTGGCCACCTCCCGCAGGATGGCGTAGAGCGTGGTGCTCTTGCCACTCCCGGTGGGACCGGTGACGATCACCACCCCATGCGGCCGGTCCACGGCCGCCCGGAGGTTTTTCTCATCCCGGGGTCCCAAACCGAGCGAACTGATGGTGACCACCGTGGCAGAAGGCGCCAGGATGCGAATAACGATATTTTCCCCGTGGGTGGTGGGCAGGCTCGAGACCCGCAAATTGATTTCCCGACGGCCCACGAACACCGTGGCCCGGCCATCCTGTGGCAGGCGGTTTTCCGCCACATCCATCCCGGCCAGGATTTTCACCCGCGACGTCACCGCGGATTGCAACGCTTTGGGAATCAACACATCCGGCTGGAGCATCCCATCAATCCGGAGCCGCGTCCGCATCAGCTTGTCTTCCGGGGCGAAATGGATGTCACTGGCGCCCAGGTTAACCGCCCGGGCGACGATCTGGCTGACCAGGCGGATCACCGGCGCGTCCTCGTCCTCCGGGCTGACCGCCAGCACATCCGGACGCCCGCCCAGATTCGCCTCCTCGGCCTCCTCTTCGATGAACTCATCGATGGATTCATCAATGGAACCCCCGTCCGGCTGCCATTGATCGAGCAGGTTTAAGATATCCTGTTCGGTGGCAGTGACCACATCGATGTGCAGTCCGGTAACCTGGCCCAGCGTGTCAATCGCGAGCACATTGAGGGGATCGGCCATCGCCACGGTTAGCGATCCGTTGCTTCGTTCCACCGGCAGCAAACGGAACTTACGGCAGAGTTCCATCGTCACCAACCCCACCAACGATTTGTCAATAACCATCCGCGGAAGATCCACCAGCCGCGCCTGCGCCTCCCGGGCGACAAAGTTCGAGAGGTTTTCCACCGTGACAAACCCCAATTCCACCAACAACCGGCCGAGGCTGGCCCCGCCGCGCTTTTGTTCGCGGCGGGCCAATTCCAACTGGCTTTGCGTAATGAGACCTCCGGCCACCAATCGCTCGCCCAGATCCATCGCCGCCGATCTATTTCCTACGAATGCCATCGCGCTATTTTGGGTTGATTATTCTGCGCTTGCAATCCGCACACTTCCCGTCCGCCCTCGGGAAGTATGCGGATCTGAACCGCCGGCCCGGCCCCATTTCCGATCTAGCGGTGCGCCAGATAGACGTAAAGCAAGCCGCTGCCCGAGCTGAACGAGTAGACCACACGTCCGCGAAGATCCGAGGTGGCGTTGTTGGAAGCCGAGAGCGCCGCCCCGTCAATCAAAACGCTCAATGCCTGCGCGTCCGCAATGGGCACGTTGGTAATCACGCACTCCACCACGGACCCGGCCGTGGCGGTGTTGGTATTGATGCCGTCGAATTTGTAACCATAGCCCCCGGCGCCGGGTCCGGCGGCGATCTGAACATCCGAACCACTGCCGATGCGGCAATCGAAGGGGCGCTCCAGATACTCAAGGGTGACCAGGAGTTGGTCAAAGTTGAGCTGGTTGGTGAAACTCCCGTACTTGCTGTAGAAATTCACCACGGCTGCCTTCGTGGCGTCCAGGCTGCCCTGGGTGGAGTTGAGTCGCGCATCGTTGATGGACGACATGATTTTGGGCGTCAGCATGGCCGCCATGATGGCGATCACTGCCAGCACCCCCACCATTTCCACCATCGAGAAGCCCTTGGAGCGGCGATTCTGTTGGCGCGGATTGGATTGGACGATAATTTTCATTGCCTGATTTCTTTCTTAGCCGAGTTTTCCGAAATTTGATTCCGCACCCGCCAGCGGTGCTGGCGGGGCGGGAGAGCTTTGCGGCATTTTTTTCCTCCAGAACATGTGCCTGCGAATGGAATAATGCCAGCCTGATTAATTCTTACTTGTGGGCGATATAAACGTACACATCGGTGGTGGTAGCGCCACTCGCAGGGGCCTTGTACTCCACACGCCCTTTGAGGTCGTCGACAGTGGCATCTGACTTGGAAAGAGCATTAGCAGCAGTAGCTTCACCGTCGATGCGTTTGCTCAATTCTATGGCATCGGCAATCGACACGCCAGTAAGGACGCACTCCACCACCGCAGCATTAAGGGTAGTGTTGGCCGCACCGTCCAAATTATAGCCAACAGTAGTATCGGGGCCGCCACTTTTAACGACATGCATTTTGCAAGAATCAGCCACTTTGCACTGAAACACACTATCCAATAAATTACTCGCCATCAGAACCTTGTCGAAGTCTTCCGCGATCGTGAACTTGTTTGTCTGAGCGTAGTAACTCATCGTCGCAGTCTTGCAAGTGTTCAACGTGGACACCGTGCTGCTGAGCTTGGAATCATTGATGGCCTGGAAGATTTTGGGGACCAGGAGGGCCGCCAAAATTGCGATCACCGCCAACACTCCGACCATTTCGATCAGGGTGAATCCGCGGGCGCTGCGTTTCGTGCTATTGTTGATATTAGTATTCAGTTTCATTGGTACCTTTCGAACCGTTCGTTTTTGCCCCGAATTACCCACTCCGGAAGTTCAGCTTGGTTGGAAGTTTTCAACCAAGACCGGAGAAGGCCGAGACAGATTACCCTACCGCACGAATCGTGCCACTTATTCGCAGCGACACGATTCGCAGGCCAACCCAAGTTGGTGTCAAGAGCCTAGCAGACTCTGTAAAAGAGGAAAGCTTTTTTGTAACTATTACAATTTTGCAACTATTACAATATCAAGCACATCGGCATTGGAGGCACAGAGAAGGTCAGATAAAATGCTCGCCGGGGCTTGAATCTGCTCACGTTGCAAACTGGGCGCAAATTCCAGCCTTTGCACAATACTGGACATTGCACATGCAATGCGCACCATTCGTTTGAAATTATTGCATTGCAAACGCAACGAGATTGTCGAACACAGAACTATGGACCGGTTTCGCTCTTTTTTCAGAGCGGCAAAATGGATTTTGGGCAGCCTGGTTTTGGCATGGGAATCGCCCAATAGGTTGTCGGCCAACGACTTCAGGATGTGTAATTTCTCTTTCTTGGTTCGATGTTTACGCCTACCCCCCCGCAAACTAGGGCATATTAGGGGCGGGAAGCCGGCAGGAAAACCCTAGCCGTGGAGGCGGGCTGCGGTATAGATCGGAAGAGGGGCACAAGTTTCGCCAGCTACAGAGCGGCGGGCGGTAAACAAATTGCATGCGCAATGCATTCCATTGCGGTGCGAAATTATGCACAGTGCAAATGCAATGTTTTAACAAACTGAAGGCTCTGCATCGGTTTCTCTTTCGTTTCCCATCAGCAAAATATACTTTCAGCAGCTTGGTGTTAGCTTTGAGATTACTCAATTGGTCGCGGGCACATGATTACATGGGACGCGTCTCTGCACTGCCCCTATATCGTTTACGGTTGATGACACGATATTCTTTATGGCGGGTGAAGCTTGGCCGAGGTTAACCTTCGCAGCCTTGCAATCTCTACCAGGGAGGACCCCGACCGATTCTGGCCACCGCTTCATTGCGCCCCAAAACGGAATCCCGCGGGCCCAGCCCAGCCGAGCAGTCCATTTCTTCTCCGGGCAAATATTGAATCTTGGTTTTCGGCACGCCTTATGTACAATAGTCCAAGTATGACAGTATTCGGACCGCCTCCTCTGCGGCCAGACGCAAACCGGCGCTGGCCCAGCGATCACTGGCCAGGTGGCCAGCGCCCCCGCTCCCGCCTGCCAGTCATTCTTCCGGGAACTACCGGATGGGGCGCCGAAAATAATTCAGACCGTACCTCCGCATGATCGAATCCCTGCGCATATTACTACTGGAGGACGAACCTGACCATGCCGTCCTCATTAAGATGCTCCTGGAGCGGGATAAGCTGGCCGTCACGCTCCGCCACGTGATGACCGAGCCGGATTTTCTGGCCGCCCTCACCGCTTTTGCGCCGGAGATTGTGCTGTTGGATTTCCGCCTGCCAGGTTATGACGGCTTGTCGGCCCTGGCCGCCATGAAGGAACGGAGCATCGCCGTGCCGGTGATCATGATCTCCGGCCAGATGGGCGAGGAATTTGCGGTGCGCGCCCTTAAGGCCGGGGCGGCGGATTACCTCCTCAAACCGAATCTGCAGCGCCTGCCAGCGGCGGTCCGGCGGGCGGTCAAGGAACACCAGCAGCAACAGGCTTTTCTGCTGGCCCAGGTGGAACTGCGCCGGGCGCATGATGAATTGGAAGCGCGCGTCAAGGCGCGGACCGAGGAGTTGGAGCTCGCCAATTCCAGTCTGCATCAGGAAATTGCGGATCACCGCCGCACGGAGCAAGACTTACGCGATAGTCGCACCTTGATCAACGCGGTATTCGCCTCGCTCTTCGGCAACGTCGGGGTTCTGGACCAGCGGGGGGAAATCATCGCGGTCAATGAGGCCTGGCAGCGGCTGGGTCAGGACCACAGCTGCCAACTGCACCGGGTGGGCATTGGCGTCAATTACCTCGAGGTCTGCCGCGCCGCCCAGAATGGCGGGGAGGAATCGGCGGCGGCCATTCTCAATGGGGTGGTAGGGGTTCTGGCGGGCACGCGTCCCGAGTTCATCGCCGAGTATTCTTGCGAAAATGCCAGTCAATCCCTGCGCTTCCGCATCTTCGTGACCCCGTTGAAACGGCCGGAGGGAGGAGCCATCATGACCCATATCGATATCACTCCCCACCATCTGGCGGAAACCCAGGTGCAACGCC
The DNA here is from genome assembly GCA_903918755.1 of uncultured Pedosphaera sp. Lineage (GTDB taxonomy): Bacteria > Verrucomicrobiota > Verrucomicrobiia > Limisphaerales > Pedosphaeraceae > CAIXFN01. The sequence goes on from CAIXFN010000118.1 coordinate 17,295, forward strand.
TCAGTCAGGAATTGGCGCATTTTGGCCGGGTCAGCATGGCCGGGGAATTGGCGGGCGCCCTGGCCCACGAACTGCGCCAGCCCCTCACCGCCATCTTGAGCAACTCGGAAGCGGGCCTGGATTCGATTGCGAACCCCGGCGCCCTGGATGTCGGAGAATTGGGGGAAATCCTGAAGGACATTGCCGCGAGCGCGCAACATGCCGGGGAGGTGATCGGTCGCCTGCGGTCCCTGCTGAGCAAGGGCAAGTCGGAATTGCAGTCCCTGGCCCTCAACGACGTCGTAGCGGAAATCCTGCCCGTTTGCCGTCAGCAGGCCACCCTGAACTCCACGGCTTTGGTCACGGAATTGGCGCCGGATCTGCCCTCCGTGCGCGGGGACCGTATCCAGTTGGAGCAGATCCTGGTGAACCTGATCGGCAACGCCATTGAAGCTTTGAAAGCCGCGCCCCGCGGGGAACGCCGCCTGGTGGTGCGCACGCACCGCCCGGCTCCCAAGCTCGTGGAGATTTCCGTGTGCGATAATGGACCCGGGATCCCGGAACCACTGCTGGAACGCATCTTTGATTCTTTCTTCTCCACCAAATCCCAGGGCATGGGCATGGGGCTTTCGATCTGCCGCTCCATCGCCCAATCGCATGGCGGCCGGATCTGGGCAGAAAACAACCCGGACCGGGGCGCGATCGTGCGTCTGCAACTGCCCGAGTGGGCAAACTCCGGTCCGCCCCCCGCCCTGCCGGGATCCGCCGCCACTTTGCGCACCGCCCCACCACCAACCCTTTCTGTCCGAAAGTGAGAAATTTCCATGATCTTTCCCCCCTATATCGCCATCGTTGATGACGACGAAACCGTCGGCAAAGCCCTTAAACGCGTCCTTCGGCAATTGAATTTCGAGGTGCGGGTTTTTTCCTCCGGCCAGCTTTTTTTGGGCGCCGTTTCCGAGTCTCTCCCGGTGGTCGCCATCTTTGATGTGCAAATGCCCGAAATCAGCGGATTGGACCTGCAGGAAAGGTTGCTGGCCGAGGAGCGAAACATCCCCATCCTCTTCATCACCGCCTCCGATGATGTGGAGTTACGGCGGCAGGCCCTGGCCAATGGGGCGGTTGGTTTTATTGGCAAGCCATTCAAGCGACAGGAAATCCTGGAACTGGTCCAGAAGGCGTGTAACGTTGAACAACCAAAACCCCAAGGCTTGAAACTCCGTTTGCAGTCTCCGGTGTTGGACTGGAACCTCACCGCTCCGGTTCTGAGCGGAGCGGATTTGGATATGTTCGATCTGAAACCGTGCCCGTTCTGCCGGGCGCATCCCCGCCTGGATAAGATCTCATTCGTGGATGCGCGCGGCCGGACCTGTTTCCAGGCGCGGGTGGCCTGCCCCAATTGTACTGCGGAGGTAAGCGCGGAGACAAAAGCGGTATTTTCCACCTCCATGAGCGCCGTCAATGATGCCATGAAACGCTGGAATCGCCGTCAGGCCCTGCCCAGTTAGCCCAACTTCCGCAACTGGAAGGGCGAAAACAAGCAGACGTCTACGAAACGGCGTCGGCGATCAAATGGTGTGAACCGAGCGGCTATTCAGAGCCCATCCCTGGCCGGAAGAACAATGAGCCCAATCCAGCCGCACGAATATATTCCCCCCACCGAATCGCCTCCAGGTGCCCGAAACCCCGTTCCTTCCGGTCATCTCGGGAACGGGCACCAATCGCTTTACCACTTCAACACGGGCGGAAAAAACTCCTTGATCAGATCATCGTAAAACGGTCGCAATTGCTGAAGATTGGGTCGTTGAGCGCTTTTCGTGTATAAATCATACGGGTTGAAGGCCTGCACCCATTTGAGCATTTCCCGGTCCTCCGCATTCAGCAGTTGAGCGTATTCACCTTCGCGATGCCAGGGATAAAACGAGTGGTAGCGAATCATATATAAGGCCTCCTTGGGCAGGTAGTCCTTCGTGACATGATAGAGATACTCGTCGTGCCCCCAGGACAGGCAAACCTTGTCCAGTCCGCAATTCTCTTCATAAATCCCCAACCGGCTGGCAAAACGGGGATTCTGGCTGTCGGGATTGTCCGCAAAGAATTTCGGAAACACAATCTTGTCCGAATACGCCACTCCCACGGGGAACGTATCCCCTACGACGGCCCATTGCGGCTCGCCGAACAGGCACAAAATCTTGCCCAAGTCATGGATAAATCCCGTCAAAATGAACCAGCGGGGATGCCCATCCTTGCGAATTTGTTCGGCGGTTTGCAGCAAATGCTCCATTTGGGAGAGGTCCGTATCCGGGTCGCTGTCATCCACCAGGGTGTTCAAGTACTCCAACGCGTCCCAAATCCCCATCTGCCGGCGGTTAAGGCCCAGGAATTCCCGGCGCTTCTCCTGGACAAAATCAAAACTCTGATGCCGGTGATTGAGCCGGTAGAATTCCCGCACCGAGGGGCGGGCGGTATTCTCATAATCCCGGAATTGCTCCTGCTTCTTTTCGGGATTCGGCCCGACGAGCGTCGGGTCCGGATACCGTTCCTTCAGAAAATCCTCCCACTCCTCAAGATTACCCAAGGGGGCATTGGCTGGTGCGGCGCCGTTCAATGTTGCCATAAGCTTTGTTCGTACTGGTTCAAAACATGAAATCTGGTCAAAAACATGCCGTTCAAGGCCCTCTCTCGCAAGGGAAAAAGAGTGCCGCCCGTCCCGGCAACTCCCAGCCAGAACAAAAAGGCCGGGTCGCTGGCGCGACCCGGCCTGATCGGTCGATTCAGAATTACTTACGGAAAAGACAGGACGCAGCCGCCCGCGCCGCCGGTGTAACCGTTGCTCCACAGCGACTGCACCGGGAACGTGCCAGTGGACAGGGTGACATTCGCCGAAGCGCCCTGACCGGAAGAGATCCAGGCGCATTTGTCGCCGTTTTCCGCGCCGGTCGAGTCGGTCCAACCGCCGCTGGGAAACTGGTCGGTGATGGTTTCGCCCAATTCGTGTCCGGCCACCATCGTGATGCCCGCTTTCGCACCCAAACCGTTGAAGCCGGCGCCGCAACTGGCTCCCGCATCGGTCAAATAAGGCAGGTTGCTGTAAGCGATGTTACCATAGGAGGACGAGGTGTAGCTGTGCCAGGCGCAATACTGCGTGCCGAAGCCGGAGGCGCTGTTCCCGTGCGACGTGGCAATGATGTACTGCACACTGGCGTTCGCCTTGGCGCTGGTATTCCCGAAATGGGCCGCCGCCTTCACCGCCTCCGCCGCCAGTTGCGCTTGCGTCGGATGCGCGGGGGCACTGGCTGAATTGTCCGACCAGATCCCGGCCAGCATGCCCGCCTGGTTTCCCGCCGCTGTTCCGCCGCTGCTGATGTAGGTTCCAACTGGAACGCCTTGGTGGTACTGGGTGACACTGTTCAGCCACGCGCTGCCGCCGACCCCTTTGTAAAAATTCGTCAAGATCCCGACCTCACCCGAAGGGTCGTTGTTCTTCCATTGCGAGCCCCATAGGACCAAATAGATCTTGGGCGCGGTCTCCACGCCAATGCCACCGACTCCCCCCTTGTAAGAGAGGTCATTGGCGTAGGAGACGGCGGGGAGCGCACGCGCGTTTAGGGCGGCCTCAACCGTGGGATGAATGACGGCATTTTCGAGCTTTTCCGGCCGGATAGCGTTCAGAAAGAGGTGGAGCCGGGTGACCGTTTCTCTGACTGTCAAACCGGGCATTTCTCCCTCGTTTAAAAGGACAAACTCGTAAAGGTTCGCGTTGGCCAAACCGCGGTCGTTTTGGTTCAAGGTGGCCAGCGCGGCGCTCAGGACGTGCGCCGGCGAAGCCTGAAAGAAAGGAACGCTGGCGACCTGGTCGTCCGTGGCGGAGGACCCCAAACTATTGAGACTGAGACCAGCCAGCGTCGTGGCAATCTCCGCGGCCTGATCATCGTTGAGACTGACTGCACGCGGAAGGCCCGCGACCGCGGCGGTGGTTCCCCACGCCGCCAAGGCGATAAGGCTAAGGTAGCTTAAGTTTTTGGTTTTCATGATTTTTCTGGCTGATTGAATCGGCACCGACCCACGCCGGCATGAACTGGCGTGGTTGATCTTACTAAGCGTGCACTGCGCAACACGTTAATTGTAGCAACCCCAACTCCTGATTGCAAGGGCACCAATCGACTAAAGTGATTTGGTTCTCGATTCCGATGACTCAGAGACAGGTGTCACGGCTGGTGATCTCCAGATTTTTGAACGCGTCCACCAAATGAATATCCGGCACGCGCCGGCTTTCCCAAAAATAGGTAGGGCTGCGGTCCACGGCTCCAAACCGGTGGAACGCATACTGGTATTCTTTCAGGAGTAGGGCGTCGCGTTCGTTCGTGATAACCGTGGCGACCTCCTCAATCTCCTTCCCGGACAAGCCCGCCTCCGCGGCAAGCTTGCGCCACGGCTCATTGCCCTGGGTGACGCGAAGGCGGAGATAAGGCGCCAGCCGCGATGGGAAACGGTCGCGAATCACCATTTGCACGAGATTTTCGGCGACCTCTGGTTCCCCATGGAGTGAAGTAAATACCTCTTTTCCATCCCGGCTTTGCCGAGAAAAAATATAATGAATCTCAACCTTGGGACCATCCGGCCCATTGGTTTTGGCCAGCAAATCGTAAAGCGCCATCTCCGCCCCCTGGGCGAAGGGACACAGGCTCATGACGAACAACTCGAGCGTGTTGTCCAATTTCTCGATGAAATGCGTCACCTGAAATTGCCCGGGCGCCCTCAGATAACCGTCCGCGATGACTTTTCTGCCCGGCCAACTCCGCAGTTCCTGCAAATGTTCCCCGGTGATTTTGTAGCTGCCTTGCGACGTTTCGAGCAGGCAGTCAGCCCCGCGCCCGACGATGGGACCGGAAAGGTTGACCGAGTCAAAGACGGGGTTCTTTTGCGCATGCTCCAGTTTTTCCGTTAGCGATTTGATGGACCGCAAAGCCAGCTTCTGGCTTTCATCCAGCTGGCTGGGATCGATGGTCTGCACCAGTTTGATCGTCCGTTCCCCAGTGAAAATGCCCATCATTTCCAACAGCCGCAGATTGCTCGTGGTGATGGTCCACATGACCTCGTTGTTCGTCTTTGCCAGCTTAAGTTGGAACTCGGCACTGCCGCCGTATTTCTGCAAACCATCCAACTCGGACAAATTCAAGAGCATAAACTCCTCCTGGTTGAGAGTCACGACGTAGCGGGGTGGCTCCGGTCGCGGCGGTGGGACAGGCTGGTCGGACTCGCTTGCTTTCGAAGCCAGCGTAAATCCCATCAAGGCCAAGGCAAGAAGCCGAATCATGAAATCTTGATGGCATCATCATCCCCCAAAATCAAGTCATTTCAAACGCGGCTTGCCTTGGTTTCTGGGCCCTTCGAGGAAAAGACCCTTCTGGACACGGCACGCCCAATTATTTACGTTGGCCCACAAGTCTGGCATTCGCCATGCTGGAAAAATTAGCATTGATATGAAATCACTCCGACTCTTCATCCTGATCGCCGGGCTTGGTCATATTTTTTTACCGTCCCGCGCCGAAGTCGTCATTCCCCTGCCCATTGAAAGCCTCGCCACCAATGCACAGTTGATTGTGCGGGGAACCGTATTAAGCACAACTGTGCTCCGCGACCCCGAGGGCCGGATTTACACCCGGGTGGATTTGGCAATCGCTGAAATCTGGAAAGGCTTGCTGGCCACGAACCGGTTCACCATCGTGCATGGTGGCGGGGTGTTGGGGGAAGAAAGGTCGGAGGTATCCGGCCAGGCCAGCTACGAAGTTGGGGAGGAGGTAGTTACTTTCTTACAGTTCAATTCTCGTGGTGAAGGCGTGAGCATCGGACTGGCCCAAGGGAAATTCCAAGTCTGGCAGGATCCCGTTACGGGAGAATCCCTTGCCCAAAACCGCTTTCATGGTCGCCAGTCCCTCCCCACGGGACTGATCGCCGGGCCTGCTTCCCCGGCGCATCCCATCGTCCCACGTCTGACCGTGCAGGAACTCCGGCAGCGGGTTGACGGAGGTGCCCGATGAATTTTTCACACCGAACTTTCCTGACGATTCTCGCACTGGCGCTGCTGCTGGACGCCCGTACCGAGGCCTTCGATCTGAATTACAATACAAGTGGCAACCCGGCCCACTGGAGCTTCGCCACCCCCGATACCGGCATTAACACCAATGTTTTCGACCGTAATACCCATGCCATCCGCTTCTATGTGGCGAGCGACGCCTACTCCACCACCAACACCGCCGCGGAAATCAACGCGGTTCGCAATTGTTTCGGTCAGTGGCAGTCGGTACCCAATACCATCATCAAATTCGAGGATGCCGGGCTCGCGCGCGCGAATTACGATGTCAATACCGCCGATAATTCCAATGTGGTTTATTGGGCCAAATCGTCCACTATCGTCAATGGCGGCCATGACAACATCAGCGGCGCGCTCGGCATCACCTTCGCCACCTATTCGGTACCGAGCAATGTCATCCAACAGTTCGACATCGTCTTGAATGGCGTCGAGAAGGGCTGGTTTACCGACTTCAATGATGCTGGCAATCCTTTGTTTTTTGTGGAGGGCACGCTCACTCATGAAATTGGGCATTCGTTGGGTGCGGCCCACGCCGCCATGGGCGGGGCCACCATGCTCTATGCCGGGACCTACGGCATCGGGGCCCAGGCAGCCCTGACCGTGGATGAGGTGGCCTTTGCCCGTACGGTGTACCCAGCCGCCAACATTCTTAGCAATCTGGCCGGCCTGAAAGGTACGGTCACAAAAAACGGGGCGGCGGTGTTGGGGGCGGTTATCTGCCTCGAAGGCACCAATGGAATTCTCGCGGCCAGCACGGTCTCCCTGACTAACGGCAGCTACCGGATCACCGGCGTGCCACCCGGCAGTTATAACGTCAGAGTCACCCCGCTGGATCCATCCACGGCCTCGGCCTGGTTGATCCGCGGGTCGGATGTTCAGAATCCCCAACTCAACAACGCTGACACCGCTTTTCTGCCGACGACCAATTCGCCCGTGAGTCTCACTGCCGGAACAACCAATACGCTGAACCTTGCGGTATCGAACGGGACCCCGGCCTTCCGCATAGCCTTGGTGCGACAGCCTTCCAGCAATCCCGGCGCGTATTCCATCGGCAGCCTCCCCTGCACCCTCACCGCCGGCCAGAGCAATTATACCATCGGCGTCTTTTCCGACTCCCTGCCCACCAGCGGTGCCAGCGTGCTCGTGACCGGCGACGGGCTTACCCTGGGCTCCCCCACCTATCAGCCGGGTACCGTTTATGCCGGGTTGAACGGCATCTCGGTGTCCATCAGCGTGGCCAGCAATGCCACCCCCGGTCTCCGGAGCTTCCTCGTGCAAAGCGGTACGAATCGCGCCTATGCCAACGGTTTTGTAAAGCTCCTGCCTGCCATTCCAGATTATAATTTTGACAGCCTCGATGACCGCTTCCAACGCCGCTATTTCTTTCCCTTCACCCAAACCAATGCCGCGCCAACCGCTGACCCGGATAAGGATGGCTTTAACAATCTCGCCGAGTATATCGCCGGTACCATACCCACCAACGCCGCTTCCGCGCTCAAACTCCAAAGCATTTCCAAGGCAGCCAATGGGACCACGGTCACCTGGCAAAGCATCAGCGGCAAACGCTACCAATTGCAGGGCCGCACGGCGTTGCCTGCTTCCACCTGGCAAAACGTCGGTTCCGTAGTGACCGCAGCGGGAGATACGGCACAATGGTTGGATGCATCCGCCACCAATGGCCAAAGATTTTACCGGGTGCAGGTGCTGCCTTGACGAGTGGCACGGTCCCGGTGGTTGAACGCCACAGCGTCGGCATACCGCACGCCGGTGCCACCAAAGATGTCCAAAGCGGATCCGATCGTCAGGTCAATACGCCCCCGTCCCAACCGGCTGACTTCCTCCAAATCCCGGATTGAACTGGCACCTCCCGCGTAGGTCGTGGGTAGCGGCGACCAATCGGCCAGTTGGGCCACCAATTCCGTATCGATTCCCCGGCACAAGCCTTCCACATCCACTGCGTGAATCAGGAATTCGGAACAAAAGGCCGCCAGGCGGGAGAGGACCTCCCGACCGATAACCAACTCGGTGAACTTTTGCCACCGGTCAGTCACCACCAAGTAATCCGCACCGCGCTTCCGGCAACTCAGGTCCAGCACGAGGCGCTCCCGCCCGATGGCTTGGGTCAAGGCGGTTAACCGCTCCTCATCCACCCGCCCTTCGCGGAATACCCACGACGTAACAATGACCTGGGAAGCACCGGCATCCAGGTACGACCGGGCATTTTCCAAATTGATTCCCCCACCCAATTGCAAACCTCCCGGATAAGCTTGCAAAGCCGCGCGGGCGGCCGCCTCGTTGCCCGGGCCCAGCATGATCACATGACCGCCCGGCAATTCATCCCGCCGGTAAAGGCCCGCGTAATACTCACTGCTCTTTTCGGAAACAAAATTCGTCCGCAACCCGGCCGCAGACTGCCCCAGCGTGCCGCCGACGATTTGCTTCACTTTGCCTTCATGCAGATCAATGCAGGGACGAAACATGCCAAAAACTTACCGCCAGTAGTCCCCGGCGTCGAGGTCGTTATCCCACGCGTCGGATTCGGACAAAAAAAAGCCACCTGCCCTCATTCAAAAGGCAGGTGGCAATTGAGGGACGATCAATTACTGAGCTTTCGGCAATTTGTCCGCCTTGTAGCTCTCCATCGTCTTGGTGTAGGACTCCTTGGCCTCGCCTTCCGCGAGGGACAGGGCTTTGGTGGATAGTTCAATGGCTTCCTTTTTTTTGCCCAACATGAACTCGGCCCGCGCCAGGGTATCCAGGATGCCCGCGTCCTTGCCTGCGCTAGCCTTCTCCGCGCGCTGCGCAATGGTTTCTGCAACTTTGAGGTCACGCTCTTCGAGCGAAGGGTCCACCAGAATGCGCCAGGCGAATTCGTTCTGAATCATGGCGTTGTCCAAGTGGCTGTCACTGACTTGCAGCGCGTATTTGTAAGCTCCGGCAAAGTCCTTCTTGGCGACAAAAACGCCAAAACGGGCGCCGAGGACGGAGCCTTTGGCTTCGGCCGGGAGCACTTTCTCAATCTTATCCAAAGCGGCGTTGGCCGCCTCCCAATCCTTCCCCTTCATCGCTTTACCATATTCCATGCTCAGTGATTGGAGTTCAGACTGGGCCGCATTTTTCTTCGCCGCCGACTCGGCGGCCTTCTTCACGTCAAACGTTCCCGCCAGGACCTCATCAATCGTCGCGTCCGTTAATTCCATCGGATGACCAATCCAGGCGATGTGACCGGTCTTGTCGATCAGGAAGGCACTGGGAATCCCGTTCATCCCGGCCGCTTCCATCCATCCGATCGCCATCGCGCCTTTGCCCCCGTCCGCCTTGTCGTCCAACGCGACCCGGTAGGTCATTTTGTCAGCCATTTTCTTCACGAACGGGGCAACCAGATCATCATCCTTCTCCCAACAATCCTGCCCGATGACCGTCAATCCTTTGTCCTTGTACTTCTGCGCGATCTCATTGAGATGAGGAATCGATACTTTGCAGGGCCCGCACCAGGTGGCCCAAAATTCGACAATGTAGGCGGTACCTTTGTCAAAACCTTTGACGGGTTCGCCCTGGACCCATTTCCCGGTCTCCAGTTTGGGGGCGACGTCACCGATTTTGACCGTGGTTTCTGAGACCGCAACTACGGCGGCGCAGAGCGTTAATCCGAATATAGCAGAGAGGAACTTGAATTTTTTCATAATGGTCCAAATTATCTAAAGGCACCAATACCCCTCTTTCGCCCGCCGGGCAAGTGATTTTACCGTTCCGGCCGGCCCAGCCAGCGCACCGCATTCACCAATACCTGCAAGGGTTCGGCCTGCTGGTAAACGGGAAAAGTCTCATGGCCGGGGCGGAAGTAAAACACCATCCCGCTACCCACGCGCCAAACACATCCGCTGCGGAAATGTTCCCCCTTGTCCCATTTCTCCTCGAAAACCACCGCATCCGGCGCGGGCACATGAAACGGTTCGTCATACATCTCGGTCTGGTGCACCTCCCATTTGCCCGGCAATCCAGCGGCGATCGGATGTTCCGGCATCAACGTGGTGACGTGCGACGGTGCGCCATCACCCCGCCACGCGGGAAAAACGCATTGGGGCAGGGTCAATTGCCAAATATTGTTGGTATGGCGCAGCGAAGGCGTCAGTGCCGCATCGGCTTTGACGCCCTTTCCCAACGGATTCTCGTTCAAATACTCCCAGCGGGCATCCTTCCGTTCGCCAATCGGCACCTGAAGCAGGGCATCGGCTTTCGCCCGATCCTGCATCAGCCGGACGAACGGTTTCGCCCAATGGGCGGAATGCAGCGGAATCAAAGCCAACCGCCCCTCCCGAACCCGCCGGGCAACCCGTTCGGCATGCTCATCGGTGACCTCCGCATGCCGGATGTGGCCCCACCAGATCACGACATCGGTGGCGTCGAGCGTGGCCTCATCCACGCCCTGCTCGGGCGAGTCCAATCTGGCCGTCTTCACCGTCAACCCGGGCTGCCGGCGCAGGTGCGCGGCAATGGTCTCGCCCAAAAACAGGTCCCCGTAGGCTTGCTTCTGGGCAGGCTGCTGTTCATCCCACACCAGCACACGAATGGGTTTTGGCTCCGCCGCACAGAGGGTGATCGACGTCCCCGCCATCCAGGCAAGGCAGCAAATAGTGAGAAACTTTTTCATGCGTGTGTTGTCCGACTAGGTATGGCATCATGCCACCCTGAAAACAAGTCCCGAAACTTGCCCATCCCGGCTCGCCGTGATGGATTCCACTTGCCCCGCAGTGGGGTGAAGCCCAAACTGTTTTGAACGCCACCCCATGGACCGCACCTACGACATAATTCGCGGCACCCTCATCCTGATTGTCTGCGTGTTCGGGTTGGGCTGGTTTGCCTGGTGGCGTTTCCGGGAAAGCACGAATCGCGGCGCCATGGTCGTCCGCTGGCTGGTCACCGGGGGCCTGCTGTTTTATTTGTTCGCGTACACCGGGCCAAAAATCGTGGCGAACATGGCCTCCGGCTCCACGGACGCAGTTTTCGGTTTTCTGACCGTGGTCGTCGGTGGATTGATTCTGGCGATTATTTGGGTGCCCGAAATCGTGGGCTCCATCGGGCAAAAATTTGGCAGTCTTTTCGACGGAGGTTCCACCCCGGTGGAACCCAAGCCCTTCTACTCCATTGCCCTCGCGCTGAAGAATCAGGGAAATTATGCCCGCTCACTGGCCGAAGTGCGCACGCAACTGGAGCGTTTTCCCATGGATATGGAAGGCCAGATGATGATGGCCACCCTGCAGGCGGAGAACCTCGACGACTTGCCGGGAGCCCAGTTAACCATCACGCATTTCTGCGACCAACCGGGCCACGCCCCGGCAAACGTGGCTTACGCCCTGAATTTGCTCGCCGACTGGCACTTGAAAATCACCCGTGATCGCGAATCCGCCCAGGCCGCCCTGCAGGACATCATCCACCGGCTTCCCGACACGGAAATGGCCCTGCAGGCCGCCCAACGCATCGGCCGGCTGGCCGACACCGAAAGTCTCCTGGCCGGGGCGGATCGGCGCCAGATCGTCTTGAAAAAGGGGATCGAAAACCTCGGCCTGCGCATGGACTCATCCCGCTTCCAAAAACCGGAGTCCACACCCCAGCAATTGGCCGCTGAATACGTCCGGCACTTGGCGGACCATCCGTTGGATACCCTCGTGCGCGAACAATTGGCGGTACTTTACGCCCAACATTACCATCGCCTGGATTTGGCGGTGGACCAACTGGACCAACTCATCCAGATGCCCAACCAACCCGTCAAGCAGGTGGTCCACTGGCTGAATCTTCTCGCGGACTTACAAATTCAGGAGCGCGCGCCCATCGAAAACGCGCAAGCCACCTTGCAACGGATCATTGACCAATATCCCGACGCCGCCACCACCTTCAATACCCGCCGCCGATTGGATACGCTCAAACTGGAATATCGGGCCAACGAAAAAAGCGCCGATGTCCAACTCGGCACCTACGAGCAGAACATCGGCTTAAAACGGCATACCTGAAGCGCCGTCGCACGGGTGGCTACGGGACCGGGAACCATTGCTCTCCCGGGGAAACTGCGCCGCGCGCTTAGCGAACGTTGACCAACTTTAACGCCACTTCTTTTTCCAATTCGTGAGCGAGGCCAATGTCCGCACCGCCGGCTTTGGTGCGCACTTGCACGGTAATCTGCGTCAGCGGCTTCACGGGGTCCAATTCATCAACCTTGATGAACACCGACCGTTGATTCACCTGGCCAACCAGCGAATGGTTGATCGTGTTGTTGGCGGTCGTCTTGCCTTGCGCGTCCAAAACAGCCCGGGCGGCATCAAACACCTGGGGCAGGGTGCGTTCGTAACGGCCGGAGACATTGTCGTGCAGCAGCGGGACACCGGCGCGTGAACCGCCTTCCACCGTGCCAACGCATCCCGTCAGCACGCAGGAAATCCCCACGATGGCACCAAGAGCAAAAAGTTTAATTTTCATTGTCCGCTATGCAACCAGAATCCACCGCCCCGTCAAGCAAGAAGCAGGCAAATCCGCCAAATCGCCATGGCCCGAGGCCCCATGGAAACACCCGCCCGCCCCCGCCCCAAGCCCCGAAAGAACTTGCCCGTTTCCCGGGGAAAGACTAGTAAATGTCGGTGGTTTATCTTTTGGCATTTTTGGCCGTTCTGAGTTTCGCCCTTGCATTGTGGCAATGGTTTGGGGCTTGGGGGTTTCCCTTACACCAACCCACCCCGGATCAGCCGGCATTCATCCTCAACGTCACCCTCCTGAAGCCGCTGAAGGGCTGGGAACCTGCCACCGCCACCTGCCTGCGCAGCTGGCTGGATCAGGAGTCCCCCGGCGCCGTCCAAATCCTGTTCGGCGTAGCCTCCCCCGCTGATCCCGCGGTTGCGGGCGTCCGGCAATTGCTGCGGGATTATCCCTTGGCCGATGCCGAATTGATCATCTGCCCTGAGTCCCTCGGCGCGAATGCCAAAGTTTCGACGCTCATTCAATTGCGCCGCCGCGCCCGCCACGAGATCGTCCTGGTCAGCGATGCCGACGTCCTGGCCCCCCCCAAGTTTCTCGTGCATGCGCTGGCCCCCCTCCAGGATCCCAATGTGGGTCTGGTCAATGCTTTCTACTGCCTGGCCAATCCTTCCACCCTGGCCATGCACTGGGAGGCGGTGGCCATCAACGGGGACTTTTGGAGCCAGGTCCTGCAGGGACGCTCCCTGGCCCCCCTGGACTTCGCCCTCGGTGCCGTCATGGTCACCCGCCAGCACCAGTTGGAAAAGATCGGCGGGTTTGAGCGCTTTGTGGACCATCTGGCGGATGACTTCCAACTGGGCAACCGGATCGCCCGTGCCGGCTGGCAAATCGCCCTCATCCCCCTGGTGGTGGAATGCTGGTCGCCCCCCATGAGCTGGCGCGAAGTCTGGAACCACCAACTGCGCTGGGCGCGCACGATCCGGGTTTCCAAACCGCTCCCGTACGCCCTGAGCGTGGTCAGCAATGCCACCCTTTGGCCCCTGCTCTGGCTCTGGGCACAACCACAAGCCGCTGTACTCGGTGCCGTCGGCGGTCTGCTCTTGGCCCGCACGGTCATGGCCCATTCCCTCCAAAACCGCCTGCGCCCCGGCACCGCCCGCCGCCGCCTCAGTTGGCTCGTGCCGGTCAAGGATTTGTTCCAGATCGCCCTTTGGCTGCTCGCCTTCATCGGCAACCACATTACTTGGCGCGGGCGGCGCTTCCGACTCGCCCGCGATGGCCGCCTGATCGCCACCGGTGAACAATCTGCTCCGCTGTGGCGTCCAATTACTGAACGGACTAGTTGAACAATCGAAATTGCCGGACGGTATTACCGGCCGGGTTTTGTTTATGAAAAAATTTTTGACCGTAGCCTCTTTTGGCCTTTTAGGTTTTTCCCTGACCGCAAATGCGCAGCTCTTCGGCCTCTCGATCGGACGTCACGGCGTCTCGGTAGGCGTGGGTCTGCCCGTCCCCATTTACTGCGCCCCTCCGGTGGTCTATTCCCCGCCCCCGGTAGTCTATGCCCCGCCGGTTACTTATGCCGCCCCGGTGGTGACTGTTGCCCCGACCGTGCCCCCGGCTCCCATGGCCTACGCTTCCCCTGCGGCGGTGACGTATGCCGCTCCACCGGTGGTTTATGCCGCACCGGCCCCGGTCTATTACGCTCCCGCCTACTCGGGCTATTATAGCGCCCCGGCGTATGGGTATAGCTATTGCGGCCCCTCCGTCGTTATTGGCCCCATCGGCTTTCGTGCGGGATATTGGGGCGGTTACCGCGGCGGGTATGGTGGAGGCCGCCATGGCGGCTACAGCGGCGGCGGTCACGGCCATCACTAAATTCCCGGCGGCCGACGAGCGGAATACTGACCGGGGAAGACACCCGATTGGCGGTCGGAGCTGTGGGAAGGGGCAGCATCCCACAGCGTCAGTGATTGGCTTGATTGCTGAAGCCGCACTTGCGCTGGTTCTCGGACCCGGTATCATCGACCAAGAACTGGTCGCATGAAATTGGAACCACCGGACACGCATCATCTTTCCGCAACCGAAGGCTGGCTGGGCCTGGGTTGCCCGGAGGAAGCCCGCGTGGAATGCGCTCTCATTCGACCCGCTTTCCAGTCTCACCCCAAGGTACTGCGGGCTCGCTACGAGATTCACAGCGCGGTGAAGGAATGGGAATTGTGCTGTCAGCTCGCCCGTGAACTGATTGCCCGACAACCCCGGCACGTGTCCGGCTGGATTCAGCGCTCCTACTCCCTTCACGAATTGAAGCGCACGCAGGAAGCCTATCATCTGCTGCTGGAAGCGGTCTCCCGCTTTCCCCGGTGCTCCACCATCCCCTACAATCTCGCCTGCTATAGCAGCCAGTTGGGCGATCAGCCCGCTGCCCTCCGCTGGCTTTCCCAAGCCCTCGAACTCGGTGACCACAAGGACATCAAGGCCATGGCGCTGACGGATCCTGATTTGGCGCCTTGCCGGAACGCCATCGAGGAACTCTGACGCCCTCGTCCCGCCCGCTAGGCGCTGTAAATGTCGTGCCGGCGTTAGTTTCGACTTGCGGTAACCGAGCTTATCCCGGATATTAACAGACAACAGCCGTAAACCGCAGACGCCCCAAAAGCCTATGTATTTCGGTGTCGACTATTATCCTGAACAATGGGTCTTTCCCTATGCCGGAACTGTTGAAAAGCCCGAATCCGGTTGGGAAAGCGACGTGGAACTGATGGTCAAGGCAGGCATGAATGTCGTCCGGATGGGCGAATTCACCTGGGGTTTGTGCGAACCAGAGGAAGGGAAATTTGACTTTGCCTGGCTGCGCCGGGTGATGGACCTCATGCATCAGGCTGGCATCCGAGTCGTGCTCGGCACGCCTACTGCCGCCCCGCCGATCTGGCTGGCGAGAAAATTTCCGGAGATTTTGCCGGTGGATGAGCGAGGCCAAACTTTGCGCGAAGGCACGCGTCGGGCGGTCTGCCTGAATAGCAATGTTTTCTGGGACTACTCGCGCCGGATCATCCAAGCCATGGCTGCCGCGCTGGGGGATCATCCGTCGCTGATCGCCTGGCAGATTGACAATGGGCTGGGGGCCCACCAAACGGAGGCCTCCTTCAATGAACAAACGCGCCGCGATTGGCATGCCTGGTTGCAGGCGAAATACGAGACCCCCGAGCGCCTCAATGAAATGATGGGTCTCCGCCATTGGTCTCAGCTCATCACGCGTTTCGAAGATGTTCCCCTGCCCCGGCGTGCTCCCACCCTCCACAATCCCGCCTTGGTACTGGATTGGATGCGTTTCACCAGCGACACCATCATCGCCTACGCCAAAATGCAGGTGGACCTCCTGCACGAAATGACGCCGCACTGCCCAGTCACCGCCAACCTGCGTGCCCTGACTCGCCGCTTTGACCACTACGACCTCGCCGGCGTCCTCGATTTCGTGGGCGTGGACAGCAACGCCACCATCAAGACCCGCTCTTCGGAATTGGCGTGCGAATTGGACATGATGCGCTCGTTAAAAAAAACCGGCGTCCGCACTCCGGATGGGGAACCGGGTTTCTGGGTCTTGGAACAAAAAGCCGGGCAGGTCAACTGGCAGGATGTTAATTCTTTGGTCCGCCCGCAGGTCGTCCGCCTTTTCACCTACCAGTTGATTTCCCGGGGCGCCACGGGCGTCCTGTATTTCCGCTGGCGGCAGCCGCGCATTGGCTCCGAAAAGTTCTACGGTGCCGTGCTCCCGCACAATGGTCGCAGTGACAGCCGCACCTACAAGGAGATCAGCCATCTCGGGGACGAGATCAAGTTGCTTGCCCCGGTCTTGAAGGGCAGCCAGGTCATAGCGGAGACCTGCATCCTCTACAGTCACGAAAATGACTGGGCCATGCAACAGCCCATGCAGCCCAACAAGTTTTTCAATCAACGCGAGCACATCCAGCTCTTTTACAACGGCCTGCACCACCGTAACGTGGCCGTGGACTTCGCCCGCCCCACCGAAGACCTCTCAAAATATAAATTGGTCTTCGCACCCTCCCTGCATTTGATGGCCGGCGGGGAAGCCGATCTGCTTAAATTATACGTCCAAAATGGCGGCACCCTCGTAACCACATTTAATACGGGGTTGGTCGATGAGCATCATATGGCCCCCGACACCGGCTATCCGCACGATCTCACCGATCTCTTCGGCATGGAGGTGCTCGAATTCGATCCGCTCCCCCCGGGTGAGGAAAACCATCTCACCTTCAAAGGTGCCTTTCCCACCAGCCACCTACACCCGGCGCGGATGTGGTGCGACATCATCGAGCCGAAGGGCTGCCAGATTCTGGCCACCTATGCCAAGGACTTTTACGCCGGCCGCCCCGCCATCACCATGAACAATTTCGGGCTGGGGCGAGCCATTTACATTGGCACGATGAGCCACCAGCATTTCTACGATGATCTGGTGATCTGGCTGCGCCAACTAAGCGGCGTGCAGCCGTTGCTGAAAGTTCCGGACACCGTCGAAGTCAGCATGCGGCAAAAAGGGGATCTCCGCCTCTATTTCCTGCTGAACCATCAGAACTCTCCCGTGCGCATCCAATTCTACAAACCCATGCACGATTTCCTGACGGGCAGCCCGCTGGCAGGAAATTACGATCTGCCGCCGCACGGCGTCCTCGTTCTCGACGAACATCATGTGGAACATCACGCCCCGCAGCCCACTCATCCCCCGCAACACATAGTCCGAGCACATTGAGCCATCCCTTATGATCAGAGGAGTCCATACAATGTTCTATTCCTCGGAACCAGAAGCCCTCCGGGCTTTCTTCCGGGACAAACTCCAACTCCCGGGCTTTGATGTCGGCGAGGGTTGGTTGATTTTTGACCTCCCGGAAGCGGACCTCGGGTGCCATCCCGCCGACCCGCCCGGGGAAGGTCAACCGTCGGGAGCGCATAACATTTCGTTCTACTGCGATGACCTGGTAAGAACCGTTGCGGAATTGAAATCACGCGGCGTTGAATTCGTGGGCGAAATCGTCGATCATGGGTATGGCTTGGTGACCTTTTTCAAGGTGCCGGGAGATTTTGCGGTCCAACTTTACCAACCCCGCTATACTAAAAAGCCAGCCCCGGCTGCCTGAAGCGCGTCCGTTCGTGGCCGCCCTTCCGGCTTCAAGGATTGGCCAATTCCCGAAGCTTCAGATTGCGAAACGCAATCGCCGCTTTGGCATGACGCAAGGCGATTCTCCCTTTCGCTTCGCGCCCAAACCGCGGCATGTTCTTGTACCTGCCTTGCTTGAGGAGTTCCTGCAAAACAGGACCGCCAATCTCATACTCCAGGACGGAAATGCCGTTTACCCAATGCTCCACGTGGTTGCCCTGCACCAGGATGCGTCCCTGATTCCATTCCCCCGCCGCATGGACCTCACCCCCGGCTGGAGCGAGCAAACCGGCCAGCGCCCCGGCAGTTTCACTCGGCGCGCTTTCCGCCAGCCGCCCAGAATCCCGTAAAGCCATCTCCCAGCCCGTTTCTCCGGCGGTAATCAAGTCCTCGCTCACGCGGTAAAGCACCCCTCCGCTTCCGCCGGCCGCGACCTGCCACTCAAACTGAAAATCAAAATTATCGTAATCCTGCGCCGTCACGAGATCCACCGGCTCGCCCTCGGCCACGGTTTGCAGCATCCCCTTTTCAATCCGCCAACTGGCCGTCGGAAAGCCGGCTTTCCCATATCCCCGCCAACCTGCGGTCGAATGGCCGTCGAACAACAGTTTTACCCCGGCGGCCGCTTCCTCTGCCTTCAACTGTCCAGTCAAGTTACCCGTCCGATTCCGCAGCCAGAGCACTGCCCCGCCCCCCAGCAAGATTAGACCGGCTGCCGCGCCCAGCAGCCAACCCACTCGCCCGTGTCGCAACCTGTGTGTTTCCCCGCGCACGGGCACCGCTTCCAACTCCGGTTCGACCGGTGCTGCGAAAGTCGGCTCGACCGGGACTAATTCTTCCCGGACTGCATCCTTCCCGGGATAAACTCCGCCGTCCACGACTTGCGTTTGCAGGAATTCATACGCGCGCGTGATCTCCGCAAGCCGTTCCCTGGCCTTGGCTAGCAACCGTGCATCATGGGCAAAACGATTGGGATCCCAGACGTCCTGAAGTTCCTCGTAAGCGGCGCGCAACTCTTCCGCCGAACCGCCGTGGTCCATTCCCAATCTTCGCAGGCACTGTGTGAGTTCGTCCATTATTCTCCCGCCACCTTCGCGCCCTCCGGCCCGGAATTCAACTCGTTTCGCCCGCTGCCTTGCCAACCATCGGCAAGGGGGTTTGGTCTGATTGCGGCCGGGCGGGAGTGCCGGTTTTAGGCGCGAATTAGTTTCCCGGGAATGGGTCGTGAAGGTGGCCTGGCCGACGTAGATCTGGAACTAGGAATTCGCCAGTGTCCCGTACGTGATGGGCTCAAGCACCCGACCTTCCGGTCCCGTAGTGATCTTCCGACTGCGCTCGTCGAACAAGCAGGCGACGTTGAGACGCTGGGACATTTCGGCCAGGGAGATGACGGTCTGCACGCGCAAGGCGAGATCAATGTTCCCAATGGGCGGCTTGCCGGAACGAATGCACTCGAACCAGTTCTTCTCCATCCCCAGAAGATTCTGGCCGCTGGGCACGAGGTGCGGTTAGCTCTCCGGATCAATGTCCTGGTAAAATTCTTTCTGCGGTTTCAATTCCACACTGTCAATCCCCATCTCGAGAACCGCCTTGTGCCCGCTAATCACCGAGGGCAGTCCATTCCAATTGATCGTGCTCGTCGTCATCAGGAGGTGCAGGTCGCTGGCAAACTCCGCAATCAATTCAATTTGTTCGGGCACATCCCGCTCCGGGGCGGCCGGCCGGGCCTGCTGGTCGGTGCGCACCGGATTGCTGCCGAGCGCGACCACGCGGGTTGGAAACTCTGCTCTGCCGGTGGCCAACATCAGCGGATGCAACCGCAGCGCCACCTGCTGCCCCAGCGTGCCCGCGGAAAACCGGTAGTACTTGTGCCAGCGGAAATAGGCCTCGGGATCATAGGGGGTCCGGGCGTGGACCCGGCCTTGCCAGCGCTCCCAGTCCAAGTCGCCGGAGGTCCGGCCCCAATCCGGAATGTCGTAGTTCCACTGGCCCCTCGGCATATTGCGGGGATAGGAATCCTGCGCCGAAATCACCGCGCCCAACCTCCCCGCCTGGATGAGTTCCGCCGCTTTGTGCCAAGTGCCATCGGCACAGATAGGCGCTCCGATTTGGAAGACCGTCCGGTTTCGCCGGACCGCGTCGGCCAGGACGAATGCTTCCGGGAGGTAGCGCGTCATGGGAGTCTCCACATAAATATGCTTGCCGGCGTCAGCGGCGTCGATTGCGCAGTCCGCATGCCAATGATCCGGCGTGGCAATGGTGACCGCATCGATGTCCTTGTTTTCCAGCAACTTGCGATGGTCGAGATAACCCCGGCAGTCGCCGCCGATCATTTTCCTCGCGTACGCCACGCGATAGTCGGACAGATCACACACCGCTGTCAGGACAATGTTGTTTTTGGCGGCATTCTCATTCTGGCAAACAAGATGGTGGCCACCATCATAGCAATCGCCGCCGCCACCAATACCCCCCACCCCGATGAACCCGACCGCGATACGGTCATTCGCACCAATGACCCGCCCGGGCGAAGGCGCCTGGTTTTGGCCATAAACCGGGGTCTTGAAAGCGTTCTTGGCCGCGAACGCTGCGCCCACTGGGGGGCCCTGCTGGGCAAGGACCCGAACAGAGTCAAGCCGCTCGGCTGAGCAGCCTTGGTGCTGGTGCTTGGGCCCAATCGTATGCGGACAATTCAATCGCGCGGGATGGTCTTCCGGAATTCATCCCGGTACAATCCGATCTTTTCAAATGGGATGGTTTTAAACCCGAGTTGGCTGGCGGGCGAATCGGCTTTCAACCGATAATCCCCCTGGCTGGCTGCCACAAAGCCCGGATCATTCGTGACCACGTTGCCTTCAAACACCACGGTTTTGTCCGACAACCCGTCGCTTAACTCCCGCCATTTCCCGCCCACGCTAATGTTTCGCAAAATTCGGTTGCCTTTCGCCATCATGGGCTCGTCGTTCAGAATATTGGTCAACGCCGGGTAATGAACACTGTAGGGCGGCTGGTCATAACCCATCCGCTGCAACCCCGCCATCAGGGTGTCATCCTTACCGTTGAACCAAAAATTTGCCCACCCCTGGCCGCGCGAATCCACGTGAATCGCCGGGGAACCCTCAATGAAGATGTTGTTCTCAATGGTGTTATCCCGTCCGCCCCCGATCATTGCCGAGCGACCGGCCCGCACAAAGAGGTTGCCGAAGACCGTCGTCCCGGAAAAGCAATCATCCAGATAAACCGCCATCACTTCGGTAAATCCGCCCTGGCCGGCAAGCGCGCCCGCCCGCAAATCGTGAAAGTGATTGTAGCGGATCACATTCCCCCGTTGGGTAAAATCCCGCCCCATATAGAAGGCGCCGGCATCGCCCGTCTCCAGGCAAACCCGAAAGATCTCGTTATATTCAACCAGGTGATCATTCCCGCCCCCCGAAATGGCCGAGTGCGGCAAATCATGAATCCGGTTGTTCGCCACCCGATTACCCACCCCATTCAAAGAAACTGCGGGGTTGTAGGTGCGCAAAAGCCTCCCCGTTTGGTGGATGTGATTGTTGATCGCGTAGAGATTGCCCGGCCTGAGGGTCCGCCGATCCCCACCATCCAGCGCGATACCTCCGGATCCGGTCCCGGTGATCTCGCACCCCACGACCCCGGAATTGGTTGCCCCGGCGGAAATCGTGACGGCATATTGACCCATATTCCGAATAGTGCATCCCGCCACACGGCAATCCGTCCCCCCCCTCGATCGCGAGCCCATTTCCGCGACCCGCCTCCAACGTCAGCCCCTGAATCGTGATGAACGAAGCGTTCTTAAGCGCAACCAAAGGTTCCGTCAGGACCGAGCCAAAAGCCGCTGGAGAAAGCCGGTTTGCCGGCTGGGCCGGTGGCCACCAGTAAATTTTGCCAGCCTTTGGCTCCACATAGTATTCTCCCGGTTGATCCAACTCCTCCAAAACATTCAAAAAGAAGAATCGCTTCCCGATGGAATAACCATAAACCCCGTGCGGCGGGGCGGTCTGCACGACCCGTTGAGCTAAATCCAGACTCACCACTTTTTCAAAGGATTCCGCCCAATCGTAGGTCCAATAACCATACACCCAAAGGTCATCGTTGGTTTGCCAATGCGCCGGATTTTCCCCCGCGTAACCGAATTTACCGCCCTGCTGTCCGGCCGGAACCCCGGTGATGTTCAACCACCCATTATTGGGCCAGCGCGCCAGCGTCATGGGGCGATCATCCGAAAAAAGCTCCAGCGGCGGCGGACTACCGCCGGCCCCAAAACCTCGTCGCGTCAGCCGACCTGGCTCGGCAATTCCCAAGGAACGCAGGTCCGCCTGTAAAACGTGCCCGCGGGCTGACTGGGCCAACCGGTTCACCACCACCGGATCGCTTACCGGTTCCCACTGGGAGATCGCCTGCCCCCCAATTAACCTCGCCGGCTCCTCCCGGTATGCGGCATAGGAAACCGGCGCCGCCACCGTGCCGCCGTCAGTCGCGTCCAGTGCAAACGACCGCTTCAAAAAATAATCTCCTCCCCGCAACCAAACCACGACCCCATTTGTCCGAGCGGGATCGCCTCGCTGTTCCCGCAGGAGATCCCGGGCTCGCTCGAGACTCGCCAGCGGACCATCCGTCGCGGCGGTGTTGGCGGCAGGCAGTCGCCCCGTCCAATGGTCATTTCCCAGTGGTGAAACATACAATTCGGTGAGTCCCAGCGCCTTGAATCCGGTAAAAAAGCAGAGCAGGAAGCAGCCCATTTTCCCAGTGATTTTCATATCCCTACCCTGCCTGCTTTCCCCGGCGGCGTCGAGCACCGTTCACTCAAAGCCATGCGGCGCGCCGAAGCCGGCTCCACCTACCCAATCATGCCGCCAACAATTTACCTTCGTCCGTCGTCGTTATTCCCGACTCCCAGCTCCCCCCCAGAAAGTTTGCTTGCAAGACCGGCACTGAAGTAGGGTGGTGAGAGCCATGAATTGCCCAGCCAATACGAAGTCGGAAACGCAACACCTTGTCACCCGCCCAGATCGCGGCTTTACCCTGATCGAACTGCTAGTGGTCATTGCGATTATCGCGATCCTGGCCTCCTTGCTGCTGCCGGTTCTCGCCCGCGCGAAAATGAAGGCGCAGCAGATCACCTGCCTGAACAACCTGAAACAGATCGGCTTGTTCATGCAGTTCTATACCGATGACAATCGCGACTTCCTGCCGGGGCATCGCCTGCAGCATCCTGAACTGGGGGCGGACAACGACTGGTGGGGCAATTACCTGTTGCCCTACGGCCGGATGAATACCAACCTTTTCCATTGCCCGGTGCTGGTAGGTGTCCGCAACCAGTACGAGCCCGGGTTTAAGTGGAGTTGGTCCCCGGGGGCAGGGAATCCCGGGGACCGCGTCGGCTATGGTGCCAACACCTATTTTGACATGTCCTCACCGCCGTATGACACCGGATTCGCCCCCTTTACAGCCGGCGGGTTCAATTACGTGAATCCGGGCGCCATCCGCCGGGCCCAAATCCTGGCCCCCTCGGAAAACCTGCTCTTCGCCGATTCCGAGGGGTATTTCAGCATGAGTCTCTGGTGGCCCAACGCTGTCATGGATGGTTCCAACACGGAATTTGAAGGAGTGGCCACCCGCCATGGAAGTAAAGTCCGCGGCAAGAACGACAACGAAGGCCGGGGAGTGATTGTCTTCGCGGACTCCCATTCGGAAGCCCGCAAAGACGCCCGTATCAACGTGCCAGTCATGAACAGCGTCCTGAATTCCAGGTTCTGGGATCCCTTCCAACGCGCTGGCAAGCAGTGAGGTCCCAACCTCACACGCTTTTCCCAAGGATCGCAGGCTCGCAGCACCGCCAGCCCGCAAGCGGGTCAAGCGGCGGCAGGTTGGAAAGGAGGCCTGCGAAAGGGTTGCCGCGCCGCCCCGGTCGGGTTACTTTGGCGGCATGATTGATCTGGCGGAAGTCCAAACCTTCGGGGTGGACCATTTTACGACACGCAAACCCGTGCCTCCGGCGCGGCTGGACACCCTTTCCCGGGAGATCCTCGCTCTAAAGCAGAAACTAAATGCGGTCATTCTGGCCCACAATTACCAGGTCGCCGAGATTCAGGATCTCGCGGATTTTGTCGGCGATTCCCTCGGCTTGTCCCAGCAGGCTGCCAAAACCAGCGCGGATGTCATCGTTTTCTGCGGTGTGCATTTCATGGCCGAAACCGCCAAGATCCTCAACCCCGGCAAAATTGTGATCCTCCCGGACCGGGACGCCGGCTGTTCCCTGGAGGAGAGTTGCCCCGCGGCCAAACTCGCCCAATTGCAGGCGACGAACCCGAATTTTTATACCGTCACCTATATCAACTGCAGCGCCGAGGTAAAGGCCTTGAGCGATGTCATTTGTACCAGCGGCAACGCGGTCAAAATCGTCCAGGCCGCCCCGCCGGAGCGCGATCTACTCTTCGTCCCGGACGAGAATCTCGGCGCCTGGGTAATGGAACAAACGGGCCGGCCAATGACGCTCTGGCGCGGTAATTGTTATGCCCATGTGGAGTTCACCCACGCCAGCATTGTCCGGATTCGCCAGGAATTCCCCGATGCCCCGATCGTCGCCCATCCGGAGTGCACAAAGGCAGTCCGCCTGCTCGCGGATGAAATCTGTTCAACGGAGAAGATGGTGGCTTTTTGCAAGAGCTCGCCGGCCCGCCATTTCATCATCGCGACCGAGGCGGGCATGCTGCACCGCCTCCAGCGTGAGTGTCCCGACAAGCGGTTCATCCCCGCACCCACGGATCACTGCAAGTGCAACGAATGCCGGTTCATGAAAATGAACACGCTGGAAAAACTCCACGATTGCATGGCCAATCTGGCTCCCCGAGTGGAACTAAGCTCCGAGATCATCGCCCGCGCCCGCGCTCCGATTCAGCGGATGCTGGAAATCTCCGCCCGTCCAGTGGAGAACGCGGGCTAGAACCGAGCCGCCCATCGGGGCTTAAGCGTTAGGGAAACAAAGCGGTCAGATCGGCCGTGCTCGCCAACTGCCGCCCACCGGTATAAGGGTATTCCCACTTGCCCGCCGTCCACTTTCGCAACCGATAAACGGTGGCAAAGGTAAAATCCGGCGCCGCCCCGCCCTGCCCGCCCACCAATTCACTTCCGCGACGAACGTTGTCCTGCATCCAGGCAGGCAGCGACAGGTGATAGGGATTGCGTCGCACTTCCACGACATGATCCGTCAACGCCGTGATCATGGCACCAAGGTCCGCAGGACTGATCTCCACCAGCAGGTTCGGATCTGCCATCGCTCCCCAAAACTCCGTCTCCACGGTATAACTGGTGAAATCTGCAGGCATCGTTTTCAAAGTGTCGGCGAGCAACCAATGCACTCCGATGTGCGTGCTGTTCCAATCCACCGCGTGGGGAAAGAGGATCACCCGGGGGCGTTCCCGCTCCAGGATCCCGGCAATCACCCGCACAGACTCCGCCCAGTGGACGGGATCGGACTGGCGGACTCCAGGTTCAACCCCGGTGAGTCCGCGCGGGGCCGTGGTGATCAGATCGAACCCGATGCACTCGCAGCAGGCCTGTAATTCCGCCAGGCGTCCCAATTGCCGCTCCGGCTTGCGCCCCAGCGTCACCGCCACATTGGCCACCCGCCAGTGCGCCTCCCGGAGCAACCGCAACGCCAGACCGCCGATGATGACCTCGTCATCCGGGTGCGGTGAAAAAATAAGCACTTTCGGCGCCTCGGGCGCAAAGTCAGGCCGCGGAAACTTGGGAAATCCGCCCAGGGGATAACCACGGCCTTCGCGCTGCAAGCGCGCGTATTCGGCCGCCATTTGAATATAGGGGTTCATGTCCTTAATTTCGGCAGGCTGGCCGCGGCGATTGCCTGGCCGTGTCGTTTGTCTTTTTCGTCCGGAATGTGAAACGCGATCTGCTCGGCCAATTCGGGAAACTCCCTCCGCAACACCTCGCGGGCACCAGCGATGATGACATCCCCGCCCGGTCCGGAAGTCACGCGTCCGAGGATCAGCAAGTGGCTGAAGTCATAGAATTCCGCGTAGTGGGCCAGGGCATAGCCGAGGCAGGTCCCGATCGTGGCGTAAATCTTTTCCGCCCGAAAATCCCCGGCCAGCATCAAGCGCTGCACTTCCTTTAATTTTTCCGGCAATGGCAGACCCGGATCCAAGGCCAACCCCGCTACGGCCAGCAAGCGGCCGACGGCCTGTTGCGAGAAAAATTGCACCCCGCAACCCAGGTCGCCCGACCACTCGTCGACTGGGGCCGCGGGGCGGTAATCGACCGGCATGAACGCCACTTCGTTCAACCAGGAGGTGATGTTGCCTTCCCGGTTCACATATCCGCCGGCCATGCTTGTGCCCAGCGCTATTCCCAGGACGCCATTCGCCCCCAGGGACATAGAACCCGCCAATGCCGTCACTTCCCCATCATTCACCACTTCCAGCGGAATCCCACCCCACGCGCGTTGCACTTCGAGAAAGATCTCCCGGACCCGACTCTGAAAAAGATCCGGGGGCACCGCGCGAAAGAGTGACGCCACTTTAACCCGGTTATTCACGTAAACTCCCGCCGCACTGCCCCCGATGGCGTCGATTCGCGGCAAGTGTTCCGCCGCCCGCCGGAGGGAATCCATGATGCCATCAAAATGATATTGCGGATCCGTCTGTTTCACCGGGTCCCAGACAATTTCCTCGCTGAAAACCGCCAGGCCATCGATTACGGCCGCCACTTTGCGATCACTCCCGCCGAGATCGAATCCGATCCGGCAACCGTCGAGATTCCGCCCCAAAGGCATGCTGTTGGCCCGGGCAGGCGGCAGTTTATTCGCGGGCACGATCTCGATGGGATGATCGTAAATCCGACGCCCGATGATTTCGGAATCAAATTTGCCCTGCGCCTGCTCCTGGTAATGACGTTGCAAACCGGCGGCGATTTCCGCCGGACCTTGCACATGGATGCGGAACCCGCCCCACAACCAGAGCAAGGCTTTCACGAGCCGTTCGACATGGAAAAGATTGCCTGCGGCCTGGTGATGGCCGGTCGGCATGACTTCTGTTTGAAAATGGAATACGGATCCATCCGCCTGCTCCAAAGCCAGGGCCACCGGCACACCTACGCCGCTTTGCCGGACCATTTCCCGCCAGGCCCGGTTGGCCAGAACCGCCGGCCGAAACCCAGGATCCAATACCGGCGTTATCCGCGGAGCGACCAAACGCATACCCTGATTGTCATTCATTCCTAATGCAACTTTATGCGCCGCATTGACTAGGGTTCAACCCAAAAAGCTTCGGACAGAAAGGGGGCACGGACCGAATGCGTCGGATCACTGAAATTCGCCAAACTTCACCTTTTCCGGGGCCTGGGGCGCATCCAGAATCTGAATGGTGGTCGCCGGTCCGAGGTCCGGGTTTTCCCAAGATCGCAGTACCCAGACAATTTCCTTGGCGGGGGTGAATTCGATCGCCTGAACCGGCGGGTTGGTCCGGTTCACCTGGCCGCTCCATTCGTTGAACCAACTGTTTACAAGAGTGTTCCCATTGGGCAGGCGCCAGGCCAGTTGCAGGCTGGAGAGTTTGTATTCCGGCGAATCCGCGGGGGTGATCGTGGCCACGGTTTCCCCTTGATGATTCACCTCGCGTACGGACCGGCGATCCACAATCAGCACATTCCCATTGGCTAACGGGTTGGCACCCCACGGGCCGTCCGTCGCAAACGACCACACTTCCTTGCCGTTGGCATCATATTCGCAAATTTTCTTCATATCCATGTGCGCCACCAGCAGGGTGCCCCAGGGCGTGATCCGCGCGTGCCGAAAATGCCCATGCACGCTCTTGGGATTACCGACCGGGATCGAAAACTCCTTCCGAGTCTCGCCGGTGGGGAGGTTCACCACCTTCACCATCGCCGGATCCCCATTCTGAACATAGAGGACATGGTCGTATCCGATCGGCATCGCGGTATGAATCTCCGTGCCCGCGGGCGCAGCCACTTTCCACAGCACCTTCTTTTCCGGTGAAATCAGCTCCACGGCGTACTGGTGGGCCAGCAGCAAATTGCCATTCCCAAGCAGCACCGCATCGCTGATCTCTCCCCGCCCGGAGGGATCTTCGTACGACCACACCACATGGCCTTTCCGGATGATAAAGGCCCGGCGGTTTTTGCCTTCCCCCGCATAAAGGAAATCGTGCTGAGCCAACCCCTTGCCCGGGAGGCCGGGTCCGGTCGGAGCCGGTTTATCCGCGGCGCATAACCCCTGGTTCATGGCGGTGGACACGAAGAGCGCCGTCCCGAAAGCGGCGGTGAGCAGGTGTTTCATAAGCGCATCCTAAGCAAATGTTCACTCACTTGTCACGCAATCGACTCGCTTTTTAACCCCGGTTGCCAAACAATTGGGCTGCAATGCTATCGATCCCAAAACGCCGTCGTCCCGCGGTTTCCGGCTGGTGCCGGCCCGGAGTGTACCGCGGCGGGCGCCGGAACTTGCCCGACCAACCGCCTGGGGAGCATCCCGAATCATGACATCATTCACCGTTAATCATCGCACCTACAATCCACCCGCCCGCCCCATCGTGGCCATCTGTTTGGATGGCTCCGCCGATGAATATTTTGACGCCGCCCTTGCCCGCGGGCGCATGCCCCATCTGCAGCGGATCAGCGTGTCGGGATATCGCGGGTTTGCCCGGGGCCAGATGCCGAGTTTTACCAACGTCAATAATGCCTCCATCGTCACCGGGGTTCCCCCGGCCATCCACGGTATCGGGGGCAACTACTATTATGAACCGACCCTCGACCGGGAGGTCATGACCAATGCCGCTTCCTTTCTCCGCGTTCCCACGATCTTCCCCGCCGCCCAGACCGCCGGTCGCAAGGTCGCCGTTGTCACCGCCAAGGACAAATTGCGCGACATGTTCGGCAGCGGGCTCATCCACCTGGGCGGAATCGCGTTTTCCTCGGAAAAGTCCAACCAAGTCACCAAAGCGGTGCATGGCATCGAAAATGTCGAGGCCCTGGTCGGCCCCACGCCCGCCATCTACAGTGGCGAGGCCTCACTCTACGTATTGCGAGCGGGCGTCAAATTCATCGAGCACGGAATCGCGGATTTCCTTTACTTGAGCACCACGGACTTCATGCAGCATAAATTTGCGCCCGAGGATGCCGAAGCGCTCGATTTCTACGCCGGCATCGACAACCTGCTCGGCCAACTCCTGACCCTCGGGGCCATCGTCGGCATCACCGCCGACCACGGCATGAATGCCAAACAGAATGCGGATGGCACGCCCAATGTCTTTTATTTGGAGTCCGTTTTGAACGAAAAATTCGGTCCCGGCTTCCGCGTCATTCTCCCGATCACCGATCCCTACGTTGTGCACCACGGCGCGCTGGGTTCCTTTGCCCAAGTCCATTTGCCTCCCGGCCAATCCGCGCTCCTTGCGCCGGTAATGAATTTTATTCGTGATCTGCGCGGGGTAACCGAGGCGTTGGACCAAACCACCGCCGCGCGTTTGATGGAGTTGCCCCCTGACCGGATGGGCGACATCGTGGTCTGCTCCGGCCGGAATGTGGTCATCGGCCGCACGCCGGAATACCACGATCTGAAACTCTTGCACGAAGGTCTGCGTTCGCACGGCGGCCGTTACGAGGAAATGGTTCCCTTTGTCTTGAGTGAAGCCCTGAAACCGGAATACGCCGCGCGGGCCAAAGGCGACCCGCGCAATTTTGATATTTTCGACTTCACCTGTAACGGAACCGTCGCCTCCTGACCGGCCCGACGAACTGCCTCCGATAGAACTCTTCACCGGCTCCATGACCATTGCCTCTTACGCCATCTTCCGCGGCCCGGGCCAACCGCTGGAGATGGCCACCCAACCCCTGCCCGCTTGCGGCCCGGGGGAAGCCCTGGTCGCCCTCTCCCTGGCCACCATTTGCGGTTCTGATTTGCATACATTAGACGGTCGGCGCAACGAACCGACGCCCTGCGTGTTGGGCCACGAAGGCACTGGCCGGGTGATCGCACTCGGCACCGGGCGGAATCCCACGCTGCTCGGCGCCCGAGTGACCTGGACCCTCGCTGACAATTGCGGCGAATGCCAGCCTTGCCGGGAATGGGATTTACCCCAAAAATGTGACCACCTGTTCAAATATGGACACGCCTCCCTCACCAGCGGCAGCGGCCTGAATGGTTGTTATGCCAGCCACCTGACCCTGCGGGCCGGCACCACTATCGTGCCCCTCCCCGACTCGTTGCCGGACACGGTCGCGGCGCCCGCCAACTGTGCCCTCGCGACGATGGTCGCCGCCACGGAATGGCTGCCCACGCCCTGCCGCCTGGCCGTGATTCAGGGCGCCGGACTTCTGGGCCTGTACGGTTGCGCCCTGCTCCGCGACCACGGGGTCGAACGCGTCATTGTCGTGGATACCAATCCCGACCGCCTCGCCCTGGTGACCGCCTTTGGGGGCGAACCCGCGGTGGCCTCAGCGGCCAGCCTGGTTCCACCGGGACGGGCGGATGCGGTCTTTGAAGTGGCGGGAACTTCGGCGGTTGTTCCCGAGGGGATTCGCCTGCTGCGCCTGGGTGGATATTATGCCTTCATCGGCATGGTCCACCCAGCCACACAGCTGGAATTAACCGGGGAGACTTTTGTTCGTCGTTGCCTGACGGTCCGGGGTTTTCACAATTACGCCCCCCGCCACCTGATTCGGGGCGTCGAGTTTTTGGAACGCCAACGATCGGCCCACCCTTGGACCCAACTCGTCTCTCCCGCCTACCCGCTGGCGCAAATTACGGATGCTTTCACGGCGGCCCGCACCCAGCGGTGGGCCCGGGTTTCGGTGCGACCATAAATCCTTGACCACCGCCAACTTCCTCTTTCGGCATTCCCAAAGTCACTCAAATGTAACGCAGGTCCGGTAGCCAGTTTGGCAGCATGGCTTGAATGACAGTGTACCACAGTCAGCCGCCATGAACCCCGCCCGTCGCTCTCCGCTATTTTTCTCCGCGTGGTGCCTGATCGCGGCCTTCGGCGCTTATGCCTGCATGTACGCCTTCCGCAAGCCGTTTACCTCCGGGGTTTATGCCACTGGCATTTATAGTCCGGGTTTCAAAACCTGGCTCGTCCTGGCACAGGTGCTCGGCTACACCCTTTCCAAATTCCTCGGCATCCGAATCATTGCCGAGATGCCCGCGCAGCGCCGGGCGTTCACCATCCTGGCCTTGGTGGCCGTAGCCCAGGGGGGCCTCTTCCTTTTTGGCGCCCTGCCACCGCCCTATTGTGTTGGCGGCCTGTTCCTTAATGGGCTGGCCTTGGGCATGGTTTACGGTCTGGTGCTGGGTTTCCTGGAGGGTCGCCAGATGACTGAGGCTTTCGTGGCGGGCCTTTGCGCCAGTTTCATTCTAGCGGATGGGTTCACCAAGTCCGTGGGCGCCTACCTGCTTCAGGCGGGCGTCAGCGAGCGTTGGATGCCGGCCATCGCCGGCTTGCTCTTCCTCCTCCCTTTGACCGGCTTTGTCTGGATGTTACAACAGATCCCCGCCCCCTCCTCCGCCGACATCGCGGACCGGGCCGAAAGGGTACCCATGGATCGCGCCCAACGCCGGTCGATGTTTCTACGGCACGCCCCTGGCTTGTTGGCCATCATGCTAGCCTTTCTTCTCGTCACGGTGCTGCGCAGCATGCGAGCGGATTTTGCCCCGGAAATCTGGGCCAGTCTGGGCGCTCCGCCTCCACCCGGCGTTTTTACCCGCTCGGAAATCCTCGTCGCCCTGGGCGTGCTCACCGCCAACGCCTTCCTGGTTCTTTTCCACGACAATCGGCGCGCCTTCTTCATGGGGCTAATCCTGGCCTTTGGCGGT
Organism: uncultured Pedosphaera sp.; assembly: GCA_903918755.1. Taxonomy (GTDB): domain Bacteria; phylum Verrucomicrobiota; class Verrucomicrobiia; order Limisphaerales; family Pedosphaeraceae; genus CAIXFN01. Next base: position 48,867 of record CAIXFN010000118.1, read on the forward strand.
TTGGGCCTGATCCTCCTCGCACTCATGGCCCGGGTACGCGGCAGTCTCAGCCCTTTTCCCTTTATGGTTCTGTTGGGCCTCGGCCTTTATCTGCCGTACGTGGTCGTGCATACCACCATTTTCGAACGCCTGATCGCGATGACCAGGGACCGCGGCAACATGGGATACCTCATGTACCTGGCGGACGCCTTTGGGTACCTGGGATATGTCGCCATCCTGGTGGCCAAGAATTTCTGGCATTGGAACGGCAACGTACTCGGGCTGTTTATCGCCACCAGTTGGATCGTGGCCCTGATTTCCCTGGCCGCCGTGGCGGCTGCCATTATCTTTTTCGCCCGCCGCTCCGCCACTCTGATCTCCCCCACACCCGCGCTCCATCCGCGCGGTGCCACTCCCTGAAGCTTATGAGAACGAACCTGCAACTCACCTTGCTCTGCTCCCTGACCAGCGCTTTGGCCTGGCTTGCCCCACTGGCTTCCACCCCGGCCGCCACCAATCCCGCCGCCCTGTGGCCCGGCCATCAGGCGGATGGCTCCATGCTGCTCCCCAATCAATGGTCGCTCCGCCCAGCCGGAAAATCCGTCGAACTCGGCGATTTCCCCGTGAATCTGGCCGTACATCCGAATGCCCGTTACTCCGCGGTGCTGCATGCCGGCTATGGCCAGCATGAGGTCGTCATCGTGGATCTCACCACCAGTGAGGTCGCCTCACGAACTAAACTGGCCGAGACCTTTTACGGGCTCATTTTCTCCCGGGACGGCCACCGGCTTTTTTGTAGCGGATCCAGTGGTGAAAATATCTTCGCTTTCGATTTTGCCGAAGGCAAACTAACGAATCCAACTCGCACCAGGTTGCGCGCCGTCCAGGAGAGGGGCGTGCCCACCGGACTGGCCGTCGATGAATCCGGCCGCATGCTCTTCGCCGCCAATCTCTGGAATAGCCGGATTTCCCGGGTGGACTTGGAATCGCTTGCGGTTCGCGACTTGAGCCTGCTCCCCAATCGCCCCGCCATAACCAACGTCGCGATTCCCGAGTCGAAGGATTTCGACACTGCCGCGGCGACCAAACGCGCCGAAGCCGCAGAATTTCTGGCCGATCCGGACTGCGTTTACCCCTACGCCTGTGTCCTGGACTCCCGGCGCAACCGGCTCTATGTCAGTCTTTGGGGGGCCGCCGGGGTCGCGGTGCTGGATATTAAGACAGAAAAAGTAATCGCCCGGTGGGCTACCGGGGATCATCCCTGCGAAATGGTTTTAAGTCGCGACGGAAAATTCCTGTTCGTGGCCAATGCCAATGACAACACCGTCACCGTGCTCGACACTGGCACCGGCCGGACGATCGAAACCCTCTCCGCCACGCTTTATCCGGATGCCCCCCGCGGTTCCACGCCGAACAGTCTGGCCCTTTCCCCGGACGGAAAAATCCTTTTTATCGCCAACGCCAACATTAATGCCGTAGCCGTCTTTAATATCGAAAAACCGGGCGCCAGCCACAGCCTCGGGTTCATCCCCACGGGTTGGTATCCCACGTGCGTCCGAGTAACCCCGGATGGCAAACACCTGCTCGTAACGAATGGCAAAGGCAACGTCGCCATGGCCAACCCCGGCGGCCCCCAACCCGTCCGCGGCCAGACCAAGAAAGGCGCCAAGAGCGAATATATTGGCGGATTATTCACCGGCACGCTCAGCCTCATTGACCTCCCCACCGGCTCCCGGTTGGTCCCGCAGCTCGCGACCTGGACCGCCGAGGTGCTGCAATGCAGCCCGCTGCGCCCCGGATCCGTGGTGGGTGCACTCCGCCCGGACGGCAATCCCATCCCGCCCCGCCCCGGCGAACCCAGCCCGATCACCCATTGCATATACATCATTAAAGAAAACCGCACCTACGACCAGGTTTTCGGCGATCTCCCCCAAGGCAACGGCGACCCCCGGCTATGCCTCTTTCCCGAATCCGTTACTCCCAACCTGCACAAATTGGTCAAGGAATTCGTCCTGCTCGACAATTTTTACGTTGATGCCGAGGTGAGTGCTGATGGCCACGAATGGACCATGGCGGCTTACGCCACTGATTTCGTGGAGAAGTCCTGGCCGCTTAATTACGGCCACAAGTCCTCCAAGTTCCCCTATCCCAGCGAAGGGGTTTTTCCCATTGCTTATCCCGCCAGTGGTTATTTGTGGGATCGGGCGGCAGCGACCGGCGTCAGCTATCGCAGTTACGGCGAGTTTGTCCAGAATCCCAAGGCCACCAATCAGCCCGTCACCACCAAAGTAAAAGCCTTGCAGGGCCATTTCGATCCCTGGTTCCGAAGTTTTGACTTGGATTATTCGGATCTGCAGCGGGCCGACCGCTTCATCGCGGAAATGCAACGCTTCGAGCGCGAAGGCGACATGCCCCGGCTCCAGATCGTTCGCCTGCCCAATGACCATACCCATGGTGTCAGCAAAGGGAAAATCACGCCGTCCGCCTATGTGGCGGAAAACGATGCCGCTTTGGGCAATCTCGTGGCGGCGGTCAGCCGCTCAAAATTTTGGCCGCACATGGCCATTTTCGTCATTGAGGACGACGCCCAAAACGGCCCCGACCACGTCGATGCCCACCGCACCGAGGCGCTGGTCATCAGCCCTTACACGAAGCATGGCACGGTGGACTCCACGCTTTACTCCACGTCCAGCATGCTGCGCACCATGGAATTGATTCTCGGCCTCCAGCCCATGACGCAATTTGATGCCGCCGCCGCCCCCATGTTCAACTCGTTTCAAAACGAACCCAAACTGGATCCCTACACCGCCCTCCCGCCCAATCTCGACTTGCACGCCACCAACGAGCTCGCCGGGTGGGGTTCGCAACTGAAACTCAATTACGCCCGGGAGGACGCAGTGGATGATAAACTTTTCAGCGAGATTATCTGGCGCGCGGTGAAGGCGGATGGACGTCCTATGCCCGCCCCGGTGCATGCCGGTTTTGTCCGATCCCGCCCCGCCCGGGATGATGATTAATAGGGGCGATTGGCTGGCTACTCCGGGCGGAAATCCGCACGGAAGCCACCGTTCTCCTTAAACCATCACAATCCGGACAAAGCCGCCCACCTCGTAACAAAGCCGTCATTGGCTTGTTGCCAAACCGTCGGTTGTTCGCGCGATTTTCGCCGCTATAAAGGGGGGCGTAAATGCAAATGGCTGTACCCGCCCTGAATTCTGCAGGCCATTTGGCCTGAATCCTCGTCGGGAACAGCTTTGACCACCTCCTGCACAACCTCTGTCGAATATTGAAAGCTCTACCAAGCATGAAACAAATCCTCCACTGCGCCACGGGGCAACGGCCCGGACGTGGCACCCGTCCGTTCCGGCAATTCTTCCAGGGCTCCCGACTGGCCGCCCTGCTGGCGCTCGCCAGCCTGGCCATCCAGGCAGCCGATGCCGGCACCATCTCCCATAATGTGTCCGCCGCAAGTTTGACGGTGGTGCAGAATGATTTGGGGAACACCACCAATTCCGTCACGGTCACCGCCCCCCTGAGCATTAACGATCTCCGGGTCCGCCCCGGCTCGGTCAAAGGCATTTACAATATCCAGATCGGCGACCTGCCGAATGACGACCAAACGAACGGCTTGGTGATGACCACCACTACCTCCAATGGTCGGGACAACGGCACTGGCATTCTCTACCAGATGGCCGCCTTCGCCACCAATGGTGGCGCCTATTCCGTGGTCAGTTATGATTGCACTGCCAACCGCGCTCGCAATAACGACAACGCCGCCGTGGCATATTTTCCATATACGAACTGGGTCTGCGGCTGGGGACGGAATAAAACGGGCGCCAATGGCGGTGTGACCGATCTGTTCACCGGTTCCAAGGGCGTTGCGCTCGGCACCCAGTTCAAAACTTTGGGCGGCGGCCAATTTTCCCTCGATTTGCGCTCGCTCGGTTACAACTCCACTTCCGATGGCGTGCTTCTGGTCAATCACGGGAAGGACGAGGGCAATTTCGCCCTCTCCATCGCCAACCCCGATGGCACGTGGTCGCTCTACGTCAAGGATAACCACGGAGACGCCGCCAGCTATGAGCAGGACCCGATCGCTTTCGTTTTTGTTCCGCGGACCAATACCTCCGTCATCTCGGGTAAATTTCTCGCGGACGGCACCATCACCCTTTTCAGCGGCGCCTCTCCTCAGTTCGCCATAACCAACCTGGATATCGGCACCTACCGACTTACCGTTCCGGGTTACAGCCCCACCAATAGCGTCCTCATCACTTCACCCGAGGGCGGCCAAAGTTTGAACCAGGACAATATCGTTAACTACACGGCAGATGGCGATGGCTGGCTGATCTTCTCCCGCGATATCAACTCCACCGATCTGCCCATCCTGGAATCCCCCACCGGCCAACCGGTGGCTTCCTTTGTTTTGATCCCTGGCCGCACCCCCGGTTTCACGCTCTCGCGCACGAACGGCCTGGCGACCACCGAAAGCGGTGGAACGGATACGTTTACGGTCACGCTGGATTACCCGCCCGCTGCGGATGTCACCATCAACCTTTCCTCCACCAAACCCACGGAAGGTCTTCCTTCCTCGGCCTCTCTGACGTTTTCGGCCACGAACTGGAATGTCCCACAAACCGTCACCGTCACTGGCGTCGATGATACCGCAGTGGATGGCCCCATTGCCTATGCCATCGTGCTCGCTCCCGCCATCAGTGCCGATCCCGCCTACAGCGGTCTGGATCCGGCCGACGTCGGCGCGGTGAATGCCGACAATGACCAGGCCGGCATCACCATCACCCCGACCTCTGGTCTGATCACCACCGAAGCTGGAGGCACCGCCACCTTTGACGTCCGCCTGAATTCCCAACCGGTGGCCAATGTTTCCATCAGCTTCGCTTCCAGCAATCCGGCTGAGGGCAGTGTTTCCCCCGCAAGCCTAACCTTCAACCCCTCCAACTGGGGCACTTACCAAACCGTCACCGTCACCGGCGTCGATGATTTCGTCCAGGATGGCAACATCGCCTACCAGATTACCACCGCCCCCGCCACGAGCGCCGATGTGCACTACCAAGGCCTGCAAGGCGCGAGTGTGTCCGTTACGAATCTCGACAACGATACCGCCGGAGTCACCCTTTCCACCAGCGGACCGCTTTCGGTGATTGAAGGTCGCTCCACCAACTACTCGGTTGCGCTCAGCTCCAGCCCGGTGGCTCCAGTAACCCTGCACTTCACCACCAGCAACCCCCTGAAGGGCCTCGTCTCACCCGCCACGATCATTTTCAATGGCACCAATTGGAATATCCCGCAGGTCATCACCCTCAGTGCCGTCGATAATGCCATCAGCGACGGTGACTTCAATTACACCATCTCCACCACTGTCACGTCCCCCGATTCGCTTTATTCCGGCAAGACCGTCCCCACCGTCGCCGCCACCACGGTGGATAACGAACCCGTGGTGATCTATCCCGTTTCCGCCGCCAATGTAAACGTGGTGCAGAACGACCCCGGCAATAACACCAACTCGGTGACCGTCACGGCCACCCTAAGCATTAACGACATGCGGGTCCGCCCGGGATCAATCCGCGGTATTTACGACCTGCAAATCGGGGTTTACGCCTCGGATGACGTCACCAACGGCCTGATCATGAGCAATATCACCGAGTTCGGCCGGGACAATGGTGATGGCACATTCACCTACGACATGAGCGCCATTGCCGGCATCGTCACCGGCACCGATCCTGGCTACCAGGTGGTCACCTACGACACCACTGCAAATCGCGCCCGGGAGAATGGCAGCTTTGCCGTGGCGTACTTCACTTACGCAAATTGGATCTGCGGTTGGGGGCGCAACTCCACCGCCATCAACGGCGGCCCCACCGACCTTTTCACCAGTTCCGCCGGCGTCACCCTGGGCTCGCAATTCACCAGCGCCGGCGGCGGCGTGTTCGCCCTCGACTTGCGCTCCCTCGGCATCAACTCCACCAATGACGGCGTGCTGATTGTAAACCATGGCAAGGACGAAGGCAATTTCGCCCTCTCCCATGCCAACGATGACGGCACCTGGTCCCTGTGGGTGAAGGACAATCACGGCGACGGAGCTTCCTATGAACAGGACCCGATCGCTTTCGTCTTCATCCCTCGCACCAACACCACCGTTATCTCCGGCAAATTCATGGCCGATGCCTCCATCCCCATTTTCAGCGGAGCCAATCCCCAATTCGCCGTCACCAATATTGACGTGGGTATCTATCGCCTCACCATCCCGGGCTACAATCCCACCAACGGGGTGTTGATCACTTCCCCCGAAGGCGGCCAGAGCTTGAATCAGGACAATATTGTCATCTATGCGCCGGATAACGATGGCTGGCTCATCTACTCCATGGACATCAATGCGAGCGCTCTGCCCTCGCTCCAAACCCCCACCGGTCAGGCGGTCGCCTCCTTCGTCTTCATCCCCGGCCCGGTGCCCGGCTTCACCGTCTCGCCCACCAACGGCCTGAGCACCACCGAAAGCGGTGGTTCGGACAGCTTCTCGGTGGTCCTTAATTTCCAACCCACGGCGGATGTCACCATCAACCTTTCCTCTTCCAACCCGGGCGAAGGGCTGCCCTCGGCCTCTTCCCTGACGTTTACCACGGATAACTGGAACATTCCTCAAAAGGTGACCGTCACCGGGGTGGATGATAGTGTCGTGGACGGCCCGATTGCTTACACCATCGTGCTCGCCCCGGCCGTCAGCGCAGATCCCGCCTACAGTGGCCTCGATCCCGCCGACGTGAACGCCATCAACGCCGATAATGATCAGGCAGGCGTTTCCATCACTCCCACGACCGGTTTGGTCACGACCGAAGCGGGCGGTTCGGCCACCTTCAGCATCCGCTTGAATTCCCAACCCAGCGCTGATGTGATCATCGGTCTCTCGTCCAGCAATCCGGGCGAAGGTCTTCCCTCCCCGGTGGCGGTCACCTTCACACCGGCCAATTGGGGCACCTACCAGGTTGTCTCGGTTACCGGGGTTGATGATTTTGTGGACGACGGCACCGTCGCTTACCAAATCATCACCGCCCCCGCAGTGAGCGCCGACCCTCATTACAACGGTTTGAAAGCCGCGGATGTCTCGGCCGCGAACCTGAATAATGACACCAAGGGCATCACCCTATCGGTTTCCGGGCCGATCGCCGTTGTCGAAGGCCAAAGCACGAATTTTACGGTCGTGTTGAACTCAAGCCCGGTGGCTCCGGTGACGGTGACCTTTACTTCGAGTAATCCCGCCAAGGGAACGCTATCCCCGTCCGCGGTGGTGTTCACCGCCGCCAACTGGAATGTGCCCCAAACGGTGACGCTCATTGCGCCGGACAACTTCGTGAATGACGGCGACATTAGCTATTCGCTCACGGGCGCGGCGACCTCTTCCGACACCCTCTATGCCGGGTTGTTCATCCCGGTCCTCGCCGCGACCACCATCGATAACGAACCCGGCATCAGCCTGCCTTCGCCGGATTGCGTTTACGCCTTCGGTACGCCGGCGGTTTACCTCGACCACTCCGCCTTGCTGTTCGAGAGTGTCAATGCCAACTACGCCGGCGGATCCCTCACCTTTAGCTTCAGCCGCAATGGCTCCGTTCTGGATACCCTCGCGTTCCGCCCGATCGGCAACGCTCCCGGCCAGATCGGGGTTTCGTCCACGAACATCCTCTACGGTGGCATCGTGATCGGCACCTTCACCGGCGGCACCAGCAACGCCCCGCTGGTGGTCTCGCTCAACTCCTCCGCCACCCCGGAGGCCACCCAAGCCTTGCTCGGCGCCGCCACATTCCGCACTGCTGCCACCAACTCCGTCCTTCCGGATGTCACGGTCAGTGTAGCCTTGAACAACGGTCTCGGCGGTGTCAGCCTCGCCATCAAGAACGTCCGCCTCGGCTTGTTGCGAGATATGCAATTCCAGCAGGGCGCGGACTTTGGCTACGGCCCTTACGACGGCGAGAACGACATTTCCCTGGCTCAGGTCAACCAATTCTTCCCGCAGCCCAGTGGCACCGCGGCGGATGGGTTGCTGATTGATTGGCCGGATGCCGGTGTGGCCAATGCCAGCCAGGTCCTGATGCGGTTCGACAACCTCATCGGCACCAACTTCAACCAGATTCCCCCGGGCGCCACCATCGTCTCCGCCGAGTTGTTGCTCACCATGATCAACCCCGGCCAGGGAGGTACCTTCAACCGCATGCTCATCCCCTGGGACGCCACGAACGCGACGTGGAGCAGCGTCGGTGGCGGGATCCTGACCGATGATCAGGCGGCAACTTCAACCTACGATTCCCAATTGGGCACCCAGATCGGCACAGGCACGACAGGCACAGGCACCATCTCCGTCGGCGTCACCCCGGATGTCCAAGTCTGGGCAAACGGGACGACCAACTACGGCTGGTTGATGACCGGATGGCCGTTCAACACGGACGGCACCGGCTTCTATCCGAGCGAGGCACCGCTTGTCGAACAGCGTCCCCGCCTCCATGTCCTCTGGCTCCCGCCGGGCAGCTCCGCGGTCAGCTTCCGCCAGGGCGTTAATGGCTACACCAATGCCTTCGATACCAAGATCCAACCCAGTTCTCCAAACTCGGACGCCTCCAAAGCGACCACGGTGTTTGTGGATTATCTCAGCGCCACCAACGGCGATTTTGAACAGGTCCTGATCCGCTTTGATGGCATCTTCGGCACCAACGCCGACCAGATCCCGTTCGGCGCCCGGATTGATGCGGCGGCACTGGATCTGGCCAGCATGACGGCCAATGCCATGGGCCACGGCGGCCAGTTCCTCACCATCCTGCAGCCTTGGACGGATACGACAGCCACCTGGAATTCCTGGAACGGCGGGATCCAACCGGATGGCGTCAAGGCATCCACGGTCGCCCATACCCGCGCCGGATCATCCGATCTCAGCGCCTTGGTGCAGGCTAGCTTCAACGTCTTCGACGTCACCACCGACGTGCGGAACTGGGCCAATGGCTCACTGACCAACTATGGTTGGGCCATCCTGCCGTGGTTGGGCGGTTCGGACGGCTGGGGTTTCAACACGGCGGAGGCGGCCGTCGAGCGGGAACGGCCCCAATTGCGCGTTTACTATTCACTGGTCGCCACGACCGCCAGTCCGGCCACCATTCTGCCGCCGGTCGTCTCGCCCACGCAGGTTGTCCTGCAATTCCTCGGCACAGCCGGCAGCACTTACACCATCCAACGCCAGGCCACGTTGAACAGCATTTGGACCACGATTGGCACCACCACCGTAGCTGGTGACGGCACGGCCAGCTTCACCGATGCCGCGCCGTTGGCGGGCTCGGCCTTCTATCGCATCGAAAATCCGTAAGCATTTGCCCTGCAGTCGGGTGGCCGGCGCGGTTAAATCCCGCGCCGACCAGTTCTGCTAATCCGCCACCTTGAAACTCCCCCTCTCCGTATGATAAATCCCCGGATTTCCTTCCCGCAGGCCAGCCGACAGGCTCCTGGCTTTACCCTCATTGAGCTGCTGGTGGTAATTGCCATTATCGCCATCCTCGCCGCCCTCCTGCTGCCCGCTCTCTCCCGCGCCCAATTCGAAGGAAAGAAAATCGGCTGCATCAACAACCTCAAACAATTGGGGCTCGGCAGCATGATGTATGGCAATGAGAACGAAGGCAATTTGTCTGGTGCCACCTGGAAAACCGGATTCGCCCCCACTGAATTGTCCGACCGCAGCGGCTCTGACGATGACGCCAACTGGCTCTATCCAGCATACGTGAGTAGCTTCGGTAGTTATGTGTGTCCCGCCACCCACAACAGCATCAGCGGGGTCCAGGAACTCATCCCCACTTCCACGACCAAAAAGGTGGTGGTGGATCTGGCCGATAATGCCGTGAATCCCAAAAATGCAGGAACGAGCTATGAAATCTTTGGCGTCTTCAGTGCCACGGGCGTCAAGAAGACGGAACGCAGCCTCACCGCCTACGCCAACCAACTCTACCAACCGGGCACCCGCCCCGGCCCCTCCCGCATTCTCCTCATGGCCGATGCGGATGACACCGCTTCGGTCGGCGGCAGCAAGCACAACAACTGGCCCGACCCGGATAACAACCATGGGTCCACCGGTCTCAACATGAACTTCTGTGACGGCCATGCCGAGTGGGTGAACATGACCCGGTTCCTGCCGGTTTGGAACCTGGGAATGGACGACCACAACAAGGCGCCGTAGCCCCCGCCCCGCAATAGTCTGGATTTACCGAGCGGTTCAACCTATAGTCGGCCCGCCGATGAATAGCCTGCTGCGCGCCCTGCGATACTTCCGACCCGATGCGCCGCGCATCTCCGGGGTCGCGCTCCTCCTCTTCCTCAGTACGCTGGCCAGCCTCCTGAAACCCTGGCCGCTCGCGTTGATTGTGGATTCCGTCCTGGGGCAACGGCCCTTGCCCCCCTTTTTCGCTCATCATTTCGACGGCTGGACCAAATCCCAGCTTCTCACCGCCCTCGCCGGGGCCACCTTGTTGCTCCACCTGGCGCAGGGTTTTCTCTCGGCGGCGCAAAATTACGGAGCCATTGCGATCGGTTTGCGGGGGCTGCGGCGGGTGCGAGACGAAGTTTTTGAGCGCCTGGAACGGCTCAGTCTGCGCTCCTGCCAGGGCACACAAACGGGCGACCTCATCCACCGGGCGAGTTGGGACACCTATTCCTTCCAGACCCTTTTTCAGCAAGGATTGATCACGTTTGGCAGCGCGCTGCTTTCCCTGGCCCTGATGGTGGTGATCATGTCGCGGCTAAACTCAACCCTCACACTGGCCGCCCTCGGCACCGTGCCCCTCGTCCTGGTTTCCATCCGCTTTTTCGGTGGGAAAATGCGCGATCGCGGCACCCAAGCCCAGCAGGCGGACAGCCGGATCACCTCCACTATCCAGCAAACCATCGCCACGCTGCCCCTGATCCAGAGTTACACGCGGGAAGCGCACGAGGCCGCCGCGTTCACCGCGCAAACCAGCACCGCCTGCGATCGACGTCTCGCCCAGCACGGTTGGGAACTCCTCTACTGGCTGGCGATCAGCCTCGCCTTCAGCCTTGGGACCGCGACGATCGTGTGGCTCGGCGGGCGCCAGGTGCAGGACGGCTCCCTGACGATTGGCGAGTTGCTGATCTTCCTGGCCTATCTCACCCAACTTTATGACCCGTTAAACCAACTCTCCCACGTGGGTGCCACGGTGGCCAATGCTGGTACCGGGGCCCAGCGGGTCTTTGAATTGCTTGACCGGCCGGATGAAGTTGCCGACCGACCCGCCGCCATCGGGCTGGCACCGCCGGCGCCTGGCGGCATACCCCGCGGCGCATTGGAATTCGATCAGGTTTCCTTCGCTTACCAACCCGGCCAGCCCGTGCTCCGGGAGCTTTCCTTTGCGGTTGCGGCAGGGGAATCCATTGCCATCATCGGCCTGAGTGGGGTGGGCAAATCCACCCTGCTCAATCTCCTTCCCCGCTTCTTTGATCCCACCGCTGGCACGGTGCGTTTGGACGGTCAGGACTTGCGCGATTTGCGACTCCACGATTTACGGCAGAACATTGCGGTGGTACCGCAGGAACCGGTTCTGTTGGCCGCCACCGTGGCGGAAAACATCGCCTTCGGCAAACCTGGTGCCACCCACGCCGAAATCGAAGCCGCCGCCTGCGCCGCCCACGCTCATGATTTCATTCTCAAACTCCCCCAAGGCTACGAAACCGCCGTCGGCGAAGGCGCCGCCCGCCTGAGCGTCGGCCAGAAGCAGCGGCTCAACCTCGCCCGTGCTTTCCTCAAGGACGCCCCCATTCTCTTGCTCGACGAGCCCACCAGCGCCCTCGACACTGAAAGCGAGGCCCTGGTCGTAGCCAGCCTCGAGCAACTCATGCGCGGTCGCACCACGTTCATTGTTGCCCATCGCCTGTCCACCATCCGTCGGGCCAGCAAAGTCCTCGTTCTGGAAGCCGGCCGCATCACCCAATTTGGCCCGCTCCCCGATTCATGGGGATCCTCGCCTCCCTGAAGTGGTCCGTCCACTCATGACGCCTGGGCAAACAACGCGAGATAGAGGCCACCAAACCATACGCGCCGGCCGGCCGGTGCCGTCACCGTGAGAGCAAGCAGCCCCGGGCCCATTAAATTCCTGGCTTTGGTGAGATCGATCGCACAGGCCTCCTGGACGGGTTGACCTTCCCACACCATGGGAAATTCGGCCACGCAATAGGCGTCATCTTCCACAGTTGCCCCTTCCGTCGGCGGGCAATTTAGGAACACTCTCACCACCATCGCTTCGCCGGGATCCGCCCCGGCGATCCCCAATTCCGTCACCCGAATCACCGCCCTTGTCAATTTCGTCAATTCAAAGCGCGGGTCTGGTGATTGCCGCACTTCGATCGACTCCCGGGCCGTTTCCCCGCTTCCCCCGGGACCAAAACGCACATCAAACAGGTTCTCACTTTGTTCCCCGCGCTGACTCACCTGAATTTGGTCGGCAATGCGCGCCCCCTGCTGATTGCCCAGTGTCCACATCAGCTTGGTCAGCGCCGCCTCAGGGGTCATGTCCAAACCGGAAATCACGCCGCGTTCCAGCAGTGCGGAGCTGGCCGCATACAGCCCCATTTCCACCATCCCTTCCTGGCATTGGGTCACATTGACCATGGTTTTGGGTTCTGGTCCGTTTAGCGCCTCCGCAATAGCCCGCAGAAATTCCGGCTCATCGGGCGCATTCCCGGCCCCAAACGTGCGCAAAACAACGCCCCGCACATTTTCTAGACCCAGCACGCCGGCCAGTTGGCTACCCTTCAATCCGGGAAACAGCCCAATCTCCATTACCTCCTCACAGAGTTCAAAGTTCACCCGGAACGGCTGGTCCACCGGCGGCGGGGGTTGCAGTAACGCCGTGTGAATCCGGATGCGTTCCCCGATGTTGCCCAGCAGTGGATAATTGGGGGAGTCGAAGGCGGCCCAAGCCACGCTGCTGACTTTCCGCGCCCGGCAACCACGGATTACCTTGTCCGCAAACACCACCACCACTTCCGGTATGCAGGGCAAATCCATCGCTTTCCACCCGGCAATGTACACCGCATTCACAAAATTCTGCCGCGCATCCGTGCGCGGCCGGAAGATCGGCAATTGCGAACCGGTCAAGACCACGGGCTTGGCCAGATTCTCGCACATGAAGGCCAGCGCCGAGGCGGTGAACGCCATGGTGTCCGTGCCGTGCAGGATCACAAAGCCGTCATAATCGGCATACACTTCCTCGATCGCCCGCGCCATCGCCTTCCAATGCTGCGGCCCCACGTTCGAGGAATCCAGCGGCTCGGCGAAACTCCCAAACCCAAGTTCGATTCCACTGTCCCCAATTCCCGGCACATATTCCAGCAGCTTGTCCAAGGGTTGTGGCACCAGTGGGCTGCCCGGTTTCCCGGCCTCCAACGGGGCCATTCCGATGGTTCCTCCCGTGTATAGGACAAAGATTCTGGTTCTCGTTCCGATCATAATTTTGCCGTCACCGCCGGTTCGGCGCATGTTTGACGCTTCCCTTCCCTCCGGCAAGCAGAAAGGTCACAACTTACCGTAATCAAACGGGTCGGGGTTTTCCTTGCATCGAGGCTAAATCTTGAGCAACTTCATGTACATTATTCAGCCTTTGTCATATGAAATTATCTTTGCGCGGGGAGTATGCTTTGCGGGCCCTGCTGGTGCTGGGGCTCAAATACGATGATTCGGTGGTCCGCATCCAGGTGATCTCCGAGATGCAGAACATTCCCAAGCGCTTCCTGGAACAAATCCTCAACGACTTAAAATCTGCCGGCATCGTTGAAAGTCGCCGGGGGGTCGCCGGAGGCTACCGTTTGAGCAAACCGCCGGAACAGATCTCCCTGGCGGCGGTCATCCGTCACATTGAAGGACCGCTGGCTCCGGTACCCTGCGTCAGCGAGAAGTTTTATTCGCGCTGCTCCTGCCCCAGCGAAGCCCTGTGCGGGATTCGCAGCGTTATGAAGGATGTTCGGGAAGCCATTGTAAAAATATTGGAAAACGTCTCCATTGCCGAACTCTGCGCCCGGGTGAAACACCTCGAATCCCGCCACACCAATCCGCTGGATTTCATCATTTGAGGAGCACCATGATCGCCGATCGCGACCTCCACAATATCGCCCTCATCGGCTTCATGGGCACCGGCAAATCCTCCGTGGGACGCCTCATCGCCGACCATCTGCATTTTCAATTCATCGATACGGACGAGCAGATCGAACGACGCGCCGGGAAATCCATTGCCAACATTTTTGCCCAGGAGGGCGAAACCCGGTTCCGGGAATATGAACGCGAGGAAGTCGCCTCCCTCAGCGACGTTCGCAAGACCGTCATTTCGACCGGCGGTGGATTGGGGGCCAATCCGGCGCATCAAGCCAGCCTCAAAACCCACTCCTTGGTGATCTGCTTGTGGGCGTCACCCGAGCGGATTTGGGAACGCGTCCGCCACCAAAATCATCGCCCCTTGCTGCTGGAGGCGGATCCCCTGGCGCGAATCCGCCAACTGCTCGCCGCCCGCGAATCGGTTTACAAGGAGGCGGACATCCTCCTGAACACGGATCTCCGCCCGCTCCGGGAGGTTGCCCAACAAGTGCTGCACCATTTCCACGTGGCCAAGACCCACCGGAGTTGAAAGCCGCCCTCCAGCAACGCGCCCGCGAATTGGGTTTCGTCGATTGCCGCTGCACCTCGGCCGCACCTCCCGCAACTGCCGCTCACCTCACCACCTGGCTCGCAGAAGGACGCCAGGGGGAAATGGGCTACCTGGCCCGCAACGCGGCTAAACGCATGGACCCGCAACTTGTTTTACCGGGTGCTCGCTCCATCATCACGCTCGCCGCCAGCTACCATTCGCCAACGCCAGAGGTCCGCCCGGCACCCTCCGGTACCGGCGTGATCGCCCGGTACGCCCGGCACACGGATTACCACGAAGTCTTGGGTGAACAATTACGCCAACTCAGCGCCTGGCTGGATGCCCAGGGCGGACCTGATACCCGGTCACTGTGGTATGTGGACACCGGCCCGCTGCTCGAGCGGGACCTGGCGCAAAGGGCGGGTTTGGGGTTTGTGGGCAAACACACGAATCTCATCAGTCGGCGTTTTGGCAACTGGATCTTTTTGGCGGAAATCCTCACCACGTTGGAATTGGAACCGGACGCGGCGGAGCACAATCATTGCGGCAACTGCACGCGCTGCCTCACCGCCTGCCCTACCCAGGCCATCACGGCCCCGTTCCAACTCGACGCCCGACGCTGCATTTCCTACCTCACCATCGAATTGAAAGGCTCGATTCCGGTGGAATTCCGACCGGCGATTGGCAATCGCATTTATGGTTGCGATGATTGCCTGGCGGTGTGTCCGTGGAATCGATTTGCGGTGGCGGGCCGGTTGATGCTGGAACACGAACGGAAGGATCTGGCCACGCCGGATTTGTTGGCGCTGCTCGCCTTGGATGAGGCGGCGTTCAAAAACAAGTTCGCTGGCACTCCCCTGTTCCGAACCAAGCGACGCGGGGTTTTGCGGAATGTGTGTGTGGCCTTGGGAAATGTGGGAGATCAAAAGGCCTTACCCGCTCTCGGTCAGGCAGCCATTGATCCGGAACCCTTGATCGCCGAACACGCCCGCTGGGCTATTGCGCAAATCGAGGAGCGCGCAACCACCCCGCCAACTTAGTCCTTGTCGGAAATTTTCAGCAATTCTTCCGGGGACCAGAAACCGGTCTTGTCCTTGACCTTGTCGCGGATCGATTTGACCTGTTCCGGGGTCACCGGAGCGGCACCCTTACCCTTGTTGCTCCAGGAGGCCCGGACATAGGTCAAAGCATCAGCCACTTGCTGGTCGCTCAAAGCCGCGCCCACGGCGCTCATCTGAATCGAGCCGCCACCATACTTGCCGCCTTTGACTTCAATCGGACCAGCCAAACCGTTCAACACAATGCGAATGATCCGATTCGGACCTTGCGCCAGCACCCATTCGGAACCGTCCAAGGGCGGGCATCCCGTTGTCGCCGAACCTGCCCCGGTGGAAGTGTGGCAGACCGCACAATTCGCTTCAAAAACCACTTTGCCCTTTTTGATACCATCACCCAATGCCGGCGGACGGGTCCAGGCATCCACGTGCTGGATGTCGGCAAACGGAGGATAAACCAAGGGGTCAAACCAACCTCCATGGACCGCCACGTAAATCATCCCGGCAAAAGCCGTGAGGATGAACACGGACACCAGCCAAATGGGCATGCTCTCCCCCCGGGCGGAAGTCTCAACCGGTTGCGGCGATGCCGTACGACTCTTGGTTTCAGCGCTCATTTCGCGGGAGAATTGGCGGCCGGGGAAGCGTTGGTGGTCGTGGCCGCAGGTGCCGTGGCCGGTTTGACATACAACGTCGGGGCTTCGTAGAGGATGCCATCGGAGCGGAGGCTCAAAAGATAAGCGACTAGAGCTTTGGCATCATCGGTTGGCACGATTTCGTATCCCGGCAAATTGTTATCGGGGGGCAGAGCGTCTTTTGACGGAGCCTGTCCGGGGGTGGTTTTTCGTTTCGCAAACAGGTAGCGATACGGAGGCATGGTGGAACCGGCAGCCAGAGATTGCGGATTGTACAGGTGCTGGAGGAGCCATACTTCATTCGTTTGGCGGAGCCCAATATTGGTCAAATCCGGGCCCACCCGCTGGGAGCCGAGCATGGCTGGTTCCGCATACAGATAATCACGGCTGACGCTTTGGACAGGACCGGAGCGGGCACCCCAATTGCGCGCCACATCGCCGCCGAGACCCTGCGGCCGCACTTGCATGGTGTGACAATAGAAGCAACCATTCGCCCGGTACACATCCTCACCCTGTTTCGCCAGTCCGGCGGGTTTCGTGGGATAGAGTTGGCCGGAGTCCTCAATTAGGAAAGGCTGCTGGCTGCCGATCTGCAACTCGGGCTGCAGGATGAAGCCAAACCAGGCGGTGGCGAGGGCGAAAAAGGTGCCCAAAAATACCAAAGGTCCCTGGTTCACGCGCCCACCCCCACGGTCTTGTTCGCGCCCGCCAAAAAGACGGTGGTCGAAGTTTTAAAGAATCGGAACAACATCAAAATCAAATTGAGCAGGAAGATCGCATTCCCCAGAATCATCAGCAACTCACCCAGAGTGCTTCCCCGGATGGCCATCAAGCTACCCTTGACCACGTTGAGGAACGGGACAGTCGCGTCATTCATGGAGGAACCCTGAATGATCCCGCCGACCGCAAGAGGCACCACGTAAAAAAGTACGCCGATCGCGCAAAGCAAGAAACTGGCTTTACCGAGCAGCAGGTCAGTTCCAGCCACCGGAGCGAGGCGCGGGACGATGTAATAAATCGCACCGATCATCGTCATGGTAAAAAATCCATAGACCAGCATTTCCTGTTGCGCAGGAATGAACCAGGTGAAATTCGTCACCACACTCACCGCAATGGGTTGGGAAACCACCGCCATCAAGGAGGCCACCGTAAAGGCCAATACACCGAAGGGGATGAACAACTCCGGAATGGTGCGCACCGCATGGCGATCCGCCTGGCGCAAGGTCTTGGTCAAATTCAGGAAGGTAGCCAGAATTGCGGCCACCATCAAAAAGGCTCCCAGCGTGCTCACCGCGGGAATCCAAGAAGGAACCGGTGCCGCAGCGGGAATGCCCGCCCAGGAGCCAAACAAGATGAGGCTCCAAAAAGTAAACAATCCCATGTCCCGGCTGTACAGTGGCGCTTTCGCAAACTTCGGCGCGAAGGCAAAGCCCACGGCCAAGCCCATCAGCACCAGCCAGACATTGCCAAAATTGTTCATATACCACCAACCGACGACGGACTGCATCACGCCACGCACCGGCCAGATGACCAGCAGAAGGCTGGCGGTAGTAAAAATCCAAGGGAACCAGAAAAACGCCGCCAGGATGAACCATTGGGCCATCTGCAGCGGACCCGGTTGGCGGTTCTTGAAAGTGAGCAATCCAGCAAGTCCAATCGGCAGATAACCAGCGAACAGGAACGCGCTGGCATAGCGGGGAAACTCCAGCCATTCATGCCCGGTGTTATCACCGAGGAAAATTCCGACCACCCCGAGCGTCACTCCCACGTTCCAAAGCAACCACCCCAAGATCACCAATGGGATGCCCGTGAGTTTGGCCTGACCGAGGTGGGCCGCCAGCCAGAGCAGGACGCCCAACCCCGCCGGGGCCGCGAAGCCGTAGAGGAGCGCATTGATCGCCGCCGGGTGGGAACGGCCGTAACTGAAGGCCGCGCAGTCGGCGAAAAGCGTGGGTTTGTGAAAATTAAGGGAGGAAATGAGCCCAAGAACGGATCCTCCGACCAACCAGAGGGCCGCGCTAAGAAAAAGCAGCAACAGCACCCGCGCCGAAAGATCCGTCTCCGCCGGGGAAACAGCGGGGTTCGCGTCAGGGGCCGTCCCGGCCGGCTGCGATTGGGAGATAGTCGCGCTCATCAAACGGCCAGCCGGTTTATTCAAAGGACACGGGCTTGTTAAACTTCTCCACGCGATTGATCACCTCAGTGCGCAATCCCGCGGGGTTTTTGGCGGCCAATCCCAAGGCCAGCTTCTTGGCTTGTTCGATGGGCAGGTGAATGATCCCCTTCCCTTCGTTTTGCCAGGCGTAATTGGCCAGGGCATTGGCTTCTTCCTGGCGCAGCGTGGCGAGGGCTTTTTTGCGTTCCAACGCCCGATCACCCGCGAGCGGGGCTGGCTGCGTATAGCTGCGCATCACCACCACGAGACCGGCGACGATGACAAAGGTTCCCAGCACCGCAATGACATAGCTCATTGCCGGGCCGCAGTTGCATTTCGATTGCGAGCTCAATGTTTACCTCCGCTGGTTGCTTTTGCCGCGCGGGCGCCAACGGCTTGCGCCAGCTTGCCTTCCGGCACATAAATATCCATCGCTTCGGCAAACCGGGGGTCCTTTTGCGGGAACATCGGATGCGCGTTGAGCGATTTCAGGAAAAGTTTCACCAGCAAACCGCCGATAAACGCCACGCAGGCAAAGTCCATCCAGCTGACATGGGGACCTTCCGGAAACATCACGGGCATGATGTTAAACGTCATATCGACGTAGTGCATCAACCAGACCCAGCTGGCGAGCGGGATCATGACCCAGGGCAGCAGCTTCACATCAATCCGCAGCAGGGTCAGGAAGGGGCCGAAGAAATGACCAAAAATAATGACCATGCTGACCCAGAACCAAACCCCGTGTTCCCGGCTCACAAAGAAGAACGTTTCTTCCGGCATGTTGGCGTTCCAGATAATGAAATATTGGAAGAACGTCACGTAGGCGTAGAACACCGTGAAGGCGAACAACAGCGAGCCGAGGAAATAGAACGTTTTCTCGCGAACCACTTCCCGCAGCGGCCCCTGGCGTTGCAGCAGCCACACAATCAGATAGACCGTGGCCAGCGTGGTCCAGGTGCTCCCGGCAAAGTAATAGACGCCATACATGGTGGAGAACCACTCATGCTGCAGGGCCTTCATCCACATGATAGCTGCGAGCGTCAAGGTGATTGCGAACAGGAAAACCCCCACTGCCGCATAGCGCCGCAGCGTGCGCGTGCATTCAATCGAGCCGGTCTTGTCCTGCTCCAGGGAATACTTCCGCAGACCGCGGGAAAGGACAGTCCAGACCACCCCGCAAATAACCCAGGCAGCCACAAAGCTGTTCACCGTGAAGAGCGGGTATTTGGAAGTAACCGCATGATCCGGCTTTCCTTCCTTCAACAAGACAATCCAGTGGTAAATGATGTTGTCATTACCAGCCATCAGCACGTTGATCAAAATCGGAATGAACAGCAGGGCCAGTGTCGGCAGGAGGCAGGCCAGATGTTCGTTGATCCGGCGAATCGGCACCGACCAGGCGGCATCAAACAAATGATGCAGGATGGTGAGAATAAGGCCACCCAAGCCGAAGCTCAGGAAAAACATGTAGGCCGTCAAGTAGGAGAAGGCCGCGTGTTTGGGATCCAGGATGGCAGCCGCCACCGCCCCAATGCCGCCGATCACCATGAGCACCGTGGGCACGTTGCGCCACGCCGACAGATCGAACGGCGCCGGCTGGGAAGAGGTTGAAGAACTGTGCGAACTCATAAGCTACTTTTTGAACTGCGTGCGGAACGGTGCCGGCACTTCGTCAATGTTTCCCAGGCGGCTCAATTGCAATGTCCGCAGGTAGGCAATGATGGCCCAACGATCCTCGACCGGGACGTTCGGCCCGTAGGCGCCCATCAGGTTTTTGCCGTAAGTAATTGTGTTAAACAACTCACCGTCGGTGAGTTTCACAACCCGGGGATCGTGCAGGTCCGCCACCACGCCCATCGCGCCGATGCGCTTGGTGATGCCGTTGCCGTCACCCATTGATCCGTGACACGGCGAGCAATTGATGTTGAAGCGCTGTTGGCCGCGGTTCAGCATGGCTTCGGTAATTTCCAGCGGGATGGATTCCACCAGGTTGGTGCCGCCAGGCAAACGACCGGTGTTGGCCGGAGTATCTTCAAAATGTTCCCCCCGCGCCACCGTTCCAGGAATGATGAGCCGGGAGCTTCTTCCGTCCGGGAAAAAGTCATTCGGGGCCTGGGGCCGGAGCTTGGGCTGCCGGTCCATGTCGGGAAAGAGTTCGATGGGAGGACGGCGGGACAGGTCACCGCGCTTGCCGGCCACGGCCACGACCACCACCACGCACAACGCAAAGATAAGGAAGATATAGCGCATCTGGTCTACTCCTCCACCACTTCGATGTTCTTGCTGCCCATGGATTCAAGCAACTTGCGGGTTTCGGTCTCCGAGTATTTGGGATCGGCTGTTTCTATCACGATAAAAAACCGGTCATGGCTGGCCAGCGCAAACCGGCGATGTTTGAGCAGCGGATGGTGCAACCGGGGCAACCGGTTCAAGAACAGCATGCCAAAGAGGGAACCAAACGCACCCAGCAAAATGGTTAACTCGTAGCACGGAGGAAAGGCGCCGAAGGGACTGAACATCGGCTTGCCGCCGATCATGATCGGATAATCAACGGCATTCATCCACCAGATCATCAGCATCCCGCTCGTATAACCGGTGACACCACCGGCAAAGGCGATGTAGCCGACTTTGGAGTTCTTGATGCCCATGGCCTGATCCATTCCATGGACCGGAAAGGGGGTGAACACATCCCACTTGCGGAACCCTGCATCGCGCACTTTTTCAGCCGCATGCATGGCATCCGCCGGGGTCAGAAATTCGGCAATCAAGCCGTAGGATTTGGGAGTCGCAGCCATTAGTGATGCCCTCCGGGTTTCGCACCACCCAGCGGATGATGAGGATCAGCCTGCGGCGTAACCCCTTTCACCTCGGTGATGGCGATGATCGGCATAAAGCGGATAAACAAAAGGAACAGGGTGAAGAACAACCCGAACGTGCCCATGTAGGTCGTGATATCCACCCAGGTGGGCTTGAAGTAACCCCAGTTCGCCGGCAGGAAGTCCCGATGCAGGGAGATCACGACGATGACGAACCGCTCAAACCACATCCCGATGTTCACGAAAATCGACAGGATGAAGACGATCAACATGTTGCTCCGGATGCTCTTGAACCAGAAGCATTGCGGCACGATGACGTTGCACCCGATCATCACCCAGTAACCCCAGGCATAAGGACCCATGGCGCGGTTGATGAACGCATACCGTTCGTAAGGGTTGCCGCTATACCAGGCGATGAAGAACTCCATCGCGTAGGCGTAACCGACGATCGAACCGGTCGCCAGCACCACTTTGCACATCAATTCAACGTGCCGAACGGTGATGATATCTTCCAGTTTCAGGATCGTGCGCAGCGGGATCAGCAAGGACAACACCATGCCGAAGCCGGAGAACACGGCGCCCGCCACGAAATACGGCGGGAAAATGGTCGTATGCCAACCGGGCAACTGGGACACCGAGAAGTCCATGGACACGATCGAGTGCACGGACAACACCAGCGGCGTGGAGAGACCGGCCAGAATCAAGTAGGCCTTTTCGTAATTGCTCCAGTGGCGGTTCGAGCCAGTCCAACCCAGCGAGAACAAACCATAAGCAAACTTGCGGATCTTGGTCTTGGCCCGGTCACGCATAACCGCCAAGTCGGGAATCAAGCCCATGTACCAAAACAGGAGCGAGACCGTAAAGTAGGTGGACACCGCGAATACGTCCCACATCAGGGGTGAGCGAAACTGCGGCCAGATCGAATTCTGGTTCGGCAGGGGAAACAGCCACCAACCCAGCCAGATACGTCCGATATGGATCAACGGAAAGATACCGGCGCACATGACCGCGAAAATGGTCATGGCTTCGGCGGCACGATTGATCGAGGTGCGCCAGCGTTGCCGCAGGAGGAACAGAATGGCGGAAATCAAAGTACCGGCGTGACCGATACCGATCCACCAGACGAAGTTGATGATCGCCCAGCCCCACATGACCGGATGACCAGGACCCCAGACGCCAACGCCCGTGGACAACAGGTAAACGATCATGACGGTCATCACCGTCATCGCGATCACACTCGGAATGAACGCGATCCACCACCAGCGGGGGGTCTTGCCCTCCGCCACGCCGGCGATCGCATCCGAAATCCACCCGAGCGAGCGCTGGTTTAACACCAGCGGCTCGCGTTCCAAACCGGCCGGGGGAGCCTTTACTTCCACATTGGCTATCACGTCAGCCATTACTCCGCTCCTTTCTTGCCGGCTTTTTCAGCATGGGCATGAACTTCAGTTGCACTTTCTTCCTCCAGCTTCCCATTCTTATCTTCAAATTCCGTGGTGCTAAACGGGGCATCATACTTGTCCGGCATCGCGGGGTTCGGATTGCGCAAGCGCGCCAGATACGTGGTGCGGGGTTTCGTATTCAGGAAGTCCAGCACCGAGTAGTCCCGCTGCTGCTTCTTGAGTTTGGAAACCGCGCTCTCCGGATCGGCCACATTGCCAAACACGATCGCTTCCGCGGGGCAGGCCTGTTGGCACGCCGTTTTAATCGTCCCATCGGGCACCAGCACATCGCCGGTGTCGCGGGCTTTGACCTTCTGCGCAATCTTCGCGCCTTCGATGCGCTGCAGGCAGTAGGTGCACTTTTCCATCACACCGCGCATACGCACGGAGACTTCCGGATTCTTCACCAACTTCAGCAATTCCCACTCGTCGGTCGGACGGGTGCTGCTGTCCGGATTCTTCCACCAACGGAGGAGGTCCCATTCGCCTTCCGTCTTGTGTGTGAGCGGGGTGCTGTACACCGGCCCCTTCAATTGCTCCAGGGTGCGGCGGTTGTAATCGAAATAATTGAAGCGCCGAACCTTATAGGGACAATTGTTGGAGCAATAACGGGTGCCCACGCACCGGTTATAGGTCATCACATTCAGCCCTTCCTGGTCGTGGGAAGTGGCGTTGACGGGACAGACATTCTCGCACGGGGCCGCTTCACAATGCTGGCACAGCATCGGCTGATTGACCACCTGGGGATCTTCGAATTTGCCGGTGTAATACCGGTCAATCCGGATCCAGTGCATTTCCCGGTTGTTGGCCACCTGATACTTGCCGACAATCGGAATATTGTTTTCGCTCTGGCAGGCGACCATACAGGTCGAGCAACCCACGCAAGAGCTGAGATCAATCGACATCCCCCACTGATGCAGGCCGGTCTTTTTGGCCTCATCCAGCGGATTGGGATACAGGGACTTCAGCCCTTCACCGTCTTCCATGCCGGGGGGCTTCTCCATGTCGAAAGCCTTGGCAAACCGGGGGTGCTTGTTGAATTCCTCGTGCGTCCCTTCGCGGATGATCGGACGCCCTTCCATGTTCCAATGGTCCTGGGTGGTGGCCAGATGGTGCTTTTCACCACTATTTTTCAGGGTCGCCCCCGTGGTGAAATGCAGCGCTTTGCTGGTCCGCACCGAGTAAGCGTTGTAACCGGAACCAACCCCTACGCGACCGGTCTTTTTACGCCCGTAACCAAGCGCCAAACCAATGACGTTATCCGCCTGACCGGGTTGCGTCCAAACGGGGCCTTCCACTTCCAAGCCATTAACCGAAATCTTCACCCAGGGAACCATCAACCGGTTGTTTTCCCGGTTGTTGACCACCAAGTTCAAGGCTTCAGCGGTCTTCTGGCTGATCAAAATCGTGTTTTCCCAAGTCATTTTGGTGACCGGGTCCGGCAGTTCCTGCATCCAACCGTTGTTGTTGAAGCGGCCGTCGTCCGTCTTGTAATCGCGGTGGAAAACCACTTCCAGCTTGTCCTTCTCTGGAATGCTCACCGGCGTCGCCGAACTAATGCCAGCCGCCACGGCCGCCGCGCTCAACTGCACTGCCACTGAGGCACTCGCGCTGTCCTTCAGGAAACCGTCGTGCAAAAACTTCTTCCACTGCTCTTCATCGCGGCCGAAGGTCTCGCGCACGATGTCGTAAGAGGAGGTCTTTTCAAGGCCGCCAATGCGGGCGAGCAATTCGATTTCGGTCAAACCGTTGAACAGTGGCTCAATCAGCGGTTGGACCGCGACTACTGTGCCATCACTGGTCCGGGCATCACCCCAGGATTCCAGGAAATGCGCCAGCGGAATGCTCCAACCGGTCGCCGGCGTGGTTTCGTCTTCGTAATACCCGAGCCGGATGACTGTCTTGGCCTTGGCCTGCGCCGCTTCCCACTTCAAATCCACCGGGGCGTCATACACGGGATTGCCGCCCGTGATGATCAAGGTATCCACGCTCCCCGCCTGCAAAGCCTGCGCCAGTTCCACAATCCCGCCCGTCGTGGGTTCGGGAGCGTCGGCAAAAATGACCGTCTTACCCAAATTACCCAAGGCGGCGTTGATGGCATAACCCACCAGGTGAATCGCCAGCGGTTGACGATGGCCCACCATCACCAGGCTTTCGCCCTTGGAGGCCAGCAAATCCTTGGCGCACTCGGTAGCCCACTTGGTAATGAACTTGGCATCCCCCGCCTTCGCCTGTTCACTGAACGCCGCCACGGCTTTCGGATCAATGAGCTTCTGGACCGCAGCGGCCACCGCCGGATCCACACTCGCGCCGGATTGACGGAGCACTTCGTCGGCTAGCAACCCAGCGACCACGCCCACACCCGTCGAAGGCACGCGGAGCCGGTGATCGGCATTGGCGCCGGTCAAAGTCATGAGGGCTTCGACCGCGTAAAGGCGGCTCATGGACTGCCCGGGAGCCGTAACGCGCCGGCCTTTGGCAAAGCGGCGGATGTTAATGTGAACGTTTTCTTCCGCGCCGATGAAATCGCAATCCAAAGCCACCACCACCTTTTTGGCTTCGTCGATCTTGAAATAAGGCGTTACCGGCTTGCCCGTGGCGATCGTGGCGGCTTGACGATGGATGTCAAAATCCACCGGTTCATGGGTATACCATTTGGCCTGCGGCAACTTGTCTGCCACCGCTTTCTGGACCCGCGCCCGGGAGGGCGAACTGCTTTGCTCGGACAAAAAGGCCAGCCCTTTGCCGCCCGCGGCCAGGACGATTTTGGCCAAATCGCGCAAGGCGCCGTTGGCGTCTTCCGCCGTTTTGGCATTCCCATTCAGCAGGAAACGCGTGGAACGGTCCGGATCATAAAGATTGAGAATGGCCGCCTGGGCAAAACGATCCGTCGCGCCGTTGCTGTCCGGATGCTGGGCATTGCCTTCCAATTTCACCGGTCGGCCGTCATGGGACTTGGCCACCAGGGAAATCGCGGTATTGCGCGTGGGCATCGCCGTGGCGAAAAACCGCGCCATGCCGTGCACATAACCTTCCGGAACCTTCTGGAAGGGATAGATATTCTCGACCGGCCGACGGCAACCTGTGAGACCGAATCCCGCCAGCAAAAAGGAGGCGGACATCAACTTGACGAAATGGCGCCGGGTCTGGGGATCGGTCAGCTCGCTGGCACCGGCGGGAAATTCCCGTTCCGCCCATTCACGAAATTCGGGCGTTTCGGCCAGATGATCCAGGCTGCGCCAATACTTGGGGCCAGTCTCGGGCACTGGACAGGGGGGAGGAATCGTTTTCATCGATGACAAGTGGAGCAATTTTGCAGGGATTCAACCTTCCAGTCGTGCATGAACTTCGCTCCATCGGCTCGCTGGCTCTCGGCACTCTTCGGCTGCCAGTCCAAGTCGGTAATTTTATCGAGGGGGCGCAAATGGGCGGCGGGGTCACGATGGCACTCCAGGCAGAACGTCATGTTCAACGACTTCGCCTGACTGACTTCATCCATCTTGTTGATCTGGCCGTGGCACTCCACGCAGCTCAGGCCGCGATTGACGTGCACCGAGTGATTGAAAAATACGTAATCCGGCACCTTGTGGATCTGCACCCAGTGGATTGGCTGCCCGCTCTGCGCGGTTTCCCGCACCAGCGCGAGTTTCGGATCATCCTTCAGCACCTGATTGTGGCAGTTCATGCACAACGAGCTCGTCGGGATGTTCGAATACCAGGATTTTTCGACCGCATTATGGCAGTAGCGGCAATCCATGCCGAGCTGGTCCGCATGGATGGCGTGGGAAAACGCCACTGGCTGGACCGGCATGTACCCGACGTTGGCGTACTTGTTGGTACAATAATACCAGACGCCCGCCGTCACTCCGGTGCCACCGAGCAGCGCGCCGGTGATGATCATCAACGGCAACCGGTTTGTCCACTTGGGGAAGATGTCCGACATCTTAGCAAATTTTGTTAAGCCGACCGCAAAACAGGTTCAGGCCCAATCCGGGCAGTCACCAATTGCGACAGACGGCTGGTGATTCTGATCATCAGCCGCGCCGCGTCAACCGCATTTTCACGATTTTTTCAAACTTTCGTGAATCGATCCGTCAATAAGGGGATTTCCCCTCATCGTTCGGGCACACGTTAGAACTTCCCCGCCATGGGCGGCAAGAAAGATTGTGAAATATTTCACGAATTAGGTCGTTTTAATCTCGCTGATAAGAAAACGTGATGACTGGAATTGTTCTTGCCGCAACATAACCGGTCCTTTTGCATGTAAACAAGCCCTTTCATCCTCCCCCCCACGGGGGCAACAAGCGCCGGAATCCATGTCCCAGAATCACCACCAGAAAGACCAGGTTCCTGATGAGCACCCCCGGCCAAAAAACCCGGATCGGCCCCAAAGTTTGTTTTCCCCGCCTTTGCTCCGTCAGGCGGCCCGCCACCCGCTCCACGAATCCCACCGAACGCGGCCACTCGGCGATTCCCGCCACCCAGGCGGACGGAATCGCTTCCCGCCCGCCGACCGCGCCAGCCAAAGCGCCCAGAATCGCACCGGTGGTGTCGGTGTCACCTCCGCAATCCAGCACACTCGTGAGCGCCAACCGGAAATCCCGCGGATGGCGCGCCCAGGCGTAGATGGCCATCGGAACCACGTGCAGCGCATAGCCAGTCACCCCCTGCCCCAGCCCAAGTCGCACGGCAAAATCCCCCACGGAACTACCAACCGCCAACGACTCCTCCATCTGACCCAAGAGTTTCCGCCATTGAGGTTCCGCGGAGAGCGCAAGCAGGACTTCCAACAACTCGGCCACCGGCGGTTGCCCTT
Source organism: uncultured Pedosphaera sp. (assembly GCA_903918755.1). Classification (GTDB taxonomy): domain Bacteria; phylum Verrucomicrobiota; class Verrucomicrobiia; order Limisphaerales; family Pedosphaeraceae; genus CAIXFN01. The sequence continues at coordinate 76,437 of CAIXFN010000118.1, forward strand.
GGCGCCGCACGCTCAGCGCTGCCAATTCAGCCACCGCCAGGGCCGCCGTCTCCGCCTGCCACCCCCGATGCGTCAACCGGGTCGAGGCCGCCACAAATTCCCGTCGCCGTTGGTGATCCCTGGCAAAATAGGCGCCCAGAATCGCGCTCCGCATCGCCGGTCCACTCCCGCCCGACAGCACCGCCGATCTTCCGGCGGGAAATCCGAGCCATAACTTTAAACAAGCTTTGGCCGTGGCCCACCCTACCCCGCCCGGCAAACCGAGAAACCACCAGCGCAGCTTCCAGCCCAGAATCCGCTCGAATCGCCGGACATCCTCCGGTTCCGCCAGTAACGCTTGCGCCACCATCAGCGTATGCTCCGTGTCATCGCTGATCATTCCCCGCCCCGCCACCAACCGCATCCGCCAGTCTCCGTTCCACCGCTGTCGAATCCGCCGGGGCGAAAGACCTTCGGCGGGCAACCCCAAGGCATCCCCGACGGCCGTGCCGAGCAAAACGCCGGCGTAAACCTCAGCGGGAACCTGCTCTGGCTCGGTGCCTTCCATGCCACTTAATCCCGCTCATCCTCGTGCCGCCGGATAAAATACAACCCGGCGTAAACTTTAGGATCAATCAGCAGGCCCTCCTGAGCCCGCTCCGCCAGCCAGTCGTGCACTTCGGCCAGAGGGACCTCATGCACTGTGATTTCCTCATGCGCCACTCCCCCACCCCCGCCCACGCGTTGCAAATCGGTTGCCAAAAAGAGGGTCACGATCTCCGAGCCCATCCCGCCCGAGGACGGGCCGGTCGTCAGCGGCTGCATTTTGCCCGCCGCGAACCCGGTCTCCTCCACCAATTCCCGCCGGGCGGCTTCCGCCTGGGCCTCCCGACCTTCACCCGGCTCATCGCCGATCAACCCGGCCGGCATTTCAATGGTCCGGGCATGCACCGGGATCCGGTATTGCTCCACCAGCAAGACTTTCTGCTCCGCGGTCACCGCGGCAATGATTGCCGCGCCGGAGGCGTTGGTGCGCTCGGCATATTCCCAATGCCCTTCCCGGATCAGTGCCAGGAATTTGCCCGTGTGGAGGATGGTCTTCATTCCACCAAAATACCTTTCCTTTCCGCAATGCCGATCGTCGCCTGAGTGCCCGAATTGAACTCCAGAAAGTCCTGCTCGATGCCGTCGCTGAAAATAACGCCGTTCTCCGCCATGCGGGATTCCAGCACCAGCGGCGCTTCCGGCGTCACCCGCCCGAAAACCAGTGTCGCCCCCGTGGTTTGGGTCGGGAACGGTTCGCGCACCGTGTAAAACAGGTAGTTACCATCCCACGCGAATTCCGTCTTCACGTTCAATCGCACTTTTTTGTCGCCCTTCTCACCGGTTCGTGGTGGGGCGAAAAGGTCGCCCGTGGTTTGTCGCACGAGCGCGGCCCCGGCCGCCTGCGTGATCGCCGCCGCTCCGGTCAGGAGACTTTTCAGCCAGCCCGTCGAACCCAAGCCCGTGGAAATAATCACCCCGCTCGATGACTGCGCCTCGGTGGCCCCGCCAATCCGGATGAGGTACCGCGCCGAGCAATGGGTTTTGGGTCCAATGAACAGATCATTGACGCCATACATGACCTGGCCGTTGTTGAGGGTCGCCTTGGCCATGGTCACGGTTTTCCGCTTCCGTCCGCCCCGCATTACCTCCGGCACCACCTTGGCCAGATCCGCCACCCGGAAAGGGAGTAATCGGCCATCCCAGCGCCCGGGATCCGGGTTGACGCCCACAACCGGCTGGCCGCTGAGATACTTCAACGTGTTGGCCACCAACCCGTCCTGGCCCAGCGTCACAATCGTGTCTTCCGGGCCGAACAGGTAATTGGGCAGGAATCCCCGGCCCAAGGTGTGCACCCGGCCGACCTGCGACAACGCCCCTTGGGCGGCCACCAGCGCGTGGTGATAGGTCTCATCCTCGCGCTGGTAATCAGTGAAATCCGCGCCCTGATGCTCCACATAGAAGCGCGCCTGGCTGACGGTGTTGAAGCGCGTCACCAATTCCGCCAGGCGCGTCGGCCGCGTCACCAGGACAATTTTATTTTCGGTGAGCCGGTTCATTGGCGGGCCGGGGGCGAATTCAACAGTTCCCGGAGCAAATCCGGCGAGATGTTGAGCTGCCCGATTTTCTCCGCCTTGGCTGCCAGTTCCTGGAAGGCAAAGGCGATCAACTGCTCCGGCTTCATGCCGCCGGCGGTGATGGCCTGCAGGATCTTCGGATCGGCCGTCGCCAGCGCCTGCATGGTGGATGCCACACCGTAGGCACGGGCATCCGCTTCCGCCCGCGCATTCTCAGCGGCCAGCGACACCAAGCTCTTGCGCCGGTCTTCGAGCGCGATGCCGGCTTCCAGCGCTTCCTTTTGCTGGACATGCAACCGTTCCTGCACGGCGCGCTCGGCCTCCATCTGGGTCTCGCGAATCTGACGCTTCTTATTCTCCACCGCGATCTCCGTGTTCAGCTCATTCTCCTTGATGGCCCGCTCCTGCTCCACCGCGGAATTCCGCCGCGCATACACCGCTTCATCGGCTTCCCGGAACAGCCGCTCCCGGGTTTCCGCTTCCAGCGCGCGCGCCGTCTCCGGCGTGGGTTTGATGGCCAGAATCGACAAGCCCAAAACTTCCAATCCCAGCGCGGTGATTTCCTCCGCCGCCACCAACCGGGTTTTCACGGCCCGCACCAGTTCATCCGAGGCGCGGATGGCCTGCCGCAGCGGCAGTTTCTGCAATTCACCCCGGGCCAGCACGTTGATCACATGGATCACCCGCTCCGGGAGCTTTTCCGGATCTTCCGCCGCGTAACTATGACCGTTCGGTCCCAGGGTGTAATTCAGCAACCCCGCCAGGCGCTTGGGATCCACCACCCGGTAGGTCACCTGTCCCTGGATGGTCACGCCCTGGTAATCCGCGGTGGTTTCCTCAAAAATGAATGGCGCATCCGTGCTGGCCACCGGCACCGCCACCAGGGAGGTCGAGGGCGAATAATAGAAAAACGACAACCCGGTGCCTTCCCGCACCACCTTCCCGCCCCGGTACTGGAGCAAGTAGGTCGTCGGCTGAACTTTGATGAATTTGATTCCCAACATGGTGAACCTTTCGTTTTTGCGTTTCGTCCGTCAAAATTCTCCCGCCTCAAATCTCAAAATGAAGCCCGCGCTGTTTGAGTTGCTCATATTTCTCCGCATCGAACCGGAATAACTGTGCCGGCCGGTGACGCCCGGCCATTTGGGTTTCGTTCAATGGCACCAGCAAATTAAGGCCCAAGACCTTCTTGCGGAAATTGCGCTTGTCCAACGGCGTCCCCAATACCGCCTCATAAACATGCTGGAGCTGCGACAGGGTGAATTTCGGCGGCAGCAATTCAAATCCCACCGGTTGATAGCGCAATTTGCCCTGCAACCGGGCCAGGGCGGTCGCCAGGATTTGCTCGTGATCAAAGGCCAGGGGCGGCACCGCCGCGACCGGAAACCACCGGGCGTCCCGGGCGTCGGTGTCCGGCCGCGCCGCATGCGCCGCCCGCTTGACCAGAGCGTAATACGCCACGCTCACCACCCGTTCCCGCGAATCCCGGTCCACCGCCCCAAACGTAAACAATTGTTCCAGATAGACTTCCCGCAAGCCCGCCTCCTCCTCCAGTTCCCGCCGCGCCGCCGCTTCCAGCGTTTCTTCCACCCGCACAAACCCGCCGGGCAAGGCCCATTGTCCACGAAACGGGTCCAGCGCGCGCTCGATCAGCAGGACTTTCAACTCCCCCTCGTCCAGGCCAAAAACGACACAATCGACGGTCAATGCCGCGCGGGGATACTCATATATATATTTCGCGCCGGGCGGGGCTTGTGTTGTTAATGGTTTCATTTTTCCTGGGCATATCCTTCGGCCCGCATCCCGCTCGCCGCCCCGGGCAAATCCTCCGCCCCAAATTGGGCAATCACCTCAATCAGACCGACGATATTGCGATTCATTTCCGCGAGTTCTTCGGCGGGAATCCACAGTTCCTGGTGCAGGGAACCACCCACCGTTTGCACCGGATACTTCCCGGCGAACTCCCGCCGCAGTTCGAACCGCGTCACGAAACCTGCGCCGGAGGCGGGCACATTCCACTCACGGGCGATCCGCCGCGCGTAAGCCTCGGTGAGCACCGGATAAAAAATCGGCTGCTCCGGCAACCGGGGCGGGAATTCCCGGAAACCTGCGGCAGCGATCAGCGCCAGCTCCCGCGGCCCCACCGGACGATACAATTTGAAGGTTTCCTCGTTCATGTTCATGTTTCGTAATCCATATTTAGTGTATCCTGAACACTATGTCAAATCGGATTATTGATTTTGATTCGAGGACACCGGGGCCAACCAGTCGGGCCCCTGCCCTGAACATGCTCCGGACGACCGATCCTGGACTGGCATGACGGTTCGTTTCACCGGCCGAATTGATTGCCGACAGGGTTGGGAAACTGGATTAACCGTCCGGAAGTTGAATTCGTCCGACGGCAAATGACAGTCCACGCCTCACGGGACCGCATAAATGCGGAACTCCGAACCTGGGAAGCCGTGGGCGGTTCGTGGAGAAACTGGATTAATTGTCCGCAACCTGGACTCAATCAGCGGTAAAGGACGCATCGAGCCTCACCCGACCGCATAAACGCGGAACTCCATACCTCGCAGGGGCGATCTGGCGTTTCGTGGCGAAACTGGATTAAGTGTCCGCAAGGGCGACCCCGCTTCGCCTGCGGCTACGCAGGGCAGGCGGTCAGGTGGTTGGCTGGAGGTCCATCTGGGTTGTCGAATCCTGACTCGTTTAGTCAGGATTAGGTTCGAATCCGTGACCGAATTTTCGGCCGGTTATTGATTCAAGGCGACGCGGGTGGCGGGGTGCCGTGTGCGCTGCGGGTTGTCTATCCCTCCCCGACTTCCCCCGCAAATCGCTAGCAAAGACGTAATTTTTCAGGCAGGGTAAGGTCATGAGTAAGGTTTTGGAAATTGAGGCAGCCTTGCGCCAATTGCCCGCCCAAGAGCAATGGGAGGTTGCCCGCTGGCTGCTGGATGCGTTGGAAGCAGGGAACGCCGGTGCGACCCAACCGTCGAATGGTGGCAGTGTTTCCGCGTTGCCGGATTATTCCACCCGACGCCGCCGCATCTTTGGGGACAAGGTTCTCCCCAACCTGGTGCTGATGTCCCGCTCGGAAGAACGGTGTTGAAGACCTACGCCGACACGAGTTTGCTGTTCTCGCTTTATGCGACGGACGCCAATTCGCCGAAAGCCGACGCTTGGCGCACGGCCAACCCTGACCCTTTGCCCTTCACCGCGTTTCATCGCCTTGAATTGCGGAACGCCCTGAATCTCGCCGTTTTTCAAAAGCGGCTGACTCCGATGGAAGTTTAATCCGCCTGGCAGGAAGTGGAGAATGATATCGCCGCCGGGTTATTGGTGGTCACTGGCGGTCTGTGGCACCGGGTTTTCGGGGAGGCGGAATCCATCGCCGCGAATTACACGGCAGCCGTCGGTTGCCGGACGCTGGATGTCCTGCACGTTGCCGCTGCCAAACTGATCGGCGTGACCGAGATTTGCACTTTCGACACGCGCCAAGGCGAGTTGGCGAAGAATATCGGAATGACTGTCATTATCCCGTAGGGGCATGCCCTCCAAGGCGAAGCTGGATTAAGCTTGTGGAACCTGGACCCGATCCGAGGCAACCGGCTGGAACATGTCTCATCGGACCGCATAAACGCGGGCCTGCCCTCCGAAGCTGGCAAGGGAAAGCGGGAACTCCGTGCCTGGAACGGGCGTGGGGCGAGTTCGTGGTGAAACTGGATTAAGTGTCCGCAACCTGGACTCGTCCGATGGCAAATGACAATCCATGCCTCACCGGACCGCATAAATGCGGAACTCCATACCTCGGAGGGGCGACCTGGCGTTTCGTAGCGAAACTGGATTAAGTGTCCGGAACCTGGAATCGTCCGACGGCAAAGGACGGCTCACGCCTCACCGGACCGCATAAATGCGGAACTCCGTACATGGGAAGCCGTGGACGATTTGTCGCGAAACTGGATTAAGTGTCCGGAACCTGGACTCGGCCGGCGGCAAAGGACGCCCACGCCTCACCCGACCGCATAAATGCGGAACTCCATACCTCGGAGGGGTGATCTGGCGTTTCGTGGCGAAACTGGATTAAGTGTCCGCAAGGGTGACAGGTGTGTCTTCTCCGAAAACAAGGGGAAGTTGCTCACGCGGAGACGCGGAGGGCGCGGAGGGGGCCGAGGTTACCGGAAATTCGACATGCCATTCCTCACCGTGCGCGGACTGGTGGCGCGCGAAACTGGATTAAGTTTGTGGAACCTGGACTCGGCCGGCGGCAAAGGACGGCTCACGCCTCACGGGACCGCATAAATGCGGACTGCCCTCCGAAGCTGGCAAGCGAAGGGGAGAACTCAATGCCTCGGACGGATGGCGGGGTGCCGCGTGCGCTGCGGGGTTGGGGCATGCCGCACGCGGCCGGGGTCGCCATACCATTCCGGGTCGGTCGCCGACTGAATGGCGAAATCAGGATGTCAAAGAGCACGTCCGCCCGGGGATTGCGATGATGCTCCCGGCGGGCGGACGAAATCCGCGGGTGGCCACTGCCCCAACTGCATTCGTTGTGGCAGCGGACAGTTCGGTCCCCGATTTGGTTTTAGCATGGGGTTCCGGGTTTCGTATTCCTATGGGAGGAATTTAGCACGGAATTTGGCAACAATTCGGAAGCGAACCGGGAGGTGATTTTGGTCTCGGATTCCCCGAATTATTGTCAAAAAGGGGGCAATGCGAAGGTGGCCCCCCCCTCGCGGTGGTTGCCGGGAGTTCACTTCGTGTGGTATGGTATTCTCAGGGCGCTGGAATTCGGCCCGGAGAGCGGAAAAGTCAATGCAAGTCATCATTCAATTGCCCGACGAGATTGCCAAGCATCTGGGCGATGCCGGCCACATGCCGCGCCGCATGCTAGAGGCGTTTGCCGCGGAAGCCTATCGGACACAAAAGCTTTCGCGCCATCAATTGCGCCAACTGCTGGCGCTGGATTACTGGCAGACCGACGCATTCATCAGTCAGCACGAGGCCAACCGCCCTTACACGATGGCGGATCTCCAAATTGACCGCGATTCGCTGGCAACCCTGCCGCAAAAATGATCCTTGTTGTCGCAGACACCGGGCCGTTGCGCTATTTGATCGCATTTAGAATCAAGGTCGCAAGGAGGCGCTGCGGCGGGGATTGCCGGTTGCGGGGACGATCGGCGTATTGGAAAAGGCGGCTGGGCGCAATTTGATTAATTTGGAAGAGGCATTGTCCAAACTTGGGCTCACCAACTTTCACATTTCACAGGATTTGCTGCGACAAGTTCTCGAGCGCGATGCCTCAAATCGCCAACGTGGACGAAATGAAGGTGAAAAGGGGTGATAGTTCTTGCGCGAATTGATCGCACGGTGTCCGCATTTGCTGCCAGCGCGACGATTCAAAAACCTTTGGGGTATTAATTTTTCCGAGGCAAGTTCGGGGCAGGAGTGGGATCGGACGTATTCAGCCAGGCGTTGCGGCATCTGGGTATCACACTCCCAAAAGCGGTGGTCCAAGGGTTCGAACAACTCGCGATGGTTTTCCATAAATTCGACGCGCTCATCCCGGCCGGCCAGGGACAACGGTTCCGGGAAGAGTGACCGACTTAGCCGGAGCACCTCGGCACATTCGGGACAGCCAATTTGGTCGTAGGCAGCAGCGACGGCTTCCGGATCGAGGTCCTGCTCATAGAAATATTGCAGGCCGCCGTTGCCAATGATCCCCGAGGCATGCCAGATGGCCACAACGATCCCTTCGACCGCGGTTAACGAGTGCGGGCCGGAAAGAGCCTCCTTGTCCACCAACCGGCAGAAGAGGCCGTTGACGAGATGAAAATCAGCGTCGCTCATGATCCGCTAACTTGCCGTCTCGTCGGCACGCATTTTGTTTGAACCGCCCGGTCGGTGAGGAGCAGCCGGGTGACGCCCCAACCATTGGCGACGGACAATTCGCCGGGCTTGCCCCTGGCAGAACACCGCCGATTCATTTCGGCAATTCGGCAATGCATTCATCCGTTTTGTTGATCAAAAGATAATCGGACATTTCCTTGAATTGCACGTGTTTGGTCAATTTCTGACACTGGATGAACTTGCGGTTCAATACTTTCAGTTCCAGAACGGTTGCCGTGGTTGCGGCACATCTCAACTGAAAGTGTTGGAAGAACATCTGCTCGGGAGCCCACTCCGAAAAGATTGTGTCGTCGGCGACCAAAACATGCGGATCGTACAGCCACTGACCAAAGAGCCGGAGAACGAATTCTCCCACATCCAGCAAATAAAGCGGCAGCTCCTCGTTAAACTCGGACAAGGTGTAACCCCGGATGACCTGGCACTCAAAAATCGTCGCCTGATTCGATTGGGACGCCGCAATTGGCCGCAGTTCGGAACCTCCCCAGAACCGAGGAGGGCGGATTCGCCGCTCCATCTCGGCCAACCGATTCAGTTCATCCGCCGTGAATGGCTCCTGCCACATTTTAAGCATGCGATTGATTCCAATGCTGTCTGCGCCCCAAATGTCGGTCAGTCACCCTGGTAGAGGTGCGGTGCTTGCGGTTCTTAAACGCATCTCATTCGTTTTCAGCAACAATTGCCTTTAGGAAGTCAAGTCCGGTCACTTCATTTGCTTGTATTGTGAATTATTGAATGCCGGGGAATCGCCGGCGTCAGGGATGCAGGGGCACAAATGCAATTTTTGTGGGACTGTCCGCCAGCCGGATGGTGCCAGCCTGGACGAGTCGATTGGCATCATTTCCCACCAGATACATCCGGTTAATCAAGCCAGTGGGTCCAACGACTCCGATCTTTCCCAAACCTTTCAAACATTTCCACACGCGCGTCACAAATTGATGCATCCGCAGATCCCCATCCCGATATCCCGTCGAGACGGTGCCGGAATACAACACACCCTCTTTCAACCGGCAACGCAGTACCTGCACGACGCAACCGGAGGCCGGGCCCTGATAATCTCCGGTCGGTCGCTGGCGGCTGGGCAAATCCTGAAATTGTCCGGCGTATAAATACGCCAAATGCGAATGGCAGTTGGATATGCTCTCACTGTCCACAGGAAGGGGGGTCTCCCAGACGCTATCGTTGATGAATTTCACATCAGCAATTGAGTGCTTCAAACAATCGGTGAATTGTCGCTCATCCTCCAGCGACAAAAACACCTGGCTTTGCTTGGTGATGGATTTCCCTTTGGTCATGGCGGAGTTCCGATCATCTATTACCATGGGAACTAGAATACCTTTTCCTGTCAAAATCTTCAATCGTGCTTCAAGGGGCGCCGGATGTTGGCGCGGTGGGAGGCACGCGAATCTTTTGCTCAAAGGAAAATATTCCATCCGTCAATTTTTCAAAGACGATGCCGCTGCCATCCTCCGGCACCTCCGCCTTATCTGTCGTGACGTAAAGGCCGCGCTCCCTTCGGCCATGGCGTTCCAGCACGATCTGGATGCCGTTGAAATAGCGTTTTATTTCCAAGATTCCGTGCCCGGCAAATGACTTTGGCCACCGGGCGGTGGGCAACGGACCCACGGAACCGTCCCACGCGCCACTTCGGCCCAACTCGCCGGCGAAGGCGATCAGCTTGTCCGCGCCAACAGATCCCAGCAACCGCCGGCCGGCCGCATGCCTATGGTTGGCGACAAAATTCAGCACGATCAGGACCGTGACGAAACTGGCAAACATTTTGGCCACGTATTTCATCTTAATATGGAAAGGCGGTTTTGGCTTACGATGCCCTCCCCGTAAAAGCAGGAATTGCGGGCATCGATTGCCCTGCCCCTTTCCACAGTGGCAGCATCCCCATTCATGATCTCTGGGAAATCGAATCCATTATCTGTTCGGAAGTGTGGGAGTAATGCCTTTGACGCCGCAGAACAAATTTCTTCAATTTGGGCAAATTCAAGAATCCCCGCATATCCCCGTCCCGAATCGACGTGTTGCCGATCACCCGTAGTGACACCAGGTTCGGGCAGGAAAGGAGCGGAGCCAGGGAATCAATCTCGCTGCAGTCTTCGATTTCCACCTCCTTTAAATGGGCCAGACTCGTTACGCCGGAAAGATCCTAAAGCTGGTTCCAGAGTCGAATGGCGGGGGTCTCCAACTTTGTCAAAAGCAAGCGATTATGTCCCCATGGCAATTCCGAAATGGGCGGAGGCGGAGCGGGTGCGACCGATTCTCTCACAGGCTGTGAGAGTTTTTGCGGTCGCGTCGCCCAGGCCAGGTAAAAGCTACGCATGAACCAGACGTTTTGCGGCGAGAAACCCGCCGTGCCGGAGAATTCCTTTTGCAGGTCATCCGCCAACCGTTCGACCACTTGCTTGCCGTAGCCCTTGTTCTTTTGTGCCTCAACAATAATTTTTCCGATGTCCCAATAAAGCAGAATTAATTCGCGGTTGACGGAAACCACCGCGCGAAGCTGCGCCGCGCGGACCCGCGTCTTGAGGTCGGCAAGGAGCGCGGGGTAACCAGCGGGAGGTGCCCCAGATAGATTGCGCTCCCGTCCGCTGACTGTTGCCAATCCTGCGGCTGTGGTCTTTCGTTTCGTCATACAACATTTTTGTCCGCTGTTCTGCCCGCAACAAATTACAGTCGTTTTCGGAAAGCTCCTGATATGATGTCCAATTTGGCTGGTTCTGAAAGTACCTTCGCGCGATGGACTTGCAAGGGGTTTTTGGGGGCAGAGGGCCGATTGACGTTTTGCTCAGGGCCGAGTTTGCCACAACCACCTGCGGGTTGGCGGAATTTAATGATGGGGCCGTTATTTGCGTCTGTTTTGGTGCAGCCTCAGGAATCCTGATGCTGCGCCTTAGATTTTGGCGGGGGTGGAAGTTGGATGGCACTTGAGTCCTCGGGTTCGCGTTCCGCCGCCGCTTTCAGGGCGGAGGAATTATTGATGACGCGAACCGGTGGTTTCACCACCGGCTAAGCTCCGTTGCCCCTGCCGGGGCAGAGAATGCCGGCTATCCCGCCCCTCGTCACTTGATTCAGCCTCCCCACCCTGCCCGCCATTTGCGCTGAAGGTTTCGGATTGCAATCGCTCCTTGGATGCGTCAGAAAGTCGGCACTCAACCGAATTGAACGCCCGGCGACCTGCCCAGTCATTTTAATCAATATTATCCTATGAAATCGGTCCTGCTCCTTTTTCTCCTCTCCGCGACGCTCGCGGTCGGCCAGACCAACCGCCTTCCGGACACGCTGGTTTCGCCCCAGGTGCTGGCGGATGGCCGGGTGACCTTCCGGATCCGGGCGCCGCAGGCCAAAGAGGTCGGGCTGTTTGGCGATTGGATGGCGGCCGGCACCCGGGAACTGCTGACCAAGGATGACCAGGGTGTTTGGAGCACGACGCTGGGTCCGTTGGATCATGGCATCTCCATTTACAATTTCATTCTGGATGGCCTGCCGATGGCGGACCCGGTCAATCCGCGGATCAAACTGCGGGCGCGCACTTCGGCCAGTTTTGTCGAGGTGCCCGGATTCCCGCCGGAATTGTGGGAGGCCCGGGATGTGCCGCATGGCACAGTGGAGGTGAATTGGGCGAAATCCGCCGTGACGGGCGATACCCGGGCCTATTACGTTTACACCCCGCCGGATTATTCCCGTCAGACGGCAGCCCGCTATCCCGTCCTGTATTTGTTGCATGGCAATCTCGATACCGCGGCCGGGTGGACGGATGCGGGCCGGGCACACTTTATTCTCGATAACCTGCTGGCGGAGAAGCAGGCGGTGCCGATGATCATCGTCATGCCCTGGGGTCATGCAGTGCCGTATGACGGGCCGCAGACGAACAACACCGCCGTGTTTGAACGGTATGTGATCGAGGAAGTCATGCCGCAAGTGGATGCCAAATACCGGGTGGCGCCGGGTCGGGAGAACCGGGCGATCGTGGGGCTTTCGATGGGCGGCGGTCACGCGCTGCAGATCGGGTTGTCGCACCTGGATCGATTCAGCGCCGTGGGGGCATTTAGCTCGGCGATCCCGTCGAATCTTGCCACGCGGTTTAAGTCCCTGCTGGATCAACCGGAGGAGACGAATGCCCGGTTGAAATTGCTGTGGATCGGGTGTGGTCGGCAGGATCCGGCGTTTGTCCGTAATGAGGAGTTGGCGGGGTTGTTGAAGGATCATGGGGTGCGGGTGACGTTTAATCCCACGGAGGGGAGGCATAATTTTGCGGTTTGGCGGAGGTATTTGGTGGCGGTGGCGCCGTTGTTGTTTCGGGAGGGGGGGAAGTGATGGGGGAGAGTAGACAGGATGGACAGGATTTTCAGGATGGGATTTTTGGCGTTCGAAAGGGCGCGGCGCGGATGAGGCGCAGCCATGGGTGAGCCGTGCTTCGGAGTTGGCAAGCGATGGAGGGAACTCCGAACCGGGGGTGGCGCGCCAATCTAATGCAAATGTTTTAAACCGCGAGTCGCGCCTCTTTCAGGGCGCAGGAGCCATAATGCCTTGAAACCCAGCCTGTTAGGCTGGGCTGAGGGGTCACGGCCTTTCAGGCCGTTCCGATCCTACATTTGGCGGGTGCGTTGGAAAAAGCCCGCGCAGGGGTGTTGGCGGAGGCGCCGGCCGCCTTCCCCCGTCGCTCAAGAGCTATGGGGGACAGGAAAGGCGGGACTCCGAACCCCGGAGGGGCGCGTCAGGCGCGGGGGTGGGCGTCGTTGTAGGCGCGGCGGAGGCGTTCGGTCGTGAGATGGGTGTAGACTTGGGTGGTGACGAGGTTGGCGTGGCCGAGCAACTCTTGGACGCTGCGGAGGTCGGCGCCGGCGTCGAGGAGGTGGGTGGCGTAGCTGTGGCGCAGTTTGTGGGGGGTGAGGCGCGGGTCCAGATGGGCGGTGGCCAGGTGCTTTTTTAACCGGCTTTGCAGGATTCGGGGCAACAAGGGCGCGGGCTGGCGTTTGGTGGAGAGAAAGACGGGTTCGTTGCCGGTGGGTACCACTTCCAGGAGGCTCCAGTAGGTGCGGATGGCCGCCAGGGCGGGCTCGCCGATGGGGACCAAGCGTTCCTTGCGGCCTTTGCCCCGGACCCGGACGAGACCCTCCTGCCAATCGAGATCGGCCACGGTGAGGCCGCACAGTTCGCTGATACGGAGGCCGCAGGAGTAGATGGTTTCGAGAATGGCCACGTCCCGATGGCAGATGCTGGCGGTCACGGGGCGGCCGGCGGACCGCTTGGCAGGGACCGGGGCGCTTAAAGGCGCCAGGGGGGCGTCGAGCAAGGCCACCATTTGTTCGGCGGTCAGGTATTGGGGGAGGCGTTTCTCGCGTTTGGGCAGGGTGAGGTTCTTGACTGGCGACACCGCCACATGGCCCCGCTGGATGAGAAATTTGTAGAAGGAGCGCAGGGCGGAAAAGCGCAGTTGGATGGCCGCCCGGCCCAGTTTGCCGCGTCCCAAGGTGCGCAGAAAAGCCCGGAAATCGTCGCGCTCCAGTTTCGACCAGTCCAATTGCCCCAGGAAATCGTGAGTGCGCCAATGCTGGAATTCGAGCAGGGCCTGCCGGTAGTTGCGCTGGGTGTAGGGCGAGGCATCCCGTTCCGCGGCCAAGTAGGTGAGGAAGTCCTGAATCCGCGGATCCTCTGACATTCCGGCGGGCGCGGAGCGTTCGCTATCGGGCTGCGTCATGGGACTTTCGCGGGGGCCCGGCCGCCGCCGAGCTTACTCGGCGGTTTCGGTCGTGGTCTCGGCCGGGGCGACCACTTTTCCGCGACGCTTGGTCCCGGAAGGCAGTTTGGGCGCGCGCGGCGCGAACTCGAAGCCGACCTTTCCTTTGTCGCCAACGAGGAGATACGCCGAAAACGGCCGACCCTTCTTGGAAATGAATTTGTGCAGCAGATCGGTCTTCCCTGAGTCGATGAGCTTCAACACCTGGGTACGTTCCATTTCCCGCTGGAGCACAACCTTGCCCGTGCGGAACAAGCAGGTGGGCGTGGCGCCGATGGCGTGTTCGCAGAAAAAGCTCATGGCGTTCTCGTACACCTTCCCATTGCATTTGGGATTCGGGCACTTGCCAACCGGTTCCTGGCCGGACAAATCGACGACCGCCGCGGTGCCATCGGCATTGGTCTGACCCTGGCCAAAATCAAATTCCGGCTTGCCGTCCGGACTCAATTTGATGACGGCCGCAAACGGCCGGCCCATTTTGCTGCGGAAGCCCTGCAAGGGACCGATCACCCGCTTGGTGATGAGTTCCTCGGCTTCCTCAATTTCGAACTGCCGACCGGCGACGATCTTCCAGAGGGCAAAATCGCATTTCTGGCACTGGAACTTTTTATAGTTCTCCTTCACCTCACCGCCGCATTTCGGGCACGGCACCTTGAGCGTGCCAAAATCCCCGGGGACGGTGTCACTTTCAAAGCCCTTGGTTTTATCCACGATCGCGCGAGTCATTTGCTCGATCTCGCGCATGAAATCCTCGCGCTGCAATTTGCCGCGGGACATCTGGAGCAGCTTGAACTCCCAGTTGCCGGTCAACTCGGGCGAAACCAATTCGGGCACGTTCAGGCCGCGCAACAGGGTGATCAGGGAGAACGCCTTGGCGGTGGGCTGCAATTCGCGGGCGTTGCGCAGCACATATTTCTCGTACAAGAGACCTTCGATGATCGCGGCGCGGGTGGCGGGAGTGCCCAACCCTTTTTCGCTCATGGCCTCGCGCAATTCCTCGTCCTCGATCAGCTTGCCCGCACTTTCCATGGCGCCGAGCAGGGTGGCTTCCGTAAAGCGCGCCGGGGGCCGGGTCTGGTTGGCGATGACGTCCACGTTGGTGGTCTGCACCTTTTCATTGGGCTTCACGGCCGCCAGGGTCGGCGAGTCCTCGGTGGGGATTTCCTTGCCATAGACCGCGAGCCAGCCCGCGTTCACCATGACTTTGCCCTCGGTTTTGAAGGGCTCCTGCTCCACCCGGGTAATGCGGGTCGTGACAAGGAATTCGGCCGCCGGGAAAAACACCGCCAGGAACCGCTTGGTCACCAGGTCATACAGCTTCTGCTCGGGCTCGCTCAGGTGCTTCGGGGCCACGGCCGTGGGAATGATGGCGAAATGGTCCGAAACCTTGGCGTTGTTGAAAATCCGCTTGTTGGGTCGCACCCAATCCTGCTTGAGGATCTGGTCCGCGAAACCGCTGTAGCCGGTCACTCCGGCCAGGACGTCGAGGGTCTTCTTTACCGTGCCCAGATAGTCTTCAGGCAGAGCGCGGGAATCGGTTCGGGGATAGGTCAGCACCTTGTGCTTTTCATACAGCGCCTGGGCGAGGCCCAGAGTGTTCTTGGCGGAAAAACCAAAGCGTCCGTTGGCCTCCCGCTGCAAGCTGGTCAGGTCATACAGCAGCGGCGACAATTGGGTGGTGGGTTTGCTTTCCTCGGTGACCACGCCCGGTTTGCCGAGGCATTTGGCCCGGATGGCTTCGGCGGCCTTCAGGTCCCAGACCCGTTCCGCCTTGAGTTCGGATTCCCCGTCCTTCTTTTCCTTGGTAAAATGCTCATCAAACCAGCGGCCGGGATAATTCCCCGCCTGGGCCTGGAAAGTGCCGTGAATTTCCCAATAATCCTTGCTGACGAACCGTTTGATCTTCTCCTCGCGCTCCACCAGGATGGCGAGCGTGGGGGTTTGCACCCGGCCAACGGTGGTGAGGTGGAAACCGCCGGTTTTGGAATTGAAAGCGGTCATCGCCCGCGTGCCGTTGATGCCCACCAGCCAGTCGGATTCGGAACGGCAAACCGCCGCCGCCGCGAGCGGCCGCATGGCGGCGTCGCTGCGCAGGGTGGCAAAGCCTTCCCGGATGGCGGCCGGGGTCATGGATTGCAGCCACAGCCGTTTGATCGGCTTTTCCGATTCCGCGTGCTGGACAATGTAGCGGAAGATCAACTCCCCTTCGCGGCCGGCGTCGCAAGCATTGATGAGGGCGTCCACATCCTTGCGCTTGATGAGGCGCGTGAGGATTTTGAGTCGGGCTTCGTTCTTCTCGATCGGACGGAGTCCGAAGCGGGGGGGGATGACCGGTAATTGAGCGAACGTCCACTTGCCCCGCTTCACCTCAAACTCTTCGGGCACAATCAGTTCCAGCAGGTGACCCACCGCCGACGAAAGCACAAAATGATCGCTCTCAAAGTAATCGTCGTGCTTGGTGAACCCTCCCAGCGCCTTGGCGATGTCGCTGGCGACCGACGGCTTTTCCGCAATGATCAATGCTTTACCCATTTGAAAAAATTCTCGTTGCCGCCATGCGATCCGCGCGCCCCACGCAACCGGATGGCTGATTCGAGCCGTTGGAAACTGGCCGAAAATGTGGGGGATGTCAATCCGCCGCGTGATTTTGGCGGGCGGGCGGGGGGGCAAGGCGAGGGGTTGCGGTCGAGTTTGAGCTTCCTTACGTCAGCTCCTACAAGGGTTGAAGGGGGAACTGGGGGCGAGTTTGGGCGCCACGGGGCGAGGCGAGGGGTTGCGGTCAAGTTTGAGCTTCCTTACCCATGCTTCGCTGAAAGCTTCGCAGGGCAGGCTGTCAGCTCCTACAAGGGGTTAGAACAAATCATTTGACAATTCAAACAAATGTTTTAAATATGTGTTTGACGATGGTTGAAACTGTTCCACCAACTCCGGCCGGCGATTCCGGCCCCACGCGCGAGCACCTGCTCGAAGCGGCGGGCACGGTGTTTGCCGAGGTGGGCTTCCGAGCCGCCACCGTCCGGGCCATCTGTCAGCAGGCCGGGGCGAACGTGGCGGCGGTCAATTATCACTTTGGCGACAAGGAAGCCTTGTATGCAGCGGTGCTTAAGGAAAGTTGCCGGGTGGCTTTGGAGAAATTCCCCCCGGACGCCGGGTTGCCGCCCGAAGCCCCGGCCGAAAACCGTTTGCGGGCTTTCGTTCAGGCGTTTCTGCAACGCATCTTTTCCGGGGGACCTTCCGCCCGGCACGGCCAGTTGATGGCCCGCGAAATGATTGAGCCCACGGCGGCGCTCGACGGCATTGTCCGCGAGGAGATCCGCCCGATGTCCGTCCGGCTCAGCGAGATCATCCGGGCGTTGCTGGGTCCGTCCGCCAATGAAGAAACCGTGCGCCGCTGCAGCATGAGCGTGGTGAGCCAGATTTTATTCTACCACCATTGCCGGCCGGTGGTGAACCGGTTGTTTCCCGAGGTGACCTTTACCCCGGAGGAGATTGACCGCCTGGCGGACCATATCACGCGGTTTTCCCTCGCTGCCCTGCACCATTTCTCCGCGGAAAACGACACGGAACGCCGCGACAACCCGAATTTCGCCTCCCAAGGCGACCACGACTGAGTGCCCGGACCAGCGGAATTGATCTCCAAACATCATGTATCGAATTGCTTTACGAATGCTGCTGGGTGACCGCTCCAAGTATTTGATGCTGGTGGGTGGGCTGACCTTTGCCGCCCTGCTCATGACCCAGCAATGCGGGGTATTCATCGGGCTGCTTTCCTGGACCACCAGCCACATGCGCAACATGCGCGCCTCCATCTGGGTGGTGGATCCCAAAGTGGAACAGATCAACGAGATCAAGGCGATGCGCGACACCGACGTGAACCGCGTGCGGAGCGTCTCCGCCGTGGCCTATGCGGTGCCGTTGTATGCCGGCATCCTGCAGGCGCGCGTGGCGGACGGCAGCTTCAAGCCGGTCCAGATCATCGGGCTGGACGCCACGACACTGGTCGGGCGGCCGCCGCGTATCCTGGCGGGACGATTGGAGGACCTGCGCCTGCCCAACACCGTGATGATTGACGAACTGGCGGTGACCCGGCTGAGCCTGGATCCCAAACGGCCACTCCGGATCGGCGACAGCTTCGAGATCAACGACCGCGAAGCGCGGGTGATCGGCATCTGCCGAACCGACCGCCATTTCTTCGGCTATCCCTATGTTTATACCACCTATGAGCAGGCGCTGCAGTTTGCGCCGCCCACGCGCAAGATGTTGAGCATGGTGCTGGCGGAACCGGCGGCGGGGTTCACGGCGGAACAAGCCGCCCGGCAGATCGAAGGTGAAACCCATTTGAAGGCCTATACGGAAGCGGAGTTCAGCGCCTCCACGCTGCGCTGGTTTTTCCGCAATACCGGCATCCCCGCCTCCTTTGGCACGACCATTCTGCTGGGGTTCATCGTGGGGGTGGCCATCGCCGGCCAAACATTTTACTCCTTCGTGCTGGAGAACCTGCGCCACCTGGGCGCCCTCAAAGCCATGGGGGCCAGCAACGCGCTGTTGGGGCGGATGTTGCTGTTGCAGGCGTTTACCGTGGGCTTGATCGGGTATGGCCTGGGGGTGGGCCTGACCGTCCTTTTCGGGATGGTGGTGATGCGGACCGGCCAACCGCCGTTCCTGCTGCCCTACCAGTTGCCGCTCGCCACGCTGGTGGTGATTCTCCTGATCTGCTCGCTGGCGGCGCTGCTGGGCATTCGCAAAATCTACAAACTTGAACCCGCGGTGGTGTTCCGTGGCTAATCTCCCAAAAACCGAGGCCGGTCATGAACTGGCCATTCACGTACGCGGCGTCAGCAAGACTTTCGGCCAGGGCGAAGCCGCCATTCACGCGCTCAAGGACGTCGATTTCGACGCCCGGAAGGGCGAAATGCTGATGATCGTGGGCCCGTCCGGCTGCGGCAAGACCACCCTGCTCAGCGTGATCGCCGGGACGCTCACTTTTGAAAAGGGTGAAATCGACGTCTTTGACGCTGCACTCCAGGGAATGAAACAGCGCGCCATTACGGAATTCCGGAAACGGAACGTTGGCTTTATTTTCCAGCAGTTCAATCTGATCCCCACCATCAACCTGCTCGAAAACGTCAGCGTGCCGCTGCTGATCAATGGCTGGACCCGCCGGCGCGCCGAGGAAAAAGCGGCGGCGACCCTGGCGGTGGTGGGGCTGGCGGGACGGGAAAAGGACCTGCCGACGATGATGTCCGGTGGCCAGCAGCAACGCGTCGCCATTGCCCGCGCCCTCGTCCATGATCCGCGGTTGGTGATTTGCGACGAGCCCACCTCCGCCCTGGACAAGGATACCGGAGGTCACATCATGGAATTGCTCCGCGAAGTCGCCCGCCACCCCGATCGCTGCGTGGTCGTGGTGACCCACGACAGCCGCGTCTTCAAGTATTCGGACCGGATGGCCGAGATGGAAGACGGCCGCGTGGAACGGATTCACGAAAGCTTCGACCAATACGCCAATAAGCAAGGACTCTGAACCCCATGTTATTCAAGAAATTCAGCTTTTATTTTGCCATTGCCGGCATGGCCGGCTGCATCTGGTTGGTTCTGGAATTGCGGAAAACCCCGCCCCGCCCCGCCCCGCTGCAAGAACCCGCCCGTTCCCCGTACGCCAACACCGTCGCCGCCACGGGCATCATTGAGGCGGTGCGGGAGAATGTGAAAATTGCGGCCCCGAAGGGCGGATTGATCCAAAAAGTGCATGTCCAGGTGGGAGCGCACGTCAACGCCGGTGATCCACTGCTGCAATTGGATGACCGCGAAATGCGGGCCTCGGTCAAGGCCATGCAGGCCCAGCTCGAAGCCATGCAGGCCTCGCTCCGCAGCGAAAAAGTGCTGGCCGCCGACGCCGCCGACCAGTTCCGCCGCACCGACAATCTGGAAAAGCAAAAGGTGGCCTCCGAAGATGAGCGCACCCGCAAAAAATTCACCGTCGAGAACATGGAAGCCCGGGTGGCCAAGACCGAGGCCGACATCCAGTCAGCAGCGGCCCAGGTCGAACTGGCCCGCACCAACCTTGAAATCCTGACCGTCCGCGCGCCCCGGGAGGGCACGATCCTGCAATTAAATGTCCGCGAAGGCGAATACGCCGGCACCACCCCCACCGAACCCCTGATGATCCTGGGCGATACCGCGCATTTCCAGATTCGCGCGGATGTGGACGAGCAAAACGCCCCATTGGTAGCGCCCAACGAACCCGCGGTTGCCTTCCTCAAAGGTGACACCAAGAACCCTATTCCCCTGCGGTTCATCCGGATTGAACCCTTCGTGGTGCCGAAACGTTCCCTGACGGGGGATACGGCCGAACGCGTGGATACCCGGGTGCTCCAGATCATTTTTGAACTCGACCGTCCGCAAACTCCGCTGTATGTGGGACAGCAGATGGATGTGTTCATCCAGCGCCCGGCCGGTAACCAGTCCGCCCACTGATCATGGATCACATCGTGCCGGCCAATATTATGAGTATTTCTTTGCAGTTTAGCGGCGGGGGCGGAACCCCGGTACTTCGCCGGGCTCGTCCTTCCGTCACCCGCTGGTTGACCCTGGCCACCGGGCTGGCACTCCTGGGCGGAACCGGCGCCGCCGTATTCGGCAGCGAAACCAACCCGGCACCCGCCTGGATTTCCCAACCCTTGTCCCTGGCGGAAAGCGTCAACCTGGCACTGCGGCAGAACGTCAGTATCCTGCGCGGTAAGAGCGATCTCGAAGCCGCTTATGGCGTGGTGATCCAGACCCGCGCGGTCGCCCTGCCCTCGCTCAAGGCCACCGGCAGTTACCAGGCCACGACGTTGACCGAAGGTTTTCCCTTTCCCGGAGCCCCTTCCCCCCAGGATCAAAACTGGTCGGCAAACATCCAAATCGTTCAGACCATCTATGACGGTGGCAAAATCAGCGCCACCTGGCGGAGTGCGAAGCTGACGAAACAGCAGGCGATCCTGCAATATGAAACAGTGGTGGCGGATGCGCTGTTGCAAGTGCGCCTCGCTTATTACGATGTGCTCCTGGCGGCGGACCAGATCGAGGTGAATGAGGCCTCCGTGAAACTGCTCAACCGCCAGTTGGAAGATCAGAAGAGCCGGTTCGATGCCGGGATGGTTCCCCGTTTCAATGTGTTGCAGGCGGAAGTGGCCCTGTCCAATGAGCGCCCCAAATTAATCCAGGCCCGCAATGCGTTCCGCGTGGCCAAAAACAATTTGGTGAATTTGCTCGGCTTCCAGTTGCCGGCGCAAGTGCTCGAAGACATTCCGCTGCAACTCACCGATCACCTCGATGCCAATCCCTACAAAATCGAATTGCCGGTTGCCGTGGCCAAGGGATTTGAAAACCGTTCCGAACTCGCCGCCGCCCGCAAAACCGCCAGCCTGCGGCAGGAAAGCCTGACGTCAGCCCGGGCCAGTCGGCAACCGCTGGTCCAGTTGGTCGGCGGCTATGGGGCGCGCAACAGCTATTATAACAATGACCTCAGCCGCGAGGTGCATGGATTCTCCGGCGGCGCCCAGGTGAGTTGGAACATCTTTGACGGATTTTTGCGCGATGGCCAGATCGCCCAGGCCAAGGCGCAATACGACGGGGCGAAGGTGGATGTGGACAACCAGGCCCGGAACATCGAATTGGAAGTGCGGACGCAGTACTCCAACTTCATTGAGGCCGGGGAGATTCTGGAATCCCAAAAGAAAGTTCAGGAAGAAGCGGACGAGGCCTTGCGCCTGGCGATTGCCCGGAATGAGGCGGGCACCGGCACCCAACTCGATGTACTGAGCGCCCAAACCGCGCTGACCCAGGCCCGGTCCACCCAGGTCCAGGCTCTGCATGATTATGACGCCGCCCGCGCAAAACTGGAACGCGCCATGGGTGTCAACACCTGGGGCCAGAGTCCCGCCGCGGCGGCCCCGGCCAAATAGCGGGTTGCGGCGGGCCGATCACGTTGGAACTCAATGTTCGCGAGACCGCCGGACGACAATTTCCTGCGGGGCCACATTTTTTGCGATGCGGTCCGGGGGCAGGACACCACGCCAGTTCGTGTTGGGATAAACCACGGAACCCCGCCCGATAATGGTGCCGGGATTGAGCACGGAGTTGCACCCGATGTCGGTGTGGTCGCCCAGGAGCGCCCCGAATTTGCGGAGTCCCGTGTCCCGGGACACACCATCGATCGCCACGCCCACATTGCCCGGCATGAGTTTCACGTTGGAGATCTTCACGCCCGCCCCGAGGTGGGCTTTGTAACCAAGAATCGAATCGCCCACGTAACTGAAGTGCGGCACGGTGCCGCCGTTAAACAGCAGGGAATGTTTGAATTCACAGGCATTGCCGAGCACGCAATTATCGCCGATGATCACATAATCACGGATGTAGGCATTATGACGAATTTCACAGTTGCGTCCGATGATGGCGGGCCCCTTGATCATGGCCCCCTCCTCGATCACCGTGCCTTCGCCGATAATCACGCCCGGTCCGAGGAAGACACCCGGCCGCTCCGCGGGTTTGGGCACGCCCTGGGTCCGCGCCTCGCAATATGCCTTGAGCTTTTTCAAGGCGTCCCAGGCGTATTGGCAATCCGCGAACAGATCCGCGTGCGCGGTCTGGGTCAAATCGAATAATTCGTCCGGTCTGAACATGCCGCAGGTTAGCGGTTGGCACCGATTGAGCCAATGATTTTGGGGAGCGGTGGGGCGGGCCCAATTCGGTCATTGCGGGACGGAGCGGGTTGGCGTTGTATGGATGGGCGTGAAAACTTTATGGAACTGACCCGCACCGCCTATGCCACCTGGAGTGGCGGCAGTTACACCGGGATGGGCGAACCGCTGTCCGAGGAACGCAACCTGCAGGTGATTCATCACGCCTGGGAACGGGGGATCCGCACTTTCCTGACGGCGGATGTTTTCGGCCAGGGGGCGGCGGACGACCTCCTGGGCCGGGCGCTCGCGGGAATGCCGCGCCAAGAAATTTGCCTGGTCGGCGCGGTGGGCCATGATTTTTACTCCGGCCGGCAGGATGGTCCGCGCGGTTACCTGCGGTTTACGCATCCGGCCTTGCGGCCCCCCAATCAATTTGCCGAGTACCTGCGCCGGGCCACCGAATTGGCCCTCGCCCGCTGTCGGGTGGACAAGTTCGACCTGCTCTTGCTCCAGAACCCCGATTTACTCGGCTTCACCAGTGAGGCGGTCTGGCTCGGGATGCACCGACTGCGCGAAGCCGGGCTCACCGATCGGATCGGCATCGCGCCCGGCCCGGCCAATGGCTATCCGCTGGACCTGTTGGTTTGCTTTGCCCGCTTCGGGGCCCTGTTGGACGGCGCCATGCTCATCCTGAATCCGCTGGAACCCGCGCCCGCCAATCTGGTACTGCCGGTAGCGGAGCAATTGGGGATCCGGGTCATCACGCGCGCCATCGATGCGGGCGGCTTGTTTTTTGATGATCTGCCGACAGACCACCAATTCGGACTGTCGGACAGTCGGCAAAACCGTCCCGCCGGTTGGTGGTCGGATGGCCGACGGAAGATGGACATCATGCGGGAGGTGGCGGACAAGCACGGCCTCACCATGCTTCAACTCGCCAGCCTCTGGGATCTGGCGCAACCCTCCGTCCGCTGTGTCGCGCCCACTTTTCTCCAGGAAACCGATCCCGGGGCGCGCACCATTGAGTCCCGGATCGATGAATTGGGCAGCCTTCCCGAAATGCAACTTACGGCGGATGAATCCGGTTTCATGGCGGAAATCAGCGCGCCGGCCGGCTGCCTCCAGTTGAAAGGCGCGCATCCGGGGCACTTGGGGGAACCGGAAACCGACCGCTGGCTACCCTTGCCGGATCACGAGGCCGTGGCCCGCCGTTGGGGAATCGATCCGGCCAAGGTGCTGGCCTATCCCCCGAAACCAGGGGCCTGATCGGGCCGCGAAATGGCTGACAAACATCCCCCGGTCTGGTAATACACCGCGCGAAATGACGCGCCAACATCGTCCAATACTGCGCCCGGTAACCGCCCGCGCCCTGGACATTCTCCGCTTGCTCACTCCCCTCCTCCTGGCGGTGGGGTTGGCCGGGTCCCAACTCAACGCGGCCAATGCCACCAATCCGCCGACAGGATTAGTCGCAACTTTCCGCGCCACTACTACCCCCGGCAGTGGTAACGCAGCCGCGGACACAGAAATCACTCCAGCGGTTTCCCTTTACGTCCCGGCCGGATCATCGCCCACGCCTTTCCTCCCCGCCGGCCCGTTCACCACCACCTGGGAAGGTCAGCTCACCGTCGAATCGGAAGCTCCCTATCGCTTTCGCGCCGAACTCAATGGGGCAGTAACACTGGAGTTGAATGGCGCACCCGCCCTGCGCGCGTCCGGCTCCGGCGACGCCACGGAACCCGGCGAACCCATAATCCTCCGGCGCGGCACGAATTCCTTCCGCCTCCAGTTTACGAGTCCCGCGGCGGGCCACGCCTTTGTCCGCTTGCAATGGCAGCCGAAAGACAGTTTCTTTCAACCGATCCCTCCCGCGGCTTTGAGTCATGACGCCGAACCACCCGCTTTGATCAGTGCGCGGCAGTTGCGGCTCGGTCGCGAATTGTTTGTGGAATATCGCTGCGCCAAATGTCATCTCATTCCTGCCGGCAACCCCGGCACCGGCATGCCGGAACTCGCAATGGACGCCCCGGACTTGAAAGGCATCGCCAGCCGACGCAACCCGGCCTGGCTCACGGAGTGGATTGCGAATCCCGCAGCCCTGCGCCCCTCGGCGCGGATGCCCAAGCTGCTTCATGGCCCGGCTTCGGGGGAAGACGCCGCGGCGATCACGGCGTTTCTTGCCTCGCTCCCCTCCAGCCCCCAGCCCACGTTGCCGCCGGCCACCCCAGCGCTGGTTTCAGCGGGCAAACGGCTCTTTGCCGCCCTGCATTGCGAGGCGTGCCATGACGGGCCCGAATCAAAGACCAATTCGCCTACCCGAATCTCCCTGGCGTCAGTCGGCCAGAAATTTGCCCCGGGCGCGTTGGTCACTTTTCTGCTCCAACCGCAAGCCCACTACGCGTGGATTCGCATGCCCAACTTCCAACTCACCGCGGCGGAAGCCAGCCAACTTGGGGCCTACTTGACTGCCACCGTCACACCCAACACCACGCAACCCGCCCCGCCCGCGGAGGAAGCAGCGGTGGAGCGGGGACGGAGTCTGGTACAGACTTCCGGCTGCCTTAATTGCCACGCTCTCGAGTCGCCCAACCTTTCCAAAGCCCCGCGTTTGACCGACTTGGTTGGCGGTGCCTGGCAGCGCGGTTGCCTCGCCCCCACGGCGGAAGCCGCGGGAACCGCGCCGCGATTCACCTTCACCCCGGAGCAACGGGCGGCCCTCGCCGCTTTTGGGGCCACGGACCACACCTCCCTGGAACGGCACGTGCCGGCGGAATTCGCCGTCCGGCAAACCCGCAATTTGAATTGTCGCGAATGCCATGGTCGCTTCGAAGGCTTCCCGGCGCTGGACGGATTGGGAGCGAAGCTGCAGCCTGAATGGGCTGGGCATTTCATCTCCGCCGAGATCACCAACAAACCCCGCCCGTGGATCACCGCCCGGATGCCCGCATTTCCCCACGGCCAAGCGCTCGCGGAAGGGCTCGCCCACGGGAGCGGTTATCCGGCCCATACGCCGCCCGAGCCAGCCATCGATATGACTCAAGTCCCAATCGGCCAAAAGCTGATCTCCATGGCGGGTGGCTTTGCGTGCGTCTCCTGCCATGCGGTCGGTTCCGTTCAGGCCGCGCAAACCTCGGAAACCGCCGGCATTAATCTGGCGCTGACCGGTGGCCGTGTTCGGAAGTCCTTTTTCATGCGCTGGGTGCGCAATCCGCAACTGGTGGATCCCGGCACCAAGATGCCGGTCTATTTTGATGAGGAAGGGAGAAGCCCGCTGCCGGATGTGCTCGGCGGCGACGCCACCAAACAACTCCTCGCCATTTGGGAATATCTCCGGTTGGGCGACAAAATGCCCCCACCACTCGCTCCCTGAACGGACGGGGACTTCGCGCGTGACGTCGCCAGCTTCCCCGCTTATAAAGTGGGCGCATGGCATTTGCGGATTTTCCGGAACAGAAACAGGCGGTGGATCTGCTGCAACGCAGTTTGCGGCGGGGACGCCTGGGGCATGCCTACCTGTTCAGCGGCCAGCACCTGCCCCAGTTGGAGGCGCTCGCCCGCACCCTGGCGAAGACCTTGAATTGCCAGCAACCGATCCGGGCGGAAGTCGGGGCGGACGGCGGCGTGCCGCCCGCGATTGATTGCTGTGACGTCTGCTCCGTCTGTCGCAAGATTGATGCCCAGAACCATGGCGATGTCCATCGCGCCCGTCCGGAATCAAAAATGCGCCTGATCACCATCGATCAGATGCGGGAGATCATGCATGAAGTCCACCTCAAGCCCAATGAGGCGGAATACAAGGTGGCCATCATTGAGGCGGCGGACCGCCTGAACACCCAGGCGGCCAATTCTTTCCTCAAAACCCTGGAAGAGCCCCCGGCCAAATCGATCCTGATCCTGCTCACGACCGAGCCGCAGCGAATCCTGGAAACCATCACGTCGCGTTGCCTGCGACTCCACTTTGCCGCGGATCCGGGCCGACTGGTCGGAGCGAGCCAAACGGCTTGGTTGCAAGAGTTCGGAGCGGTGGCCGTCGGGCAAAAGAGCCTGATGAGCCGTTATTTGCTGCTGGATACCTTGCTGGGGAAGTTGACCGGATTGAAGGAAAGCATCGAAAAAGCGCTGGCGGCCCGTTCCCCCCTGGAACAATACGACGACGTGGAACCGGCCTTGCGGGAAAAGTGGGAGGAGGAGTTGGCCGCCTCCGTCGTGGCGGAATACCGGCTCCAACGCACTGAATTGCTGGTGGCCCTCCAATGGTGGTTACGGGATATCTGGCTGGTCACCCAATCCGTGGGCGGCGATTTGCTAACTTTCCCGGACATTCCCGGGGCCCGCGAAGTCGCCGGCCGGATCACACCCGACCAGGCCATGGAGAATCTCGCGATCATGGAACGCACCCATCGATTGCTCTACACCAACGTGCAGGAAGCCCTGGCCCTCGAAGTCGGATTGCTGAAACTCAACTTGTGAACCAGGAACCGCGCTGCGTGAAGTCCAGATTTGATTTCGCCGCCCCGCTGTGGGCTCCGCCCGCATGAAGCCCGCCCGCCCCGGCAAATCCGCCGCTGTCTTAGCCCCTCCCGCGCCGCGCCGACCGCAGGTTTTTGCCCTGCTCCTGGGGGCGGTCTTCGCGCTGGCTCTGCTGAAATTGGGGAATCCGGTCATCATGGAAAGCCATCTCGTGGTGCCTGGCGATGCGTATGAATTCGTGCTGAACCCGTGGCCCGCGGCCTGGGGCTACGGACTCCTGCTGGCGGTTGCCTTGCTGGGCGGCAGTCTGTTGCGGTGGCGGCGGGACGTCCCCCGGGCGATGGTCATTTTGCCCGCCCTTTGGCTGGGCTGGCAGGTTCTGGCGACCGGCCAGAGTAGCGCGCCGACGCTGAGCACCCTCACCCTGGTCCACTTTGGTTCGTGCGTGGTGTGCTTCTATCTCGGCTTGTTCGTGCTGGGGCGGCAGGCCGAGCCGAATCAATTCTGGATCCCCCTGCTCATCGGATTCTGCTTGGTGATGCTGTCGGGCTTCCTCCAGCACTTCGGTGGTTTGGAGGCGACGCGGGAGTATTTCTGGAATGAAATCTACCCCAAATCCAAAAACCTGCCCCCGGACTTGGTCAAACGGATGTCGAGCACCCGCGTCTTCGCGACCTTGTTTTATCCCAATACCCTGGCGGGAGTGATCCTGCTTTGGCTCCCGATTCTGCTCGCCGTGATTTGGTCGTGGCGGACCCGGTTCACCCCGGGCGCCCGCGGCCTGTTGATGGCCCTGGTTGCGGGCGCCGGACTCGCCTGCCTGTTCTGGTCCGGTTCCAAAGGCGGCTGGTTATTGATGCTGGTGCTGGGCTTCGGGGGAATCCTCGCATTGCCGTTCTCCCGGCGCCTCAAGCTGGCGTTGGTCGGCGGAGTGCTGGTTCTGGGTTTGGCCGGCTTCGTCATCAAATATGCCGGTTTTTTCCAAAAAGGAGCCACCAGTGTGGTGGCGCGCTTCGATTATTGGGAGGCCGCCGCCAAAATCACCGCAGCCCATCCGCTGTTGGGATCGGGTCCGGGTACGTTCGGTCAATCCTATAAAGCCATCAAACGTCCGGAATCGGAAATGGCCCTGATCACGCACAATGACTACCTGGAACAAGCCTGTGATTCCGGGATTCCGGGGTTTGTCCTGTTTACGAGTTTTGTGATCGGCGGCCTCGTGCTCACCTGGCGGCGGGCGGGCGGGCAGCGGAGTGGCGTGCGCTGGGCGGTGTGGCTGGGCCTGTTGGGTTGGTCGCTGCACGCCACCGTCGAGTTCCCCCTCTACATTCCCGCGCTGGCCTGGCCGGCCTTCGCCTTGTTCGGCTGGCTCCTGGCCCAACCGGCAAATCCCATCGACACCTCTCCCGCGGTCAGCTAGATTCCCGTCGCAGCCATGAAGTTACTGTATCTTAATGGTCCCAACTTGAACCTGCTGGGCACCCGGGAACCGGGGGTCTACGGGAAGGCTACCTTGGCGGACATCGAATCCCTGGTCCGGCAGCGCGCAGCCAGGAGCGGCGTGGAAATCGACTTCCGGCAATCCAATCTCGAAGGCGAATTGGTGACCTGGATCCAGCAGGCGCGCGGTCAGTTTGACGGCATTGTCCTGAACGCGGCCGCCTACACCCACACCAGCATCGCCCTGCGCGACGCGATCTCGGCGGTCGGCCTTCCCACCATTGAAATCCACCTTTCGAACGTTCACGCCCGCGAGGAATTTCGTCATCGTTCGCTCATTGCCCCCGTGTGTCGCGGCCAGATCACGGGCTTTGGAGTGAATTCTTACCTTTTGGCCTTGGAAGCGTTCATTATCGATAACGGCGACAAATAGTTGGGCCAGATGCAGGAAAAGCACCCGCTTTTTTGACACTTTTACGAAGACCTTTAACCGATAATTTTATCCCTTGACGGCATTTCAGGGGCTGACTAGGCTCCTCTCGATTGAATTACGCAGCACACTACGCTCGATCCGGATGCAATGGCATGAAATCAGGTTCGCCGGAATTGGTTGGGCAAGTGCGGGCAACTGAACTCTACTGAAAGCGGCTTTGTGGATCTAAAAGATATTAAGGCCATCATCGACCTCATGAAGAAGAACTCCATCTCGGAGTTCGAACTGGAAAAGCAGGAATTTAAGATCAAACTTAAGCGGGGCGGCAACGGAGGCGGGCCGAACCTTTCCAACGACGATGGGGCCGGTGTGGGTTACCAATTGCCAGCGCCCGGCTCGGGGCTACCCGCCGTAACCGTCGCCCAATTGCCCCCGGTTTCTTCCACGGACGCGGAAATTCGCTCGCCCATGATTGGCACCTTTTATCGGGCCCCATCCCCGGAAGCGGCCAACTACGCCGAAATCGGCATGGAGGTCACCCCGGACACGGTGGTTTGCATCATCGAGGCCATGAAGGTGATGAACGAAATCAAAGCCGAGGTCAAAGGGGTCATCACCCAATCCTTGGTGGAGAACGCCAAACCCGTCGAATTCGGTCAACCCTTGTTCAAAATCCGCCCCACTTGAGGTGTGTCCGGCGCCTCACCGGGACTGTCCTGGTCCCGCCGGTGCCCTTGGAAGCCATTTCCCCAAAACTGCATGTTTGAAAAAGTTCTGGTCGCCAATCGCGGAGAGATCGCCGTCCGCATCATCCGCGCCTGCAAGGAGTTGAATATTCGTACCGTCGCGGTTTATTCCGAGGCGGACGCCAACTCCATGCACGTCCAATTGGCCGACGAAGCGATCTGCATTGGCAAAGCCGCCAGCAATGAAAGCTACCTGCGGATCGACCGTCTGATTAGCGCCGCCGAGATCACGGACGTCGACGCCATCCATCCCGGGTACGGGTTTCTCTCGGAAAACTCCCACTTCGCGGATGTCTGTGAGAGTTGCAACATCCGCTTTATCGGCCCCAGTTCGCGCGCCATGAATGCGTTGGAGGACAAGGCCGTCAGCCGCGCCCTGGCCAAGAAAGCAGGCGTTCCGATCCCCCCCGGCTCCGAAGGCACGGTCGAAAACGAACAAGACGCCCTCGCGGTTGCCAAACGCATCGGTTACCCCGTCATCATCAAGGCCATCGCCGGCGGTGGTGGTCGCGGCATGCGCGTCGCCCACAATGATATTTCCCTGATCAAGGGCTTCCACACCGCGCGCACCGAGGCCGACAAGGCCTTTGGCAATGCCCGGGTCTATATCGAGAAATTCATCGAGAACCCGCACCATATCGAATTTCAAATCCTCGGCGACAGCAAGGGCCACATCATCCACCTCGGGGAACGCGATTGCTCGATTCAGCGACGGAACCAAAAGGTGGTCGAAGAAACCCCTTCCCCGTTGATCGACAACAAATTCAAAAAACTGCGCGATCGCATGGGCAAAGACGCCGTGCGGATTGCCGAGATGGCGCATTACACCAATGCCGGCACGGTGGAGTTCATTGTTGATAACAACGGCCAGTATTACTTCCTGGAGGTCAATAAGCGAATCCAGGTTGAGCACCCCATCACCGAGGAAGTCACCGGCATCGATCTAGTGCGTTATCAGATCATGATCGCGATGGGCGAACCGCTAAAGCATACCCAGCGCGATATCGTCTTCAAGGGCCATGCCATTGAGTGCCGCATCAACGCCGAGGACCCCTTTGATGATTTCCGCCCCTGCCCCGGTCGGATCGAAATGTATTATTCTCCCGGAGGCCGCGGCGTGCGCGTGGACAGTCACGCTTATGCCGGCTACACGGTCCCCCCGACCTACGATTCGATGATCGGCAAGCTGATCACCTATGGCAAGGATCGCCGCGAAGCCATGGACAAGATGAGTCGGGCCTTGTCCGAATACATGATCACGGGCGTCAAAACCACCATTTCCTTCCAGCAGGCCATTCTGCAGGATCCGAACTTCCGGCGGGGCGTTTATTCGACCAATTTCATCGAGCAATTGCTGAGCGGT
Organism: uncultured Pedosphaera sp.; assembly: GCA_903918755.1. Lineage (GTDB taxonomy): Bacteria > Verrucomicrobiota > Verrucomicrobiia > Limisphaerales > Pedosphaeraceae > CAIXFN01. The sequence continues at coordinate 107,307 of CAIXFN010000118.1, forward strand.
GCCCGCCGGGAATTGATTGACCCGCCATGATTGCGGCCAGCGCAAAAGATTGACATAAAAGTTTGACAGGGTTGCTTTGCGACCCTAATTTCAACCCAAGAAAACTATGTCGGAAAACATTCCCAGCATACCCGGAGGCGCGGTGCCACCCAAGCCCGCAGAAAGCGCCAAAGTTCAACCTAAGAAGGAAACGGTCCGCATTAATCTGCCACCGAAGCCTTCGGCCGCTCCGACTATCAAGTTGCCCACGCTTCCTCCCGGGGGGCCCTCCGCCGCCCCTGGTTCGGCCCCGTTTCCGGCTCCGGCCACCGCGGCTCCGGCAGCCCCGGCCACCGCGGCTCCGGCAGCCCCGGCCACCTCGGCTCCGCGTGCCGCGGCTGCCGCCGCCCCCGCGACTTCTGTCCCCGCCGCACGCCCGACCCAACGACCGGCGGCCACCGTCGGCGCTCCCGTTCGTGCCGGCATTGGTGGTTTGGACAAAGCCCTCGCGATCGTGGCCGCCCTGGCCGCCCTGGCGGCGGTGGGAACCACAATTTTCTGCATGACCCTGTTCAAGTAATTCCGCATTTTTTCGCGCTCCCGCACATCCTATGGCTTCCGCCAATATCGTTACTCTAACCGCCGCCAACTTCGCGGAAAAGGTCCTGCAGTCCAAGCTCCCGGTCATGGTGGATTTCTCCGCCGAATGGTGTGGACCGTGCAAAATGCTCGCCCCGATCCTTGACCAAGTGGCCGAAGCCAACAAAGATAAGTTCGTCATCGGCAAATTGGATATCGATCAGGCTCGTGATATCGCGGCGAACTATCGGATTTCCTCCGTTCCCACCCTCATGGTCTTCAAGAATGGTGAAGTCACGAACCAACGTTCCGGTTTGATGAGCAAACGGGACTTGGAAGCCATGTTCTGATTTTTCCGGCTGCCCTTCACCGGGCGCTATGTCTCTCCTCCTCACGCCCGGCCAGTTTTCCCGGCGTGGGGAGTTTTACTATCAGCTCGGCCAACTGAGCGCCGCTGGCATCGGGATGATCCGGGCGGTGGATATGCTGGTGGCCAATCCCCCCGCCCGTTCCTACCTCGGCCCCTTGCGCCAATTGCAGTCCTATTTGGCGGCGGGCGAGACCTTTTCCGACGCCCTGGCCCGGCTCGGGCTTTGGACGCCGGCCTTTGATGTGGCCTTGATCAACGCAGGGGAGAAAAGCGGTCGCCTGGACGCCGTTTTTAATCTGTTATCCACCTACTATGCGGAACGCGCCGTTCTCCTCCGGCGCGTCTTGTCGGACCTGGCCTATCCCGTTTTCCTGTTTCACTTTTCCGTGGCCTTGTTTCCATTCGTGGCCTGGATCCAGACGGGGAATTGGAATGCTTTCCTGGTGCATACCCTGGGCATTTTTGTGCCCCTCTACCTCGTCCTATTCGGCCTGATCTATGCTGCCCAGGGACGGCGCGGCGAATTGTGGCGGGCCACCTTGGAGCGACTCCTGCACCCGCTGCCGGTAATCGGCACCTGCCGCCGCAGTCTGGCGCTGGCCCGTCTGGCGATGGCTTTGGAGGCCCTGCTCAATGCCGGGGTGAGCATCATTGAAGCCTGGGAATTAGCCGCCGCGGCCAGCGGCTCACCCGCTTTGCACCACGCGGTTGTCCGCTGGCGAATGCGGCTGCTGGAAGGCGAAACCCCGGCGGAAGTGGTGAATTCCTCCCGCGAATTTCCCCGCGTCTTCGCCAATCTTTATCAAACAGGCGAAGTCAGCGGGCAATTGGACGAGACCCTGCGCCGTCTCCATCTTTATTACCAGGAGGAGGGCACGCGAAAACTCAAGCTCATCACCACGGTCGGCCCCCGGGTAGTCTATTTCGCTGTGGCCATTCTGGTCGCCCTCAAAGTAATCGGCTTTTATTCCGGCTACCTCCGCGACCTGGACAGCATCCTCAAAGCGGCCTGAGCACGCAGCCCGGTGCAGGCCCGGGCTGGATGGTGCACTGGGCGCATTTTTTGGCTTCTCGCCCGGACAATCCTCCGGCAGTTTGAGAGCACTGATGTTTCAAACGCGCAAAGTGATTGTCGTGATGCCGGCCTATAACGCCGCCAAAACCCTCCGGCAAACCCACGCCGAAGTGATGGCCCAAGGCCTGGTGGATCAGGTGATTCTCGTGGACGACGGCAGCAAAGACGACACCGTCGCCATCGCGCAAACCCTGCCCGGCGTGAAAGTGCACATCCATCCTGTCAACCGGGGCTATGGCGGCAACCAGAAATCCTGCTATCGGCTCGCCCTGGCCGAAGGGGGCGACATCATCATCATGATCCACCCGGACTACCAATACACCCCCAAGTTGATTCCCGCGATGGTGTCCATGATCGGCAATGGACTCTATCCTTGTGTTTTGGGCAGCCGGATCCTGGGTGGGTACGCGTTACAGGGCGGGATGCCGGGCTGGAAATATGTCGCCAACCGGGCGCTGACCGCGGTGGAAAACCTCTTACTCGGTGCCAAATTATCGGAATACCATACGGGCTACCGGGCGTTTTCCCGCGAGTTATTGCTCACCCTGGACCTCGCGGGGAACTCGGACGATTTTGTCTTCGACAACCAGATGCTCGCGCAGATTCTCTGGCACGGATTTACCATCGGGGAGGTCAGTTGCCCGACAAAATACTTCCCCGAGGCTTCCTCCATCAATTTCCGCCGCAGCGTCCGCTACGGTCTGGGTTGTCTGGCCACCGGGCTTTCTTACCGACTGACCCGCTGGGGCCTCGTCCGCGGCAAGTTGTTTCCCGCCCGACCAGTAAAAGTACAATAAAAAGGAACGCGCGGCGTTCGCCGCGCGCCCGGAAATTTACTGGCCCTTTTTCGCCGGATTCAGCGCCTTGCGGAGCTTCACCGGCGCCCGCGTCAAGCCTTCTTGGCTTCCGCAGCAGGTGCTGCGGCGGGTTTGGTCAATTTCAAAAGCCGCACTGCCAGGCGGGATTTTTTCCGGCTGGCGAGCGACTTGTGGATGGTGTGGGTCTTCGCGGCTTTGTCCAGGGCGGAGGTGACAGCCTTGTAAGCTCCCGCCGCTTCCGTGGGCTTGCCCCCGTCCACCAATTCCAGAAAGTTTCTCTCCAGCGAGTGCAGGCGCGTGTGGATGCTGCGGTTGTGCAGTTGCTTTTTCGCGCTATTGCGCACCCGGCGTTCGGCAGACTTGTTGTTCGGCATAGTTTTCTCTAGTTCTTAAATCAGAGCGGGACACCGTAGCGGAACCATCCGAATTGTCAATGGGTTGTTTTTGCCAGTTTTTAGTCCCGCTATTTGCCGCCATTTCGGCCGTCGATGGAATGAAGTCTTCCCGGAAATTCTGCGTCTAACCTCCCACAATCAGCCTAGATTCCCATGCATAATCGTCGGCATTTCTTGCAATCACTCGGAGTTGTTGGCGCCTTGGGTGCCCTGGACCTCAAGGTCAACGCTTCCGCGTCACCCCAGACGGATCCCCTTCCAGACTCCGGGACCGCGGATCGGACTTATTGGCTCTCCGTCATGGACCGCCTGGCCCGGCCCGTTTTGACGGCCCTGGTCCACCATGAATTGAAACGGACCATGCCGGTCGAGGCTGCCCACCCGGCCGATCGCGCGCGCTTCACCCACTTGGAAGCGTTGGGCCGCTTGCTGGCGGGAATCGCCCCCTGGCTAGAAGCCGGGAATCTAGGCCCGACCGAATCCGCGCTCCAAAAGGATTTTCGGGCTCTGACCCTCGGCGCTTTGGACGCCGCCACCGATCCCACCTCCCCCGACTTCCTGAACTTCGAGCACGGCGACCAGGCATTGGTGGACACGGCCTTCCTCGCGCAAGGTCTGCTCCGGGCACCGACAACGCTGCTCTCCTCCCGGGATTCCCGGATCCGCCGCCAGTTGATTGCTGCCCTGAAATCCTCACGCGCCATTCCCACCCCGCAGCATAATAATTGGGTCCTGTTCGCCGCGTTAGTGGAGACCGCCCTGCTGTCGCTCGGCGAACCCACTCGGGAAGAACGCCTGGAGGGCTGCCTCCGTCACATGCTGAACTGGTACGCCGGAGACGGGGCCTATGGCGATGGGGATTTCTTTCACTTCGACTATTACAACAGTTTTGTGATTCACCCCATGTTGGTGGATGCCTGCACCGTCCTCGCCCGCATCGATCCACGCTATGGCCCGGTCCGGGAACTGACCCGGCGGCGGGCGGAAAGATTTGCGGTGATCCAAGAACGACTCATCGCTCCGGATGGCACCTTTCCCTCGCTTGGCCGTTCCACCACCTATCGCTTTGGCGCCTTCCAGACGTTGGCACAGATGGCCCTGCTGCGCGCGCTGCCTGGTTCCCTTCCCCCGGCACAGGTGCGCTGTGGCCTTACCGCGGTGATCCGGCGGATGACCGAAGCTCCGGGCACCTTTGATTCCCGGGGTTGGTTGCAAATCGGCTTCTGCGGCCATCAACCGGCCCTGGCCGAAGGTTACATTTCCACGGGTAGTCTCTACCTGGCCAGCACTGGCTTGCTCCCGCTGGGACTCCCTCCCAACGATCCCTTTTGGGCCGCGCCCCCGGCACGCTGGACTTCCCAAAAAATATGGGCGGGCGAATCAATGCCGGCGGATCATGCCCTGGCGGACGTCCGAACGATCGAATTGCCCACCTTGCCGGCCCGCTCTTTTCCCGCCGGCACTCCGTGAGGTTCCCGCTCCACGCAACCTCAGGGTGCCCCTGTCCGGCGCATTCCCGGCGCCCGCTGGCCGACCCCGGTGCGTTGGGTTCGCCGATCCCCCAGTTCCGTACGCGCTTTCTCGGCTTCCGTCTGCAGTAGTTGGACAAGCTCGGGATGTAGCCCGGCAACATCCCGGCTTTCGCCCAGGTCATTCTGCAAATCGTAAAGTTCAGCCACTTCAATTGGTCGGCGCTCGTAAGCTACCGGCACGCCGCCCAAACCACCTGGTCGGCCCCCCAATGTCTGGAACGCGTGCGGCAGTTGGAGCTTCCACCGGCCGTCCCCGGTGGTCACCGCCTGCAGTTCGTTTACTTCATAATAGAACCAATACGCGGAATGGGGGTTCCGGGCCCCCGGTTCGCGGGCGATCAACGGCCACACATCGAGCCCGTCGATCGGGCGCGGGGGCAAGGGGGCGCCGACCCGGCCCGCAATCGTGGGCAACAAATCGATTGTCATCAGCATGTCCCCCGTATCGGTCCCGGCAGGAATCCGGCCGGGCCACCGCATGACACAAGGCTCCCGTGTGCCGCCTTCCCAGTTCGTCCCCTTACCCTCGCGCAGTGGCTTTGCCGACCCGCCATGCGAACCGTAACTCAACCATGGTCCGTTGTCCGAAGTGAAGATCACCCAGGTATTGTCCTCAATCCCCCCGCGTTTCAACGCCGCCAAAATCTGGCCCACCGACCAGTCAATTTCTTCGATGACGTCCCCGTATAATCCGCGGGCCGTCTTCCCGCGAAATTTCTCACTCACCCCCAAGGGCACATGCGGCATGCTGTGGGCCACGTAAAGAAAAAAGGGTTGGGCTTGGTGACGTGCGATGAAATCCACCGCCCGCTCCGTGTACCAGGTGGTCAACTGATTCAAATCACTGCTGGTCATCTCCGACCGGAAAATCCGCTCCCCTTCGTAGATCGGCAGGTCGGGATATCCCCGTTTCGTCGCCACCATGTTCGGGGGCAGGTTCGTGATCAAATCCGGGTGCCCGGGCCAATAGTCGTTGGACAACGGCAGGCCGAAGAATTCATCAAACCCGTGCCGTGTCGGCAGGAACTCCGGCGCTTCCCCCAGGTGCCACTTGCCGAAAATCCCCGTGGCATATCCCTGCCCCTTCAGCAATTGCGCCAGGGTTATTTCCTGCTCGCCCAACCCCACTTTGCTCCGCGGTCCCAGGGCGCCGTGAATGCCAATCCGGTTGGGATAACACCCCGTCAGCAAGGCTGCTCGCGAGGCGGAACAAACCGGTTGCGCCACGTGGAAGTTGCGAAAGATCGCCCCCTCGTCCGCCATCCGGTCCAGATTGGGAGTCTTGAACCCTTGGGCTCCGAATTTTCCCACGTCGGCGTAACCTTGGTCATCCGTCAGAATGATGACGATATTGGGCCGGGACGGCGCCAGCGCCGGCAAATTTCGGGCTGGCCCGGCCCCGGCGGCGAGACTGAGAAAGAGGAATGTGATGGTCAACGCTTTCATGAAATGTTCGCGGCTTCGACCGCCAGCGCTATTGCTTCCCGCCCTTGGCCGACTGGTCATCCGATTTGGCCAGGGGCATCTGGGCTGCCACCTCCTTGAGCCACTGGTCCAACCGCGCCGCCAGCCGGTTGCGCTCCGCCGGATGCGACCCGGCGCAGTCATGCTGCTCCCCCAAATCGGTTGCCAGATCATATAATTCCGCCCTTCCGGTTTCGTAAAAACGGATCAATTTCCAATCACCGATCCGCGCCACGCTGTAGGGCGTCACCTTCCCACCATTCCAATAATGCGGGTAGTGCCAGAACAATTCCGGATGTGGCATCTGGCTTGTTCCTCGCAGCAAGGGCACCAGACTCACCCCATCCACCGCGGATCGGCTGGCCTCTTTCTCCCCCCCGGCCAACTCCACCAAGGTGGGGAAAAAATCCATGGTAATCACCGGAGAATTACAGACCTTCCCGGCCGGCGTGAATCCTGGGAACTTGACGATTAATGGCACCCGCAATCCTCCTTCGTAGGGATGGCCCTTGCCCAAGCGCAGCGGCAGATTCGCCGTCGCGGGTGGTTGGCCGAAATGCACCGCCCCGCCGTTGTCAGACGTAAATACGATCACCGTCTGTTCTGTCAGTCCCAAATCCGCGAGTTTTTTCACCACCCGGCCGACGCTTTCGTCCACGCTGGCCAGCATCGCCGCATAAACCTGATTACTCTGACCGTCCGCTCCCGGATGCTCTCCCGCCTCGGCAATTAACGCCGGCTTGCCTCCCAACGGCGCGTGGACTGCGTAATGCGCAAAATTCAGGTAAAACGGCCGGTCACGATTGGCCTCAATGAAGTTCAAGGCCTCGTCCGTGAGCTGATCGGTGAGATAATCGCCGGGGCGCCCACCCCGTTCCGCCAACCCAGGTACCCGATGGGGATCCTGCCGGGCACCATAAGGCCAGAAAAACGATCCCGGTTGCCCGGTATCACCGCCGGCGATGTTGGTCGCAAAGCCCTGGTGCTCGGGCAAATATTCTCCGCCGCCCAAATGCCATTTTCCGAGATGAGCAGTGGCATACCCCAAGCGCGCCAATGCGGTCGCCAGCGTGGTTTCCGTCCGAGGCAAATGCTGCTGCCAGGCGGGCAAGCCGAATCGACTTCCCGGCGGCGCGCCCTCACCGGGGATCCAATCCGTGATATGCAACCGCGCGGGATATTTACCCGTGAGCAAAGCGGCCCGGGTCGGAGAACACACCGCGCAGGCCGCGTAAGCCTGGGTAAAGCGCATCCCCTCCGCCGCGAGCTGATCAATGTGGGGGGTTTGATAAAATCGGCTCCCCTGGCACCCGGCGTCCGCCCATCCCATGTCATCGACCAGGATGAACACCACATTGGGACGACGTTCCATCGGTCGGGGGACTCCGGAACCCGCAGGCGGACTAAACCCCAACAGAACCAGCAGCAATGCCAAAGATAATTTCATCCGTTGATGCACCCCGTCGGGAATCCGGCGCGTGGCTGGCTTGGAGAGGAACACATTTTTGGCCCGATCACAACTTGCATTTCATCTTCGCCCCCCTTTACGCCGATCACGGTTGGGTTGATCTCATATCCGCCTTCGGTGAGATCCAGTTACGGGCGGTAGAATAAATGAGGCTGGCGGCTCGAACACCATGGGTGTCAAGCCGCCAGCCTTTAGCTGTTTTCCCGATTTATTCGGGTCGCGAAGCCGGTCAGTGATCTCCGGAGCGATCAGAGTTGCCGGAATTCACCGTGAGCGTGGCCACCGAGGAGGTGACGGACAGCGGAGTGCCGGGAACCGTGGCCACCCACTGATAGGTGTTGCCATCCATCCGCCGCTTCACCGAGTTGAGCACCAAACTGGTGCCTGTGACACCGGGAATCACGTTGCCGTTCTCCAGCCATTGGTATTGGGGCGTTAATTCACAATCAGACATCGCCGACCCCGTAAAGGTAACGGTGTCACCCCGGTTTGCCGTTTGGCTGGTTACGTCGTTGGCCACCAGGATGGAAGTCGGGGGCCGGGTGAAGAACCACAATTGGTTCGTTTGCACCGTGCTGGCCTGGCCATTGATGGGATCCGGGGCGCTTACTTTTTTGACCGTGAAGCCAAAATGTGCCGCGTTCGTGCTGCCATGATGTTGCACGGCTTCAAAATAGTAGCTGATCCCCTTTTTCAGGAGAATACCTTGCGCATAGGGAACTGTTACCCCGCCATCCGGGCTCCAGGTGTCGGAACGCTTCAAGGTGGGATCACTGCCACCACTGGACGTAGTCCATTCCATCGGATTGCTCCCCACCGTCTCCTGCCCGATCAGCCGACTGTTGCCCAAAACCGAGTCGGTGCTCAAAAAAAGATCCGTATCGTCCGCCGCGGCCAAGAAGAAGGTGTACCAGCCCGACGATTTGGGAACGAAATGGCCACTATACCGGGCCACGTAAGCCCCCCCTGGAGGGTTGAGGTCCACGGCTCCCGGAACGAACCGGACGGTGCCGGGGCTCGGCAAGTTTCCAAAATCCGCCTGACCATCCCCCGCCTCCAACATTTGACGAGTGAAATAGCCACCCACATTATTTTGAAAAACTTCGTGTTTGATTCCGCCCTTCACCACCGCCGAGTAGGCGGACGGATAAACGGAAACAGTGGCCGGGGCACTCACCGTCGTGGCGCCCGTCGGCAGGGTCGCCTGCAAGGCCACGGTGAAATTGATGGTGGAAACGTTGGTGCAGCAAATTTGGTCTTCGAAACACGAAAGCCCGGGGCACGCCGGGACAAAGGGTTTGTCGCAGACAAACAAATTCGTGCAGGGACTGAAGGTGCCCGCGAAAGCCGCCTTGGGCTTACTGGAGCTATTAATCGTTAGCACTGACGCGGTGGCTCCGGCGATCGGAACGAAAATGCCGTTCTGTTGCACCAACCATTGGTATTGGACGGGAAGGGGCGTGGCGTCCGTGTACACCCGGCCGGAAAGCTGGATGGTCTGCTCCGGATAGACCGAACGGCTGGCGGGTCCGTCGATCGCCAGGAAAGTTGGCGCATGCTGAAAATAGCCAAAACTTGGCGCATTGGCCGGGTCAGGGGACAACAAGGACTGCACCCCGACCGGCGCGGGATCACCCACCAGCGTGGACGTCACCCAAACGTTGTCGCCCCCCGTCTTTTGATGATGAAAAACTTCGAAGTAATACTTATTCCCGGCCACCAACGGGATCCCGGCCGCGTTGGGCGGGGCCACGAAACCCGGCGGAATGAATTGATCAGTCCGCTTCCCGGCCAATTGGCTGCCACCCGAACTGGTGGTCCATTCGCCCGCCGAACTGCCCACCGACTCCTGCGCCACCAACTGACGATGGATCTGCGTGCTGTCCGAACTGAGGTAAAGGGAAGAATCGCCCTCCGAAGCCAGCCAGAAAACATAATTTCCGCTCACTGGTGGCACAAAGACCCCGCTGACGTGACGAACCAGATTGGTTACGCCGAATTGGCTCGTGATAGAGCCGGACTGGGGATTATTCAGACTGGCAGCAAAACTTACCCCAGAGAGGGCCGATGAATTGATCGCGCCCGCCTCCACCGCTCCCCGGCTAAGCACCGCGCCCGGGCCGGTGAAAACTTCGTCCTGAAATGTCCCAGGGATAAAAGTGTCCTGTCCCCAAGCCACGATGCCGGAAGCACCGATTACGATTGCTCCCACCAAAATCTGCCAGATTGCCGCCGTCATCAGCCGCCGCTTTAACGGCGCACCCATTTTAGACTCATTATTATTTTTCATAGTTCACCACAAAAACCGTGAGTTTAGCTCATTCAAAAACTCAACCTAATCCTGTTTCTGCTCGAGCCAAAAACTATAGCATTATTCGTGCCATTCCAGCAAAAATTCAAATCACTTACACTTTCATCGACAATTGCCGACTTTGCCAACCCGCGAGCTTCTCGAGGTGCCAAGAATCTCGCAAATGCGTGAAGATCACCCCACCAATCCTTTTCCGCATGCCCGCGATTTATTGACCGACGGCGGCTTGCCCCACCTGCCCAGCCGCTGGGAAGGGCCGACGCTCCGACCAATTTCCGCCGTTTTGCTAAAATGCCATAGAGTCAGAGCCTCTGCAACCGGGCGCGAGAACGGATAAACTCCCAAGCCTGGCCGGGTATCCGAGACTTGGCCTCGGTTGTACAGAAGATGCCTTCTTAAAGCGTTCTTAAAGATTTTCCGCAAAAGGTTGCAGCAATTTTGCGGGAGAGGAGGGATTTTTTTTAAGGCACTGCCGAACCGACAACCGGACTGGGGGCCGGCGCATGAAACAAATGCAGTTCGCCCGCGCTGTCGGACATTCCCAACCAAGACCCATCGCCGGAAAATACGAGTTGTGACATCGTTACCTTGGATTTTGATGCTCCCAAATTGGCCACCGCCCGTCGGGATTCCAAGTGCCAAAGCTTGATCAGTCCTTCGGCCTCGCCACTGGCCAGGGTCCGGCCATCGGCGGAAAAGGCCAGCGCGCTCGCAATCCCGACGTTGCCCTGCAAGTGAATTCCATCTTCGTTCACTGACCGTTTCCAACTCTTGATTCCCAAAGGCTGGTCTTTTCCACTGAGGGCGAAATATTCGCCGTTCGGGGACAACGCGAATTTGATTTCCGTGCCACTGAAAGACCGTGGCCCACTCCGATCCCAACTGGGAAGCTCCCATGATGCGGTGATCAAGGAAGAACCTCCCCGGCTGAAAGCCACCAACCGCCGCTGATTCACGGAAAATAACAACCCCTTGATCGCAGAACCGGTCTTCCCCCCCCCCAGCCCCGGCAGTGATTTTTGAACCAACTTTTGATCCCGCACCTGCCAAAGAGCGACAACTCCACTCTGGTAGCCAGCGGCGAGGTATTCCCCGTCCGGTGACAGGGTCACCGCGGTGCAGTTCCAACCGATAGTATCCGGAATCGCAAGGGGATCCTCCAACCGCTTGGCGGCAATATCGTAAAACCACATGCAGGGCTGATGCTTGGGCCCGCTTATCCCGGCCATCAGAACCTTGCCATCGCTACGGAAAACCGCACTTTGAAATGCCGGCATCGCCCACTCCTTAAAATTGGCGTGCCCGGGCAGTTCCCAAAGGCGCGCCATGCCATTGGTTCCCTGGGTCAGCAATTGTTGGCCATCGGGTGAAAAAGTAAAATAACCGACCACATTTGTCACACTCTGAAGCGGAGCGGCGGGTGCCACATCCCAAAAGCGCACCGTACCATCCCACCCCCCGCTGACCAATTGTTGGCCGTCGGGTGAGAAGGTCAGGGCGGAAACTGTCCCGGCGTGACCCCAAAATTGCCGCACTTTCTTGCGGGTGGATAAATCCCACAGACAAATCGCCTGGTCGGCGCCCCCCGTGGCCAGCCATTGGCCATCTGCCGAAATCGCCAAAGCTCCCAACCTTCCTCCTTCCATCGGCAAAGTAACGATGAATTTCCGGTTCGACACATCGTACAGATCCACGCCTCCGGGAAGAGTCCGCCCTACCGCCAGGATCTTCCCATCCGGTGTGAAAACCATATCCAGCACCGCTTCGGACGGGTTAACGTTAGTGATGACCTCGCGCACTTTCCCGCCACGCAACGGTTGCAGAGTGATGAAATTGGTTTGGAGATAATCCCAGTACGCCAACTTCTCGCCGTCCGGGGCAAAGCAAAAACTCTGGACGTCCATGCCCGAAAAACTGTTCGAAAAATGACCCTGCGTCAGGTCAAAGAAAACCAGCGAATGCCAGGGAGATGACTGTTCCGTCACGGTGGCCACTGCCAGCTCGGGGTCGGTCGGAGAGCAGACCGGGCTATTGATGTGATTGCTGCCGAAATTGAGGCGGCATTGCCAGTCGCGGAGACTCCACAGCGCCAATCCGCCCGCATCCCCAATCAGCAGGTTTTCTCCATCCGCGGTGAACGACGGCGAAATGCCAGCTTGTGGCTCGGGTGCCGCCTCAGTGCCGACGGGTCTGGACGGCGCGAATGCCGGCCGCGGCGGCGGCACAAACGTCCGCACCAAACTCCCGTTGGTGCCATTCCACAGGATGGCCGAACCATCGTCGCTGCCCGACACCACGTAATGCCCGTCTATGGAAAAGGTCACGGAAGTTACTTTCCCCTGGTGCGCGGGAATGGTTCGGAGCGCCTCGCCCTGGGCCTTTTGCCAAAGCCACCGCCACTCGAATCCCGGCGCTCCCGGGAAATTGATCCCCGCCCGCGCCGCTGGAGCGTAACTCAACAGCGCCCAATTCGCCGCGCCATAGTCCCGGTCCGCCAGCGCGCGGTCCGCCAGTGCCACGTCCGCCCCGTAGGTCTGCGCGGCGAGCCGTCGACTCTCGGCGGCAATCCTCTGGCCATAAACGTACATGACCCCGATTACGACCATGGGCGCGATTGCCACCACGGCCGCCAAGCTCGCCAAGGTGGGTTTGCGTTTGCACCAGCGCCAGGCCCGTTCCAAGGCACTGACTGGCCGGGCCTGAATGGGAATCCCCCCAAGGTAACGCCGCAATTCCTGAGCCAACTCCTCGGCGGTGGAATAGCGACCTTTGGGATCCTTCGCCAGGCACTTCAGACAAATCGTTTCCAGATCCAGCGGCACCGCCGGATTCAAAGCCCGGGGCGGCACCGGCTCCTGATCCTCCACCAGCCTCATCGTGGCCACGGCGGTCGCCCCGCTGAACGGGGGACGACCGGTCAGCATATCGTAAAGTACGGCCCCCAAAGAATAGACATCCGACTGAAACGAAACCTGCTGTCCCCGGGCCTGTTCCGGCGGCATGTAATGCGGAGAACCGACCACCGCGCCCTCCAACGAATGCTCTGATTGGGATTGCAGGTTCTTGGCCAAGCCGAAATCCGCCACCTTGGGCTCCCCCTTTTCATCCATGAGGATGTTCGCCGGCTTGAGATCGCGGTGTAGTATCCCTTTCTTATGCGCCAGCTCAATCGCCTGGGCCACCTTCTCCAGGATTTGGGCGGCGAGCCGGGAGTCCAATGGTCCCGTGCGCAACTTCTCCGCCAGACTGCGGCCGGTGACGAACTCCATGGAGTAGTAATGCTGCCCCTCCGCTTTCCCCACTCCATGGACTTTAACAATATGGGGATGCACCAGCTGGGCCGCGGCCGCGGCTTCGGTCAGAAACCGATCGATATCGGCTTGCCGCGCCAACGACCCATCCCTGATCAGTTTGAGCGCGACGTCCCGCTTCAGGCTGCGTTCAACCGCGCGGTAAATCACCCCCATTCCACCCCGGCCAATTTCCCCGAGGAGATCGAAATCGCCAAAATGGCCGGTCCGTACCCGCGGTCCGGTACCCACTACCGAGACGGCTGGCTCGGGCTCGGGTAATTCCTCGTCCAATTCCGGGGGCGGCAGGGCCATCACCAGCTTCATCGCGCAAGCAGGGCAAACGCCCCGCCGGGCATCTTTTTGGAGTCCCCCCCCACACTTTGAGCAAACCCCGCTAGCGGTCATGATTCTCCCGCGTCAACGCCCCCCAACGCCCCCCGCGGGACGAAGTCGTGGCCACCTTAATTGCCAATCGCGCCACCCCAGGCAAAGAAAATTGTGCCAACCCAGGCCGGTGCAATAGGCGGAGCCCCGACCACCGGTCGGTTGCCAATTGCCAGAGGGTGGTCTTCATCGCGTGAGCGCCGCAAAAAGTTCACTCAACTCCGCATTCGGATCCTGCCCCTCGTCCAGTGTTTGGGCGATTTCCTCGATTAAAAGGGAGCGGAATTTTCTCCGCAGACGATACACCCAGGACTTGACCGTGTTCTCGGTCACCCCAAAACGCTCCGCCAAATCCCGGTAACCCTCCTCCGTGTGGTCTCCCGCCAAGGTCGGCTCCAAAGCGGTAAAGCGCGCACTCTCCCCGGACCGCACCTCCTCGTCCCGCAACCGGTCCTGGGCCCGGCCGATCAACGTCAAAGCCCAGCGCCGGTCGAACAACGCGTCCGGCGTGGCATTTTCCTGCGCTTCCTGGGCAAACCTTTCTTCCGCCTCCGCGGCATCAAATGCCTTATTTAGCCTTCCGCTGCCCCGCTTGGCGGTTTGGGACTTCTTCCATTCATTACTGAGGAAGCCCTCGACTGCCGTGAGCAAAAAGGTTCGAAACCGACCCCGCGCGGGGTTCGCATCCTGCAGCCATTTCTTTTCTAAAAGGCGGGCAAAAAATTCCTGGGTCAAATCCAGGGCTTCCTCCGGGTCCTTGCCCCGGCGGCGCACATAAACATAAATGGGGTACCAATAGGCGCTACAGAGCCGCTCCAAGGCCTCGCCGGAACGGCTGGCCTGGCTGTCGCCAGCCCGACGGACCATACTCCAAAGTGTCGTATCAAAGCGCTCACTGCGCTCCGTGCCAACCGCCGATTCTTTAGGTTCCGCTGCCATGACGAGGTAGCTCAAGACCACTGCCTGAAATTCCACCATTATTGTAACGCGGCCTTTACAAATGTAAAGACAAAACCCGTGGGCCGATGGCTCTCCTTCGGTCTTCCCCTCCCCGCCAAAAACCGGTTAACGAAGCTCGTCGCGTATCTCGAAAGCAACTCCCAACCCGTTGATTTCCAAGATCCAATATACTCAACGAAGCAAAAAAAGCAAAAACCGACGCAGCCTGCCACCCTACCGCTTTCCCGCCGCGCGATGCATCCGCACCGCTCCGGCATTGCACCCGTTGGGATTCTGGGTTATGCACTCCCCCATGGACTCACGGGAAGCCTTCGTGGCCCTCAATCTCATCGAGCATGTCGGTCCGGTGCGCGTTCGCCAGTTGCTCGAGCATTTCGGCGAGGCTCCCGCGATCCTGCAGGCTTCCCGCTCCCGGTTGCTGCAAGTCCGCGGCATCGGCGCGGAAACGGCAGAAGCGATCGCCAACTGGGAAAAGGGGATCGATCTGGCCGGCGAATTGAAACGCATCGCGGAATTTGGCTGCCATGTGCTGATTCAATCCGATCCGGATTACCCCCCGGCCCTGCGGCAGATTTATGATCCCCCGGTGGTGCTTTATGTCAAAGGCAACCTGCTCCCGGCGGATAAAAATGCCGTGGCTTTGGTCGGTTCCCGCCTGACCACCCATTACGGCCAGGAGACCGCCCGAAAACTCGCCTACCAACTTGCTTATTTGGGGGTCACCGTCGTCAGCGGCGGGGCGCGCGGAATCGACACCGCCGCCCATCAGGGTGCCTTGAGCGCCAAGGGCCGCACCATTGCGGTGCTCGGCACCGGTATCAATCTGGTTTTCCCGCCAGAAAACGCCGAACTTTTCGCCCGGATTACCGCTTCCGGCGCGCTCATGACTCAGTTCCCCTTTAACCGCAAGGCGGACAAACAGTCCTTCCCCATTCGCAATCGCATCGTCGCCGGCATGTCCCTGGGAACCGTCGTCGTGGAAGCCAACCTGACCAGCGGCGCGCTCATCACTGCCAACATGGCGGTCGAGTATGGTCGCCAGGTCTTCGCCGTCCCGGGCCGAATCGACTCCCCCCGCAGCAAAGGCTGCCATGATTTGATCAAGAAAGGCGCCAAGCTTTGTGAAGGGGTGGAGGACATTTTAAGTGAATTTGAGTATCTCTTTCCGCCGAGCAACCGCCCCCCCGCCGGCGGAGAAACGGGGGAATTGCCCGCCCTCACCCTTTCGGAAAACGAACAGAAGACCTATTACGCGTTGACCCGGGAAGAATCCAGTATTGACGAAGTGATCCAGCGCAGCGGTTTGCCCAGCTCCGTGGTCTCAGTAGCTCTTCTCGGGCTCGAAATGAAACGCCTCGTCCGGCAGTTGCCGGGAAAATTGTTCGTCAAGAACACTTGAGGCGCCGGCCTCCGCCGGGACGATCCCTCAGCGTCCCTGACATCAATTGTTTCCCAATCGGCACCGCTCGGTTGGCCGTTTTTGCTTGCCTCGCTTACACCCGCCACCCCAGACTCGCCCCCGCTCAACCGGTAAAGGCAATACCGGGATATTGCTGCCTGATAATGAACTTTCGGCCACCATTCGGGGCTGATGATACTGCGGTTAACTATGAGAAAGCAAAACTGGTCTTCCGGCAATCCTACCAACTTGGTGCTGGGCTTGGTCCTGAACCTTTTGGCCCTGGCTCACTTTTCCGCCTCCGCCGCCACCATCTCCTGGACCAATACCAGCGGTGGGAATTGGAATACCCCCGCCAATTGGAGCCCCAATCAGGTCCCTGGCGCCGCCGACACCGCGGTCATCACCACCCCGGGAAATTACTCGGTCAGCTTGAACAGCAGCCCCACCGTGGCCGGCCTCACGCTTGGCGCGGCCTCTGGAAACACCACGCAAACGCTCCTCACCGCCGGACAAACCCTCACCGTCAATGGCGCCATCCAGCTCAGCTCCCAGGGTCAATTCCTGCTCAATGGCGGCGGTCTCGCCGGTAAAAGTGTGTTTACCGGCAACTTGACCTGGACCGGCGGCAGTCTCTCGGGTCAGTTGACCATGGCCACCAACAGCGTTTTAAAAATTTTGGCCGGCGGAGGGAATGGCTTCAACGGCCTCATACTCACCAATTTTGGCACGGTCACCTGGACCAACACCACCCTGTTCGGACTCAACGGCACCAACGTTGAGATTTTTAACTACGGCACTTGGAACGCGCTCAGCGACAACACTTTCGCCGGGGGCTACAACAATGCCATCACCACCTTTAACAACTTCGGCACGTTCCTGAAATCCGGCGGCGCCGGGTCGACCGTGCTCGACGGCGCCGTGGTTTTTAACAATTCCGGACAGGTGGAAGTGGACCAAGGTACCCTGAATCTGACGGGCGGCGGCACGAATAGCGGCGGCAACCTAATTACCCTCCCTAGTGGCACCATCAATTTTTACGCCAGCCTCTTCACCAATCTCACAACTTTTACCGGTTCCGGCAGTTCGGTGGCGGGTGGCGCCTCCTTTGCCGGCACCATCAGCGGTATCCTCAACTGGACCGGCGGCTCGCTGGCGGGCAGTCTGACCCTGACCAATAATGGCATCCTGAACATTGTGCCGGGCGGCGGCAATGGCTTCAATGGCTTGTTCCTGACCAACTTTGGGACCATTAATTGGTCGAACGCCCCGCTGCGCGGTGTTAACAATGCGAACGCCCGGATTTATAACTACGGTCTTTTCAATGATCTTGGGGATGACACTTTCTCCGGCGGGTTCAATAATGGCACCAGCTTTATTGCCAACTTTGGCACCTTCCGCAAAGCCGGCGGCACGGGCACCACCACCTTCGACGCCAACGTCACGTTCACCAACGCCGGGACCCTTGATTCGCAGACCGGAACCATCCGGCTGACCGGCCCCTACTACCTGACCGGGGGCAAATTGAATTTCGGCATTAACAGCGCGGCCAATTACGGCCAGATTTCCCTCGCAGGCACCCCCAAGCTTACCGGCACCCTTGCGGCGAATTTGAATAATGGTTTCTCGCCCTCCGTTGGCAACTCCTTTCAGGTCCTCAAATTTACCAATTTCACGGGCTTGTTTTTGAGTACCAACCTACCCCCGAGCAGCATCTGGCAAACGGCCTACACGGCTACCAACGTAACTCTTTCCGTCCTCAAAATCGTGCCCGCCATTTCCTGGGCGGTCCCGGCCGACATCGTTTATGGGACGCTCTTGAACGACAACCAGCTCAATGCCACGGCCGCTTCCCCCACCAGCCCCGGGGTGGCCCTTCCGGGTACTTTCACCTACGGATCCCCGCTCGGCACGGCTCTGCACGCGGGCTCCAACCAATTATTAAACGTCCTCTTCACGCCGGTGGACACGGTTAACTTTACCAATGCCCGGGCTTCGGTCCCCATCAATGTCCGTAAGGCTCCCCTCACGGTCACGGCAAAGAACCAGACCAAAACCTATGGCCAAAACATCACCATTCCGGGCACCGAGGTCACTTCCGCGGGCCTGCTTTTCGACGACGCCCTGGTGAGCGCAACCCTGACCAGCCCCGGCACCGTCAGCTCAGCCCTGGTTGCCAACTCTCCCTATGTCATAACCCCGGGCGGGGCATTGGGTAGCGGCTTGACCAACTATGCAATTAATTATGTCTCCGGCCTCCTTACAGTCGCCCCCGCCACCTTGCTCATAAACCCTAACGGTCGATTCAAGAATTACGGCGAATCAGTCGTGTTTGTGGGAACGGAATTCACCGCCTATGGCTTGGTAAATGGGGACGTTGTGACGAACGTGACCTTGGCCAGCACTGGCACCACCAACACCGCAACAGTGGGTGGCTCACCTTATCCCATCACTTGCCGCGCCGCCTTGGGCACCGGACTAGACAATTACAACCTTACTTACAACTCTGGCCTACTGAACGTTGGTAAAATCAGCCTTAGAGTCAATGCCAGCAACCGGACGAAGACCTATGGTCAAACGTTCGCCTTTGCCGGCACAGAATTCACCAGCACGGGCCTCTTGAATAGCGATACGATCACCAACGTGAGCCTCGTGAGCACCGGGGCGGTGGCAACCGCGTTGGTGGCCAACTCCCCCTTCGCCATCGTCCCGACCAACGCGCTCGGCAACGGGCTGGCCAACTACACGATTTCTTACGTAAACGGATCGCTGAGCGTCGCCACCGCCCCGCTGAGCGTGGCGGCCACCAACGAAAGCAAAATCTATGGCCAAACCCTGACCTTCGCCGGCACCGAGATCGCCGCCACCGGCCTGCTCAATGCTGACACGGTCACGGGGGCCACTCTCGCCAGTGCCGGGGCGGGACCGACCGCCCGGGTGGTTGGCTCGCCCTTTCCGATTAATCTGACCGGCGCCGTTGGCACCGGGTTGGCCAACTACAAAATCACCTACGTCCCCGGGGCCCTGACGGTGACGCCGGCGAGCCTGACCATCACCGCCGCGAACCGCAGCAAGTCATACGGCCAAGCCGTCACTTTCGCCGGAACCGAGTTCGTCCCGAGCGGCCTTTTGAACAGTGACACTGTCACCAAGGTCACCCTGACAAGCCCCGGCGCGCCGGCCAGCGCTCCCACCACCAACACCGCCTATTCCATCTCGGCCACGGCGGCTTTGGGCAGCGGCTTGGATAACTATGTCATCACGTACCTGACCGGATCCCTGACGGTCAATCGAGCCCTCTTGTCGGTTAACGCCAAAAACCTGACCAAAACCTACGGCCAGACCCTGGTGCTGTCCGGCACCGAGTATAACAGCGTCGGGCTGGCAAACTCGGATACGGTCACCAATGTCAACCTGGCCTGCGCCGGGCTGTCCGGCAATTCGCCGATCGGCAACTCCCCTTACAGCATCACCATCAGTAACGCGCTAGGAATCGGCTTGACCAATTATTCCATTAACTACAATCCCGGCCAACTGACCGTGAACCCGGCGCCCTTGACCATCACGGCGCTTAACACCAACAAGACGTATGGCCAAACCATCACCTTCGCTGGGACGGAATTCACGGCCACAGCTTTGCAAAACGGCGAAACCTTGAACCGCGTCAGCCTGACTTCCGTCGGGGCTGCCGCGACCGCCGCCGTGACCGGCTTAACGTACGCCGTCGTTCCGGGCGGGGTGACTGCCGGCACCCTCGATCCGGCCAATTACGCCATCACCTACGCCAGCGGCAGACTCACGGTCAATCGCGCCAATTTGACCGTCACGGCCAACAATGCGTCCCGCAATTATGGGGCCACCGATCCCGCCTATTCCGCCACGTTCACCGGATTCGCGAACGGGGAAACGCCGGCCGTCCTCACGGGTAGTCCGGCTTTTGCGACGCCCGCCCTGGCCACCAGCGGCGTAGGCACCTACCCGTTGCTCATTTCGCTGGGCTCGCTCGGCTCGCCGAACTATGCCTTCAACTCTTTTGTGAGTGGCACCCTGAGCATCAACCCCGCGCCCCTGACCATCACCGCGGTGGACACCACCAAAACCTATGGCCAGGCGGTCACTTTTGCCGGCACCGAGTTCACCACCCTTGGCTTGGTGAATGGGGATACGGTCACCCACGCTTCCCTGAGCAGCCCGGGCGCTCCCCCCAACGCCGGCGTCGGCGGTTCCCCCTATCCCATTTCCATCAGTTCCGCCACCGGGACGGGCCTGGGAAATTATTCGCTCCAATACCAACCGGGCCGGTTGACCGTGGCCCGGGCCTTGCTGACTATCACCACGACCAGCACCAATAAATTTGCGGGCGAAACCATCACCTTCACCGGGCAGGAATTCACCGCCACCGGATTGCAGAATGGCGAGTCCCTCGGCACCCTCGCAATCACCAGCGCCGGCGGCATTTCCACCGCCCTGGCGGGCAGCTACCCGGTGGTTCCGGGCGTCCCAACCGGCGGGACCTATTTACCGGCCAACTACGCCACGACCAATAGCAATGGCACGCTCACGGTGTCCGGACCGCCGGTACTGAGCTTTGCCACCGATGGCACCCAATCCTGGTTTACTTTCCCCACGCTTTTGAACCGGAATTACCATCTCCAATATCATGGCAACGTGGGCCAGGCGCCGTGGAATTACCTGGGCGGAACCGTTACCGGGACCGGCACGCCCCTCAGCGTCACCAACACCATTCCCGCACCGGCCTTCTTCCGGTTGCAGATTGACCCGCTCTGATCCGGCAATCGCCCCGCCCCCCCTTTAGGCCCCACCGGCCGGCGGGGGCGCTGGTAGCCGTTAAAATTAAGCTTCTGCCACGGCCCCGGTTGGTGTTCAATTCCCCCATTGTTATGGACGCAGTCCCTGTTTTCGGCACCTCGCCGCCCGCAATCCCGCGGGCGGGGAAATTGCCGTACCACCGTGGGCCAACCTCGCCGTGCCGACTCGCTCCATCCTGAACAAAAGTAATTATGGCTGGTCACAGTAAATGGGCAAAGGTCAAGACCTTCAAAGGCGCAATTGACGCCAAACGCGGAAAAATCTTCGCCAAACTGGCCAAGGAGATCGCGATCGCCGCAAAAATCGGCGGGGCGAATCCCGACATGAACCCCCGCCTGCGCATGTGCCTCCTCAAATGCCGCAGTGCGAACATGCCCAATGACAACATCGAACGCGCCATTAAAAAGGGCACCGGCGACGGGGAAACCGGGAATTTCGAAGACCTGACCTACGAAGTATACGGCCCGCATGGCGTCGCCTTGCTGGTGGAACTGAGCACCGACAACCGGAATCGCACCGCTGCCGAAATCCGCAGCGTCATGACCAAAAACGGCGGCAGCATCGCCACCGCCGGCTCGGTCACCCGCCTCTTCCACCGCAAAGGCCAGTTGATCATTTCGCGCGAGGGGGCCAACGAGGATCAGGTTATGGAAATCGCCCTGGAGGCCGGCGCCGAAGATTTCAAAGCCGAACCCGAAGGCTATGAGGTTCTCACGGATCCGGCCCATTTCGAGGCCGTCCATAAACAACTCGACGCCCGGGGCATAAAATGCGCCTCCGCCACTATCACCTATCTTCCCACCCTGCTGGTTCCCCTGGATCCCGCCAGCGCTCCGGCCGTCCACCGGCTGGTCGAACAACTGGAAGACCACGACGACGTCAAGGAAGTCTATTCCAATGCCGAATTTCCTGAGGCCGCCGCCTGAGTCTGGCTGCCGCCGCCACAACCCGCCCCCCTTTCGGGCGGTACGCCCCTTTTGCGCCCGGGCGGACCAGGCATGAAGACACTTGATAAAACAATTTTTGGCCGGGTGCTGGGCTGGCTGGCGGACCAAATCTGCCGGCATCGCTGGGTTTTCCTGTACCCGCAAATCGCGCTGTTTATCCTTTCGGTTTTTTACACCGCCTTCCACCTGAAGTTCGACCCCAGTCGCGACAATCTCGTTGGCTCGGGCAAGAAATACCACCAGAATTTCCTTAAATTCAAAGCGGAGTTCCCGGAACAGGACGACCTGGTAGTCATTGTCGAAAGCGATGACCTCGAAAAGAACCGCCAGTTTGTCGAACGGCTGGGCGCCAAATTGGAGATCGAGACCAACCTGTTCAAAGATGTCTTTTACAAGGGCGATCTGAAGATGATGGGGCGCAAAGCGATGCTTTTTGTCCCGGAAACCAATCTTTTCCAATTGCGCCAGACGCTGGCTGACTTTGTCCCCGCCATCGAAAAATTCACCCTCGCCAGCAATCTTAATTCGCTGTTTGGAACGATCAACTCCCAGTTCCTGAACGCCAAGCGCGAGAAAAATCAGGAGAATGACGCCCTCATGAAGGCGCTGCCCATGGTCGGGCGGATCATCAATCAAGCCACCGCCAGCCTGACCCGCCCCGGCATCGCCCCCTCCCCGGGCGTCGAGGCGCTCTTCAGTGCCGGCGATGAAGCCCAGGAAGAGATCTACATCACTTTTGCCCATGGTCGCATCTTTCTCGCCACCACACATGCCGTCACGGAGGACCTGAACGACCGCGCCGTCGAGCGCATGCGGGAATTGGTGGCGGAAACCCAGCGTGAAGTGCCCGGACTGAACGTCGGACTGACGGGCGAGTCCGTGCTGGAGCATGACGAGATGGCCCAATCGCAGACGGACTCCACCATCGCCAGCATCGTCTCCCTGATCGTCTGCGCCCTGATTTTCATTTACGGCTACCAGGAAACCGGCCGCCCGCTCAAAGCCACCCTGTGTCTCCTCGTGGGACTCGGTTACACCATGGCCTTCACGACCTTTACGGTCGGCCATTTGAACATTCTGACGATCACGTTCGTGCCCATCTTGATCGGCCTGGCCATTGATTTTGGCGTTCACCTGATCACCCGCTTTGAAGAGGAATTGCGGCTCGGCCACAGCGAGGAAGAGGCCATGCGCCTGGCGATCGTCTTCACCGGGCAGGGCGTTTTTACCGGGGCCTTGACGACGGCGGCCGCCTTTCTCGCCATGGCCCTCACTGATTTCAAAGGCATCCAGGAGATGGGCATCATTTGCGGCGGCGGCATGCTGATTTGCCTGATCCCGATGCTCACGCTGCTGCCCGTCCTCCTCTTCCGCAGCCGCCAAAACATCATTGATCACCGTCCCCATCCCGCCCCCCCAGTCAACCTGCGGGCCCGGATCGAAAACCTCTGGTTGGACCGCCCCTGGACGGTCTGCGGCGTCACCGTGTTCATCAGCCTTCTGGCGGGCACGCAATTCCACAAAGTGTTTTTTGACTACAATCTCTTGAACATGCAGTCGGCCGGCCTCCCGGCGGTGGTCTATGAGAAAAAGTTGATCAATTCCGCTTCCCAGTCGGTATTATTCGGCGCCGTCGTCGCGGATTCCCCGCGCGAGGCCGTGGATTTGATAAAACGCCTCGCGCTCCTCCCCGCGGTTTATACCAACATTTCGATGGCCGAGTACCTCACCGAAGATCAAACGGAAAAGCTCCGCCTGATCGGTGAAATCAAGCAACAGATCGCCCCCATTCATTTCGCCCCCGCCATCCCCGCGCCGCTGGGCCCGATTACGCCCGGCAAAGAACGCCTCCCTCCGGAAACCGCCCGGCCCGCGGCCGACCCGAATTTCGATCCGGCCGGCCTCGCCGAGCTGCGGAGAACGATCTACTCCACCCGGGGCTTTTTTGGAGCCGCCGCCGCCGCCGCCGCCGAAGAAGGGGAGACGGAACTTTCCCGCCAGCTGCTAGTTCTGCGCGATTCCGTCCTGGAACTCCACCGGCGCATCAATGCCGGCGACCCCGCTCAGGTCGCCCGCAAACTGGGGGCCTTTGAACACGCCTTGTTTGCGGATGTGCGGGACACTTTTGAATCGTTCCGCAATCAGGATAACAGTTCGCCCATGACGGCGGCCGACCTACCCCCCGCGTTACGGCATCGTTTTGTGGGTATTACCGGCAAGTACTTGATCCAGGTTTATCCCCGGGAAAACATTTGGGAACGGGACAAACAGGAGGAATTCGTCAGGCAGGTCCGAACGGTCGTTCCGAACGTCACCGGCACCCCCGTCCAGCTTTACGAATACACGACGCTGCTGAAAAATAGCTATGAGCAGGCCGCCTGGTATGCCTTGATCGCCATCGTGATCATGGTGCTGATCCATTTCCGGACCTTTTCCTCGGTGGTTCTGGCGCTGCTACCGGTCGGTATCGGCTCGGTTTGGCTCGGCGGCTTCATGGGCTGGTTTCACGTACCCTTCAACCCGGCCAACATCATGACCCTGCCGTTGGTGATTGGCATCGGCGTCACGAACGGGATTCATATTCTCAATCGCTTTGCCGAGGAAGGAAATCCCAACCTGCTTTCCAAAAGCACCGGCAAGGCTGTCTTCGTCTCCGGCCTCACCACCATTTCGGGATTTGGCAGCCTGATGCTCGCCAAACACCAGGGTATCCAAAGCCTGGGCTATGTCATGTCCCTCGGGGTCGCCGCCTGCATGTTGGCCGCTTTAACCTTCCTTCCGGCCATTTTGAATTTGATGCTGGCCGCCCGCCACAAAAAACAACCCGGCGCCGACAATGCACGGTCGGCACCGGGCCGGGAGGAACCGAGGTAACAACCTCAAGTTGTTCGGTACCATACAATCAATGTCTAAATAGTCAATTTCTTAGTTAATTGACGGATTAATGGCCCACATTACCAAAATGTTAACGTTAATCCTGTAATTCCAATTATTCCCTTTTTGCCGTTTTTTCACTGCGATTGATTTCCAACGTTTCGGAGCGCTCCGACTCCCCGCCGCCATCGTCCCATTATCTTGACCGGAATCGTCCTTCGGTTATTCTCAGGTGGCTGCAATTCGAGCCATTAATGGGCATCATCAATCACTTAAGGATTCTGGGCTTGGCAGGTTTTATCCCGGTCGCCACTGTCGCGGCGGATTGGCGGGGAGCCGGGCCGCTGTACGATGATTTCTCCCTCACGCTGGCGTCCGGCCACCGGAAGGAAATCCTTGGACCGCTATTCTACCTGGAGCAACGGGAGTCCCAGTTGACTTGGGCGATCCCCCCCCTCACCCTCGCGCACACGGCCGACCCAGCCACCGAGTCCGAGGAGTGGGATTTCGCCTATCCCCTCCTGACCTACGACCGCTTTGGTTCCCAGTACCATTGGCAGATTTTGCAATTGTGGAACGTCGGCGGCGGCGAAAACCAGGGGAACACCTCCGACCACCGGTTCTCCCTCTTTCCCTTCTATTTCCAGCAGCGTTCCCCGATTCCCAGTCATAACTACACCGCCTTGGTCCCCCTCTACGGCCATCTGGACCACCGGTTTTTCCGCGACGAAATCGATTTCACCCTCTTCCCCCTTTATTCCAAAACCCGCAAAGGGGATGCGGTCACACGGAACATGCCCTACCCGTTTTTCCACCGGCGGCAGGGAAACGGTTTGGAAGGTTGGCAATTGTTCCCTTTGGTCGGCCACGAGCACAAAATCCCCACGACCCGCACCAATGGATTCGGCGATGTCAGCATCGTCGGGGGGCACGATTATAAGTTTGTGCTGTGGCCCTTCTTCCACACCACCGAAGCGGAAACCGGCACCACCAATGCCACCCATCTCCAGGCGCTCACCTTCGTCTACTCGCTGGAGCGCTCCGCCCAACGCGAATCGACTTCCTACGGTTGGCCCCTCGGCGTCACCCACACGATTGATCGGGAAAAGCAATACGAGGAATGGGGCGCCCCCTGGCCCCTGGTGGTCTTTGCGCATGGACCAGGCAAGACGACCGATCGGGTTTGGCCCTTCTTCAGCCAGGCCCATACCACCAACCTGACCAGTGATTGGTACCTCTGGCCGGTTTACAAATTCAACGGTTTCCAGGGGGAAAACTATACCCGGGGCAGGACCCGGATCCTATTCTTCCTCTATTCCGACGTGGCTGAAGAAGACACCGCGAAACACCGGAAGCGCCAGCGGGTTGATTTCTTCCCGTTTTACACCCGCGTCCGGGAATTCGATGGCAGCGAACACCTCCACGGCCTTTCCATCCTGGAGCCGATCTTCCCGAACAACAAGAGCCTCGAACGCGACGTCTCCCCGCTTTACACCGTTTGGCGCTCCGAGACAAATGCCAAAACCGGCGCCCGCAGTCAGTCCCTTTTGTGGAATCTGTACCGGCGTGATACCACTCCCCAGTCCACCCGGAGTTCGGCTTTGTTTGGTTTGTTCCAATATCAAAAGAACGCGACCAACACCCGCTGGCGGGTGTTCTTTATCCCTTTCGCTTCCCCCGCCCCCCGGCCCGCCGCCGGCAACTGAGTGCCACTCCCTTTATGTTCCAAAGTATTGGTGAAATGACGATGCTGTTTCTGCGGACGCTGGGCTCCCTGCCCCTCGTCTGGCGGCATCGGCAAAAGGTATTTGAACAGTTTTTTGAGATCGGGAATGCCAGCCTCATGATGGTGTGCATCCTCTCCTTCTTTATCGGCGGGGTCATTTGCCTCCTGACCGGCCCGGTCCTCGTCGAGCGGGGGCTGGCTTCTTCGGTGGGCGGCCTGGTCGGCATTTCGATGTGCAAAGAGTTGGCCCCGGTCATGATGTCCATCCTCATCGCGGGCCGCATCGGCTCTTCCATGGCGGCCGAAATTGGTTCCATGCGCGTTTATCAGGAAATTGACGCCTTGCGGACCATGCGGATCAATCCCATCCATTACCTCGTGCTGCCCCGGCTCGTGGCCATTGCCACCGCGCTCCCCTTGCTGGTGATCTTTTCCATCCTTTTCGGCTGGGGCGGCGGCGCCCTGGTGGCGGCTTTCAACCACCAGATTTCGGTCTCCTTTGGCTCGTTCTTCGCCAATCTCAAGGACTATGTGAACTACGCCAACGTCGCCAACGGCTTGTGCAAAAGTTTTGTCTTCGCCCTGGTCATCGGCGTGGTCTCCTGCCATCAGGGCCTCCAGACCATCGGGGGGCCGCGGGGTATCGGACGGTCGGTCACCAAGGCAGTCGTCAACTGCATTGTGCTGATCGTCATTCTGGACTACTTCCTCACCCGCATGATGCTCTGACCCTGCCATGAACGATTTACCAGCCAACTCCAGCCAGCGCGGTGTCGGTCTCACCGTCCGCGGACTCCGGAAGACCTTCCCCGGCGGCGAGGTTCTCCGAGGCATCGATTTCGACGTCGCGCCCGGCGAGGTTTTCGTCATCATGGGCCCCAGCGGCAGCGGCAAGAGCGTCCTGCTCCGCCACCTCATCGGGCTCATGAAACCGGACGCCGGCGAAATCCGGGTGGGCGGCCAGCCGGTTGGCCCGCCCGAATCCGCGTCCGCCTACCGTCTCGCCATGGTTTTTCAGTCCGGCGCCTTGTTAAATTCCCTCACCGTGGGGGAAAACCTCGGCCTTTATCTCCGCGAACATCGCCTGAAAACGCCGGCGGAAATTGTGCGGATCGTCGCGGAAAAACTGGCCGTCGTCGGCTTGAAGGGGCAGGAGGACAAACTCCCCTCCGAACTCTCCGGGGGCATGCGCAAACGGGTGTCCATCGCCCGCGCCCTGATTATCGAACCCCAGTTGATTCTCTACGACGAACCCACCAGCGAACTTGACCCCCAGTCAGCCGCCCTCATCGCCGAGGAGATCGTGAATCTCCAGCAACGGATCGGCGTCACTTCGGTCATTGTCTCCCACGATCGTGAGTTCGTCTTTGGCATCGCCGATCGCATCGCCGTGATCCACGAGGGCCGCATCCTGGCCGTCGGCACCCCGGCCGAAATCCGGGCCAATCCCAACCCGGTCCTGCAGGCCTTTCTCAATGTCGATTTCAAATTCCATCCCCTCAAAAGCAACCCATGAAAAACTCTCTTGAAACCCTGCTCGGCATCTTCATCGCCCTCGCGATGATCGCCGCCTTTTTCATTTTTGAAATCATCGGCGGCGTCAACCTCCTCAAGCCCGGCTTCCATGTCAAAGCGGCCTTCGTGAATATTCAGGATCTCAAGATTGGTGATCCCGTCAAAATCTCCGGCGTCCCGGTCGGCCAGGTCGAAAAAATCGGGCTCGATTCCGCCAACGGCAAGGTCGAACTCACCCTGCGCATCAACAAGGACGCTCCGGTCCATACCGACAGCATTGCCTCCGTCAAATACATGGGTCTCCTCGGCGCCAATTTTGTGGCCCTGACCTTTGGCACGGCCACCGCCCCGCTCGCCACGGAAAGCTCGCACCTGAACACGATCGAACAGCCGGACTTGAGCGCCATCATGGCCAAATTTGATGAAGCGGCCTCCGGTGTCCAGACGATCACCCGCAGTTTTACCGGCGAGAAAATCGACAATCTCGTTGGTCCCTTTGTCGATTTCATGAAGGTCAACAACCCCAAAATCACGGCCATCATCTCCCACGTGAACACGGTTTCCGCCCAGATTGCCGAGGGCAAGGGCACGGTCGGCAAACTCATCAACGATGACGCGCTCCACACCTCCGCCCTAGCCGCCGTCACCAACCTGGAGGCCACCGCCGGGGAGATCAAGCAAACGATCGCCCAAGTCCGCAACGTCGTGGACCAGGTCAATGCCGGCCAGGGTACCGTCGGCAAATTGGTCAAGGACGAAGCCCTGTACAAGGAAACCACCGCCACCATGACCAACCTCAAGGAAATCATGCAGAAGGTGAACCAGGGCCAGGGGAGCGTGGGCAAGCTGATCAATGATCAGGAATTTTACAATAACGCCAAACTTTCCCTCCAGAAACTCGACAAGGCCACCGAAAGCCTCGAGGACACCGGCCCCCTGAGCATCCTTGGCTCCATGATCAATAGTTTGCTCTGATCCCGCGAACCTGCCCGCCGCCCCGAGCTTATGAATCGACGCACTTTTCTACAAGGCGCGGCCACGGCCGGGCTCGCCCTGCAGGCCCCTTTCATCCTGGGCCGGCCGGCGGATCGCAAATTCCGCACCGCCCTCATCGGTTCGGGTTGGTGGGGCAAAAACATCCTCGTCGAAGCTCTCAAGTCCGGCCGCTGCACTGCGGTTGCCCTCTGCGATGTGGACGCCACCACGCTGGAGATTGCCGCGGATCAGATCACTGACTTGAGTGGGGACAAGCCGAAGACGTACTCCGATTATCGCGAACTCCTCGCGAAGGAAAAACCCGACATCGTCATCATCGCCACGCCCGACCACTGGCACGCCTTGCAGACCATCGCCGCCCTGCAGGCGGGCGTGCATGTGTTTGTCGAAAAGCCCACCGGCCACACCATCAACGAAAGCCGCGCCATGCTCGCGGCCGCGCGCGCCAGCGGCCGTGTCGTCCAGGCGGGACTCCACCGCCGCATCGGCCCCCACCACGTCAGCGGGATGAAGTTCCTGAAGTCCGGCGCGGTAGGTGAAGTTGGCATGGTCAGGCTGTTCGCCCACAGTGGCGGCGGTCACGAAAATCCCTCGCCCAACAGCGCTCCGCCCAAGGGCATGGATTGGGAAACCTGGTGCGGTCCCGCCCCCTTGCGGCCATTCAACCGCAAACTCCATCCCGGGGGCTGGCGCAATTTCCTGGATTATGCCAATGGCACCCTCGGCGATTGGGGGGTCCACTGGCTCGATCAGGTGCTCTGGTGGTCGGAGGAAAAATATCCCAAGAGCATCTTCTGCTCCGGCGGTCGCCCCATCGCCGGTCCCGCGATTCTGAATGACCGGGAACAGACCACGGATACCCCGGATCATCAGGCCGCCACCTTCGAGTTCGAAAAGTTCACCTGCACCTGGGAACATCGCCATTTCGCCGGCAATGAGGCCGAGAAGCATCGCATCGGCGCCTACTTCTACGGCACCAAAGGCACCCTGCACATCGGCTGGCGCGATGGCTGGACCTTCTACCCGGCTAACAACCGGGAAAAGCAAGTTCAT
The DNA here is from genome assembly GCA_903918755.1 of uncultured Pedosphaera sp. GTDB lineage: Bacteria > Verrucomicrobiota > Verrucomicrobiia > Limisphaerales > Pedosphaeraceae > CAIXFN01. The sequence goes on from CAIXFN010000118.1 coordinate 137,275, forward strand.
GAGGACTCCCAACTCCAGGAACCGGACGGCCACAACCTGAAACTTCTCTGGGACGATTTCCTCGCCGCGATCGACGGCAAGATCCCGCCCGTCGCCGGCATCGAAGTAGCCCACCGCGCCTCCGTGATGCCCCTGCTGGCGATGATCTCCTGGAAACTCGGCCGCAGCGTGGCGTGGGACGGAGCCAAAGAGGAAATCCTCGGCGACCCTGCCGCCACCGCCCTGATGAGCCGCCCGTATCGGGCGCCTTACCAATATCCAAAGATCTGAAGTGCACTGGCACCACCAACGCGTGATAGGCTGAGAATCCTCCGGACGAAGAAGGTGAGATTTTTGCTGCGGGATGGAAAAGTATCGAGACCGCACTCGTCGTTGTATTTGTATTCTCTCGCGCCAGCGATTTTTTGAGTGCTCCAAGCAGGGATTGGGTCCAAGAACTGGACCTGGCGGTCCGACTCCCGGTAAGAAGGGTCAATGAACACCGCTCGATCATCAAAAAAATTGCGAGTTCGGAACGGGATAGCGGTCCTCCTGTTCATCTACGTTATGAACTATTTGGTCGCGCTTGTTTTCGTGGGCAAACCAAAATTGGAATGTTTTTGCCGTCCTCACTTCCACGAAAAGTTCGATCACAAATTGTGGCAAATCAGCGGATCGATGGGGCGTGACAACCGCGGAAGGAGCGGACCTCCATACGGTGCACGCTATCGGATGGTGGATGAACTTTTGACCTCAAACCTTTTGCTCGGAATGGGACGGGACCAAGTGAATGATCTCCTTGGGTGGACGGATGCCGGTATCTTGGATAAAGAATATTTCACTGAATTTCCACGTGCGCCAGATGTGGAGCCAACCAAAGCGGAGAAAGAAATTTTGGGGAGCACAGACAAACTAACGTTTTGCAATTATCACTTGGGATATCAAGACCAGTTTCCGGCCGCGTCCTTCTGGTATCCCCTTCTGTTTGATAACCACAAACATTGGAAACTTTTTGTCAAAATCAAAATCGGCAGGGTCATCGCATCCGAAGTGGTCAGTTAGCCCTTTCAACAATTGCGTTGGCGCGGGTCAGTTGAATCCCACCGCCAGCACCTTCAAACCCACCGGGTTACCCGTGCCGGTATCCCGCACCACGTTATCCCAGCCGGAACCATATTCCGCCGGCGCAAAAGGATTGATCAGTTGCAACGGGTTTCTGGTCTTCACGACTTGGACAGCGATTCCGCTCAAAATCTTCTTCCGCACCCGGATTTCATTCCCCCGCCCCGGCGTGGCCACCACGGCGCTTTCCCGGGAACGGCGGGCCGTCTGCATCTGAAAATCGGGGGCCAGGAATCCCGGGGTCACCGGTTCTTCGCTGCTGGTTGCGGCAGCTTTCCCCTGTCCATTAACCGTCCGGGTCGCCGCAGCGGCGCCGGGCTTGCTTTGGGCGTAAACGCCACCGGTCAGCGTGAACCCAAGGAGGGAAATAATCAGCCAGGTCTTTTTCATCGCGCGCTCGTTTCCAAGTCTCTAAAAAAGCATCGTCCTCCGCCCGATCACTGTCAAGCTCCCGCGGTTCGTCCGGGGCTGCCAGCCGGCCTTACACAAAGCGATCCCCGGGCTGCAGATGATGCCCGGCCAGAAATTCCCGCACCGCCATTCTCCGACCGCCTTCCCGTTGCACCAGTAGCAAGCGGAGCGCGTCCGTTCCGCATCCCACCACCATTCCGTGCTTGTCGATCGCCAAAATCTCCCCCGCCGGCCCGCCCACCCCGGAAACCACTTCCGCCTGCCAGATTTTGAGCAAATGCGGCTTGGGCTGGTCCGGGAGGTGCGTAAAGACACCCGGCCAGGGTGTGAAAGCCCGCAACCGGTTCCAGAGCGCCACCGCCGGCAAGTTCCAGTGCAGGCAGCCGTCCTCTTTGACGATCTTGCGCGCGTGACTGGCCCCTTCCGAGGGCTGGACTTGAGCCGTGACCGTGCCCGCCACCACCCGTTTCACTGTGGGCACCAATAATTCGGCCCCCATACCCGCCAGGCGATCATGCAAGGTCTGGGAATCATCCTCCGGTCGGATGGGGGTGACCGACTGGGCCAGGATCGGCCCCGTATCGAGGCCGGCATCCATTTTCATGATGGTTACCCCGGTTTCCGCATCGCCATTCAGGATGGCCCATTGGATGGGTGCGGCCCCCCGGTATTTGGGGAGCAGCGAGGTATGCACGTTGAGGCAACCGAAGGGGGGCAACTCAAGCAGGGACGGCCGCAGGATCTGCCCATAGGCTGTGACTACGATCAAATGCGGCTCAAGCTCGCGCATTTCCGCAACGAAATCCTCATTCCGAGCCCGTTCCGGCTGCCAGACCGGCAAACCCAGGCCCCAGGCAACTTCCTTTACTGGCGATGGCTGTAACTTCAAGTCCCGCCCTTTGGGACGATCCGGTTGGGTCACCACCGCCACGACATTAAAATCCGGCTCCTTGAACAAGGCAGTCAGGCTGGCACACGCCAATTCGGCGGTGCCCATGAAAATGATCCGGAGGGGAGACATCAGTTTGAACCGGCCGGCCACGGCGGTTAACCGGTCAAGAATTTAAGCCACCGGGGTCCGGAACTCACCGCCGCCACCGGTTCGGTTGCTTCCGTCACTTTACGCTGCCCCACTGTGGTGCCGCACTCGGAGCAGACATACTCATGCAATTCTTCCCCGGGAGTGGCCAGCACCAGTTTCTCCAGCACCGGCCGGGAGCCGGCACACTTGGGGCAATAAAGCTCACTCGCGGAAAAGGTGCCAAATTGTTGGGACATGGACACCTTAGAGCTTGGCGATCCGGCGGAGAATATTGTAGAGCACTTTGACCGGCGTTTGGGTCGAGTCGATCTTGTGGACCAATTCCTCCCCGTAATAGCTCAGCAAGGGCTTGGTTTCCTGCTCGTAGGTCTTCAGCCGGTGCCGGATGATTTCCAGGTTCGCGTCATCCAGCCGATTCTCCCGCAACGCCCGCCTTTGGAGCCGTTCCACCAACTTGTTCATGGTCGGACAACTCAAGTAAAAGATCGCCTTCACCTCCAGGATGTCCTTCAGCATTTCCGCCTGTTTGACACTGCGCGGGATGCCGTCCAAAACCAGGGTGTCCTGATCGGGATTAAACCGGCGACCTTTGGTGGAATTCTCGATGAACTCGCGCCACAACCGGACTGTGGTTTCATCCGGCACCAGTTCACCGCGGCCGGAATATTCAATGAATTCCCGGCCGATCGCGCTGGTGGCGGTGAGGCTGCGGAACACATCGCCACAGGCACAGTGAAAGAAATTGGGAATCGTGCCCAGAATCTTCCCTTGGGTGCCTTTGCCGGCTCCTGGGGCGCCAAATAGCAGAATACTGCGATACTTCATAGGTGACATCGTCCCGTTGCGTTACTGCGGTTTCGCCCCCACCCCGGTATGCCCTCGCCGGCTCAGGCGTCCTGGTGTTTGACTTGGATTTCCTGAATCTCGGGATAAGGCACGGTCACATCATGGAACGCGCTCCCTTGCTGCACTTGCAATTGCACATCGCTTTGGCCGATCTGGCTGATCCGCAGAGCCTCATAGGTTCCCCGCGCGGACTTCACCGTCAGCACCATTCCCCGCAACTCCTCCGGCCGGACCAGCGCGGCATACTTGGCGAGATTGGTTTCGAAGAAACGCCGGTTAAAGGTGGTTTGCCCCCGGGCAAACACCTTGGTCGGGGGCAGGGCGGCTTTCACCGGTGCCGCTTCCGCCGGTTCGGCGGATTCATTCCCGGCGTTCATTTCGGCCGACAAGGCGGCCGCCGCCGCTTCTGCCGCGGCCACGGCATCCGCGGACGGACCCCAATCCGCCACTTTGTGATCTTCCAATTTCGGCGCCATGCTCAGGAAAATGATCGGTCCGATGACCGGCGCCACCGCAGAAATCCCGCAAACGAGCGCGGGCGATTTGCCACGGAACAGGGAAACCTCGTAACCCGCATAAATATTTCCCGCATAGACAATGAAAACCATGAACAGGCCGATCCCCGTTCCGAAAATGGCCCCGATCAGCGATCGCTCCGTGGGCCGGGGCAGGTGCGCCACCTCATTGAGGATCGGCACTTCGGAGCGTTTCATTTTGTCGGCCTGGGTGATTTCGATGAAGGGCTCCACAAAATCCTTCAGCTTGGCATTCTGCCGCAAATCCTTCAGGTCGGCCTGCGTCAGTTTACCCCACGGCACATGGTCACCATAAGTGCCATCGGCCTGCTTGAGGACGAAACCCTTGTCGTCGGAAGATACCATCTCCCCGCTGATGGCAGCCCCGTCAAGAGTGTGAAGGGTGAAGGTGTCAGCCTGCGCCCGCCCCCCAAGCAGGACCGCCAGAGCCAAAACCGCGATGAACTGGTAAAACTTATGCACGATTGATTTTTCCTTACCAAATGGCGGCAAGCAAAGCCAGCAAAATCCCCACCTAATTCCCGTCCGCCCCGGATTCCGCCTCCCCGGCGCCGCAGTTTCCCAACTCCGGCAGCAAATCCTCGACCACCCAATTCCGGCTTCGCCGACTCAGAACGTCCGCCGCCGCGCCATGCTGCCAGACGGCGTAAGCGATGGTTTTTTGGACGTCCGCCTGGAGGGCCGGTTGCGCCAACAAACCGGTCAGGTATCCGCTCAACGTGTCCCCACTACCCCCCTGGGCCAATTGCGGATTGCCACTCGGGTTGACCAGGATCTTCCCGGTGCTGCGGCCAATGAGCGTCTGCTGCCCTTTCAGAACCACCCAGCAATCGCCCAGCAACCGCGATAGCTCCCGCAACGCACCCGGCCGGTTGGCCTGAACTTGTTGCGGCGACATCCGCAACAGTCTCGCGGCCTCCCCCGGATGCGGCGTGATGACCCGGATCAAGTTCCGGGCCAGCGGTCCCACCGGGAGCCAGTCCAGCGCGCTGGCATCCACCACAACCGCTCCGGGGGCTACCCGCCATAGTTGCCGCGCGGCCATTTTCATCTCATCAGGCAGTCGCTCAGCCGCCAGTCCCGGCCCGATCAACACCGCCCCCGTCGCGGGTGCGATCTTGAGCTGGGGTTGCCAGACGGAAACCATCACCGCCGTCAGTTGCGCGGCTACCGGATGATAAGTCTCCTCCTGGGTGTAAAGGGTGATCAAACCCGGCTGGGCGCGCTGGGCACCCTTGGCGGCGAGCACCGATGCTCCGTGATAACCCAGGCTTCCCGCGATGAGGATCACCCGGCCAAAATCCCCTTTGTGTTCAGCCGCCGATCGCACGGGCGGAAAATCGGCAAAATCCTCCGGCGTCACCCATTCAGTTTCACTCTGATGAGGACAGGGGATCAGGCCAATCTCCCGCACCACCTCCAACCGGTTCACATAACGCCACGCCGCCGGCTGGAGCAGCCCCTGCTTGGGCGCGCCCAGGGTCAAAGTCACCGTGGCCACCACCGCCGCCCCCGCGGTTTCGCCCGTTTCCGCGTTCAAGCCGGAAGGGATATCCACGGCCAGAACGGGGCGACGCGCATCGTTGACCACCTGGATCAAGCTGAGCCACGGTTCCGCCAGCGGCCGGTTCAAGCCGATGCCAAAAAGTCCATCAATCACGAGCGCCGGCCGACGGCTCAACTGCCGGCTTAATTCCTCCCGGCTGGCCGCCGGATCGGTCACCCGCAGCAGTTCCACCGGACGATCCGCGAGAAAGCCCATCGCCTGACGCGCATCCTCCCCATTGTTTCCCTTACCCGCGAGTATCAAGATAAATTCCCCCGGCCGCGTCATTCGCCGCGCCCGCGCCGCCACGACTTCTCCGACTCGTCGGATGACCGCAGCCGCGGAACATCCGGCGGCCCAACTGGCGGCCTCCCAATCCCGCATTTGGGCGACACTGATGATCGGCAATCCCATGGCGTCAACCTACACCGGTTCGCCCGGCCACAAAGCAAAAATTGCGCGACAGTTCTCCTTGCTTGCGCCCCACAAATCCCTAGATTTGGTATACATGATGGCTTACTTCCAAGCTTCCTGGCAGCGCCTTTCCCGGGGCGCCCGCCCTGCCCGACCCTTGATCGCTCCACTCAACCCGCAATGGCGCTGCCTGCCCGCCCTCCTGTTCGTCCTGCTGGGCACGGTTCGATCCGGTCTTGCGGCCCCGGGCGCCGAGGCGGTCAGTTATTACCGCCAAGTCCGTCCCATTTTGCAGGCGAATTGCCAGGGTTGCCACCAACCCGCCAAGGCCAAAGGCGGCTTTGTCATGACCGACTTCAAAAAGCTGCTCGCCGGCGGCGAGACCGAAGGCATCGCGCTGGTGGCCGGGCATCCGGACCAGGGTTCCCTGCTCCGGATGGTGGTCCCCAAGGATGGCGAAATCCGCATGCCCAAAGGCAAGCCTCCGCTGGCGGAAGGGGAAGTGGCCTTGCTCAACCAGTGGGTCGCCCAGGGGGCGATCGATGACACGCCGGCCGATTCCAAACGGCATTATGACGCCGAACACCCCCCGGTCTATTCCCAACCGCCCGTGGTGGCCGCGCTCGATTATTCCCCCGACGGCAGCCTGCTGGCCGTGTCCGGTTTTCATGAAGTCCTGCTTTACGACCGCGAAGTCACGCAGTTGCGCGGACGCCTGATCGGGCTTTCCGAACGCGTCCAATCCCTGCGCTTTTCGCCGGACGGTCATTCGCTCGCGGTGGCGGGCGGGGATCCCGGTCGCTTGGGCGAAATCCAGGTCTGGGACATCGCCAAGCTAAAACTCACCATCTCGGCCCCCATCACCTACGATACTTTGTACGGAGTGAGTTGGTCGCCGGACAGCAAACTGATCGCGTTCGGCTGCGCCGATAACACAGTCCGGGCCATCGAAGCCGCCTCCGGCAAGCAAATCCTGCAAATGGGCTCCCACAGCGACTGGGCGTTGAGCACGGCTTTCTCCGTCAAGGGCGACCATATCATCTCCGGCGGCCGGGACATGAGCGTGAAGCTCACCGAAGTCGCCTCGCAGCGTTTCATCGACAATGTCACTTCCATCACCCCCGGCGCCCTGAAGGGCGGCGTTCTGGCCGTGGCCACACATCCCACCTTGGAACACCTCGTCACCGCGGGCTCGGATGGCCTGCCCAAGGTTTACCGCATCTTCCGGGAAGCCAAACGCGAGATCGGGGATGACGCCCAATTCATTGGCGACCTCTTTCCGCTGCGGGGCCGCGTTTTCGCCGCCCGTTTCAGCCCGGACGGCCGGCGCATCGCCTGCGGCAGCAGCCTCGACGGGCAGGGCGAAGTAGTGGTCTGCAGTTACGACTTCACCAATGATGTGCCCAAGAATTTGCGCGACATCATGGGCAAAGTCCCGGGCAACCGCTCGGCCGATGAACGCAAACAGTTGGAGGATTACAAAAAATCCGGCATCCGCGAATTGGTCCGGCTCAGCCTCCCGCAATCCTCGGTCTTCACGCTCGCCTTCGCCCCCGATGGCCAAACGCTCGCCGTGGCCGGCTCGGATGGCAAAGTCCATTGTCTTAAGACCGACGATGGCAAGCTCGTTCGCGAATTCGTGTCCGTCCCGCTCGCCACCACCAACCTGACGGTGGCCGCCCCAGCCTGGGCGGGCATCCACCCGCTCCCCTCCGAGGTCGCCCTGACACCGGAATCCCTCCCCGGCGGCGCCACCATCGTCGCCCTGGAAATGCAACCGGCCGCGCTGAATTTTGCGAGTCGCAACGAATATGCCCAACTCCTGGTCACGGCCAAACTCGCTTCCGGCGAAACCATCGACGTGACCCGCCAGGTTCGCTTCGAAATCGCCACCAACCTGTTCACCCTTTCCCCCCGCGGCGTCTGCCGCCCGCTCGCGGATGGCTCCGGCAAACTGGTTGCTTCGCTGGGTTCGCAAACGGTCACCGCTCCCGTGGTCATCGCGGGCATGGCCGCCGGTTACCGGTCCGATTTCATCCGCGATGTCAGCCCCGTCATCGCCCGCGCCGGTTGCAATGCCGGCACCTGTCATGGCGCCAAGGATGGCAAAAGCGGTTTCAAATTATCCCTCCGCGGCTACGATCCCGAAACCGATGTCCGCGCTTTCACGGACGACCTGGCCTCCCGCCGGGTCAATCTGGCCTCCCCGGACGACAGCCTCATCCTCCTCAAAGCGGTGGCGGAAGTGCCCCATGAAGGAGGACGCCGCATGACCATGGACAGCGCCTATTACCAGATACTGCGCCAGTGGATCGCCAGCGGCGCGGTCCTCGACTCGCAATCTCCGCGCGTCACCAAAATCGAACTTTCCCCGGCCAACCCGGTGGCCCAGCAAATCGGCTCCCGCCAACAAATGCGGGTGGTCGCCCATTATGCCGACGGCCTTGTCCGGGATGTCACCGCCGAGGCCTTCATCGAAAGTGGCAATGCGGATGTCGCCGTGGTGGATCTCGCCGGCCTGGTCACCACCCAACGCCGGGGCGAAGCCGCCATCCTTGCGCGTTATCAGGGTAATTACACGGCCACCACGCTCACGGTCATGGGTGACCGCTCCGGTTTCGTCTGGGAGGAACCGCCAGCGTGGAATAAAATCGATGAACTCGTCGCCGCCAAATGGCAGCGCATGAAAATCCTCCCTTCCGGGCTGTGCTCGGATCTCGAATTCATCCGCCGGGTGTATCTGGATCTCACCGGTTTGCCGCCGTCCGCCGCCGAAATCCGGGCATTTGTCAGCGATACCCGCGAGCTCCGCGTGAAACGCGATGCCTTGATCGACCGACTGATCGGCAGCCCGGAATACGTGGATCATTGGGCCAACAAATGGGCCGACCTGCTCCAATGCAACAGCAAATTCCTCGGCCGCGAAGGCGCCGAATCACTGCGCGCCTGGATCCGCGAACAGGTGGATAAAAACACCCCCTACGACAAATTCGTCCACGAGATCATTACCGCCTCCGGCTCCAACCGCGAGCACCCCGCCGCGGCTTATTGGAAGATCTTGCGCACCCCGGCCGAGGCGATGGAAAACACCACCCACCTATTTCTGGCTACCCGTTTTAACTGCAATAAGTGCCACGATCACCCCTTCGAGCGCTGGACTCAGGACCAGTATTACAATCTGACGGCCTATTTCGCCCAGGTCAGCCTCAAGGAAGACCCCGAAAGCAAAGGCAAGCGCATCGGGGGCACCGATGTGGAAGGCTCCAAACCGCTCTATGAAATCGTGGCGGACGCCTCCTCCGGTGAGGTGAAGCATGATCGCACCGGCAAGGTCTCGCCGCCTGTATTTCCCTACCCCGCCAAAAACGCCTGCGCGGAATCCGCTCCCCGCCGGGAAAAACTCGCCACCTGGATCACCACCCCGGAAAATCGCTATTTCGCCTCCAGCTATGCCAATCGCCTCTGGGGTTACCTGTTGGGCGTGGGCATTATCGAACCTTTGGACGACACCCGCGCCGGCAACCCGCCGGCCAACCCCGAGTTGCTGGAGCATCTCACGCGTGAGTTCGTCGCCAGTGGCTTCAACCCCCGCCACCTGATCGCGCTGATCTGCAAATCCCGCACTTACCAACTCTCCCTGCATCCCAACAAGTGGAACGAGGACGACCACAGCAACTACTCCCACGCCCTCGCCCGCCGATTGCCCGCGGAAACGCTCTTCGACGCGGTCTTCAAAGTCACGGGGACCATCCCCGCCATCCCGGGCGCCAAGCCCGGCCAACGCGCCCAGGAGTTGTTCGATGCCGGCCAGGATGTCAGCAGCGGCCTGCTCGCCACCCTCGGCCGGCCGGCCCGGCAAAGCGCCTGCGAATGTGAACGCAGCAGCGACATGCGCCTGGATTCGGTCATGGCCCTGCTCAGTGGCCCCACGGTCTCCAGCGCCATTGACGATCCCACCAACGCCCTGGCCCGCCTGGTGGCCGCCGATCCGGATGACCACCATCTTACCGACGAGGTCTTCCTGAGCGTGCTAAACCGGCCCGCCACCGAACCGGAAATTAAAGACACCCTCAGCCTGCTCGCTTCGGTCCAGCAGGATAACACCAAAATCACCAACCAACTCGCCGCGTTGGAGGCCAAATTCGCACCCACCATCGCCACCCAGGAGAAGCAGCGGGAGGACGCCATCGCGCGCGCCAAGGCCGGGCTCCAGACCTATGAGGAGGATACCAAGTTTTTCGCGGCCGAACTGGCCAGGCGTCGGGAAACCGGAATCGCCGCCGCCGAACAGGCGCTGCGGGACTACGAAAACCTGCTGCCCGCCGAGGCGGCCTTGTGGGGACATCGCACCCATCCGGCCGAGACCAAAACCGTCTGGAATTTGATTGAACCCCGCGAAGTCACCGCCACCGATGGGGTCAAACTGGCGCGGCAAACCGATGGTTCGATCACCTCTTCCGGCCGAAATGGACCGGCGGACTATCGCCTCCTCGCCCATTCCGACCTCTCCGGCATCACCGGCGTGATGCTCGAGGTCCTGCCCGACGACAGCCTCCCCCTGTTTGGGCCGGGGCGCGCCCAGGACGGAAATTTTGTGCTGAGTGAAATTGACGTCAAGTGGGGCACGGGCACCAACGCGCCGGAAAATGCCGCCAAATTCACGGCCGCCCGCGCGGACTTCTCCCAAAATGATTATCCGGTGGCCCAAGCCATTGACGGGGTGGTCGAAGGCGGCCGCAACGGTTGGGCCATTGCCGGAGCCGGGGGCGCCCAGCGCCACGTAGCCACGTTCAAGTTCGCGGAACCCCTCAGTGCCACCAACGGCCTGAATTTACGTTTTCGCCTGCAACAACGCTACGGGGAATCCTTCCTCATCGGCCGCTTCCGCTTGTATGTCACCACCGCCGAAGATCCCTTGGATTTCGGCTTGCCGGAACGGGTGGCCAAAGCTCTCAGCGCTCCCGCCGGCCAGCGGCAGCCAGACCAGGTCGCGGCCATTGTTGACCATTACCAAGCGGGCGACGCGGCCTTCTGGAAATTCAAGCAAAGCCTCAAGGACGCGCGCCAGCCGCTGCCGGCTGATCCCCGACTTAAAGAACTCAAAGACGTCCTCACCAAAGCGGAATTGCCGATCATTCTCGATCCTTCCCTCGTTCAGCTACGCGCCGATGCCGGGTTCAGTGCCCGGCAATTGGAAAATCGCCGTCTCACCGTAGTTCAGGACCTCGCCTGGGCCCTGATCAACAATGCCAGCTTCCTCTTCAACCACTAAATCCTATGCTTAAACTCCCTGGCGGTACTTGCAGCGATCTCTGTGACCCCCATCTTAAGATGACCCGGCGCGACCTGCTCCGGATCGGCGGTGCGGGGATGCTGGGCCTCTCGCTGGGCTCGCTCTTCCGGTTGCAAGCCCAGGCGGCGGAAACCAGCCAACCCTCCGGCGGCCCGGGCTGGGGCAAGGCGAAGAACGTCATCCTGGTCTACCTGCAAGGCGGGCCCAGCCATTTGGACCTTTGGGATCCGAAGGAAAATCTGCCCGACAACATGGTCAGCCCCTTCAAAAGCATCCCCACGCGGATTCCCGGCGTGCATTTCTCCGAAGTCCTGCCCGAACTGGCCAAGGTGAACGACAAATTTACCATGATCCGGTCCATGAGCTACACACCGAATGGTTTGTTCAACCATACGGCCGCCATTTACCAGATCATGACCGGCTACACCACGGACAAGGTCAGCCCGTCCGGTCAATTGGAACCGCCCGACCCCAAGGATTTCCCCAATTTCGGCTCCCAGCTCGTCCGGCTCCGGCCTTCAACCGAGCCCATGCTGCCGTTTGTCATGCTGCCCCGCCCGCTACAAGAGTCCAACGTCGTGGGTAAAGGCGGCGCCGCGGGATTCCTCGGCAAGGCCTACGATCCCTATACCCTCTATCCCGAGGGCGATGACATGGATCTCAACAAAATGGAGCGCCTCAAGACCGACGATCTCAAACTGCCACCCGAGGTGTTTGCGCTTCGCTTGCAACGCCGCGCGCGCTTGCGCGAGTCGATCGAACAGGCCATGCCCGACATGGAAAAAGCGGTCGAAAATTACAATTTGGACGGCTACTACACCCGCGCTCTGGACCTCATCGTCTCTGGCCGCGCCCGCAATGCCTTTGACCTCACGCAAGAAGCCGGGGCCATGCGCGACCGGTACGGCCGCAACACCTTCGGACAAAGTTGCCTCCTGGCCCGCCGTTTGATCGAAGCCGGCACCCGCGTCGTGGAAGTGATCTGGCCCAAGGTGGCCAACTCGGACAATCATTCCTGGGATACCCACGTCGATCTGACCAAACGCCTCAAGACCCAATCGGGCCCCCTGCTGGATCAGGGACTCTCCGCCCTCATTTCCGATCTGGATCAACGCGGCCTGCTGGCCGAGACCCTCGTCGTAGCCATTGGGGAGTTTGGCCGCAGCCCGCAAAAGGGCGTCAGCACTTCGGGCAACACCAATAGCGCGGACGGCCGCGACCATTGGCCTTATTGTTACACCGCCATCATGGCCGGCGCCGGGGTCAAACGCGGGTATGTCCATGGCAAGTCGGACAAAACCGGCAGCAGCCCCGCCGAAGATCCCGTTCATCCCATGGAAGTCCTGGCCTCCATCTATCACGCCTTTGGTATCGACCCGGAGACCATCGTTTACAACCATCTCAAGCAACCCCGGGAACTCGTCAAAGCCCGCGCCGTCACCAAGCTCTTCGCCTGAGGCGGCAATCGCCCCCCGGAATCCCCGTTCCGCACGCCGGACGGGGACACGAAAAAGCCGGTGGAAAATCCACCGGCTTTTGCTGGTCCACAATTCCGCCCCCGGTTTCCGACCGCCAAAACCGGACCCGGTTGCCGCTATTTTATAATGGCGTCCAGGCTTGAAACCGGTATTTGAACCAGGTCCATTGAAAATCGGGGTTCGAAGGCACGCCACCGGCCCAGTAAAAATCGCCCTTACCCTGCGCGAAATCCTGGGAGGCATGGATGGTGGCCGGGTCGCGCCAGCGATGACTCTCCACATGTCCGTCCAGGAAGGAGAAGGAGGTGATGATACCGTGGAAAATCGCGAAGCCATCCACCCATCCTGTCTTGTCCATCACCCACGTGCCCTCGTTGTATCCACGCGGGTCGCTTTCCTCGATGAAGATGAAGGCTTCGGAAGGCGGCCGCACCTGGCCCATCTTCGTGTAAACGGTTTCCGAACCCCAACCGCCCCCGTTCAATCCCTCGGCTTTGGAATAAGAGGCGTACGCCCACCCCGAGCCCACCTTCAAATTCCGGTACCGCAGATCGCCGGGGCAATGGAATACCGCGGGGGTCTTGGCATAAGGAAACAGCGGGGAAGTTTGCAACTGAGTGGCCGTCAGTGCTTCCGCATTGAAGGGCGAGGTCCCGGGGGAAAGGTCCGTCGCCACATAATACCCGCCGCCGTTGTAATTTCCGGCGGTCGTCGATTGCATCGTATCGCCATTGTCGTTCGCATACATGATGAACGCCAATGCCAGTTGTTTCTGGTTGTTGCGGCACGCCGCCATGGTGGCCTTCAACTTGGCACTACTCAGAGCCGGCAACAGCATCGCGGCCAGAATCGCAATGATCGCGATGACGACCAGGAGTTCAATCAAGGTAAACCCCGACCGGCGCCCGGAGGGGGAGGATTTTTGCAGCATTCGTATTGGCATAGGCATCCTGAGTTTGCGGATTGGTAATCGTAAATTCTGCTAATCTGGGCTATTATCTTTCACATCGCCATTGCAGGCGCACCGCCGAAGGCGGCCAACTCTGTTCTATGATGCCATCTTAATTGCTGCCCCGGCTGGCTCAAGCAAAATCGCGTTTCCCCAGCCGCAAATTCGTCCTTTCTCCTTGCCATCACCCCGTCGCCACTTACGCTTCCCTGGTGCTGCTGATTTTCCCAACGGTCCGCTTACGTCACGGCGCATGCCCGCTCGCGGAAATGCGCCGCGAATGCATGAACCGGTCGGAAGCGCCCCTCCCCTTTTTCACCAACCGCCGCCATGCGCCAGGCGGTGAACCGGGCAGCGCAGGTCTGCGCTTGGCCGGGGAGGAGGGCCACTGAATGAAAATGGAACCGCCCGACACCCATTATTATTACGCCGCCCAGGGCTGGCTTGGATTGGGCGCTCCCGCTGAGGCTTTGGCGGAACTGGAGCAAATTAGCGCGGGATTACGCGAAATCCCCGACGTTCTGGAAGTCCGCTGGCAAATTCTGGCCGCCACCCGGAACTGGGAAGCCTGCCTGGCGGTTGCCCACACCCTGGTGGACCGGGCTCCGGATGAACCCCGGGCCTGGGCGCATCGTTCGGTTTCGCTCTACCGGCTGCAGCGCACCGAGGAAGCCTTTGACGCCCTGGCCCCCGCGCTTTCCCATTTCCCGCGGGATTGGGTCGTGCGCTACGATCTCGCTTGTTACGCCTGCCAATTGGACCGACTCACGCTTGCCCGCACCTGGCTGGCGGAATCGCTCCAGTTGGGTGATGCCACCCACATCCGGCAAATGGCCATGGAAGACCCCGACCTGGAATTGCTCTGGCCGGAAATCCCGGGGATGTGACCGGGCTTTGCTGCCCGGTTCATTTTCGCCCAGCCCGCCATCTGAGGCTCAGTGTGGCATTTCCCCGGTCCGGTCGTAAATGTCCGCGCCGGTTTGCCGGTCATTTAGCAGATGCTCGGCAAAGTACTCCCAGGTGCGCTGCGTGGTATACGGGACCATGTCCCCATAAGCGTGCGGTTTACCGGGCAGAATCAGCATGTCGAACCGCTTGTTTGCCCGGATCAAAGCCTCGACCAACCGTAAAGTGCCGGCCGGATGCACATTGTTGTCCATGTCCCCGTGCATCAACAGCAAATGGCCCTTCAAATTGGGCGCAAGTTCGGCGTTGGTCGCCACGTGAATTTCGAATTTGGTGGTCTTTTCCTCGGCTTTCGTCCCCGTGCTGTCCGTCCCTTTTTCGCCGCCCTTTTGGTCGTCGGTTTTGACCTTGGTTTGCCCGTCATCTTTTTCCTGACCCTGGCTTTCCCCTTTCACTCCGTCCGCCTTTTGGGGTTCCTCCAACTCGGTGCCGAGCATGGAAAAGACATCCTCCTCCCCGTCATTCAGTTCCCCCAGTTGATCCTCGAGGCCGCCCCGATCACCGGCGCGCTCGGGATCCCGGTTCAGTCCGCTGGCCGTGGTCTCCCCGCGTTGCTGCCCCCGGCCCCCGGCCGCATTCGTCAGGTTTGTCTTGCCGCCCCCGTCCACTTCCTTCATGCCGTTGTAACGTTCCGCCCAACCATTGTTGTAAATGTTGTTGTCGTGATTGCCTGATTCGGCCACCCCGACCTTGAAGAACTCGTTGTACGGCTTCTGTAACAACGCCGCCGCCGTGAAAAATCCCCCGCCGGAGTGCCCGTAGATCCCCACCCGGTCCAGGTCGATATAAGGGAAGCGGGCGGCCAATTGTTCCACCGCCGACTTCTTGTCCGCCAGCGGATAATCCCGCATGTTGAAATAGCCATACGTGGCATACGCCTTCGACCGCGTCGGCGTTCCCCCCCGGTGGCCCACCTGCATAACAATGAATCCCAGCTGGGCCATTTGTTGCTCCCCGCCGGAAGCCGCGAACGTATGCGTGGTCCCCTCCATTTGCGGGCCGGGATACACATGCACAATAATCGGGCACTTCCGCTGCGGATCAAAATTGAAAGGCTTCCACAAATTGCCGTACAAGTCCGTCACCCCGTCCGCCGCTTTCACCACAAAAGTCTCCGGCATTTTCCAGCCCACTTCGAGCAACTTGGATAGGTCGGCCTTTTCCAAGGTCATGATCTCCTTTCCATCCGCCCCGCGCAAAACTGAAGCGGGGGCCTGGTCCACACGGGAAAAATTGTCCACCAGACATTTCCGCCCCGGCGACAATGCGGCCACATGATCTGCATTGCCGGGATCCAACAAGGTCAATCCCCCGCCATCGAAGCGCACGGTATAGGTGTGGCGCAGATTCAGGTTTTCCTTGGGTTCCCGGCCGGTCGCCGTGAAGTAAAGCACCCGGTTTGTCTCGTCCACGCTCACCAGGCTGGCCGCCCGGTAGGGCCCCGAGGTGATCGCGTTCTTTAGTTTGCCGTTCCGGTCATACAAGTAGTAATGCCCCCAACCGCTCCGCTCGGACCACCAGATCATTTCGTCCGTCTCCTCGAGATGCTGCACCGGCTGGGTGGTCAAGTAGCCGTCGTTGATGCCTTCCTGGATCAGGCATTTGGTTTCCCCCGTCGCCACGTCGAGTTCACAATACTCCGCATGCCGGTCCAGCCGGTCGGTGTGCAAAAATCGCAGGACCTTGCCGGTCTTGTCATAGCCCATTTCGCCGTAGGACTCGTCCTTCCACTTGGGCTTGACCTGCAGCAATTTCTTCTCCGCCCGCCGGAAATAGTACAACTCACTCTTCCGAATCGCCTCCTCTCCCGGCATGGCATATTTATAGGTGGTCAAGGTCGGCCGCGGTTGCGACAGGGAATTCACCAAAAATAGATCTTTAACCCCGCGCGTATCCCGGCGGGTAATGTAGAACGACTGCGAATTGGTGGACCAGGTCACATTGGCGCGGGTTTTGCCGTCGGTGGTCATGCCCCGCCGGAACGCATTGGTCCCCCCGCTCAGATCGTTGGTCCCGCCACCCCGGCCACCAAAGCCCCCGCCCCCCGCGCCAAATCCAAAGCCATAATCCTCGGAACCGTCAAAAGTTAACTGCACCGCGTTCAACTCCGGATCGGCGGGCTTCTCGGAGGCGGCAGCCGGTTTGTCCGCTTCCTCTTTGGGGGCTTCTTTGGGGTCCCCGTCCTGCTTTTCCTCGGTTTTTTTCTCGTCCGCCTTCTTCAAATCCTCGGCGGGGGCGTCCGCCTTGGCGGGCTCGGCCGGCTTGGGCACTTCCACGTAATACAAGTTGTTGCTCTTCACATAGACATACGCGGTCTGGTCGGGGGAAAAATTGCGGTAATCCTGCCCGCGCCCTGTCCCACCGCCGCCCCGTCGGCCCCCGCGCATTCCCCGCCCCGCCCGGCGTTGCACCGAGTTGGTTTGTTGCTGGGAATTGCTCAACTCCGTCTGCGTTTGCACTTGCTGGGTTTCCCCGGTGCGCTCCTGCTTTTGATCCTGCTGCTGCTGCTGTTGTTGATCGTCCTGTTGCTGCCGTTGGTCATCCTGCTGCTGTTGCTGTTGTTGTTGCTGGTCCTGCTGTTGGCCGCGTCCACCGCGCCCACCCCGACCCGGCCCCACCGGCACGGGAGGGGCCTTACCGATCTTCACCAGTTTTTCCAATCCCAGATCATATTCGTACAAATTGTCCTCCACCACAAACGTGAGCTTCGTCCCGGCGTCACTGTTGGTCATCCGGGTGAGGGTGAGGGCGTTGGGCTCGAGCGGCTTTTGCACCAATTCCGAAAGTTGCGACGCCATTTTGACGTGGTCAAACAGCGGGACTTTCGTGGCCGTTCCCGGATCCACCAGGTAGTAGTTATTTCCCGTGCTGGTCCGGAAGGAATACCAGAAGCGGTCGGTCTTTCCGATCCAGTGCGGCGTCACTACCGTGTCGTAGGTAAACTGCTTGATGAACTGGCTGTTAAAACGCGCGGCAGCCTTGTAGTCCGCCTCGGCGGAGCTGCCGCTCCCGGCGGCCCGTGAACTCAGGAGGTTCCCAGCCAGCAAGGCCAGACCGAGCAGGATTGTTCCCACCCGGCTCATACGGTTCCGGTTTGCATTGGAGTGGATCATGGTTTGGTTCTTTCTTTGATGGTCGGACTGCCTGGTTTCATCCCGGGGTCGTGCGGACCGCCCGGCCGGCGGCCGCCAGATTGTCCAGGCGCATTTCAGAATACTTCCGGGAATAAATGACCCCGGCGGCTCCAGCCTTCAGCGCCGCTGCAGTGGCCGCGTAAGTGTCAGCCGGCGACGCCTTGCGACTCCCCTTCCCCGTCGGCACCCCGATGTCCACGCCGGGCAGAATCGCACAACGCCCCGCGACTCCCGCCAGTGCCCGCCGGGTCTCGCGGAAAACATAATCCGGGGACAACCCCGCGCCCGCCAACTCACCCAGGCCCGGTTCCTCCCCGTAATTGAGCAAATGGTTGTTGAAGCGCAACAATTCGTCCTTCGGCACATCCCGGAATACCGTCGCGCCGATGTTGCGGATATAATTGGCGTAGCGTTCGCCGCCGCAATTATTGTAAACCACCACCTTCAACCAATCGGCCTTGGTCGCCAGGTCCGCATAACTGCGGGTGGCCCGGAACAGCGGGTTGAACGAATTGACATGTTCGATGTGAAATCCCACTTGCAACTCCGGCCGGATGGCTTTCACGGTCGCCCGCACCGCCGCCAGCAACTGGTGCTTCCCTTCGTCAAAAAGCCGATCCCAGGCGCTGATTTCCGGGTACTCGCCCAACAACCGGCAGAACTCCACAAAGTAACCGTCGCTCGGCCGCTGGTCCGCCAGCGCGCCCTGCACAAAGCGATCCAGTTTCCGGTAGCCCTCCTGCGCCCGCTCAAAACTCAAACCCCGCTCCCGCGCCACGCGCCGGTGCTGGTCACAAAAACAGGTCGCGCGGCTGGCCGCAATCTGCTGCCCGTGGCTCGCCCCGAGCGCTTCCAGCAAGGGACCGTTGTGCTCGTTGAAGAAAAGGATTCCGTCAAGGTCGTAAGAACGGCACAAATCCGTCGCCAACCCGTTCCAAAACGCTCCCACCTCCGGATGCAACGGACACAACCGCCCCGTCACCCGCCGGCCCTGCCAATCCACTTCACTCAATTCGCGAACGCCCGGCACGTCGTCCCGCCAGACGTCCTCGATCGAACAAAAGAACTTCATCCCGCGCCGCCGCGCCGCCGGCAGCACCTCGGCCACAAAATCCCGTCCGCCGTGGTCCGGCGCCCGGGTGTGTTTCAAGGCCGTCTTCGCGTAAAATTCGGGATGTGGCGTGGCGTAATTGCCGCCGTGATAAAAGCCGGCGTCGGATTCCTGCCCCCCATGATCGGGAAATAGCTGCCCCGCAATTTGTCGCCCCGCCAATCCCCGCCCGTAGGTGAAGGTCGTGAGATAGATGGTGTTTACGGCCCCTTTTTCCTGGAAAATGTCCAGCACCGGTTCCACGCCCTCGTCCGCGAAGGAAACCGCCCCCACCTGGATGCCAATGGACTTTACCGCGCCGCTTGCCGCCGGAACTTCCGCCCCCAAACCGGCGCCCGCCCCGAGGCCGGCCACACCCGCCGTCACCCCCGCGGCAACTTGGAGGAAATGCCTCCGGTTGATCTCGCTGCTGGTTCGGGCGGAATTCATTCGGGTGATCGGACCGTGCCCGCCCTTTTTCGATCAAATCGTCCCGGGAGTCGAGGGATTTTTGCGCGCCAGTTCCCGCCGCGCTTCCCTCCCGGCCTCACCGCCCCCGCCGCCAGGGCCGGCTCGCCAGCCAACCCCACACCACGCCCAGCACCAAACCGCCCCCATGCGCGCCATTGGCCATCCGCAGGAATCCAGTGAATCCCAGAAAAAACCAGATCACCATCATCGTGACCGTCGTAGGATGGATGGCCAGCCCCGACGCCGGATCAAACTTGCCCCGCATCCAAACATAGCCGAGCAGACCGTAAACCACTCCCGACATGCCCAGAAAATTCGGCCCGGAGAGCGCGAACTCGCAGAAATTGGAAAACACCGCCAATACAAGCACCAACACCGCAAACCGGCCGGTCCCCTGCCGCCCTTCGATCATGCTGCCCAGATCCCGTAACCAGAGCATGTTGAAGAAAATGTGCAAAAAATCCCCGTGCATGAAAATCGGCGTGACCAACCGCCAGACCTGGCCGTGCCGGACTTCCGGCAGCCCGTGCAGGATGCGCGACCAAATCCCTCCGGTGACATCGTACTCGCTGATGTAGAGCGGAAACACCGGCCCCATGTGGTCCCCGAAACCGGATTTGATGAAAACCGCCACGGAAAGGACGATCAATCCCAGCGTGAGCGGCCCGAAGCCGTATTGCGTCAGGGGCCGAAACAGTTGCTGCGGCCCTTTGACCCGCCGCTCAAACGCCTGATTGGCCTCTGCCCGCTGGTCCCGCAGAGTCTGGGCATCCCGGGCGGCGGTGACAAAGTGCGCAGCCTCCGGATTCTCGCGGAATTTCCCCAGCCAGCCCTTCGCCCGCTCCAAATCTTCGTCCGCCAGAATCCAAATCGCCCATTCCGTACCCGCCTCCGGCTCAATCTGGTTTTCGATCCCATGAGTGAACAAAAAATCACTCATTTTCCGCGCGGCCTGCTCGCCATTCAGATGCCCGATCATTCGCATAATTCTCCCCAACCTAGCCGCGAATGACCCGCAGGCAAATGAAAATACGGGCTTTCCCCCTCCGGATTTATCCCTCCCCGGGCGAAGATTTGCTTGGAAGCATTCCGCGGTTATCTCAATCTTGCACCATGAATGCTGAAGCTTTGGTCAAAGAACTGCAATTGGAGCTCCCACCCGCTCCCCGACCCGTCGGCGTGTACAAACCCCTCGTCCTCCTCGGCAATCTCGCCTACGTCTCCGGCCACGGCCCGCTGCGTCCGGACAAGTCCCTGATTACTGGTCGCGTGGGCGCCGATTTGGATCTGGCCGCTGGCAAACTGGCCGCCCGTCAGGTCGGCTTGACTATTCTAGCGACCTTGCGCCAGGAACTGGGCAGCCTCGATCGCGTCCGCCGGGTGATCAAAGTCCTTGGCATGGTCAATTGCACCGCGGACTTCGGCGAACACCCCCAGGTCATCAACGGTTGCAGCGAGTTGTTCGCCAGTGTGTTTGGCGCCGATTGCGGCATTGGCGCCCGGAGCGCCGTCGGCATGGGCTCGCTCCCCGGCAATATCGCGGTCGAAATCGAAGCCATTTTTGAAATCTCATGAGTGCCTGGTACCGTTTAACCAACACGGAGGAGATTCCGACCCCGGCCCTGGTTTTGTACCCGGACCTGATCCGCGACAACATCCACCAGATGATCCAGATCGCGCGAGGCCCGGAACGCCTGCGTCCCCACCTGAAAACCCATAAGCTCGGGGAAATTGTCCAGTTGCAGTTGGATGCCGGCATCACCAAGTTCAAATGCGCCACGATTGCCGAGGCCGAGATGGCCGCCACCGCCGGCGCGCCGGATGTCCTCCTCGCCTATCCCATGGTCGGCCCGAACGCGGCCCGGTTGTTGGAATTGACGATCCGCTTTCCCGGGACGCATTTCTCCTGCGTGGCGGATGACGCTTCCTCCGTGCTCGCGCTGGCGGCGGTTTTTCAGACCGCCGGTCGCTCGATCGAGGTTTTGCTCGACGTGGACTGCGGCCAGCGCCGTACCGGCGTCACCCTGGGCTCCTCCTGGGTAATGGATCTCTACGGCCTCCTAGCCTCCACTCCGGGCCTCATTGCCGGGGGTTTGCATATCTACGACGGCCACATTACCGAGCCGGACCTCAACCAACGCACCGCGTTATGTGAGGCCGCGTTTGCCCCAATCGCGGAGTTTCGCCGCGATCTGGCCGCCGCGGATTTTCCCGTACCTCGCATTGTTGCCGGGGGCACCCCCACGTTTCCCGTCCACGCCCGCAACGAAGCCTTCGAATGCAGCCCCGGTACCTGCGTCCTGTGGGACTTCGGTTATGGCCTCAGGTATCGGGATCTGGATTTCCGTTACTCCGCCCTCCTGTTGACGCGCGTGGTCAGCAAGCCGGGCGCCAATCTGCTCTGCCTTGACCTGGGCTACAAAGCCGTCGCCTCGGAAAATCCCGCCCCCCGGGTCCAATTTCTCAACCTGCCCGCCACCAATGCCGTCGCCCACAGCGAGGAGCACCTGGTGATCGAAACCAACGTCGCCAATGATTTTGCCGTGGGTGATTGCCTCTACGGGGTGCCGCGCCACATTTGCCCCACGGTGGCGCTTTTTTCCGAGGCGGTCGTCGCCCGCAACGGCCGCGCCTCCACGACGTGGCGAATCACCGCCCGCGAACGCCATCTGACCATCTGATCCCCGCTCCGCCCGCATGAACCACGACCTCAGTCTGATCCTCTTTGCACTGGGGGCGATCATCGCCTTGGTGCTGCTGATCGCGCGGTTCAAGATGCACCCCTTCCTGGCGCTCACGCTGGTCGCGCTGGCGATTGGACTCTATTCCGGCATGAAACTGCCGGAAATTGCCAAAACCTTTCAACTGGGGGTCGGGAACACCCTCGGTTTTCTCAGCGTCGTGGTGGGACTCGGACTTATGCTGGGCAAACTTCTCGCCGAATCGGGCGGCGCGCAGGTTGTGGCGCGTAATTTCATCCGCTTGCTCGGCGAAAAACGGCTCCCCTGGGCCATGCTCCTGGTTGCCCTGATCGTCGGCGTCCCGGTCCTGTTTACCGTCGGCCTGGTCCTACTGGTGCCGGTGATCTACGCCATCGCCCGCGAAACCAAATCCCCGCTCCTAAAGATCGCCATCCCCTCCGTCGCTGGTCTTTCCGTAGCCCAGGGTCTGCTCCCGCCCCACCCCGGTCCCATGCTGGCCATCGAGCAGATGCACGCCAACGTGGGCAAAACCATTCTTTTGGGTGCCCTGGTCGGCCTGCCCACCGCCATCGTCGCGGGGCCCCTGTTCGGCCTGCTGGTCAGCCGCCGTTTGCAGGTGGACCCCGGCACGGTGGCCGCCACCGCGCCCCATTCCCACGCCCAGCACACTCCGCCCGGTTTCGGCCTTACCCTGCTCACGATCCTGACCCCGATCCTGCTGATGCTCCAGGCCACCCTCGCGGACCTGATGCTGCCCGTGGACAATCTTGCGCGGGACGTATCGGACTTCGTCGGCAGCCCCATCATCGCCATGCTGCTGGCGGTCCTGCTGGGCACCTGGTCCTTCGGTTTCGCCCGGGGTTTCTCTGGCAAACAAGTCCTCAAATTTTTGGAAGACAGCCTCGCCCCGGCCGCCGGCATCCTGCTGGTCGTAGGCGCGGGCGGCGGCCTGAGCAAAATCCTGGACCAGGGCGGACTCGGCAAAATCATCGCCCACAGCGTCGAGCACGCCCGCGTGTCGCCCCTACTGCTCGGCTGGCTGGTGGCCGCCTCCATTCGCGTCGCTGTTGGCTCCGCCACCGTGGCCATCACCATGGCTTCCGCCATCATGGCCCCCGTCGCTGCCGGCACTCCCGGCCTGAGTCGCGAATTGCTCGTCCTCGCCATGGGCTCCGGCTCGCTCTTTCTCTCCCATGTGAACGACAGCGGTTTCTGGTTCGTGAAGGAAAGCTTCAAGCTGACCGTCCCGCAAACCTTCAAGACCTGGACCGTCCTGGAAACCAGCATCGGCCTCGTCGGCCTCGCCCTCGTCCTGTTGCTGAGTTATTTTGTATGAACCCGGAATCTCCCGCCCCACTGATTTTCGACGCCCACCTCGACCTCGCGATGAACGCGTTGGAGTGGAACCGTGATCTCACGCGTCCCCTAGCCGAAATCCGCGCCACCGAACAGGGCAAGACGGACAAGCCCGATCGCGGCAATGGCACTGTCAGCCTGCCCGAGATGCGCCGGGGCGGCATCAGCCTCTGCGTGGCCACCCAGATCGCCCGCACCGAACACAACGCCTACAGCCCCGTCTTCGGTTGGCGTTCCCCCGCCCAGGCCTGGGCGCAAACCCAGGGCCAACTCGCCTGGTACCGCGCCATGGAGGAAACCGGGGAAATGGTCAATATTCGCGACGCCGCCGGCCTCGCCGCCCACCTCGCGCTTTGGCAATCGGCCGCCAACGCCACCCCGGCATCCCCGCTCCCCGTCGGCTACATCCTCAGCTTGGAAGGCGCCGATTCCTTGTTGACCTTAAACCATTTGGAACGCGCCTGGACCAACGGACTCCGCGCGGTGGGCCCCGCCCATTACGGCCCCGGCATCTATGCCAATGGCACCGACGCCACCGGCGGATTCAACCCGCGTGGTCGGGATCTGCTCCGGGAAATGGGCCGCCTCGGGATCATTCTGGACGTCACCCACCTGTGCGACGATTGCTTCTGGGAAGCACTGGACCTGTTCGCTGGACCGCTCTGGGCCAGCCACCAGAATTGCCGTGCGCTCGTTCCCCACCACCGCCAGTTCAGCGACGAACAACTCCGCGCCCTCATCGCCCGCGGCGCCGTCATCGGCACCGCTTTGGACGCCTGGATGCTGGTCCCCGGTTGGATTCGCGGTCGGACCACCCCGGAATCCGCCGCCCTGAAACTCGACCACGTGGTGAACCACATCGACCACGTCTGCCAACTCGCCGGCAACGCCCTCCACGCCGGCTTTGGTTCCGACCTCGACGGCGCCTTCGGCCGCGAACAAACCCCGCAAGGCCTCGACACCATCGCCGACCTCGCCAAAATCCCCGCCCTCCTCGCCCAGCGCGGTTACTCCCCCGCCGACCTCGCCGCCATCTCCCATCAGAATTTTCTCGGTTTCCTCCAGCGCGCCTGGTCCGCGAAATAATCCCAGCCGAATCGTGCCCCCTGCCCTTTCGACCGCCCCGTCCATTCCAACCAGGGAGTATTCGACCAAGCCTTCAGTTACATCCGGCGCTACCATTGATAGGTCAAAACCGCTCGAGGATCTCCTATTTCATCCACTCGTAACCTGATCGTAATGTAGCCTGAGTCCGACGTGCACACCGGCATCCCCGAAAAAATTCTGCTAATCATCCAAGACTTGGAAACCGGCGACAATGTCCCCCTGACGCGACTCAGGGTTTTGGAGAAATGGTTTGCAGTTCCAGACCGGCTGACTGCTTTTGGTCTGTGGATGGCGCGCCGGGCGGCAGGTCGTAAGGGCAAGACCAAGGGCGCGGCCGGAGCCTTGCTGGACGAAACCCGCGCCTTGCTGGGGACAAGTTCCACGCGGGCGAGCTTTTTCCAATCGATTGCCCCGGCAATAGAGGCCAGCCTGCATGACCGGGCCCAGGCATTTCACACTGAGTTTCAAAAACAGCAATGGGGACCTGTGCGAATCATCTACTCATGGCCAGTATTCCTGGTGGAGCAAGGATTGGCGCTACACCTCGGCCTCAAACGAAAGCCTGGCGACGGCTACAAACTGGCCGCCGACTGGGCTCAAAATTACGACCCGAGTCACGGCAACGGTTTAAACGGGCCCAGCCGGGGCAAACTCGAGGAACTTCTGCGGTTCATGTTCGCTCTCGCAGCGCTGGAGGATGAGCCACGATAACGCTGGTTTCCTAATCGCCACTTTATTTGGACTTGAGCTGCCGCGAGACCTCTGCTGGCACTCCCCGGCACGACCCTTCAAATCCAAGGGGGATGTCGTCCGGCTGCACATCGTACGTGAGGCCAATGACGAGTTTTAAGTCCAGGTGAAAAAATCGGGACCGAAGTTCCGGCTGCAGAATCCGATCACTTGAACAAAAGCGGGGGCCTCCGTGCTTCCACTTCCGAGGCAATTTTGAAACCAAAGGGGTCAGTCCCGGCTATTAGCCCATTTGCCTCCAAATTCCGCCCGCAGAATTGCCGCTGGCAAAATTGCCCGCCATACCTTACGGTACAAGGCATGCAGTGTCATAACCTGCTTTTGATTCCGTCCGAGGCGACGACTCTTCCCCGCCCGCGGGTTCCCTCATTCCTGAAGCATTGCCAGCGCTGGCTCCTGCTCGCGGCTATGCTTTGTCCGCTGGTTTCAGGGCTGGCCCAAAATCCACCCCCTCCCCAGCCATCGTCAACGGTCCGTGAAAAACCGCGAACCGTACCGCCGCCCGCCGCCCCCTCCCCTCCGGTTGCCGCTCCCAACGAGACGACGCCTTCCGTGGCTTCGCCCCCCACCGTGAACCACTACCTTGCCAACGGATTCTCCACCACGGCCACGCTCAAAAGCTCACCGCCGCCAACCCCGGTAAATCCCGGTTTTCCCGCTCGCACCGTCGCGCCCGAAGGGAGTCCGCTAACCCTCAATCCCGCCACAACCGCCCCCGCAACTCCCTCCGATCCCCCCGCCACACTTGGATTCTCCGCTAGCAGTCAATCCCACTCCTTCCTCGGCCCGGCGTATGAAGGCATCATGCAACGCTACCGGCCGGGCGAACTGCTCGGCCCGCGGGCCAATCCGGGACCCGGCTTCGGCGACCCACCCGTGGTCCGATTCCTCCAAAAATACAACCCCTTCGCCCCGGCGGAATACGGCTCCGGTGCCGAGCGCGCCGCCGCCCATGAGGCTCTGTTCGGGGAAATTCCCAGTCCCGTCCGCCGCTGGCCGTGACGGGATTCCCTTCCCTTGCGCCGAGGCAACGTACGAAGGGTCCGCGCTTCTCCCTTGCCCACCAGACACGTTCTTGGAAAAATCCCAGCTTGAAAGCGAATTTGAAGCCTGCCAATGCCAAAGCCCGGGAGTTGCTCGCGAAGTTGCAGGCCCTGGCCGAGCGGGGAATTGATGGCGAAAAGACCGCCGCGCAAGCCAAATTGGCCCGGCTCAAAGCCCGTTTTGATTTCAGTCAACCCAATGCTGTGGATGCCGCGGAATTGTTTTCCGGTTCCTTTCAGCGCGCCAGCAAAACGCGGCGAGTCGGTTCTTTTGGTGCGGATGAATTGGATGTGGGAAATTCGGTGAAATGGGCCATTGAAGCGGCCACCAAAATTCCCTGCGCATGGCGGAACGGGGACCTGATGGCGGAGGCGGCGCCCCCCACCATCAAGAAACTGGCGGCCATCGCCGAATACATCGCCCGCAGCTTCCGCACCCTCCTGCAAAAGTTCGGCACGCTGGACGGCGTGAGTCAGGATGACCGGGCGGCATTCGTCATGGGCTTGTACGATGGCATGATGAACGAAACACGGAACATCGGGCAGCGCCTTCCAGGCCGTACCGCCGTGGCCAAGAAAAGCCGTAAGGCAAAGAAAACCGCCGTGACCTCCCCCCCCGGTCTCCACGTCCACCCCTATACCGTGGCATTGGCCCTCGGCAAACAGATTCGCTTCTCCGCGCCCGTGGAGAAACTCAACACCGAGCTGGACGAGGCCACGCGGCAACCGTTGGCCCCCGCGGGACCTGCTTCCGGGGAGTAATTTTCCGTTCCCCATCGGGCGGCCAGACCACCGAAAAATCCCGAACGCCGTCGGACTTGAAGATTGAAGCCCCGCTCCCCGTACCCCTATCATCCGAACGCCTATGACTGCGCCAAATAATTCCTCGCCGAAATCTCCCGCCCTGCCCCGCTTCGCCGCCGTCGCCTGGCGCACTCTGACCACCGCACTGGCCGGGCGCTTGGTCCGCGCCACCTTGACCATTGCCGTCGGCGCATTCATCATTTCCGCCGACGCCCAAACCCCGGCGCCGGTCGCCGCCGTCCCCACCGCCGCGCAAATGGACCGCGGCCGGCAGGTCTATCTGAAAAACTGCTTCATCTGCCACCAGATCACCGGTCAGGGTGTGCCAGGCTCCTATCCGCCGCTCGCCAAATCGGATTTCCTCATGGCCGACAAGGAACGCGCCATCCGCATCGGTTGCGAGGGCATCGGCGGAGAAATCGTGGTGAACGGCATCAAATACGATGGCAACATGCCCGTGGTCATCCTGAACGACCAGGACGTCGCCGATGTGCTGACCTTTGTCCGCAATTCATGGGGCAATAAGGGCGGTCCGGTGGAATTGGCGGAAATCGCCCCCATCCGCGCCAAAACCCCTTACCCCACCTTTGCCGACCTGCAAAAAGCCCTGGCCTATCCCCCCTTACCCACGCCCCCGGAAGGTTTCACCGTTCGGGAAGTTGCCCGGATGCCCGCCAACGTCGTTCGGCTGGCCAGCGATGGCCGCGGCGAGATCCTCTACGCTCTCAGCCAGAATGGCGACGTGTACCGGGTCAAAATCGCCACAGGTGACGTCCGCCTGGTCCTCCGCGCCAAGCGGTACCTGGAGCATCGCCCGGATGATATCGGCGGTCCGGTTTTCATTCTCGCCATGACCATGGACAAGGAGGGCCGCCTGTACATCGCCTCCAATCAACTGAACGGCGCCCATCGCCCGATCGAAAACGTCGTCACCATCTACCGCACCTCCACGATCTCACCGGAAGGCGATCCCGCAGATCCGTTACCTTGGATTCAAACCGCCTATCCCGGCAGTCCCGAATACATGCACTGCGTCGAGAATATGGCCTTCGGACCCGACGGTTACCTGTATGTCGGCAACGGCGCCCGCACGGATGGCGGTCGGGGCACCACGGACACCAATTATTACCAGGGCGGCGAAACCCCGGTCACCGCCGCCATGTGGCGCTTTGACCCCAAGGCCCCCAAATCCGAACCGGAAATTTACGCCCGCGGCTTGCGCAATCCCTATGGCTTCTGCTGGAACGAGAAGGGCGAGATGTTCGCCACCGAACACGGTCCCGATGCCGACGCCCCCGAGGAACTCAACTTGATCGAAAAGGGCAAACATTACGGCTTCCCCTACACCTTTTCCGACTGGGGCACGCGGAAAGCTTATTCGTTCAGCCCGGATCCCCCGGCTGGCCTGGAATTCACTCCGCCCATTGTCAACCGCGGCCCGGCGGGCGGTTTCTACGGCGGTCCCATGTCCACCTTTGATCCCCATTCCGCCCCCAGCGGGATCGTGTGGTTGGGCGACGACTTTCCCGTAGGTTGGCGCGGCACCATGATTTTGACCCGTTTCGGCAATTTCATCCGCACCCCGCGGGACAATGTCGGCTACGACGTTTTGCAAGCCCGCCTCCACAAAAACGCCAAGGGCATCTACGAGGCGCAAATCAACACCGTCCTCGCCCCGCTCGGACGCCCCATCGACATCCATCAAAGCGGCCCGGGCAAATTGTATATTGGCGAATTTTCCCGCGGCACCAACAACGCCGCCTCCTACTCCCCCTCCGGCCGGATCATCGAGTTGGCGGTCAAACCAGGAGCCAACCAACCGTAAACTGATCGTCCCGGGCGGAGTTTTGCGAGAAAGGCTGCCCTGTGAATAAATTCCGTTTTATCGGACTTCCGCCGCGGCGAACGAGCCTGACGCTCTTCGCTGCCCTGGCTTTCGGTGCCCTAGCCAGCCCCGCGAACGCCGCCAACGGCACCTGGACCAACCTCAATGGTGGCGGTTGGAACGCCACGCCGAACTGGAAATCCGGTATCGTCGCGGACGGCAGTGGCAACACGGCCGACTTTAGCACCCTCACCCTGGCCACCGCCCCGGTGGTCACCTTGGACGGCGCCCGCACCATTGGTAATCTGCTTTTCAGCGATCTCGGCAATCGCTATGGCTGGACGCTCAATCCGGGAAATGCCGGGGTTCTGACCCTCGCTGGTACCACCCCCACCATCACCGTTGGCAATCAAACCGCCGTGCTCGCCGTTCCGCTGGCCGGCACCGCGAGCCTGACCAAAGCCGGTGCGGGCACCCTCACCCTGGCTGGAATTGATTCTAGGACGGCGGGAGCCACCCTGGTCAGCGCCGGCCTGCTCCGTTTCCTCAACCCGGTCAATACTTCCGCCAACGCACCACTGACCGTGGCCGCAATCGCGACTGCCCAAATCACCGCGCCGCTGAATTTAAACGTCAGCCAGAACTCCAGTTTGGCCAGCACCAACGTCCTCGGCGCCGGCACGCTCCAACTGACCGCCACCAATTCCGGCCCCCTGCTTCCCGACCTTTATTTCGGTCCGGATCACAACGGTCCGGCTTACTGGGGCGCGCAAATCGCTACCCGCGTCGATCTGGGCAATGCCCAGCGATTTATCCATGCCAAAACCGGGCACAATGGCGTCGGCAAATACGGACTGCTGAATGCCGACGCCCAATTTGCCGGCTCCATGGTTGGCTCAGGTGGCCTCACGCTTATAGCGCAAATGACCTGGACCGCCACTTCCCCCGCGATGGAAGTGCCGTTTTGCCTGGACGCCTCCAACTCCTTCACCGGCCCCTTGGAATTGCAACGCGGCTCCGTTTACCTCGGCCATCCGCAAGCGCTCACCCGCACCAATACTTTGTTCCTTAATGCCGCCCCGGGAAACAACGCCCGCTTCTTCCTCTACGGCAACAGCACCACGGTCGCCGACCTTTCCTCCTCTTCCGGCGGGAACAACACCATCGCCAACGGCAATGAAAAAACCGGTGCCAGCCTGACGCTTGGTCCGGCCGCTTTGACGGTCTGGCAATACCATCCCGGCACCTTTTGGGGATCCCTGCTGGATACCCTGCCGGAATACGATGGCAGCGGCACCGGCACTACCGGGCCCTTGGAGTTAATCAAGAATGGCCCCGCCTCCCTCACGCTGGTCGGCACCAACTCGTTCACCGGGGGCGTGACCATCAATGCCGGCCGACTTGCCTTCAACGGCGCCTCCACCGGCGGCGGCACCGTCACCGTGGCAAACGGCGCCACCCTCGGCGGCTTAGGAACGATCACCGCCCCGGTCCTGGTGGCCGCTGGCGGCACGGTGGAGGCGGGCTTCAGTGGGTCGGTGGGTGTCTTTGCCGTCAACCAGCTGACGTTGGGCTCCGGTTCGGCCGATGTGATCGCCCTCAATTTTAATGCCACCCCCGCCGGGGTCAGTAGCTTGTCCGTCCTCGGCGGCGACGGCCTCACTAACAACGCCACCGTCACGATTAATCTCCTTGGCACCCTGCCGGCAAACACTCCTGCAGTTTACAATCTGATCAACTGGAGTGGCGCCCTCCCTGGCCAGGGAAGCTTCGCCCTCGGCTCGTTGCCCAATCGGGCGGTGGCCTATCTCACCAACAATCCCGCGGTGGCCGCCCTGCAACTGGTGGTCACCAAAGTCACCGTGGCCTCCGTCACCTGGACCGGCAATGCCCCCGCTGCCTGGAATCTTCAAGGCGCCCTGGTCTGGACGGTGACCGGCACCAACCTGCCGGCCGCCTATGCGGATGGTGACCAGGCCGTTTTCGACGATGCGGCCACCAATTTCGTCGTCAACCTGACCACCCCGGTTTCCCCCAATGGCGTGCTGATTGCCAACTCCGTCCACGATTACACGTTCAGCGGAATCGGCGCCATCACTGGCTACTCGGGCCTGTTGAAAATGGGCTCCGCTCGCTTAACCCTCGGCATCTCCAATTCCTATTCCGGCCCCACCACCGTCGGCGGTGGAATCCTGACGCTGGGCGCTGCCGGAGCACTCCCGGGCGGCGCCGGGGCGGGCAATGTTTCCCTCGCTGGCACGCTGGATCTTGCCGGCTTCTCCACCACCTTGAACAACCTCACCGGCTCCGGCGTCATCGATAATCTCGCCGCAAGTGCCAATCCCTCCCTGACCCTGCGGAATACCCTGACGACTACTTTTGATGGCCGGATCCAAAATACGCGCGGCGCGCTGAACCTCACCGTCACGGGCGGCGGCAATTTGACCCTGTCCGGCACCAATATCTTCACCGGCCCCACCACCGTCCAGGCCGGTACGCTCACCGTCAACGGTTCGCTGGACGGCAGCGCGCTCACTGTCTCCGGCGGCGCGGCGCTGGGCGGCACCGGACGCATCGCCGGCCCAGTTTCCCTGGCGACCGGAGCCACGCTGAATCTTACGGCCAATGCCCCGTTGACCCTCGGCCCGAGCTCGTTGGCTGGCCCTGTTTCCGTCCATGTTTCCGGTCCAATTTCCGCGACGAATGCCGCCACCTACGTTCTCTTGCAGCACGCGGCCCGCACCGGCCCGGGCTCGTTCCTGCTCGCCCCCATTTCCAATCTTTTCAACACCCAGTTCACCAGCACCCTGGTGGACACCAACCAGCAATTGCTCCTGGTCGTCGCCCCCGCCGGACACTCGGGCACCCTGGCGGATGTCCGGCATGTGGTGATCTTCATGCAGGAGAACCGCTCCTTCGATCATTACTTCGGGTCCCTCCACGGCGTGCGCGGATTTGATGACCGCGCCGCCTTGACCCTGTCCAACGGCAACAACGTCTTTTATCAGCCGAACGGCGCCGGCTACGTCCTGCCCTTTCACACCTCAATCCAATGCCTGAGCGATCTCGGCCATGACTGGAGCAGCACCCATCAGGCTTGGAACACGGGCAATTGGAACCAGTGGATCGCGGCCAAAAGCCCGGAAACCATGGCCTTCCTGAACCGCACGGACCTCCCCTACTATTACGCCCTCGCGGACAATTTCACGGTCTGCGATTCCTACCACTGTTCAACCTTCACCTCGACCAATCCCAACCGACTCCTCGCGATGACCGGCACCATCGACCCCGACGGCACCGGCGGCGGCCCCATCACCGATAATTCCGAACCGGCGGCCGGTTTTCGCTGGACCACCTACCCCGAGCGATTGCAAAACGCCGGCGTCTCCTGGAAAGTTTACCAGGCCGCCAACAACTTTGATGACAACGCCCTCGCCTGGTTCGCCGCCTACAAACAGGCCAGCCCCGGCAATCCCCTGTACGATCGCGGCATGACCTTCGTTTCCGATTTGGTCGGCGCTTTCCAGTCGGACGTGACCAACAACCAACTTCCCGCCGTCTCCTGGGTCATCGCCGCCGATTACGCCTCCGAGCACCCCGTCGCCTCCCCCGCCAGCGGCGAGGCGCTCACGAAGCAATTACTGGACGCGCTGGCCGCCAACCCCGCGGTTTACAATTCCACGGTGTTCATCCTCAATTACGACGAAAACGACGGCTTCTTCGACCACGAGACGCCCGTCACCCCCCCGGCCGGCACTCCCGGTGAGTTCGTTGGCGGCCAACCCATCGGCTTGGGCGTCCGCGTGCCCGCCATCATCGTTTCCCCCTGGTCCCACGGCGGTAATGTCTGCTCGCAGGTGTTCGATCACACCTCGGTCCTCCGCTTTCTGGAGCAATGGACGGGCGTGGTGGAACCCAATATCAGCGCGTGGCGGCGGCAGGTCTGCGGGGATCTGACCAGTGCCTTTGACTTCGCGCACCCCGCCACCAATTACCCCGCCCTCGTCGGCGTTGCCCCGATCAATTGCGCCAGCGGCACCACCGCCACTCCGCCCGTGGTGCAAACCGTCCCGGCGCAGGAATCCGGGACCCTCATGACCCGCGCTCTGCCCTATCAGCCCAATGTCTTCGCCACGACTGATTGCAGCACCGGCAACTTCGTCCTTTCCTTCACCAACTCCGGCGCGGCGTCCGTCCATTTCTCCCTTTATGCCAATGCCTTCCGCACCGATGGACCCTGGCCTTGCGACGTGCCTGCCGGCGGCAGTTTTGGGGCCGCTTACAACACCACGTCCGGCGGCGGTAACTATGATTTCACAGCGTATGGCCCCGACGGTTTCGTCCGCCGGTTCGCCGGCAACGTCAGCGTGGATTGCGGTCAATTGGAGGCATCCCTGGCGTTGAACGCCACGCAATCCCGAATCGCGCTGCAACTGGCGAATCCAGGGGCCGCCCCGGCGCTGTTTCGGTTGACCAATGGCTACGCGACCGGCGCCGGCAGCTATCAATCCTATTCCGTTTACGCCCACACCACTAATGTTGTCGTGTGGGACCTGGGCACCAACCAGGGCTGGTATGACTTCACCCTCACGGTGGACCGCGATGCCCGGTTCCTCCGCCGCCTCGCCGGCCATCTGCAAACCAATGCTCCCCCCCCGGCCTTGCTATCCTCGGCCCCGGTGACGGGTTTTCGGGATCCGGTCACCTTTACCGCGCAAATCACCGGTTTCGGTACCCCCAGCGGCACCGTGCAGTTTCAGACAAATGGCACCCTGCTCGGAACTCCGGTTCCCCTGGACCAGGGTCGCGCCTCCGTCGGCACCGCCGGACTCCCCCGCGGCACGAATATCGTGACGGCCATATACTCCGGGGACTGGCTCAATCCCCCCGCCACGAACGCCCTAACTCAAATCATCACCAACCACCCGCCGCTGGTGCCCCCGGTCAGCTTTGCCCGCCTCGCCAACCTCCCGCTCCGGATTCCATTCTCTGGCCTCCTCGGCCAGGCCTCCGACCCGGATGGCGACCCCGTCATCCTCCAAGCCGTGGGCGGCCTGAGTTCTTTGGGAACTGCCGTGACCACCAATGCCCAGGGAATCACCTATGCCAGTTCCACCAACCAGTCCCCCGACAGCTTCAGCTTTGCGGTTGGTGATGGCTGGGGAGCTTTGACGGCGGGCACCGCGAAGATCACCGTGGTACCGGCGCCGGACGGCGAAACCATTGCCACCATACTTCCGGTAGGAGGCTCAGCCCGGGTGAATTTTGCCGCGATCCCGAATTACACCTACATCCTGCAACGCGCCACCAATCTCGCCCCCCCCATCATGTGGCACAATGTCAGCACGAACTCCCTGACCACCGTCGGCGGGCTCTCCGTGGTGGATACCTTTCCGGATCTCCCCGCCGCCCCGCCGGCCGCGTATTATCGGCTTTTGATTCAGTGATCCGGCAGTCTTAAAAGCCAGGACCAATACCCCTGGGGAAAGCAATTTCCCCCACCGGTCGGGGCGGGGAGTTTTGCGCCCAATCGGTTCGGTTGGCACGATATTTGAACCGTTGATGTTGGCGGAGTTGCAAATGGATTCCCGTTTCTCCAAAATGGGATTGATCAAGCGATGAATTGGTGATGTCAGCGACCACAGACATTCAAAAACCCGTTGACCGGGATCCCACTCGCGCCTCGGACCTCCTGCCCTTGGTGTATGGCGAACTGAGGCGACTGGCGGCCTGGCGACTGGCAGGCGAAAAACCCGGCCAAACACGGGGAGCCACGGATTTGGTTCATGAAGCCTACCTGCGGATAGTCGGCACACAGGATCCCGGTTGGCAGGGACGGCGCCATTTTTTCGCCGCCGCAGCCGAAGCCATCCGACGGATCCTGGTCGAAAATGCCCGGAAGAAGAAGGCCATCCGGCACGGCGGCGGTCTCGAACGCGTTGATATTGCAAATCTCGACCTGGCGAATCCGCAATCCGGGGAGGGTCTGCAGCTTTTGGATGAGGCGATGGAGAAGCTCCGCGAAGTGGACGCGGCTTGCTTTGAGGCGGTGAACTTATGCTACCTCATCGGTTTTACCCAGGAGGAAGCGGCGGCCGAGATGGAAATTGGGCTGAGCACGTTGGAGCGAAAATTGCTTTTCGCCAAAGCTTGGCTTTACCGGGAGATGAAAAAAGACCAACAATCTTCTGAAAGTTGAGGGTTTCCCCCCCTGAAAATCGCATGGCTGGATGTCGTCGCACGACACCATGAGCCTGAACTATGATCGCATCCAGGAGTTGTTTGGCAAAGCCTCGGCTCTGCCAACGACGCCAGCGCGTCATGATTACCTAGTAGCAGCGTGCGGCGACGACCCGGAACTCCTTAAAGAAGTGGAGTCACTCCTGGCGGCAGCGGACCGGGCGGAGGATTTTTTAAAAGGCCCGATCCTGGGGGGGGTGACCTGGGAAGACGCGCCTTTGCGCGGTCAGTTCGCGGGTCGTTACCGGATCATCCGGAAACTGGGCGAGGGTGGTTTTGGGGAAGTGTATCTGGCCGAGCAGGAGACTCCCGTGCGAAGGCCGGTGGCCATCAAAATCATCAAGGCAAGGATGGCCACCCCGGAGGTCGTTCACCGATTTGAGGCGGAGCGTCAAGCCCTGGCCTGCATGGACCATCCCAATATCGCCCGAATTTATGACGCGGGAACTTCCGAACAGGGACGCCCCTATTTCGTAATGGAATTGGTCGCGGGAACGCCTCTAAACGTCTTTTGCGACGAACAAAAGCTTCCGACCAAGGCGAGACTGGAGCTTTTCCTCCAGGTTTGCCGCGCGGCCCACCATGCCCATCAGCGGGGCATCATTCACCGTGACATCAAACCCGCCAACGTGCTGGTGACGATGCGCGACGGGGTTCCGACGCCGAAACTCATCGATTTCGGAATTGCCAAGGTACTCGCTTCACCCACGAATGAACTCAGCAACCTCACGACCACCTGGCAAGTTCTGGGGACGCCCGATTACATGAGCCCGGAACAGTTGGCTGGGGGCGGTGATGTCGATACCCGGACGGATGTTTATTCCCTGGGTGTTCTCGGGTATGAATTGCTCACCGGCACTACTCCCTTCACTTCCCACAAACTGAGAAAAGCCGGCCTGGATCTCGTGACGCAGTTTGTCCGCGAGACCCACCCGCCCAAGCCCTCCACGCGCCTGACCAGCATGGCCATGGGTGAATTGAGCGCCATTGCTGCCAATCGGGCAACGCCACCCACTTTGCTGCCGCGGCAATTACGCAATGATCTGGATGAGATCGTGATGAAATGCCTGGAAAAGGACTGCGAGCAGAGGTTTGAGTCGGTCGCGGAGCTTATCCGGAATGTGGAATGTCATTTGGATGGCCGCGCCGTACCCGTGGCAAATCCAAATTTTGTGCGTCAGGCTCAAAAACTGGTGCGACGACATCGCCATGCTTTCCTGACGGGAGTCTTTGGTTTCGCGGTGCTGGCAGCCCTATTCATTTGGTGGGAGCGAATGCCAGGAGGACTCATCCTTGCCGTTACGCCGGGTGACGCGGAGATCGACATCGATCAAAAACCTGTCCCAAACCAGGGAATGCCTGCCAAACTTCATTTGGCGGCGGGCCTTCATAAAGTGCGGATTCACCGGGATGAATTCGAGGATGAGGTGCGTGAGACCTATGTGAAGCGGGGCGCCGACTCGCTTTTGACGGACGTTAAACTCCGACACAATCACGCCAGTGTGAGCATTACCAGCCAACCCGAGGATGCGGCGATCCAGCTGGCGGGAACCAAATATTATTCGCCGATATCGCAGCTGGAACTGAATAGCGGCGATTACGTGGCACAAGCCAGCAAGCAGGGCTATTTCGACGGCAATCTGGCGCTCAAGGTGGGCCGGGGTCACCCCGTCAAGAGCCACATCAGCCTCGAAAGGGGGCTTTTGTGGAAGCATGCGGAAGGCGGCCTGCAATCCATGGTCATTCCGCTCCCCGGAAGCTCCCCCGGGGACGAGTTCGGCTTGGTCGCCTTGGAATCCGACGGACTTGCCTTTCTGGATGCCGAGGGCAGAAGGATGACGAACGGAGCGATCGCAAGCGGCATTACCAGGGGCATCCATGGGGCATTTTTGCCGTTCGAAATGGGTGGGGAGGTGGGTGGGGTATTTTGTCTGGCAACCTACGAATCGGGCGCGAAACCGGCGCTGGAGGTTTGGAAAAAATCATGGCCACCCCGAAAACTCTGGCATCGGGTGTTTGAGGAAACCAATTCCGATGAGCGCTTTATGGTTGAAATGTGCGCGGTTCCAGGAACTAACGCCCATTCCAATCTGGCGCTGATCGGGATCGACGGCTGGCTCAGGATTTTTGACAGCGCGACCGGCGACCAGATAATCAAGCGGCGCCTGTGGGATCACCCGACGTTGCTCCATCCGCGAATCAGTTCCTGGCGTAGTGGCGGCAGTTCCAAATTGGGAATTGTTTATAGCGCGCCCGATGCATCCAGCGAGGTCGACCACCTCCAAAACAGCCGGTTAATCCGCCTCAACCTGGATGAACCGACCCAACAAGAAACGGTCCTGGAGCGTGGCGTAATTGAAGCGGGATTCACTCCCGACGCCTCTGATGGCATTCCCCAACTGGTGCTGCAAATGGAGGGTAGCCTGAAGACCCATGATCCCATGAGCGGGAAAATGCGGGGGGAAATGCCCTTGAAATTTAAGCTGGAGGGATTTCCTCGCTTTATTCATCTGGCCAAAGGCGGAGGGCTCGGGATGATCCTCAAGCCGGCGGAGCAACACTCCCGCATAACGCTGGTCGATGTGGCTGACTGTTCGGCACGTTGGACCAGTGGCATCGAATCCGGGAACATCTGGATTCGACCTGAGCCCACTCACGCGGCTGGCGACAACAGCCTCATCGTTCAAACCACGAACGGCTTGGCCAGTATTGAGCCGGACACCGGCACGATACTCTGGACAAAACCAGGTCTCCTAAACAAGGTTGAGTTTGATCCATCCAATGGTGATATCGTGGCCAGTTTGGATGATCGGCTTCTCCGCCTGGGACCTTCAGGGTTGGTCAAGTGGAGCCTCTGGCTGGGTGAACCGGTCGGGCTACGGATTGCCCACGCACACCATGGCAATCTTGGGGCAAATGGCGCCTTCATCTTCCGGCCGAATTCGTTCGTGGGGTATTGTCGGGAACCATGTGAGCTTTGGGAATCAGGCGGAGGATCAGCGCTGATCTCGCCCCCGGTCGTTGCAACGGCTGGCAACGGCTCAAACGCAATCGTCCTGCAGTTGATGCAGGGAGAAGTTCTTTCTTCTGTGCAACGCATGGTCGCGCTCAACCCTATGGACGGGCAGCGCTTGTGGGAAAGCGACGACGAAATCGCCCCGAATGCACCACCGGCTCTTGCCGATTTTGACAACAACGGCACGACGTGCGCTGCTTACATCGGGAAACTCCGGGGTCAGCCGGAAAACCGCTTGATTGTCCGCCAAATGGAGACTGGCACCCTGGTTTCGGCAGCCCCATTTGACTGTGCCAAGGGATGGATCTCCTGCACCCCCCTCATCGGTGATTTCCGGGGCACCGGCACCAGTGATGCCATCATTAGCTCACCGGATAAACCCTGCCAGATCGCCCTGCTGGAAGGACGGAGCGGACGTCCCATCTGGCGCGTCCCAACAACGGGCTCCAGCATGGGCGGAATCGTAGCGTGCCAACTGGAGGGAAACGGGACGCGATCGGTGCTGATTGCCTGTGATGAGGGTGATATTTATGCCCTGCGGGCCAGGGACGGATCGTTGCTTTGGAAAGCCGTGAACTCGACCTATTCGTCCGTTTCGAAACCCGTCGTCAACGACTTAAACGGTGACGGTCATCCGATGGTATTGCTGACCACGCTGGCGGGCAAATTGGTCATCCTGAACGGCCAGACCGGAGCACCGGAAAAATCACCCAATGACAGCGGTGACATGAAAATCTCGGGCTCGGTGGTGGTAACACAAATCAAGGACCGGAAGGTGATCCTGGCTCCAATGGGCGGCTTGGGTCTGGTGGCCTATGACTGGCCAAGCCGCAAAGAATTATGGCGATCTCCCCCGCCCCACCCGGTGGTGGCAACCCCGGCGATTTTCCACTTGGCGCAAACTGGGCAGGCGTTGATTGCGGTCGGAACCATGACCGGCAAGGTATTTCTGCTTGATCCCGCCACCGGTACTTCCCGTTGGAGCACCAAACTCAGCGAAAAGCCCATCGTGGCTGGTCTGGTTGCTCGTAGTTTGGCGAGTGACGGTAGGGATGACCTGCTGG
This sequence comes from uncultured Pedosphaera sp., assembly GCA_903918755.1. GTDB lineage: Bacteria > Verrucomicrobiota > Verrucomicrobiia > Limisphaerales > Pedosphaeraceae > CAIXFN01. The sequence goes on from CAIXFN010000118.1 coordinate 176,459, forward strand.
TCGCCTCGACCGATGGCCACCTTTACGCACTCAATGGGCGACTGATCTTCAATGCCTTGCGAGAAAAATAGTTCCTCGGCGTCACAATTTTGAGGGGTTCGGGCCGCGATTCTCGCATACCTGATCGGATGTCGTGCCCTGTCAGACAGGGCTTACGATTAAAAACGCAGATTCCAAAGCCGGTGGGCTGGGGAAAATTGCGCGAACAACGATGCCACTTAAATATGAAAAGTCGAAAATTGATCGCCGGATTGTTACTTTTTGGTTTGGCTGGGCTCTCCGCTCGTGCCGATGGCATTCTGACCACCCTGATCTCGTTCACCTACACCAATTCGCCGAATTATGGGTGGGATTTTGATGTTGGCGGGCCAGGTAATCACGCGCTAACCCTGGGCGATGATGGTAACTTTTATGGCACGACCGGTGCGGGCGGAGCAAACTTCAGCGGTTTTGACCATGGTTATGGTACCTTCTTTCAATTGACCGATTTGGGGGCGTTTACCAGTTTGTAGCCGGTGTAAAACTCTTTCTGTAATTTGTCTTTCTTCTCCCCGCCGCCACCCCTCCGGGGTGAGGCGGAGCGAAGGCGAGCGTAGCGAGGCGAGCGCAGCCGATCCCCGGAGGGGTGGCG